>NZ_JBBALR010000004.1:0-191452 GCF_040402895.1 Flavobacterium sp.
ATAATAATCTTTTTTTAAAGTATTTTCTTAACTATTGAAAAACAAGAAGTTACATGTAAATGTTTTTTGATAAGAATAATAAGTAGCGCAATGTATCTAAAAAAATTAGCTAAATAAGACAGAAAAGAGCAGCAACCTTTTTGTGTGTTTGAAAGGGGACTAACAAAAAAATCAAGTAGATTAGGAAGTGGGTGTTAAAAAAAAACTATACCTATATATATTGTAGGAAATATTGGATTGTATTATCTTTGCTCCTCAATAAAAATTAAACCATGATTAAAGTTACTTTACCCGATGGATCGGTAAGAGAGTTTTCGCAAGGCGTAACTCCAATGGATGTTGCTAAAAATATTAGCGAAGGATTTGCTAGAAATGTGATTTCGGCTAATTATAATGACACAACGATAGAAACATCTACCCCGTTAACCACTGATGGTACACTTACTTTATATACATGGAATGACAAAGAAGGAAAGAAAGCATTTTGGCATTCAACTTCACACGTAATGGCACAAACGCTTGAAGAAATATACCCAGGAATTAAATTAACACTAGGGCCTGCAATTGATAACGGCTTTTATTATGATGTAGATTTTGGGGATCATAAAATTACGGATGCGGATTTCAAGAAAATTGAAGATCGCGTTTTAGAAATTTCTAGAGAGAAGCATGAATTTAAAATGCGTGCAGTAACGAAAGCCGAAGCGTTAGAAGTTTATAAAAACAACGAGTACAAAACAGAATTAATTTCTAATTTAGAAGACGGAACTATTACTTTTTGTGATCATGCTACGTTTACAGATTTATGTCGTGGTGGACACATTCCGAATACAGGGATAATTAAAGCTGTGAAAATCATGAGTATTGCTGGTGCATATTGGCGTGGTGATGAGAAAAACAAACAGTTGACACGTGTTTACGGAACTTCATTTCCAAAACAGAAAGATTTAACAGACTATTTAGAGTTATTAGAAGAAGCGAAAAGACGCGACCATAGAAAGTTAGGTAAAGAATTAGATTTGTTTCATTTTTCACAACGTGTTGGACAAGGTTTACCATTATGGCTACCAAAAGGTGCCGCTTTACGCGATAGATTAGAGCAGTTTTTAAAGAAAGCCCAAAAGAAAGGAGGATACGAACAAGTTGTTACGCCTCATATTGGGCAGAAAGAATTATATGTTACTTCTGGGCATTATGCAAAATATGGTGCAGATAGTTTTCAACCGATAACGACTCCAGCTGAAGGTGAAGAATTTTTGTTAAAACCAATGAATTGTCCGCATCACTGTGAAATATACAATTCTAGACCTTGGTCATACAAAGATTTACCAAAACGTTATGCTGAATTTGGTACCGTTTATAGATACGAACAATCTGGAGAATTGCACGGTTTAACTCGTGTAAGAGGATTTACTCAAGATGATGCACATATTTTTTGTATGCCAGATCAATTGGATGCGGAATTTAAAAATGTAATTGATTTAGTACTTTATGTATTTGGTTCATTAGGATTTGAAAATTTTACAGCGCAAGTTTCTGTTAGAGATTTAAACAATCCTGACAAATACATAGGTAGTGTTGAAAACTGGGAAAAAGCAGAAAATGCTATTATTAGCGCTGCAAAAGACAAAGGTTTAAATTACGTTATAGAAGCAGGCGAAGCTGCATTTTATGGTCCGAAGTTAGACTTTATGGTAAAAGATGCATTAGGCAGAAGTTGGCAATTAGGAACTATCCAGGTAGATTACAACTTACCTGAACGTTTTGAACTATCATATAAAGGCGCTGATGACAAATTACATCGTCCAGTAATGATTCATAGAGCGCCATTTGGTTCCATGGAGCGATTTATTGCTATTTTACTAGAACATACCGCAGGGAATTTCCCACTTTGGTTAATGCCAGAACAGGCAATTATATTAAGTTTAAGTGAGAAATATGAAAAATATGCGAAAAAAGTTTTAGATTTGCTGGAAATTCACGAAATTCGCGCCCTAATTGACAACCGAAATGAAACAATTGGTAAGAAAATTAGAGAAGCTGAAATGCAAAAAATGCCATTTATGCTGATAGTTGGTGAAGAGGAAGAAAAAAATGGTACCATTTCTGTACGTCGAAACGGGCAAGAAGGAAAAGGAAATATTACAGTTACAATTGAAGAATTTGTAAAAATTGTAAATGAAGAAATAAGCAAAACATTGAAACAATTTTAAAGTTTAACTAAAATTACAGAGTCATAGCAATTAGAAGAGGAAGAGGGAGTTACACTCCTAGAGTAGAAAAAGTAGCCGCACATCGTATTAATAATTTAATTAGAGGTGTAGCTGAAGTACGTTTAGTAGGTGAAAATATTGAACCAGGCGTATACAAAATGGCCGATGCACTTCGATTTGCAGAGGAACAGGAAGTAGACTTAGTTGAAATTTCACCAAACGCAGACCCACCTGTTTGTAAATTGATGGATTATGGAAAATTCTTATACCAACAAAAGAAAAGGGAAAAAGAATTAAAAGCAAAATCTAGTCAGGTTGTAATTAAGGAAATTCGCTTTGGACCTCAAACTGATGAGCATGATTATGAATTTAAGAAAAAAAACGCTTTAAAATTCTTGCAAGAAGGCTCTAAATTAAAAGCATTTGTATTTTTTAAAGGGCGTTCTATTATCTATAAAGAGCAAGGACAAATTTTATTATTACGTTTGGCTCAAGATTTAGAAGAATACGGTAAAGTAGAAAGCATGCCAGTTTTAGAAGGAAAACGTATGATTATATACATTGCTTCAAAGAAAAAAGTTAAATAAAGCAATAAGCATTAAGCAGTAAGCAATAAGCAGTAAGCAATAAAAAGCCTAATGCTTATAGCTATCAAGATAGTAAGTAAGAATAAATTAAATACCTAGGAAAAAATGCCTAAAATGAAAACAAAATCTAGTGCTAAGAAACGATTTAAAGTTACTGGTTCTGGAAAGATCAAAAGAAAACACGCTTTTAAGAGTCATATTTTGACGAAAAAATCTAAAAAACGTAAATTAGCTTTAACTCACTCTGGTTTAGTTCATAAAACAGATGAGAAAAGCATTAAACAACAATTAAATATTATTTAATACGTTGTTTGGTTAAAACTAATTAATAACCCTGGAGTGGGCAGACTTCGACAGGCCAAGCCTGAAAATAGAAGTCGGAAGTACTAATAAAGTCGCCTTACTACAAAAAACATTTAAAATTATGCCAAGAGCAGTAAATTCAGTAGCTACAAGAGCTAAAAGAAAAAGAGTATTAAAACAAGCAAAAGGATTCTTCGGAAGACGTAAAAACGTTTGGACAGTCGCTAAAAATGCGGTAGAAAAAGCAATGTGCTATGCCTACCGTGATAGAAAACAAAAGAAAAGAAATTTCCGTGCCTTATGGATTATGCGTATAAACGCAGGTGCAAGACAATACGGAATGAGCTATTCTCAGTTTATGGGGAAAGTAAAAGCTAACAACATCGAATTGAACCGTAAAGTTCTTGCCGATTTAGCCATGAACCACTCAGAAGCATTTGCAGCTATCGTAAATAAAGTGAAATAATCAACGTTTAATCATATTTATATCTTACTTATACAAAATCCCAATCGAAAGGTTGGGATTTTTTGTTTCTTATCATAATGTAAATCCGTATTATTAATTGTAAATTTGCGACTTATAAGAATATATGGAAAATAATGAAACAAACCTTTACTTTGAAGGTTTACACCCAAGAAACAAACATGTTGGCAGATATGATTTTGCACAATTAATTAAAACACATCCCGATTTAAACTTACATTTATTCTTAAATAAAGCTGGAGAAAAGTCTATAGATTTTTCTAATCCTATTGCTGTAAAAGCCTTAAACAAAGCGTTATTAATGCATTTTTACAATTTAGAATACTGGAATATTCCTAAAACCAACTTATGCCCTCCTATTCCTGGAAGAGCCGAATACATGCATCATATTGCAGATGTATTAGCCGCTTCAAATGGCGGAGTGGTTCCTACAGGAAATACCGTTAGAATTTTAGATATTGGGGTAGGCGCAAATTGTATTTATCCAATTATTGGGAATCATGAGTACGGTTGGACATTTGTAGGTACCGAAGTGGATAAGCAATCTTTATTAACTGCAGAAACCATTTTAAGTAAAAATCCTAAATTAAACGAAAACGTAACTGTTCGATTTAATGATAATAAGCGAAATGTATTAAAATATATATTAGAATCGGAAGAGGTATTTGATTTTGTTATTTGCAATCCGCCATTTCATTCCTCTGCGGAAGAAGCTGCAAAAGGTTCGTTACGAAAAAGTAAAAACTTGGGTCAGAAAGTAGCTGACAAACCCGTTTTAAATTTCAGTGGGCAGAATAACGAATTATGGTGCGAAGGCGGTGAATTGGCTTTTGTAACCAATATGATTTATGAAAGTGTGCATTTTAAAAATCAATGTAAATGGTTTAGTGCCATTGTTTCTAAAAAATCAAACCTAAAGCCTTTGTACAAACAAATGAAGAAAGTAGAAGTTAAAAAAAGTACTACACTTCATTTAACTAATGGAAACAAAACTACACAGATTATTTGCTGGCAATTTTAATAAAAAAAGGCTACCAAATGGTAGCCTTTTTTTATGAATTTATTACTAAACGAAAACCTTCTCCGTGAATATTCAAAATTTCTACACGTTCATCTAATTTTAGATATTTTCTAAGTTTAGCAATATAAACGTCCATACTTCTTGAGGTGAAATAATTATCATCTCTCCAAATTTTTGTTAATGCTAATTCTCTTGGCATTAAATCATTTTCATGAAGGGCTAACATTTTTAATAATTCAGATTCTTTTGGAGATAATTTAATAGGTTCTTGATTATCAAAAGTTAAGAATCGCAATTTTGAATTTAAATGAAATTTACCAATAGTAAATTCAAAAATGGTCGAATCTGGTTTTGTTTCAGATACTTTTCTTTGAATAATCGCTTTGATTTTCATTAACAACACTTCTGAATCGAATGGTTTGTTTAAATAATCGTCAGCTCCAACTTTATATCCTTTTAAAACATCTTCTTTTAATGTTTTAGCTGTTAAAAAAATAATTGGCACTTCTGTATTTCTCTCTCTAATCTCCCTAGCTAATGTGTATCCATCTTTGTATGGCATCATTACGTCTAAAATACATAAATCATAGGTATCTTTTTTAAACTTCTCGAAACCTTCCATTCCGTTTTTAGCTAATGTCACTTCGAAATCATTTAATGATAAATAATCTCTTAAAACCGAACCAAAATTTGGATCGTCTTCTACTAATAATATTTTTTTTGCTTCCATATATTAATTTATTAATGGTAATTTAATTATAAACATGCTTCCTTTTCCTTTTTCACTTTCAACAAAAACCTCGCCATTATGGTCATCGATTATTTGTTTTACATAAGCCAAACCTAATCCGTGACCTTTTACATTGTGTAAGTCACCCGTATGTTCTCTAAAAAATTTATCAAAAACCTTCTTTTGAACAGCTTTTGTCATTCCTATTCCGTTATCTTCTATTTTAATAAGTACATAATCTTTAATATTTTCCGTGTACACGTTAATCATTGGTTTTTCTACCGAATATTTCATGGCGTTATCTAAAATATTAACCAATACGTTTGTAAAATGTATATCATTTAAAAGTACTGTAGTTCTAGTGGCATTAAAATGAGTATGCACTTCTCCTTCTCTATCTTCTAAAATTAAACTTATATGATCAATTGCATCTTCAATAAATTCTGTAATTTCTTGTGGTTCTTTATCTATATTTAATTCGTTTTTTTCTAATTTCGAAATTCTTAGTACATTTTCAACTTGGGCATGCATTCGTTTGTTTTCATCCTTAATCATTTGAAGATATTTTTGCACTTTTTCTTTATCATCAATAATTTTCGGATTTTTTATAGCATCTAAAGCTAAATTTATCGTCGCAATTGGTGTTTTAAATTCATGTGTCATGTTGTTAATGAAATCTGTTTTTATTTCAGATATCTGTTTTTGCATGATTAATTGTTTTAAAGCACTAGTATATGTTACTAAAATAATAACCACAAATAATAATGTTAAAATTGTCATTGGTAACATTGACGAGAATACAAAATTTGTTTTATTGGGAAATCTAATTAATAATTTATATTCTGTTTTTCCATCAGCATCTAATAAAATAGGCACGCTATAAGTGGTGCATTTATCGTATCTAAATTCTTCTGATTTTATTTTAGTTGCTAGACCATTTTTATATACAGCAAATTCATAAGGAGTTTTTAATTCTGATTTATATAATTCAAAATTCAAAACATCATTTACTAATTTTGAAGAAATTCTTTTATGAATTTGTCTTTGAGAAACAATGTCTCTAAACAAAAGTTCAAATTGAACACGGTCCAAAATACCTAATCTACCATTTTTTTGTATGGTTATATTTGGTTTTGTTCCTATATTAGATTCGCTACCTTCTAAAGAATTATCTTTATAAATTTGCGTTTTTCTTTTTGCTTGATATTCCCTAATTTTTATTGCACTAGCATTTTTATCAAAGAACGAACCATCTATACCAAAATCTTCTGGAATAATTGTGTTAGAATATATTAAAACTTCTTTTGTATTGGAATCTTTTTCATAATAAAAAAGTTGTTTTAATTGTTCTTGCTTAGGTTCTCTTCCTGTACTGTCTTTAAATTTTTTATAAGACGTATAGAAATCAACCATTTCTTTATTGTTTAGCTTCTCAGAAACATTACTTAAAACTACTAAAGCGTGATGTTTAAATTGATCATCATTTTTTTGAAAAGAACTATTAATCCAATACAATTGAACTAAAATAATTCCTATCAAGGAAATACTCATTAAAAAAACTAATATTCTAAACCTTGTTTTATTCATCATAGCAAAGTTAAGGCGGAATTAAAAGCAAGCGAAACAATTAACCAATATTTAACAATTATGTTAAAATTCAAATATTATTTAATTTTTTTATTAAAATATCGATTAATTGATACGTTTTTTCTAAATTTTCATTTACTATGACGTAAGTGGCTAATCTAATTTTCTCTTCTTCAGGAAGTTGGTTTTCAATAATCTTTAAAATGATTTCTTTGGATGTTTTATCTCTTTCTAAAACACGTTGAATTCGAGTTTCTAATGGTGCCGTTACTAAAATAGTTGCATCACAATAATTTTGACCCTTTGTTTCAAATAATATTGCCACTTCTTTTATAATAAAAGGAGCTTCTTTATGTTGTTTCAACCAATTTTCAAAATCTAGTGTTACTTTGGGATGAATAATCGAGTTAAGTTGTGATAATTTATCTTTATCCGTAAACACCAATTCACGAATATAATTTCTATTTAATTGACCGTTTTCTAAAATTACATTTTCTGAAAAAAGAGTTTGAACATGTTGCACAACTTCTTTGGTATTCATAATTTCTTTTGCCGCTTCATCGGCAATATATACAGGTACTCCTTTTGAAGCAAAATACTTTGCAACAGTTGTTTTTCCTGTTCCAATTCCACCTGTAAGTCCAATTATTTTAGTCATTATTATTTTTTAAAAAATAGTTTTGGAAAGGCCATCTCAGGTTGTTGTTTTAAAATTTGAATTTTAATAAATGAAAGTAAAAACCCTTTTCCATATCCATAAAACTGAATTACAGTTGCTACCAAACTGTATATGGCAATTTCTATAGATTTATTTTTTTGAATCGAAGCTAGAAACAACATTAAAAAATAAAAAACATATAGATACAAAAAATAAGGAAAATTGAAAATTGCTATTAATGAAGAAAACAAAAAACCTAATAAAAACATAGTTGGAAACCAAAATGTAATTTTTGCATATTCTGGATACCAAGAATTTAAGATTGGTCTAGCTAAACCAAATTTATTGACTTGCGTATAAAATTTATTCCAATCGATTCTACGTTTATGATATACAAAAGCCTTCGATATTAATTTTGTTTTATAGCCTAATTTCCATAACCGAATTGATAAATCAGGATCTTCGCCTGGGTGAATATTTCCGAAACCATTTGATGCTTCAAATGCTGTTTTAGACAAACCCATGTTAAAACTTCTGGGTTGAAACTTATCAAGTTTTTCACTTCCGCCTCTAATTCCACCGGTAGTTAAAAAAGAAGTCATAGTGAAATTTATAGCCTTTTGTATTTTTGAAAAAGAATCCAAAGCTGCATCTGGACCACCAAAACAATCCACAAAATCTTTTTTTAATTCTTCATCAACGGTTTGCAAATAATTAAATGGAATTATGCAATCGGAGTCTAAAATAATGAAATAATCACCTTTAGCTACATTCATACCAAAATTTCTAGAATCTCCTGGACCTGAATTGGGTTTAAAGTAATAGCTAATATTTAAATTCACATATTTTTGAAGTATATGCTCACAAGTAATTGTAGAGCCATCTTCAATAATTACAATTTCGTATTTAGAAATATAGGATTGTTTAGATAAACTTACTATTAGTTCGTCAATTTCATCAGGTCGATTAAAAACAGGTATGATTAAAGAAAATTGCATGGTGTTTTTTTATAAAAACAAAGATATATATAAAAACAAAAAAGTCCCGATTTCTCGAGACTTTTAAGTAAAAAATATTTAAAAAATTATTCCTTAATTACTTTAATTGTGTGAACTGAATCTTCAACAGTAATATTAACTATATAAGCTCCTGTAGTTAATGCAGCCATATTAACTTGAACGTCATTTGAATTCGTTTTAGTATTTAAAACTTCTTGACCTAATAAGTTAGTTATTTTTACATTACTGATAGCTGTTTTGTATGATAAATTCAAGACATCTTTTACAGGATTAGGATATGCTACAAAGTTTGAAGTATCAAAACTTGAGTTACTTAATGATGCATCATAAGCTGAAACTTGAAATGTTCCAAAATCATTATTTCCATATTCCCAAAATCTTACATACAACACCTCACCTGGTGTTCTATTTGTTAATGAAATTTTTGAAAATGAACCATTAGCTGAATCATCATCATCACATTCTACTAATACCAAAGTACTACATGGACCAGAATAAATAGCCATACCTGTATCAGAAATTAGTGAACCTGAAACTGATGCAGAATCAAATGTAATACTTCCAGATGCTGGTACAACTACAGAATACCATACATCACCACCTGAATAAGATGCACATCCTGGATCAGGAGCACCAGTAGATGCTGTTGATCCTATATTAGTTCCAACTAAAGGATTTGTTGCAAATGCAGCACCTGGAGTTAAAACCGTAGCGTTAGCACAATTGTCATTCGCTGGTGGAGTTGCTAATGTAGTAAATGAAACTGTATTCCATGTACTAAATGTTCCTATAGCACAAACAGAACGAACATGAAAATAATAAGTGGTTAACGGAGTTAAAGCTGAAGCCGCATAAGTAATACCACTGATTGCTGTACCCGAGCCTGTTGGAACTGTTCCCACAGTATTTAAAACATATTCATATCCTAAAGCGGCACTAGTAACAGCAGGCCAGTTAATATTTGCAACCATATCTGCAACACCAGAAGCTACTGGAGCAGGTGGCGCACATGCAGGTGGCGCTATTACTGAAATTGTATAATCTTCAAACTCCCCTCTAGTAACTGCAGCACATGGATTGCTTGGATTTGAAGCATTCCAATCCGTCATAATTCTCATTCTGTAGTTTCCAATAGCTGTTCCAACAGGAATTGAAATTGTACCAGAGAATGGTCCATTACCATAAGAGGTAGTGTTATATACTTTCTCTGTAGCATTATCTAATATCATATCATTATTCCAATCAATCCAAATTGAAAAACCAGCAGTTCCTCCAACAATAGCAGCATTAAAATTAAATGAACTAGTTGCAAAACCTTCTACAAATTGTGTACTTGCATTTAAATAACCACCAGTTGTAAAACCTGTAGCTAAATTAGAAATATTTTGAGATCCTCCCGTAGTTGAAAAATTATTTACATAAGTAGCATTACCCGTACTTGAAGGTAAGCAATATCCTGTAAAAAATGATAAAGTACTCCAGTTACCAAAAGCGCCAGCTGTACAAGCTGCTCTTACATGTAAATAATACACAGTTTGAGGGGTTAAGCCTGAAGCTACATAAAACGTAGATGTAGTAGCTGTACCTGAAGTAGGAGGTGTTGCAGATGTTGTTACTGCATATTCATAACCCGTTGCACCGTTAGTAGATAAATTATCCCATGAAGTATTTGCACCTGTGAAACTAACTCCACCAACAACTAAGCCGGTTTGATCCGGACAAGTAGGAGATAACTCTACTCTAAAATCATCAAAATTAATTCCATTTGGTGCACTTGGTGCAACCACACGAACTCCAAAAGAATAGTTGTCAGTTGTAGTTGGGGTAAATTCAAAATTAAATTTATTCCATGATGGACCTTGATATCCTGTTAATGGTGTGCCTAAAACGGTTGTCATATCACCAGCAGATTGTCCTATACCAACAGCAGTTGTAACATCGTATCCAACAACTGTATCTTCAGTTCTCATATAATAACTTAATCTATACGAAGTACCTGCAGTTAAAGTAAATGTTGGTGTAAATGCCCAACCATTTGTACTCCAAGTTCTACCTAAAGAATTCGAACCCGTATTTGCAACTGGTGTTGTTTCAATATTCCAATTGCTTGTAATATTAGTATATCCCCAACATGAAGGAAAAATGTTAGTACCAACTGCTAAACCTTCAAAACCTTCTGACCATGGAATATTTGTTACTGGAAGACATCCTGTAGTAAAAGGAATTGTTGACCAGGTACCAAATTCACCACCTGTACAAGCTGCTCTTACATGTAAATAATAAACCGTTTGAGGTGTTAATCCTGCTGCAATATAAAATGTAGCTGTAGTAGCTGTACCAGAAGCCGGAGGAGTAAGAGAGGTTGTTACTGCATATTCATAACCCGTTACTCCATTATTAGATAAACTATCCCAAGAAGTGTTTGCTCCTGTTGCAGAAATACCAGCTACAATTAAACCTGTTTGATCTGGGCAAGTTGGAATAGCTTCCCAAACAATATCATCTAAATAAACATTAGTAAATGTTGATGTAGATAATCTTCTTAAAGCAATAGCTGCTCCAGGACCTGTAAATGCATCAAAATTAACAACATAATTTTGAAATGTAGTAGTAATATCAACAGCTTCAACCAATGTAAAAGTAGTAGCATCTGTTGGATCTGTTAAAACTCCAATTTCTAAATCTTGAGTCGCTGTACTATTTCTAGCTTTGAATTTTAAACGATGTGTACCCGCACTTAAATTACTTAACGTTGGAGATACTAACATAATATTATCAGTTGCTGCAGAACTAGAATTATATAAATCAACTCCATTTGGTGCAGATGAATTTACTGTTGTAGTACCAACAGAAGCAAAAGTAGATAGTGTAGCACCAGAAAGTATTTTACCCCAACAAGATGGTAAAGCTGGTGTAGTAACACCATCAAAATTTTCATTAAAACTTGTTACAGGCGCACAAGAAGTAGTAAAACTAATTGAAGCACTCCAAGGACTGAAATCACCGGAACCACAATTTGCTCTTACAAACAAATAATAAGTAGTATTTGGTAATAAACCTGATAAAACTGCAAAAGTTGTAGCTACAGGAGTACCTGCAATTGTAGGCAATGTGTTAGTTGTTGACACAATGTACTCATAACCAGAAGATGGGATTGGATCTGTAGCATCCCAAGAAACTGAAGCACCTGTTGAAGTAATGCCTGCTGAAAGAAGTCCTAAAGGCTCTATACAACTAGGTGTTAAACGAACTTGAAAATTATCAATTGAAAATTCAATATCAGCATTTCCATTTGTTGTGCCTTCCACTGCTCTAAATGCAAATCTAACTGTTTGTGAAGCAAAAGCATCTAAATCAAGAGAAATTGGTGTAGCAGTTATACCTGGTTGATTTGTATCATTATAAGTATGCAAAACGGTCCAATTTGAAGTTCCTGTTGAAGAAACTAATACTTCTATAAAATCATCAGATTCCCATGGAGTTGTTGGTGCAGTAGTAGCTGCATACTGAACCGCTGCTGCATCAAATTTTAATTCATATCCAGTTGCAGGGATAGAAAATTGAGGAGAAATTACCCAATCATTTGCCCCAGTCATATAAATATTGTTACTAAACGCACCTGTTGTCCCTGCATTAGCGAATCCATCAGCTGCCCAACCCGATGCGGTAAAAGCACTAGGACCAGCAGTTAAGTCTCCATTAACACCATTCATCCAACATTGATTTGGTAAAAAAGTATTAAATAGTTCAATACTAGGATAAGTTGTATTTGCACCACAAGTAGTAAACGAACTTTCAGTACATCCAGTAGCTTGTCCGTTTGTATTGTAAGGAAAAACCTTTACATAATAAGTAGTTCCAGCTAAAAGTGCACCTAAGTTATAACTAGTAACGTTACCAACATCAAACATGTTTAAAACATTAGTACCTCCAGGAGTTGTGCCTACGCTTAATTTATAACCTGATGGAATACCAGGAGCTACATTCCAAGCAACTGTTGAACTTGAAATATTTGTAGCACCATTAACTGGTGTTGACAAAACAGTACAAGAAGGCGGAAATGCTGTTACCTGTGTTGCAGAAAAGTTATCTATATAAATATCATAATCGCCTGAAACCCATGTGAACAAAAATCTTAATTTTACATCAGACCCACTTGGTAAACTTGCTGCAGGGATTACATTTGAAAAAGTAGCACATGTATTGGCTACAACATGATTTGCATCATTAATTGTAAAAAAAGTAGTCCATGCCCCACCATTGTTTGTTGAATATTGCACTTGAATATTTCCCCAACCTGAAGTAGTAGGAGTAGTTGAATTCCAATCTTCAATTTTGTAATCAAAAGCCACTGTTAAGTCAGTTCCATTGGAACCTGCAACTTGATTTGGAGTTTCCAAAGATCCAGTTGTACTAAAAGAATACAAGTTATCTATGTACGAATTTCCAGCACACGATTCAGTTCCAGAAACGAATCCAAAACCATTACTTGTCCATCCAGTAGGGAGATTTGTTGAAGGATTAAAATTCTCAACAACATTAACTTGAGCAGTCATTTGCCAACATGTAAATAAGGCGAATAACCATAGTGTAATTTTTTTCATTAGAATAGAATTTATAATTGTATAGTAAATAAACAAAAAAAAAAGGGGTATCGATTAACAAATGTTAATTAATCGATGAAGTGTTTAAAAAAATCGTTGAAAAACAAAAAAGTCCCGAAAAGTCAGGACTTTTTTTTAAAATAAAATATTATTTTGAAATACTTGGTACAAAAACCATTTCTGTGGTGTCTGCTTGATAATCTACACCTTTGAAACCAAACCCGAATAAACTATCAAAATCTTTTTTATAACCTGCCAAATCACCAATTTCTGATAAATTTTCAGTTGTTGCTACTTTCCATAATGTTGCCACTTGATCTTGAACATCATCACGCATTTCCCAATCGTCAATTCTAATTCTTCCTTTTTCATCAGTAGGTATTGCGTTTCCGCTGTATAATCTATCTGCGTATAAACGTTGCATTTGTTCAATACATCCCTCATGAATACCTGCTGCTTTCATCGTTTTATACAATAAAGAAATGTATAAAGGAATAACTGGAATAGCTGAACTAGCTTGCGTTACCAATGCTTTATTTACAGAAACGTATGCTTTACAATTTATACTTTCTAATTGTTTTGTGATTTCAAAAGCAGTAGCTTCTAAATGATCTTTAGCACGACCAATTGTTCCTTTTCTATATACCGCTTCAGTAACTTCTGGTCCGATATATGAATACGCTAATGTCATAGCATCATTTGCTAAAACACCTGCATCTTTTAAGGCATTCATCCACATTGACCAATCTTCACCACCCATAACTACTACTGTATTATCAATATCTTCTTGATTTGCAGGTTCAATAGAAACTTCTGAAACGTTTCCTGTGTGAAAATCAACTGTTTTGTTTGAAAATTTTCCACCAATTGGTTTTAATGTTGAACGATGTAAAACACCCGTTACAGGGTGCATACGAACTGGAGATGCCAAACTATAAATTACTAAATCAACTTGACCTAAATCTTGTTTAATGATATCAATAGTTTGTTGTTTTACTTCATTTGAAAAGGCATCTCCGTTAATACTTTTTGCATATAATCCTGCTTTTTCTGCTTCCATTTCAAAAGCAGCAGAATTGTAATACCCTGGAGTGGCTGTTTTTCCTTCACTAGGTTCTTTTTCAAAAAAAACACCAATAGTTGCTGCATCACAACCGAATGCACTTGTAATTCTTGAAGCTAAACCAAAACCTGTTGAAGCACCAATTACTAAAACTTTTTTTGCACCATCAATTTTACCTTTTGATTTTACATATTCAATTTGATTTTTTACATTTTGTGCACAACCAACCGGATGAGCTGTTAAACATATAAATCCACGCATTCTTGGTTCGATAATCATAATTTTATATTTTATTGTTGTTCTATTTATTTTAACTTAGTACAAAAGTATACTTTTTAATTTAATAATGTTTTGGCATGAGATATAGCCGATTCTGAGATTTGTTTCCCTGACAACATTTCAGCAATTTCTATGATACGGTCTTCTGTATTTAATTTTACAATTTTTGAAATAGTATTTTCACCAATAGTTTCTTTTGAGACCTTATATTGTGCATCCCCTTTTGAAGCAATTTGAGGCAAATGTGTAATCGCAAAAACTTGACGATTTTTACTCATTTTTTTCATGATTTCGCCCATTTTCAGGGCAATTTCTCCTGAAACACCTGTATCAATCTCATCAAATAAAATAGTAGGTAATTTTGAAAAATCAGCTAAAATTGCTTTAATGGCTAACATAATTCTTGACATTTCTCCACCGGATGCTACTTTCTTAAACGAACCCAAATTAGACCCCTTGTTTGCCGAAAACAAAAGTTCTAATTCATCTTTTCCATTAGAAAGAAATGAATTTGAGGTGATTAATTCCATTTTAAATTGGGAATCCGGCATACCTAATTCTTGCAAAATAGAAGAAATTTTAGAGATAAAAACAGGAATTGCTTTCCCTCTATTTTGTGATATTCGATTTGAAATTGAATTTAATTCAATAGTTATATTAGCTAAAAAACTATTTAATTCAGCTATTCTTTCCTCTAAATTATCCACTAACACAACCTTTTCAGATAGCTGATTTTGTATTTCTAACAAGTCTTCAATTGAAGTAACTTGATGTTTTTTTTGCAAATCGTAAACAGATTGCAATCTATTAGAAATAAATTCTATACGCTCTGGATTATAAACATTTTTCTCAGCTAGGTTAAATGAAGTATCTACCAGATCTTCTAATTCAAGTAAAGAGGAGTTTAATCTTTCAAAAACATCCGCGTATAATTCAGAAAAACCCGCGATTTTTTGAAAGGCATTTTTACTGTCTTTTATGGCTTTAATAAAGCCAAATTGCTCTTCATTTGCACTTGAAACTAATTTACCTAAGGTGTCACTAATTAATTCTGAGTTATTTAAACTTAATAATTCTGTTTCTAATTCTTCTTGTTCGTTTGTCTGAAGTCCTGCTTGAAGCAATTCATTTAACAAATAGGTATTGTATTCTTGAGCTGCAAATAGTGTACTTTTATCAATAATTGCTTGCTCTAATTCTTTAGTTTTTAATTTGAAATCAGATAATAAAATCGAGTATTCTCGAAGATTATCTGAATTTGAACTGATAGCATCTAAAATAGAGATTTGATAATTTTGCTGTTCTAATTCACGAGTTTGATGCTGCGAATGAATATCAATTAAATTTTCTGCTACAAGTTGAAGCTCCGATAAGTTAACCGGCGTGTCATTAATAAACGCACGAGATTTTCCTGAAGGTAAAATTTCACGTCTAATAATAGTGATGTCTTCATAATCCAATTCATTGGCTTCAAAAAGTGAATTCAAATTGTATTTTGAGATTTCGAAACTGGCTTCCACAACGCATTTTTTTTCTTTATCTTTTAGGGAAGATAAATCGGCGCGATTTCCCATGATTAATCCCAATGCACCTAATAAAATGGATTTTCCAGCACCTGTTTCTCCTGTTATGGTAGCAAACTGATTGGAAAAAGTAATATTAAGTTGCTCAATTAAAGCATAATTTTGTACAGATAAAGATAAAAGCATATTACCTTATTTTATTCCATTTGGAGGCATTTAACGGTGAAATAGTAGCTAAATTTTCTCTAACCTGAACGGTATCAATACCAGGTCCACCATTAAAAACATCTACAATTTCGTCTGTTTTAGTATCAAAAAAAGTTCTTGCTAAAAGTGAATTTGGTCTCACTTTATGCAATTTAAGTAATGTATCAATTGCATTCACAATGCCTAATTTTCCTTGTTTTAAATCGTCTGCCATTTTATCTAATCCCTTGATATGGTATTCATACATAGCTTCTCTGTACGCATCAAATGTATTAGACATTAAATCTGAAATCAAATTAAATCTTGTTGTTTTTTTACCCGTTTGCACCCAACCTGAAAAACCACTTGATTGTGCTACATTGGTAATATTTAATGCCGTTTCATAAGAATCTGTTCCGCCTTTATCTGAAAAAGTATCGGCATCAGTAGCGATAATAATATTCGCATAAAAAGACAATACAGAAACTAAGTTTGATGTAAATGCATTTTGATCATAAATTAAGTTTTCAAATTCAATGTATTTAAAACTTACATCTTTATCATTAATATTTAGAATTGGAGTGGTAAATGTACTATTGAAAACGGGACGCGAAGAATTAACTTGCAAAGTCACTTCAAAATTATTGCTTTCAAATTTAGTTACGATGAAGAAAAACGAACAATTTATTTTTTCATTTTGCTGCACTTCTTTTTCAGAAAATTTGGTATTATTTAAAAAATCGAAAACCTGTTTTTCTAAATTCTTAAAAATTTGTGGATTTACATTGGTAACTTGATCTGTATTTATAGATACAATAGCTTTTAATTCTTGCGAATTAGCATAAAAAAAACTTAAAAAAAGGAATACTAAAAATTTAATTCGCATATTTTTTTACAATTAGGTTAACAATATCTTCGGCAACTAATTCTTTTGATTTTAATGGAATATCAAATATATTAAAATCTTTATCAATAAACGTAACTTTATTGGTTGGTTTTCCAAATCCAGCACCTTCATCGTTTAAAGAATTCAAGACAATAACATCTAAATTCTTTTTTAAGATTTTACTTTTGGCATTTTCAATCTCATTTTCTGTTTCTAAAGCAAAGCCTATTAAAAATTGATTCTTTTTATTTTGACCTAAAGATAATAAAATATCTTTGTTTTTTTCTAATTCAATAGTAAACGTAGCTTCCGACTTTTTTATTTTCTGCGAGTTAACATTTTTTGGTTTATAATCGGCAACAGCTGCTGCTGCAATTACTACGTCTATATTTTCAAAATAGTGATGACAAGCTTCATACATTTCGTCAGCTGAAGTGACTCTTATTATTGTTACTAAACTATGCTGTAATTGCAAATGTGTAGGTCCAGAAACTAAAATAACTTCTGCGCCTAAATTGGCAGCTGCATGAGCAATTTCATAACCCATTTTACCAGTTGAATGATTGCCTATAAAGCGAACTGGATCTATAGCTTCATATGTAGGGCCTGCAGTTACTAGAACTCTTTTACCTTTTAGTGGTAATTTACTTTCAATATCTTTTTCAATAAATTGAAGAATGTTTTCGGGTTCAGCCATTCTACCTTCACCGCTTAATCCACTGGCTAATTCACCACTTTCTGCTGGAATTATGGTATTTCCAAAACCTTTTAAGGTTTCGAAATTTATTATAGTAGAAGGATGAATATACATGTCTAAATCCATTGCTGGAGCAAAATAAACAGGACATTTCGCAGATAAGTAAGTAGCTAAAAGCAAGTTATCGCAAGTTCCTGAAGCCATTTTGGAAAGTGTATTGGCTGTAGCTGGCGCTATAAGCATAAAATCAGCCCAAAGTGCTAATTCTACATGATTGTTCCAAGTTGCATTTTCATCTTCTTGATTATAAAAAGTGGAAAATACAGGATTTTTTGATAGTGTGGATAAAGTTAAGGGTGTAACAAAATCAACAGAAGCAGGTGTCATGACAACTTGTACATGGGCACCTGCTTTTATAAGTAATCTAACCAATGAGGCTGTTTTATAAGCTGCAATTCCGCCAGAAATACCCAGCAAAACATTTTTACCTTTTAAAACAGACATTAATTAAAGTTTAAATTATTTAGTATCTCTATGATAAATTTTATCTTCTAGCCATTCTTGAACAGCTAAAGCATGTGGTTTAGGTAATTTTTCGTAATATTTAGAAACTTCAATTTGTTCTTTATTTTCGAAAACTTCTTCTAAACTATCATTATAAGTAGCAAATTCATCCAGCTTATCTAATAATTCTTTTTTAATCTCAGAATTAATTTGATTGGCTCTTCTTGCTATTATAGTAATTGCTTCATATACATTTCCAGTTGGCTCTTCAATTACACTTTTATTATAAGTTACGGTGTTTACTGGAGCATTTGTTTTCTTTAAATCCATAATATTGATTAATTTGTATATTGTTTCAATTCTTCTTCTAGGGTTTCAAGCATTTTATTTGATTGTTGTAAATACTTGGTATCTGTTTTAAATTTTATTAAATTTTGGTAATATGTTTTTGCAGAAATTAATCTTTCTTGTTTTTTAGAAGGAACACTGTTTGTTGCTAATTTGAACATAGCATCATATTTGTAAAACAAAGCATCTTCTTTATATTTTGAACCTGGAAAATTAAAAACGAAATTATCTAATGCAATGATAGCCGCGTTATAATCTCTAGTGAATTCACCAATTGTATTGTATTGTTTTGCAATTTCAAATGCTTTAAGCTCTAATTTTTCAGATAGTTCTTTTACAATTTCATTTGCTCTTGGTAAAAAAGTAGAATTTGGATATTTATTTACAAAAACTTGAATTTTACTTAATGCTTTATCTGTATCTACTTGATCTAAACTATATTTAGGCGATAACCTACTATAACACTCTGCACCATAAAATGCGGACTCTTCAGCCAATGGACTTTTTGGATAACTACTTGCAAATCTTTCAAACTCATAAGCAGCAGAAATATATTGTTTCGTATTATATAATGCCTTTGCGTAATTATAAAAAGCCGTTTCCCCTTGAGGCTTTGCTCTTAGTGCTGAAGCAAATTGTTCAAATAATCTTATTGCTTTAGAATATTTTTTTTTCTCAATTTGTTCTGTAAATACTTTTGTTTTTAATTCTATATCTTCTGATTTCATAGCCTTTTGATATGGACTACAGGATGAAATAGAAAGAATTACTAAAAGTATGTATAAAAATTTGTTCATATTTTATGTTAGATTACGCATTAGCGCAGTTTTAAAAACCAACTGCAAAGGTAGATATATTTTTACGTTTTACAAAAAGATTTTTATGCTAAGTTTTTAATAAAATTATTCAATCTTACAGATAAATTTTCGTCTACATTTACCAACGGTAAGCGTACAATATTTTCAGATAAACCTAAATGTTTAAAGACTTCTTTAATACCAGCAGGATTTCCTTGTTCAAAAATCATATCAATAGAATCAGCTAATTTATAATGTAATTCATAGGCTTCATCAACTTTTTTGTTTAATCCCAATCGAACCATTTCAGAGAATGCTTTTGGAAAACCTTCGCCAATAACAGATATTACTCCAGATCCTCCTGCTAAAACCATTGGCAAGGTAATCATATCGTCACCAGAAATTACTAAAAACCCTTCTGGTTTGGTTTGAATTAACTTCATTGCTTGCACAATATCGCCAGCTGCCTCTTTAATTCCGATAATGTTTTTAAAATCGTTAGCCAAACGTATTACCGTAGCAGGCAACATATTACTCGACGTTCTTCCTGGTACATTATATAAAATAATTGGTATTGGTGATGCTTCCGAAACGGCTTTAAAATGTTGGTAAATTCCTTCTTGAGTTGGTTTGTTATAGTATGGTGATACCGATAAAATGGCTGCAAATGGGGATAAATCTCTTGTTTTTAGTTCTTCAACCACTTTAGCTGTATTATTACCTCCTACTCCTAAAACCATAGGTACTCTGCCCTTATTTGCAGCAACAATAGTTTGTATTACTATTTCTTTTTCTGCTGCACTTAACGTAGCGCTTTCTGCAGTTGTACCTAATATTACTAAATATTCTACTCCACCTTCAATTACGTGGTTTATAATTCTCGTTAATGCTGCTGTATCAACAGAAAAATCTTTCTTAAAAGGCGTTACCAAGGCTACACCTGTTCCTATTAATGATTGCATATTATATTTTTTTAAGTATTTTTAAATATTTGAATAATTCTGAAATAAATTCCGAATAATTTTCCGCAATAGAATTGATTACTAAATGGTTTACTCTTTTATCAATGGTTTGAAAACCTACTTTAAATTTTGCTTTAGAACTTCTTGTAACTAATAGTAGTGTTGGCTTTTGAATGTCGTAATAACTAATTAACAAATCAAAAGATTGTTCGGTAAAATTAGTGACTCTGTCACTTTTAAATAAACCTCCTAAAGAAATGTCTTTTCTGAAAAAATAATCAAATTTTTCAAGAATTGTTTTTTTGTTTTTATTTACAAAGGATAATATTTCAATGTTTTCTTTTAGAATTCCATATTTTATAATATCTTCAATTAACTCTTCTTGGTTTGTAAAATAATTTGCATCTATCAAAACTCCTACTTTAACTATCTTATTTAAAGACACTTGTAGCTTATAATTTTCTAATTTATTTTTTATTTTTCTTTTAAGAAAAAAATCCTTTACTATTTTATTAATCATTGCAACTTTACACCTTATACAAAATTAATGTAATCCATTCAAATATTTGATAATCAAAAGTAAAAATACGAAACATCTTTACATAATTTTTGTTACAACTTTAACATTATTTCAAAAGCTTCATGAAAAAAATATTGTAATAATTTAATTCTTAAGCGTTTATCATTTTTTGAAATTGGTATTCGTCAATAATTTCTATTTTTAGTTGGTTGGCTTTTTCTAATTTAGCAGGTCCCATATTGGCTCCTGCGATAACATAATTGGTTTTCGCAGAAATAGAACTTCCTACTTTTCCACCATAATCTTCGATAGCTTTCTTCAAATCGTCTCGAGAGAAAACTTCAAAAACACCAGAAACAACAAATATTTTTCCCTCTAAAATAGTAGAAACAGCAGTAGAAATCTCATTTAATTCAAACTGAATCCCGACTGCTTTTAGTTTATTAATTATAGCTATATTTTCTGAATTCTGGAAAAAATCCATCACACTTTGCGCAATTCGTTCTCCAATTTCATCTACTGTAACTAAATCTAGTAAATCAGCTTTAGCCAAGTTATCGATATTTTTATACTGTTTTGCTAATTTTTTAGCCACCGTTTCGCCTACATAACGAATACCTAATGCATACAAAACACGATCAAATGTAATTGCTTTTGAATTTTCAATTCCTGAAATTAGATTATCAGCAGATTTATCCGCCATCCTTTCTAAAACCACTACTTGTTCTTTTTTTAAATCATATAAATCAGCATAATTTTTAACCAACCCCGCATGATATAATAAAGCCACAGTTTCACCACCTAAACCATCAATATCCATTGCTTTTCGTGTAATAAAATGCTGAATTCTACCTATAATCTGTGGTGGACAGCCATAAAAATTTGGACAATAATGATTTGCTTCGCCTTCACTTCTAGTTAATTTCGTATCACATTCAGGACAATTTGTAATATAAACTGTTGGTTGTGCTTGATTTCCTCTTTTAGCCACGCCAATAATTTTTGGAATAATTTCGCCACCTTTTTCTACAAAAACTTCATCATTTACACGAATATCTAATTTTGCAATTTGATCTGCATTATGAAGAGAGGCACGCTTTACAATTGTCCCTGCTAGTTGAACAGGTTCTAAATTTGCCACTGGTGTTATGGCACCTGTTCTTCCTACTTGATAAGAAATAGATTGCAAAACTGTACTGACTTGTTCTGCCTTAAATTTATAAGCCATAGCCCATCGTGGTGATTTTGCCGTATAACCTAATTCTTCCTGAAAATGAATATTGTTTATCTTAACAACTACTCCATCTGTTTCATAAGGTAAATTATGTCTGTTTTTATCCCAATATGTAATAAATTCAAAAACCTCTTCGATATTACTAGCTAATTTACTTTGATTTGGAACTTTAAACCCTAATTTTCTAGACAATTCTAAACTTTCATATTGCGTTTTTATTGCTAAGCTATTGCCAATCATTCCGTACAACAAACACTCTAATGGGCGCTTGGCCACTTCAGCACTGTCTTGTAGTTTTAAACTTCCTGAAGCCGTATTTCTTGGATTTGAATAAGGTGTTTCTCCAATTTCAATTAAGTCTTGATTCATTTTTTCAAACCCTGCGAAAGGCAAAATGATTTCTCCTCGAATATCAAATTTTTCTGGAAAACCAGGTTGTAATTGTAACGGAACAGATTTTATTGTTTTAATGTTTTGAGTTACATCATCGCCTTTAAAACCATCGCCACGTGTTACCGCACGTACCAATTTTCCGTTTTCATACGTGATACTTATCGAGGCGCCATCATATTTTAATTCACAAGTAAATTCTAAATCAACATCGCCTAAAATTTTCTGACATCTTGTTTGCCAATCTAACAAATCCTCTTTAGAGTAGGAATTATCAAGTGAATACATTCTATATTCGTGTTCAACCGTATTGAAATTTTTTGTAACAGCTCCGCCAACACGTTGCGTTGGTGAATTTTCATCATGAAAAGAAGGATTGGCTGCTTCTAAATCTTGTAATTGTTTTAATTTAACATCAAAATCAAAATCAGAAATCGTAGGATTATCTAACACATAGTAGTTGTAATTATGCAAATTTAATTCTGCTCTTAAAGATTGAATAGTTTCTAAAACAGTCATATTATGATACATTAATAAGTGTAGTTAGTTTACTATATAAGTCGCCTTTACTAATTATTCCTCCGTTTTCAATTATTTTAAAAACTTCTTCATTTCGATTTTCGGAAACTTCTTTTTTACCTGTTTGAATAGTGACTGCATCAGAAAAAAGATTATTCCCTAACCATTCTAATCCTTCAGTTGTGAAGAAATCAACGGAATCTTCAGAAGTATGAACAATTATTGATTCTAAAAAAGTATCGTGACATTTAAAAAGAAATATGTGATTTTTTGAAAAATGATCTATAAATCGAACATTGGTAATAGCTTTATCCCAAATTAAATCAGAAAACACATCTATTTCTTGCAAAGCAATTTCTGGAGATTTGTCTTTAAGTTTATCCCATTCTTTTTTATCAATAGTTTGAGTCGCTAAAAAAGTAATAAACTCAGGATGAAGTTCTTCTAATTGTTCTTTTGTTAATCGGGTATATTTCATTTACGAATATTTGTGAAAAAAAACTAATGTTCCGTAAAAATAAAAAAAGCGTTGCAATTGCAACGCTTTTTTTAAAGAAATATTTTAAATAAAATTATGCTTTTTCAGCAACAATTTCATAAGCTAATTCAATGATTACTTCTCTATGTAAACGAATAGTAGCATTGTATTTTCCAGTTCTTTTAACAATACCAGAAGTGATAAACTTTCTATCAATTGATTGTCCGTTTGCTTCTAAAGCTTGAGCGATATCTGCATTAGTAATTGATCCAAATAATTTTTCACCACCAGCTTTTGATGTGATTTTTATCTCTAACGCTTTGATTGCTTCTGCAGTAGCTTTAGCATCTGCAACAATCTTAGCTTCTTTATGTGCTTTTTGTTTTAAATTTTCAGCTAACACTTTTTTAGCTGAAGAAGTTGCTAAAATAGCTGCTCCTTGAGGAATTAAAAAATTACGACCGTAACCATTTTTTACAGTTACTACATCGTCTTTAAAACCTAAATTCTGAACGTCTTGTTTTAAAATTAGTTCCATTTTGTTGTCCTTTATTTTTATAAGTTAGTCCCGCTGTAGCGGAACAACAAATGATTAATATTATTTTAATAAATCCGCAACGTAAGGCATTAAAGCCAAATGACGTGCTCTTTTAACCGCCACAGAAACTTTTCTTTGAAATTTTAAAGAAGTACCCGTTAAACGTCTTGGTAAAATTTTACCTTGCTCATTTACAAACTTTAATAAAAAGTCGCCATCTTTATAATCGATATACTTGATACCAGATTTTTTAAAACGACAATATTTTTTTTGTTTGTTAGTATCAATATTTAAAGGAGTAAGATATCTGATATCTCCTTCTTTTTTACCGTTGTTAGCTATTGACATGATTAGTTTGCTTTAGTTTTTAATTTTTCTCTTCTTCTTTCTGCCCAAGAAACAGCATGTTTATCTAAAGAAACAGTTAAGAATCTCATGATTCTTTCATCTCTTCTTAATTCCGTTTCCAAAGAAATGATTAATTCCGCTGGAGCTTGGTATTCAAATAAATGGTAAAATCCACTTTTTTTGTGTTGGATTTCATAGGCTAATTTCTTTAAGCCCCAATCCTCTTTTGATACCATTTTGGCACCCTTAGAAGTAAGAAAATCTTCAAATTTGCTTACTGTTTCCTTTACCTGAACATCAGATAAAACGGGATTCAAAATGAAAACAGTTTCGTAATTTTTCATGTGTACGTATTTTTAAATTGGGTGCAAATATAAACATTAATATTTAATTTACAAATTCATTAAAACTATTTATTTTTTATACAATATTAGTTTTCTTTTGTTTTTTTATATATTTTTATGGTATGAATCAAATAAATTTTTAGTTTTACAAAAATTAGTTTAAAATAATTACAATGAAAATATATGTAATAAATACCAAAATATGAAATTAAACACTATTGTTGTAGATGACAGTTCTATTCAACGTATTTCTATTGCTAAGTTAATCTCGGAACATCCTAATTTACTATTAGGTGGTGATTTTTCAAACGCATTAGAGGCTAAGAATTATATTGCAAATAATACTGTTGATTTAATTTTCTTAGACATAGAAATGCCACATATTACTGGTTTTGATTTAATTGATGGTTTAAAAATTAAGCCATTAATTGTATTTATTACTTCAAAAGCTGATTATGCCTTAAAAGCATTTGATTATTCTGCATTAGATTTTTTACAAAAACCTATCAAAAAAACGCGTTTTTTAGTAGCTGCAAAAAAGGCGTTAGAAATGCACCATTTAATACATGTCCAAACTCATGACGAAAACGGACCGCATTTAATAATAAAAAGTAATCTAAAAAAAATAAAAGTCTACACCACTCACATAAAATGGGTGGAAGCTTTTGGCGATTATATCAAAGTTGTAACCTACGAAGACACGCATCTTGTATTGTCTACTATGAAATCTTTTGAAATAGAACTTCCAAAAGATAATTTTCTTAGAATTCATAAATCGTACATTATTAATTTAGATAAAGTCGATCGTTTTAATAGCAAACAGGTTGAAATAGATGGAGAAAAAATTCCATTAAGTAGAAATAAAAAAGAGGAAATTATTTCTGTATTAGAAAATTATTAAACAAGTATTAATAATCCACATTAATGGTTGTTTTGATTGCTCTATATTGCGATGTAGCTTCAAAACTTACCAATGCTTTTTTAATTATTTTTTTTGTCCCAATAAGATTATTAGCATTATTTGGAATTTTAATTAGAATGATTCGAATATATTCATTTCTAATTCTATTAATTGCTGGTTCTTCTGGTCCTAGTATGGGAACAGCTACATGTTGTTTTAATACGTTATAAAGCCAAGTTGCGCCTTCACGAAGTTTTTCGTAATCTCTATGCTTTAATTTTATTTGTAACAAACGAAAGTATGGTGGATATTGAAAATTACGTCTTTCGTACAATTGCTCAGTAAACATCGCTGTATAATTATTATTTACTACTTGCTGAATCGTATTATGCATAGGATTATAAGTCTGAATCACTACACTCCCCTTTTTTGCTTTTCTACCCGAACGCCCTGCTACTTGAACCATCATTTGATAGGCCCGTTCATAAGCGCGATAATACGGCTGATTTAATAAATTATCTGCATTTAAAATTCCTACTAAAGTTACGTTTTCAAAATCTAGACCTTTGGCTAACATTTGTGTACCTACTAAAATATCAATTTCCTGATTTTTGAAAGCATCAATCATTTTTTCAAAAGCAAATTTTCCTCGTGTGGTGTCTTGATCCATTCGGGCAATTCGTTTATTAGGAAATAATTTTATCAATTCTAATTCCACTTGTTCGGTACCAAAACCTTTCGCAGAAATATCTAACGAATTACAAGCGTGACAATGCGTTGGTTTTGCCATGCTGTGTCCGCAATAATGACATTTTAAATGATTTTTGTATTTGTAATAAGTCAAACTCACATCACAACTTGGACATTGAGGTACATGTCCACAAGTTTTACATTCAATATATGGCGAATACCCTCTGCGATTTTGAAAAAGCATAATTTGTTCCTTATTTTCTAATGTTTCGTTCATTCTTTCCAATAAATCATCGGAAAAATGACCATCCATTCGTTTGCGGAAATATTTGTCTTTCAAATCGATTAAATGAATTTCTGGTAACACCACATTATTAAATCGGGTAAACATTTCTATTAAACCATATTTATTGGTTTTAGCATTATGATACGATTCTAAACTCGGCGTAGCACTTCCTAATAACACTTTTGCCCGATGATACTTTGCCAAAACTATTGCGGCATCTCGGGCGTGATAACGTGGCGCTGGATCTTGTTGTTTATAGGTAGCTTCGTGTTCTTCATCAACCACAATTAAACCTAAATTAGAAAACGGTAAAAACAAGGCACTTCGCACACCTAAAACGACTTTTGCTTTTTCGGAATTTTGCAACACATGATTATACACCTCAACACGATCATTTGAATTGTATTTCGAATGAAAAACCGCAATTTGGTTTCCAAAATACGCGGATAATCGTTGCACTAACTGAGTAGTTAATGCAATTTCTGGTAATAAAAATAATACTTGCTTGTCTTGTTGTAAAAATGCTTCGATTAGTTTTATATAGACTTCCGTTTTACCAGAAGCGGTAACGCCGTGTAATAAATTAACATCAAATTGCGTGAATTTTTCGTTTATGGTTTCTAAAACTGTGGCTTGAGATTCGCTTAAATGAATTTCGTAATCGGCTTCTTTTTCAAATGAAACGCGGTCCGTATTTATGTAATATTCTTCGAAAATATTTTTGTCCACTAACGATTTAATTACAGCAGCACTAACTCCAGATGTTTCAATTAACAATTTTGCAGCGATTGGCTTTTTCTCCGTCGCTTGCAATTGAAAATAGGTTAAAACAATTTCTTTTTGCTTTTTTGCTTTTCCTAATATTTCAAGTAATTCTTGAAGATTATCGGCTTGCAAAAATTCTTCTTGAAGTTTAATATATTTTACTAATTTGGGTTTGTAAGTATCTTGAACTTCATCATGCATTGACAATAATCCTTTAGCTAACAAGCTTTGAACAATTGGAATTACATTTTTCTTATTTAAAATCTGAGAAATTTCCGAAATCGTAATGGATGATTTATTTTCTAAAGCATCTAAAACTAAAAATTCTTCATCTGTGGCAAGTGTTTTATCCGATTCTGTATGCGAAGAAGAAATCATCGTTTCACTTTCCAAAATTAATCCTGTAGGTAACGCCGATTTAAAAACTTCGCCTATCGAACACATATAATATGAGGCAAGCCAGTGCCAATGTTTTAGTTGAATTTCATTTACAATAGGAACATCATCAATAATTTGGCTGATTTCTTTAGCTTCATACAAAACAGGAGGATTGGTATGTTTTTCTACAACTAAAGCCGTATACACTTTAGTTTTTCCAAACGGAACCGTAACGCGCATTCCTGGTTGCAAAAACTTGTATTCTTCCACATTCACAGAATAAGTGAACGTTTTATCTAGATTTAATGGAAGAATAACATTGATGAAATACATGTTTTTTGGTATAGGGTTATGGGTGAAGGGTTAAGGGATTGGGTATTGTATTTAAGGTTAAAATATGTTAAACGAAACTTTTGCCTTATAACTTAAACCTTTTTAACTAATCCAACTTCTCGGTTAATTTACTAAATACACTTTTGGCATTTTTACCTTCGTATAAAATTTGGTAGACCGCATCAATAATAGGTGTTTTAGCTTTATATCCTAAATTTAAATTATATGCACTTTTACAAGCATAATAGCCTTCCGCCACCATACTCATTTCCATTTGAGCGGATTTTACAGTATAACCCTTGCCTATCATATTTCCAAACATACGGTTTCTTGAAAAAACAGAATATCCAGTTACTAACAAATCTCCTAAATAGGCTGAATCGTTAATATTACGTTTCATTCTATGTACTTTGCGAATGAATTTTTTCATTTCACGAATGGCGTTACTAATTAAAACCGCTTGAAAGTTATCTCCATAACCCAAACCATGAGCGATACCGGCTGCAATAGAATAAATATTTTTTAAAACTGCTGCGTATTCTGTTCCAACAATATCGTCAGATGTTTTAGTTTTTATATAATAAGATGCCAAATTTTTAGCTACATATTTTGCCTTTTTCTCATCAGAACAAGCAATAGTTAAATACGATAAACGCTCTAATGCTACTTCCTCTGCATGACAAGGTCCGGTAATGACTCCAATATTATCGTAAGGAATAGAAAATGTTTCATGAAAATGTTCGCCAACAATTAAACTTGTTTCAGGTACAATTCCTTTAATTGCAGAAAAAATAATTTTTCCTTCTAAAGTTACTGTCATTTTTTCTAATTCTGCACTTAAAAAAGCAGATGGAATGGCAAAAATAACTACATCAGCAAATTTTATGGCTTCATCAATATCGTTTGTAAGTAGTAATTTATTAGTATCAAAAGCTACTGAACTTAAATAATTTGGATTATGTTTTTGCTGTTTCAAATGCTCTAAAGCATATGTACTACGCATGTACCAAGCAATTTTTTCTTGATTTTCACATAACATCTTGGCAATAGCTGTTGCCCAACTTCCGCCTCCAATAACTGCAAATTTTTTGTTGCTTTCCATGTTCTAAATTTATGAATTCCAAAAATACACTTTTGGATGTCAATATGCAATAATAATATCAATTTCAATAAGTATAACGAAATCAATATTAAAAAACCTTAAATAATGTTAATTTATTGTGAAGATGTATTTTCTGGCACGACTATTGAAAATACTATTATATCGATTAAATAATATTAATAGTAGTTTAGTTAGTAGTTTTTTGTAAGTAAAAAGCGTCTCAAGATACATTTCTTGGACGCTTTTTTTAATTTTACTTTTTACATACTTTAGTAGCTCCTTTCCACAATTTCTTTTACTTTTTCTAAGGTAATATTTTGTTTCTCACCTAAGGCTTTCCAACCTCTTTCTTCAAAGCGCTTTACAATGAAGTTGGCTGTATCAGAATAGTTTGAAGTAGCTTGAGAAAGTTTGGTTTCCATTCCCATTTCTTGTAAGAAAGATACTAATTTTTCTATAGCTTTTTCAGCAATTTCTTCCGTTGAATTTCCTTTTATATTAAACACTCTTACTCCAAATTGTGCTAATTTTTCTTTCTTTGAATCAAACATCACTCGATATAAGTTCGGACCAATAATCGCCAATGTTCTTGCGTGATCAATTTCGTATAAAGCGGTTAATTCGTGACCAATCATGTGTGTGGCCCAATCTGATGCAACACCTTTTTGTATCAATCCATTCAAAGCCATTGTAGCACACCACATAAAGTTAGACGCTAATTTATAATCGGTTGGATTTTCTACAACATTTGGTCCAATTTCAACTAAAGTTTGTAAAATTCCCTCTGAAATTCGGTCTTGCAACATTGCGTCTTGCGGAAAGGTTAAATATTGCTCTAAAACATGTGTAAAAGCATCAACCACGCCATTTTGAAGTTGTCTTTTAGGTAACGATTGAATTACCGTTGGATCACAAATAGAAAATTGAGGAAACAAAGCACTTCCACCTAATGTTAGTTTTTCTTGTGTGGCATCAATAGTAATTACTGCTCCTGAATTCATTTCAGAACCCGTAGCAGGTAATGTCAATACCGTTCCGAAAGGAATTACTTTTGAAATATCTTTAAATAAAATTCTGTTTTTTAATATATCAACTGCATTTCCTTCATAATTTACAGCGCCCGAAATAAATTTTACGCCATCAATAACACTTCCGCCACCAACTGCTAAAATAAAAGTAATTTTTTCAGTACGAATAATTTCTACAGCTTTCATTAAGGTTTCAAAACGTGGATTGGGTTCAATTCCGCCAAATTCAATAACTTCAAAACCTTTTAAGTGTTCCGTTACTTGTTTATGAATGCCATTTTTAAAAATACTTCCACCACCATACGCTAAAAGAACTTTTGCATGGGCTGGAATTAAATTCGCTAATTTTTCTATTTGATTTTTACCAAAAATGTAATTGGTAGGATTGTATAACTCGAAGTTTAACATGATCTATTAATTTAGTTAACAAAGATACTACATAAAGCAAAGTACAAATGGTAAAGGAATGTTAAGAAATATGGCTAATTAATTCCATTACTTCTTATAAAACAAATTATGTTCAACATATTCCCAAACTTTATGAGGTAGCATAGGAACTACGTTTTTATCATTTTTAATATTTTCACGGATGAATGTTGATGATAATTCGACAACTGGCGCATCAATTCTATGAATTTTGGAATGATTGACAAATTGTTCGTATATTTCTACAGAATTTAATCGAGGATACACATATATGTGATGGTGTTTTAAAATGGCTTCGTAGTTTTTCCATTTATGAAGGGATTTTAAATTGTCTTCACCCATTATTAATGAAAATTCGTATTTAGGATGTTTCTCTTGCAAATGCACCAAAGTATTAATCGTGTAATTGGGCTGAGGCAATTTAAACTCAATATCCGATGGTTTAAGTTTTGGAAAATCTTCCGTTGCCAAATGCACCATATGCAAGCGATGGTAATCGTCTAATAACGTATTTTTTTGTTTGTGAGGATTATGTGGTGTTACTACCAACCAAATTTGATCTAAATCTGAATGCTCCGCCATATGATTGGCAATAATTAAATGCCCAATATGAATGGGATTAAACGTTCCGAAATATAAACCTATTTTCATTTTTTTTTGGTGTTGGGTATTGGGTATTGGGTGTTGGGTTTATTGGATTAATTACTTTTACCTTTTTCCCTTTACCTTTTACCAAATACCTATTTATTCACAAATTCCTTAACTAAATAATACGCATCCACTTTAGCAACATCTAAATCGTAATTTTTGATTATGGTATCGAATTGAGGTGCTGTAGCTAATTCTACCGATGCTTTTGCGATACGCATATTAATTTTATCATCACTTTCTGTAGAACGTTTTTTTAGTCTAATTTTCAACTCGTCGATACTTGGTGGTTTTACAAATACCGCTAATGTTTCTTGTTTGAATTTCGATTTTATTCGAAGTCCGCCCGCTACATCAATATCAAAAATTACGTTTTTTCCTTTTGCCCAAATACGTTCCACTTCGCTTTTTAATGTTCCATAAAAATTATCACGATACACTTCTTCCCATTCCACGAAATCTTCCGCTTTAATATGTTTTTTAAATTCTTCTAAAGAAATAAAATAATAATCTTTGCCGTGTACTTCTTCACCTCTTGGTTCACGAGTGGTGCAAGAAATAGAAAATTCTAAATTTAAATCTTCTTGTTCTAATAAATGTCTTACTATAGTTGTTTTTCCTGATCCTGATGGTGCTGAGAAAACTAATAATTTACCTTGATTCATTTTTTTAAGCTTTTGGCTTTAAGCAATATGCTATAAGCTTGTAATATAGTATTTAAATTTGCCTAAAGCCCAATGCTTAAGGCATATAGCTTTAAAGAACGTTCAATACTTGCTCTTTAATTTTTTCTAATTCGTCTTTCATCATAACAACCAATTTTTGCATTTCAGCGTGGTTTGATTTGGATCCCATAGTGTTGATTTCTCTACCCATTTCTTGTGTGATGAATCCTAATTTTCTTCCGTTGGCTTCATTTCCATTTAACGTTTGCAAGAAATAATCCAAATGATTGGTCAAACGAACTTTTTCCTCCGTTATATCTAATTTTTCTAAATAATAAATCAATTCTTGTTCAAAACGATTCGTATCTACATTCACTTTTAACTCTTCAATTGCGGTTTGTAAACGTTCTTTTATAGCCGTTACTCTTTCTGGATCTAAAGCCAATGCCTGATGCATATAATTTCTAATATTTTCGATACGTAAAGTAAATTCTTTTTCTAAAGAAGCGCCTTCAGAAGTTCTAAAAGACAACATATTTTCTATTGCTTCATCAATTACTGTTTGAATTTGTTTCCATTCATTTGGATCCATTTCTTCACGTTCCGTTTTCATGGTATCAGGCATTCTTACAGCCATTTTCATTAATTCTGTTTCGTTAGCATCTGGTAAAATTGCTTTCATTTGAGCCATATATGCTTTAACAATTGGTGCATTGATTTTTGAAGATGTTTCTTCTCCAGTTACCTCAACATATAATGAAAAATCTACTTTTCCTCGCTCTAACTTTTGAGCCAAAAGATTTCTTAATGCTAATTCGTTTTCTCTAAAAACAGAAGGCATACGCGTATTTAAATCGAGCCCTTTGCTATTTAAAGATTTAACTTCGACTGTAATTTTTTTGGTAGCTAATTGCAAACTTGCTTTACCAAAACCGGTCATTGATAGTATCATATATTTTTATAAAGAGTGTAAAGATAAGTTTTTTTAGTGATTAGTAAAAAGTGATTAGTGATTAGTCGTAACGAGTCTCTTTCTTTTTCTGAATAACCAAATAAACCCCAACAAAAATTAATATTGCTGAAACTATTTTTACCAGATTCAAATTGTCTTTACCTAAACCAATGGCAAAAATCGTAGCGAAAAAAGGTTGCAAATAAATAAAAACAGCTACTGTAGTTGGTTTTAAATTTCGCATAGAAATCAAGTTCAGTAAATACGTAAAAAAGGTTGAAAAAACAACTACAAATCCAATTTTAAGACTAATATCTAAAGGGATTTCGTTCCAGTTTACCACTTGTAAATCTTGATATCCAAACGGTAATACCATAAAAAACCCAAATAAATATATATATTTTACAAACGTAAATGCATTGTATTTATCCATTAACTTCTTTACAAAAATTAAATAAAAAGCATATGAAACGGCATTTACAAATACTAATAAATTCCCTAAAACAGCATTAGGTGCGTTATTTAAGGCTTTTCCATATAAAATTAAAGTAATTGTTCCTGCAAGGCCTAAAAGAATTCCTATAATTTTTTTAGACTGCATTTTTTCTTTCATCAGTACAGATGAAAGAATTAAAACAATCATAGGAGTAGTTACCATTAAAACGGCTCCCATAATTGGAGACGTATAACTTAATCCTTTAAAAAAAGTCAACATATTAAATGCTACTCCAAAAAAGGCACAGGCCGCAATACGAAGAAAATCGTTTTTTGTTATTTTCTCTTTAGGACCAAGAAAAGAAACCAACCAGAACAATACTGTTGCACCAGCCACTCGCAACACAATAAAACCATAAGCATCAACATACTTAGGCATTACATCTTTCGCAACTGTAAAGGTAACTCCATAAATGATAGCTACAATCCAAGCGCAAACCAATGCCCAAAAACGACTATTCATTACTTAGCGCTTTTTGCAATTTTAAAACATTAGGTTGACTATTGCCTATAAAAATTTCGTTATCTAAAATCACTACAGGGCGACTCAAAAAAGTATAATGTTCTAAAATATATTTTTTATAATCGTCTTCTGTTAGCGTAATGTTTTTTAGTCCTTTTTCTTTATATAACTGTGCTTTTTTACTAAAAAGGGCTTCGTAACTTCCTGAAAGTTGGTACATAAATTCAAGCTCTGCTACAGTTATAGGATTTTGACGAATATCATGAAACGCTAAATATGCTGTTGAAGGCAATGATTTAATTATTTTTTTGCACGTATCGCAAGAAGCTAAATAATATATTTTTCGCATGTGTGTTGATTTGGTCTTAGTATAATAAATTAATACACAAAGGTAAGAAAGTTATTTTTGCTGCGGTGTTTCATATTTAATTTTTAAAACACAAAAATCGGATATAAAAATCCGATTTTTGAATAAAGTGACCTAAAAAATTAATGCTTACTAGCTAAATATCTTTCTGCATCTAAGGCAGCCATACAACCCGTTCCTGCTGCTGTAATGGCTTGTCTGTATACATGATCTGCAGCATCGCCACCAACAAAAACCCCAGGGATGTTTGTTTTTGATGAACCAGGTACATTAACGATATAACCAGTTTCGTCTAAAGTTATATACTCTGCAAAAATATCAGTGTTGGGTTTATGACCAATTGCTACAAAAAATCCAGTTGCTGGAATTTCAAAATCTTGATTTGTAGTTTTATTTTTAGCTTTAACACCTGTAACGACTTGTCCGTCACCTAAAACTTCCACCGTATCATGATTCATTAAAATGGTAATATTTTCGGTGTTTTTTACACGTTGTTCCATAATTTTAGAAGCTCTAAATTTTTCACTTCTAACTAACATGGTAACTTTTTTACATAATTTAGATAAATAATGTGCTTCTTCACAAGCACTATCCCCTGCTCCAACAATTACCACTTCTTGATTTCTATAGAAAAAACCATCACAAACTGCACAAGCAGAAACACCACCACCCGTTTGTAAATAATGTTGTTCTGAAGGTAAACCTAAATATTTTGCTGTGGCTCCTGTAGAAATAATCACCGTATCAGCATGAATTTCTTTTGCATCATTTATCCAAACTTTATGAGGTTCTGAACTAAAATCTACTTTTGTTGCCCAACCATCACGAACATCTGTTCCAAAACGTTGTGCTTGCTTTTGCAAACCAATCATCATTTCAGGACCTGTAATCCCTTCCGGATTTCCCGGCCAGTTTTCAACTTCATTCGTAGTTGTTAATTGTCCACCTGGTTGTGTTCCTTGATATAAAACAGGATTCATATTAGCCCTAGCTGCATATATTGCCGCAGTATACCCTGCAGGACCAGAACCTATAATTAGGCATTTTACTTTTTCTATTTCGTTTGACATGATAATGTAATTTAATTCTAAGCAAAAATAGTAAAATCAAAAAACATATTTTCCTTAATCAATTAATTCAATAAACTATTTATCAACAATCGTGATTTTCAATAATAAAAGTTTTAAATATTGATTACTTTTGTTTTTTAAAAAATACACATTATGATTTATAAGTTTAGAGCCATTTTAGACAATGAAGAAGATATTTTTAGAGATATTGCTATTGATTCAAAAGATAGCTTAGAAGATTTACACAATGCTTTGGTAAATGCATTTGGTTTTGACGGAACCGAAGTTGGCGCGTTTTATACTTGTGGAGAAGATTGGGCATGGCATGAAGAAGATGGCATTCCAATGTTTGACACAGGTGATATTCCGGGTGAAATAAAAACCATGGCCGAATATAAATTGGATGATTTAGTACACGAACAAAATACTAAATTAGTTTATGTTTATGATTTATTCTCTATGTGGACCTTTTTTGTAGAATTAGCTGCAATTGAAACAAATAAAGAGGATGTAAATTATCCAGCATTATTATTTTCTCATGGAATTTTACCCGACGAAGCTACAACAAGTGGTTTCAGAGGTGGCGATTTAGAAAACGAAGATTTATTTAATGATTTTGAAGATGATTTAGACGAAGATGATTTAGATAGTTTTGATGGAGATGATAGTTTTGAAGATATGGGATTTGAAGAAAATTGGAATTAATTCAATTATCAATTTGACAATTGAAATACCAAATAAAAAATAATAATTAAAGTAAATTGGCGCATTGCCAAATTGACTTATTGAAACATTAATAATGATAAACCTATTTAATACACAAGTAGAAAATCTTTCCATACATCGAGTTGGCAATAAACATAAAGAAGAACAAATTTTTCTTTCCGAAAATTCGTATACGCTAAACGATGAAATTATGCCCATTTTGAAAGAATATTTTTTTAAAGCTTTTCGCGAAAAAGAAGAAAATTACTATCAATTTGCACATGAAGTAGATTTAGTATACAATGAAATGTTCAATTTAGCTACCGAAGTATTCAATAACCCTAGTGAAATTCATAATGTTTCAAAAAAAATCACGCAACATTTATTTGAACAATCCAACCATCCCCATATTAAAAGTGGTGAAGTATATATTGCTTATCTAACCAATGTTTCTATTGACAATCATGTAGTAGACGCCATTGGCGTTTTTAAAAGTGAAATTAAGACCGACTTCTTACAATTTCAAGAAAACGGAAGTAACTTAGAAATGATTTTACAAGATGGGATTAACTTAAATAAATTAGACAAAGGTTGCCTTATTTTTAATTACAAAAAAGAAGAAGGATACAAAATATTAACTGTTGATAGCAATAGATATGATGCACGTTATTGGTTAGAACATTTTTTAAGTGTAGATGTTTTTCAAGATGAAACATTTATGACTAAAAAATACCTACAATTCTGTAAAGATTTTGCTAAAGAAGTTGTTTTACCTGCAGAAGATAAAAAGGAAGAAGTATTATTTATGAATCGTGCGGTGAACCATTTTGCTAAAAATGACGAATTTGAAGAAACCGCATTCTTAAATGATGTAATAAACAACCCGGATTTGATTCCTGAATTCAGAAATTATAAAGTGGACAAAGGCGCAAAATATAGCATTGAAGACGTTTCTAATTTCCCAATTGCTAATGCTGCTGTAACTGATGTAAGAAGAAAACTTAAAAACGTAATCGAATTAGACACCAACATTCAAATTAAATTAGATTTTATAAACCCCGAAAGTGCAGAAAAATTTGTAGAAAAAGGTTGGGACGAAGAAAAACAAATGTATTATTACTTGGTTTACTTTAACAAAGAAAGCAAATCATAATTAAAAAAAAATCCTCAATTAAATTTAATTGAGGATTTTTTTTACATTTCAAAAAACAAGGGTTCTATCATTGTTCTATCAGCAACTGCTTCCACACGATCTGAAATTTTATTACAAAAAATCAATCGCTGCGATTTAGAAATACTTTCTGACATTCGATTTGTTTTGGCATCTAAGCGTAGCTTAAACAAAATATCGGCATCATCAACCACATACATAAGTAATCTGTTGACATCAAAACCTGCAGTAGCAAACATTAAATCTAAGCGATTTGGTGTGCCTATTAACACATCAATACCTAACGAAATTTGATTTTTATCCCAATCCATATCGCCTTTATCGTGGGCGCCATAAACTCGTAATTGCGTGTATCGATTGTATTTTTTAAACATGTCAACCATTTCCAAAACTTTCTCTTTTGTTTCCACCACAATTAAAGCTCTTGGCGATTCCATAAATGGTTTTTCCAATCGTTGGATCACATTTAATACAATTGTTGTTGATTTTCCTGATTTTTTCTCGGATTGAATTACAGCATCTGCACCACTTTTTATAGTCGAAAAAGTTTCTTCTTGCATTTCATTTGCTTCGGTTAAGCCGTTTTCAATTAATGCATCCTGTAAAAGTGGGTTTATTTTTTTTAATTGCATTTTTATTTAGCATTTTGCTTTAAGCTGATTTATTTAGAAGCGAACAAAGTTACATCATTTTCAGAGATTTCGTTTCCTCCAAGGATAATTAAACGCTCTACTACATTTCTTAATTCACGAATATTTCCAGTCCAATCGTATTCTTGTAATAATTGTATGGCTTGTTTAGAAAATATTTTTTTTGTGGTTCCTTGTTCTTCAGAAATTTTAGTTGTGAAGTGTTCAATTAACGTAGGAATATCCTCACGTCTATCATTCAGTGCTGGAACTTTAATTAAAATTACCGCCAATCTATGATATAAATCTTCTCTAAAACGGCCTTCTGCTATTTCTGTTTTTAAATCTTTATTGGTTGCTGCAATCACACGAACATCAACTTTTATATCTTTATCCGCGCCAACTCTTTGAATCAAATTTTCTTGTAAAGCACGTAAAACCTTAGCTTGTGCCGACAAACTCATATCTCCAATTTCATCTAAAAAAATAGTTCCGCCGTTTGCTGCCTCAAATTTACCTGCTCTTTCTTTTACTGCTGATGTAAATGCTCCTTTTACATGTCCGAATAATTCACTTTCAATTAATTCAGATGGTATAGCTGCACAATTTACTTCAATAATGGCTTGTTGCGCACGATTACTTTTTTCGTGTAATTGATGTGCTACTAATTCTTTTCCTGTTCCATTTGGACCCGTAATTAAAACTCTTGCGTCGGTTTGAGCTACTTTATCAATCATGGTTTTAATTTGCGAAATGGCTTCACTTTCACCAATCATTTCGTAGTTTTTAGACACTTTTATCTTAAGTATTTTATTTTCTACAACCAATTGCTTTTTATCTAAAGCATTTCGTACCGTATTTAACAACCTATTTAAATCAGGTGGCTTCGAAATATAATCAAAAGCACCTAAACGCATAGTTTGAATTGCAGTTTCTAAATCGCCGTGACCAGAAATCATAACCATTGGAATTTCAGGTTTAATTTTTTTTATGGCTTCCAATACCTCAACGCCATCCATTTTTGGCATTTTAATATCGCACAAAATCAAATCGAAATCTTCGTTTTTTACCAATTCAATTCCTTGTAAACCGTCTTCAGCTTCTTGCACCAAATACGCATCATTTTCTTCCGATAAAATTTTATTTAAAACGCGACGTATTGGCGCTTCGTCTTCTATGATTAGGATTTTACTCATTTTTTAAGTTTCAAAGTTTCTTAGTGGCTAAGCTACAAAGTATTAAAAACTTAGCTACTTAGTAACTTAGTTGCTTTATTACTAATATTTCAACCATTTATATAATTCTTTCCAAGTTGGTTTTTTTCCGTACATTAAAATACCTACACGGTAAATTTTACTCGCAAACCAGACTACTCCAACAAATGTAGCAAATAATAATACTAAAGATACAATAATTTGCCAAGTAGGTACGCCAAACGGAATTCGCATTAGCATTACAATTGGTGATGTAAACGGAATCATGGAGAAAATCGTAGCAATATTTCCGTGAGGATCGTTGGCAACCGTAAAAAATCCTATATATACGCCTAACATTAAAGGCATAATAATAGGCAATAAAAATTGTTGCGAATCAGTTTCATTATCAACTGCGGCACCAATGGCTGCGTATAATGAACTATACAAAAAATACCCTCCAATAAAATAAAAAATAAACGAAATAATAATTGAAGCAATGGGTAAATTTCCTAATTCATCTAAATACAAAGGCAATTTCGACATTAATCCACTATTTTCAGCGGCTAATTTTACCGCTCCTGGGTTGGCAGTTGCGGCTGTTTCTGCACCAAAAAATGTAGAAACAATAAAGAAAATAGATGTTCCAACTATAGCCCAAATGGTAAATTGCAAAATTCCTGCTAATGAATTTCCAATAATTTTTCCCATCATTAACTGAAACGGTTTTACAGATGAAATGACAATTTCTATAATTCGATTGGTTTTTTCTTCAATCACACTTCGCATGACAAAGTTTCCATAGATGATAATAAACATCATAATTAAATAGCCAAAAAGAAAACCTAATCCAATTTTAATTTCATTGATTCCTTTTAAACTGGCATCACCAGAATATTTACTTAATTGCAAAGTCGATTCCACTTTAGCTTTTTCAATTTTAGAAATATCTAAATTATTAGTTTTGAAATTATCCTGAGTTAAGATAGAATCAACTACGTTTTCAATATTTGAAATAAATTCCGCACTGGCACTTTCATCAGAAATATATTGAACTTTAGACTTTAAATCTTGAATAGTTGCCGTTTTTGGAATAAACAAAAGTCCTACATAGCTTTTGCTTGCTGTGTCTTTTGCTGCTTTAAATGGCATGGCTGACAAATCAGTAAAAGCGGTTTCTTTATCGGATTTTAAGCTGCCTTTTAATATATTTCCTTGGTCGTAAATGGCTATTTTAGTAGCTTCATCTTTGTTGATACTAGATAAATAGCCAATTAAAAAAGACATACCTAAGAAAATTAGCGGACTTAAAAAAGTCATCACTATAAAAGATTTGTTGCGCACTTTGGCAATAAATTCTCTTTGTACGATTAATAATAATTTGTTCATTTTGTTTTAGATTATTAGAAGATTAGACTCCTTAGATTCTTAGATTTATTTGACTTTTTGTTCATTAAAATTTCAGAAAATCTAACCTTCTAAAATTCTAATAATCTAAAAGTCTATTCCGTTACGGTTTGAATAAAAATATCATTTACACTTGGAATTTTTTCAGCAAAATGGGTAACTTGACCGTTTTGTGATAAAATACTTAATAAATCATTTGTGGTATGATTGCCTAACTGCACCTCCAGTTTTAAATCATCATTTAACGATTTGAAATCGGTTTGACCAATAGTAAACTTTTGAGTTAATTGATACATTAATGCTTCCACATTTTGAGTCATAACGCCAACTTGAAAGGTATTGGATCTAAATTTACGTTTTACATCTTCCAGTTTTCCTTCAATTAGCTTGTTTGATTTATGAATTAATGCGATATAATCGCACATTTCTTCTACACTCTCCATTCGATGCGTTGAAAAAATAATGGATGTTCCTTTTTTATTTAATTCGATAATTTCATCCTTAATTAAATTGGCGTTTACAGGATCAAATCCTGAAAAGGGTTCGTCTAAAATTAATAATTTTGGGTTGTGAAGTACCGTTACAATAAATTGTACTTTTTGAGCCATTCCTTTAGAAAGTTCTTGAAGTTTTTTATCCCACCACGTTTCTATTTCAAACTTTTCAAACCAATATTTAAGTTGTTTTTTGGCTTCTTGTTTGCTCATACCTTTTAATTGTGCCAAATACAAACATTGCTCGCCCACTTTCATAGATTTATACAAACCACGTTCTTCTGGCATATAACCAATCATGGAAATGTGATTGGGATTTAGTTTTTCACCATTTAAAATTATTTCACCAGCATCAGGCAAAGTAATTTGATTAATGATACGAATTAATGAGGTTTTTCCAGCGCCATTTGGACCTAATAAACCATATATGCTTCCTTCAGGAAAGCTTAATGAAACGGAATTTAAAGCAGTATAATCGCCATATTGTTTCACTACGTTTTTAACTTCTAAAATAGTATTCATTTGCCGTATTTCATTTCTGAATTAGTGTGTAATATAAAGATTTTGTTACATCTTAATATGAATTTAATTACATTTTTTTGTAAAAAGTTTACACTAAAATTTAAGACAAAAAAAAACTCAATCTAATTAGAAAGAGTTTTTAAATATCTATAATAATTTCCGATTAAGAAAACATATCTTTTACTTTTTCAAAAAACGATTTGTCTGATTTTTCTGGATTTGGGATGAAATTTACATCTGTAATCATATTTTCAAAAAATTGTTTTTGTTCTTTGTTTAGTGTTTTTGGCGTCCAAACATTTACATGCACAAGCAAGTCGCCATTTCCGTAGCTATTTAAACTTGGGATTCCTTTTCCTTTTAAACGAAGAATTTTACCTGACTGAATACCTTCTTCTAACTTAATACGAACTTTTCCTGAAACGGTTTCAATTTCTTTTGAAATTCCTAAAGCGGCTTCTGGAAAACTGATATATAAATCGTAATGTAAATTTTCGCCTTCACGCTTTAAAAATTCGTGCTCAATTTCTTCGATAGCTACAATTAAATCTCCAGGAATACTATTTTTTCCAGGGGCATCATTTCCTTTTCCAGCAACTTTTAATTGCATACCGTCTACAACACCTGCAGGAATTTTAATGGAAACCGTATCGTCATCAGTAATAAAACCTTGACTATCTGCGTTGGCAGGTTTACTATCTATCATTTGTCCCGCTCCAGCACAATTAGGACAGGTTGCAGCAGTTTGCATACGACCTAAAATGGTATTTGTAACTCGCATTACTTGCCCTTGTCCATTACAAGTAGCACACGTTTTGTAGGTTACACCAGCTGCTTGAACTTTTCTCTTTACTTTTACTTTTTTCTCAACACCATTGGCAATTTCTTCCAAAGTAAGTTTGACTTTAATACGTAAATTACTTCCTTTCATTCTACGTTGGCCTCCGCCTCCGCCACCAAAACCACCAAAACCGCCACCAAAAATATCTCCAAATTGACTAAAGATGTCATCCATGTTCATACCACCGTGTCCGCCACCAAAGCCACCGTTTCCATCAAAGGCTTGATGCCCATATTGGTCGTACTTTGCTTTTTTGTTTGGATCACTTAACACTTCATATGCTTCGGCACAAGTTTTAAAATTTTCTTCTGCAGCAGCATCTCCAGGGTTTTTATCTGGATGATATTGAATGGCTTTTTTTCGGTATGCTTTTTTTATTTCTTCAGGAGAAGCATTTTTGCTAATACCTAAAAGTTCGTAAAAATCTTTTTTCATAAAAATTAAATTCCAATTATTAAAAATTCCAAATTCCAATCTTATAACTATTTCGTAAAATCGAAACGTTTTTCTCAAATTCCAACTTTTGAAATTTGAGATTTGGGATTTGATTTTTACTTAAGTTAGTTACCTAAAATTACTTTTGGAAAACGGATAATTTTATCACCCAATTTGTACCCTTTTTCGATTACATCAACAATTTTTCCTTTTAATTTAGGAGTAGGAGCAGGAATTTGAGTAATGGCTTCTGCAAAATCAGCGTCGAATGCATCACCTGCTTTAATTTCAACAACTTCCAGTCCTTTAGAAACTAATGTTGATTTTAATTTTTCATGAATTAATTCTACACCTTTTACTAATGCTTCATCTTCAGATTGTGAAATTTGCGCCCAAGCTCTATCGAAATCATCTAAAACGGGTAACATCGATTGTAAAATTTCTTGGCCTGCAGTTTTAAATAAATCTATACGTTCTTTTGAAGTTCTTTTTTTGTAATTTTCAAATTCGGCATATAATCTTATGAATTTATCTTTTTGTTCTTGCAATTGATCTTCAACTGACACTTCTGGCTCATTATTTTCTTGAACATCTTGATTTTCTATAGCATTTTCATCCTGAAGGATCTCTTTTTCGATGTTTTCAGTATTTTCTTGACTCATGATTGTATCTTTTATTTTCAAATTGAGATTGCAAAAGTGTTGCCATACTTTATTTTATGACACATTGTCAGTACAAAATAGCACAAAATGATCTATCCAAAAAAAAGAAATTTGGAAACTACCATAAAAAAGAAAAAAATAAAGTATTATTTCAATAGATTTTGCAAGGATTTACTAAGCGAAGCAAATTGAAATTGAAAACCAGAATCAAGAATTTTTCTTGAGCTTACGTGTTGACTAGAGGTTACAATTTTATGCATTTCTCCTAAAAGTAATCGCAACATAAACTTTGGCACATTAGGTAAAAACAAGGGTTTATGAATGGTTTTTGCAATTGCTTTTGTAAGTTCTTCATTTGTTGTGGGATAAGGCGAAACCGCATTGTATATACCTTCTAAATTGTTATCTATGACATATTTAAAAATAGCCACTAAATCATGAATATGAATCCAAGACACATATTGTTTTCCGGAAGCCAAAGCTGCTCCAAATCCGTATTTTATAGGCTTAGTCATTTCAACTAATGCACCTGATTCTTTGGCTAAAACCACTCCAATTCTAATTGTGGTAACCAAAAGCGGTAAAGATTTAAATAAATTGGTGCTCTCTTCCCAAAGCTGCGTTACTTCGCCTAAAAAAGAATCATCTATTTTTGAATCATCTTCGTTATAAATGGCAGTTAAATCATCTGGATAAATACCTACAGCAGATGTACCTATAAAATGTTTCACTTTATTTGGATGCGATTGCAACGTTTTAAAAAGCAAATTAGCCGTTTGAACCCTGCTTTGTAATATCTCTTTTTTATAAGCTATTGTCCATTTTTTTGATACAGAAGCACCAGCTAAATGAATAATAACTGAAACGTCTTCAAAGGCCGCAAGATCAATTTCGCCTTTACTTGGGTTCCAAAAAAATCCTTTTTCATTAGAAGATTGGTTAATTTTTGATTTTGAAGTAGTTAAATAATGAATTACATGGTTTTCTTTTTTAAATAAAGACACCATTTTCTTTCCAATTAAACCTGTAGCTCCTGTTATTAATATCGTCATTTACATTTTTTTACAACACAAATTTACAACTAGTTGTATGCTTATATAAAACATTAACTAAGATTAACAAATGTCTAAAAATTATATTCTTGATTTTATGGTCCATTGAAATTGCATTTCTGAAACTTGTTCGCCAATTTCATTTATTCCTATTGAGGTTAACCAAATAGTTTGTCCTTCATTAGTATGTATTGCTTTTTCAATGCAATGTGCAATTTCCCTACCTTGATTACAGGTAAAAGTAATTTTACCCGTAGCTTTTTTTATAAAAACCGCTTTATTTTGAGCCACAAGCATTGAAATGTTTTTTCCGCTAGATTTGATATGAAACATAACTAATGCACCAGTTGTAAATTCGGCTGCCATTGCTTGTACTGCAAAATACATAGATTTAAATGGATTTTGATTGAACCAACTGTATTTTACTGTTACCTTACAAATATCAGGAGTGATTTGTTTTACTCGAACCCCACTCCAAAATGCGGAGGGCAATTTAAAAAAGGTATATGCATTTAATTTAAAGGGTGTAAACTCCATATCTATTTATATTTTATGTAAAAATAAGAAAAAAATAGTTGTGTACCCGATCAAACTAAAACGTTAAAATTATGTTAAATATTAGTACTATGTGAAACAAGGTATCTGCTTTTAGATATATATTTGCATAAGAAAATAATGTACTAAGTAATGTACTGAATTTTAAATCGTTTTAACAGGATTAAAAAAACAAATTCAAATGAATATTGAAAACACAAAAGCTCAAATGCGAAAAGGTGTTTTAGAGTTTTGCATCTTATCTGTATTAAAAGAGAAAGACGCCTACACTTCTGAAATTTTGGACACCTTAAAAACGGCAAAATTACTTGTAGTTGAGGGCACCGTATATCCTTTATTAACAAGATTAAAAAATGATAATTTATTAAACTATCGCTGGGAAGAATCCACATCGGGGCCACCAAGAAAATATTATGGCTTAACGGATGAAGGAAAAGAATTTTTAAAAGAATTAAACAACACTTGGAGTGAATTATCAGGTGCTGTAAATACAATAACTAATCAAAAATAATAGGTCATGAACAAAACAACAAGTATAAATTTAGGAGGTTATTTCTTTCACATTGATGAAGATGCCTTTAGAAAATTAAGCAACTACTTTGATGCGGTTAAACGTTCATTATCGCCAGATGGTAGAGAAGAAATTATTAATGATATTGAAAGTAGAATTTCTGAACTTTTTACTGAAAAATTAGGCACAACCAAACAAGTTATTGGCTTAAAAGAAGTGGATGATATTATTTCGATAATGGGGCAACCTGAAGATTATAAAATTGAAGATGAAACAACAAAAAATGATTTTCAAACCAATTACACCAAAACCAGTAGCGCAAAAAAATTATACAGGGATAAGGAAAACTCATTTTTAGGAGGTGTTCTATCAGGTTTAGGGCATTATTTAGGCGTTGATCCTTTATGGCTAAGAATCATTATGGTAATCTTATTCTTCGGCTTTGGTACAGGATTAATAGTATACATTATATTATGGATTTTAATTCCAGAAGCCGTTACTACTTCACAAAAATTAGAAATGAAAGGGGAACCCATAAACATTTCAAATATTGAGAAAAAAGTAAAAGAAGGTTTTAACGAAATTTCAGATAAGTTTTCAAATTTAGACCATGACAAAATTGCTTCAAATGCTAAAACAGGGGCAGAAAAAATCGGAAATACAATAAGCGAAATTGTTATATCTTTTTTTAATGTAATTTCTAAGATAATAGGTGGTTTTATAGTGCTTTTTACCTCTATGGCATTAATTAGTGTGATTATTGGAGGGATCGCTATGATGTTTTTCACAGCTATGCCAGATAATTTCCTATACAATCACATTCATACTCCTTTTAGTTTCGAAACACCTATTTGGCTTCAAGGTTTGTTATTAATTATAGTAGTAGGAATTCCTTTATTTTTCTTATTAATCTTAGGATTAAAATTACTAACAACAAGAATAAAATCAATTGGAAACACTATGAACTATTCGTTATTAGCTATTTGGATAATTGGATTAGCATCTGTGTTGTTTTTAGCTATAAAAGAAATTAGTCAAAATGCGTACACTGGAAAAGATATCGAAAAAGTAGCCATCAATATTAATCCATCAGATACCTTAAATATCAAATTCATTTCAAATAATTTGTATAGTAAAGATAGTAACGAGTATGAAAATTTTGAAGTCATACATAATGAGGCCGATAAAGCAATTATTTTTTCGAATACTGTTTCTATAAAAATAGTTGAAACAAACGAACCAAATGCTTTTCTTCAAATTGAAAAAACTGCAGAAGGAAGTAGCATTAAAAAAGCCAAAGAAACGGCTGAAAAAATAAAATACAACGTTAAAATTGAAAACAACAACATAATTTTAGACAATTATTGGATTACGGATTTAGCCAATAAAAAACACGATCAAGAAGTAGAATTGTTTTTATATTTACCTAAAGGTACCCTTTTTAAAGTAGATAAAAACTTCAAACACTTTGACAAATCCGAAAATGATTATTTTAACCTACATCATAGTTCAGATGCTTATGTTTATATAGTAGCAGAAAACAAAGTGTTATGCACCAATTGCCCGATTAATGAAGATGATGATGAAACCAACTTTGAAAACACCTCAAGTGGAATAATTGGAAATAACAAAGTAGAAACTACTACTATTGAAAATGACAGTATTGAAAAGGTTTCAATTAAAGTAAACGGAAAAGAAATAATACGAACTGAAACAAAAACCAAAACATTTAATTAATTTTTAACATTCATTTCACAATTAATACTTAATTTTACACAAAATTATAAGTTATAACCCTAACAAATCATGATACAATTTGTAATTAAAATAATTGACATTGCTGTTCAGATAGTAATTCAATTTATAGAAAGCATTTTTTAATATCTTTTTTATTTAAAAACGTAATATCATAACATATAAATCCCGATTTTTTTCGGGATTTTTTTTTATATATTTGTACTTAAAATTTAAATAAACACAAAAATGATAAAATCAATTACACTTTTCGTTATTACATTGTTTAGCTTTTCAGTTGCCTCGGCGCAAGCTAAGTTAGAAAAAATAAAAGGCTCAAAAATTGTAACCATTACTTTAAAAGAAGTTGAACAATTTGAAAACGTTGAAATTGAAGAGTTTTTGGATGTGTATTTCGTAAAAGGAGAAAAAACATCAATTGAAATTGAAGCTGATGATAATTTACATGATATTATTAGCTATAATGTTTTAGGAAAAACTCTAAAATTAACGGCGTTAAAACAACCTGTTGGAGAAAAAAAAATGGCTATTAGAGTTAATTATAATGATAGTTTAAAAACAATTGTGGCACGACATGAAAGTAAAGTTAATGCTATTGCAGATATCTCTTTAGCAAATATTACTGTTAAAAACTTCGATAAATCGCAATCTTTTTTAAATGTAAAGTCCACTAATTTTACTTTAATTCTGACTGATAAATCCAAAGCAGAAATCAATGTGCAAGCAGAGAAATCTGTAGTAGAATTAAGTAAAGACGCAAATTTAAAAGCATTAATTGCTTCACCAGAATCAAAAGTAGATTTATACCAAAAATCGGAAGCAGTCATTGAAGGTGATGCGCAAATTGCAAAAATAAGATTAGATAACAATTCTAGTTTAGTTGCGAAAAAATTCACCGTAGTTGATATGGAATTAATTGCAGAAGGCTACACCTCGTGTTCGGTAAACGCACAAAAAACCATTGAAATATCAGCTTCAGGAAACACTCAAATTGACTTATTAGGTGAACCAAAAGTAGAGTTAAAGATTTTTACAAACACGGCTACTTTATCTAAAAAAATAAAATAAAGCAGTAACTTCTCATGAAAAAAGACATTATTATTCCAGAAGTAGAAAACGTATATGTGTTGGCTATTAAAGAATGGAATGAAGATTTTGGAGAAAACAGCTGGTACGCCTACTTATTAAACGGTACTTCAGAAAAATTAGAAATGGCAATGGTGGTTTCAAATGCGTCTGGAATTATTAATGGTGAAGAAAGAAAAACAGGAAGTTTTAGACATGCTTTTAACGAAGTATTACCTGAAACGGCTATAAAAGTGGAATTATTAGAAAATAATGTATTGCAATTAGATAATCATTTTATGCTTACCTATTTTCTTAACGGAAAATTATACGATAAAAACTTCACCTTTGAAGCCAATACAATAAAAGACGAAAACGCCACAGCATTACAATCAATCAATCGTATTGGTATACTAGGTAAATAAACCTCATCCAACCGATTTAATTTCTTATAAAATTGCTTTTTTCAAATAGTTTGTTGAAATTTACATCAACAATATTCTATTATCATGAAGAAAGCAATTTTATTTATACTACTTCCCACATTATTATTCGCACAAGATTTTGCCAAATATGTGAATCCATTTATTGGAACTGGCGGACACGGACACACATTTCCTGGGGCAACCGTGCCTTACGGAATGGTACAACTTTCTCCAGATACTCAAATTGATGGCAGTTGGGATGGTTGTGGTGGTTATCATTATGATGACAGTTCTATTTACGGATTTTCGCATACGCATTTGAATGGAACCGGTGTCTCGGATTATGGTGATATCATGTTGATGCCAACTATGGGCGAACCTTCGTTTGATAATAAAATCTATGCTTCTACATTTTCGCATGCCAATGAAAAAGCTTCGGCTGGGTTTTATTCCGTGAAATTAGACAAACATAATATCGACGTGCGATTAACCACTTCAACCCGTGTTGGTTTTCATGAATATACCTTTAATAAAGCTGGTTTAGCCAATATTATTTTAGATTTGAATCACCGCGATAAATTATTATATGGTGAAATTCGAATTGTAAATTCAACAACCATAGAAATTCTTCGAAGAAGCGAAGCTTGGGCAAGAGACCAATATGTGTATGCACGAATAGAGTTTAACGCACCTTTGAAAGTGAATTTGATTAAAGAAGAAAACAAGGAAAACACTAAATTAGACGGAATATACAAAGGAACTGAATTGGCTTTAAGTTTCTCCAAACAAGTCAAAAAAGGAGAAAAAATTCTTGTAAGAGTAGCGCTTTCGCCAACCAATTATGAAGGGGCCAAATTAAACAGTTCCGAAATTAACCATTGGAATTTTGAAAAAGTTAAAAAAGAGGCAGAAACCCTTTGGAACAAAGAATTATCAAAAATTGAAGTAACTTCTGATGATAAAGACAAGTTAGCGATTTTCTACACGGCATTGTATCACACGATGATGCAACCCAATATTGCACAAGATTTGGATGGAAAATATCGAGGTCGCGACAACCAAATTCATGTAGCCGAAGGATTTGATTATTACACGGTTTTTTCACTTTGGGATACTTTTAGAGGTGCACATCCGTTGTATACTTTAATCGATAAAAAACGAACTTCCGATTACATCAATACGTTTATCAAACAATTCGAACAAGGTGGCAGATTACCCGTTTGGGAATTGGCTTCTAATGAAACCGATTGTATGATTGGCTATCATTCGGTTTCTGTTATTGCTGATGCCATGGCAAAAGGCATTACCGGTTTTGATTACGAAAAAGCCTTTGAAGCCAGTAAAGCTTCTGCGATGCGCGAAGTTTTAGGATTAGATGCTTACAAGAAAAACGGTTTCATTTCGATGGATGACGAACACGAAAGCGTTTCTAAAACCCTGGAATATGCATATGACGATTGGTGTATTGCCCAAATGGCTAAGCATTTAAAAAAGCAAGAAGATTATCAATATTTCATGAAACGTTCTCAAAATTGGAAAAATATATTCGATTGGGAAACGGGTTTTATGCGTCCAAAGAAAAATGGCGGTTGGGACAAACCGTTTGACCCAAGAGAAGTCAATAATAATTTTACGGAAGGGAATTCGTGGCAATACTCCTTTTTCGTACCACAAGATATTGAGGGTTTAATTCAAGCACACGGCGGACCTGAAAAATTTGAAGCCAAGTTAGACGCGCTTTTCAACGCTGAAAGCAAAACCACGGGCAGAGAACAAGTGGATGTTACAGGATTAATTGGGCAATATGCACACGGCAACGAACCTAGTCACCACATGGCGTATTTGTACAATTATGTAGGAAAACCAGAAAAAACAAACGAAAAAGTACATTATATTTTAAATAATTTCTACAAAAACACTCCCGATGGCTTAATTGGTAATGAAGATTGCGGACAAATGAGTGCTTGGTATGTGTTGAGCGCCATGGGGATTTATCAAGTGACACCAGGTATAGAAAAATGGGAAATTAATAAACCTTTTTTAGATGCAAAAGTTAGTATTGAGGGTAACAAACCAAATTATCTTCACTTACCAAATGATAGAGGAATTTTACCACAATTTGGGAAGGAAAACGTTGATAATCCTCCTTATCAATTAATCATTCCAGTTCCAGTAATTCAAGCGGATAGTAAAGCATTTAAGGATAAATTGGAGATTGAATTGCAGTCTCAAAATCCAAATGATGTGATTTATTATTTGGAAACTATTGATGGGGAAGATTATAGCACAATGAAAAGAGCTTTTGCTCCCTATTTGAAGCCTTTTAAAATTGAAAAAACGTGCGAAATTCAAGCTTATGTAAAAACAAAAGATGGACAAAGCAAAACCATTTCGGCAACCTTTTTCAAAAAACCAAACAATTACACCATTAACATCAAATCCAAATACAATCCGCAATATCATGCGGGGGGTCCAGAAGGGTTGTTAGATGGTATTTTAGGAACTGAAAATTGGAGAAAAGGCGATTGGCAAGGCTACCAAAGTCAAGATTTTGAAGCGGTTGTCGATTTGCAAGAAATTAAAAATATTACTGAAATTTCAGCACGTTTTTTACAAGACCAACGTTCGTGGATTGTAATGCCTACGAAAGTCGAATATTATGTTTCAGATGATAATTTAAATTTTACCTATTTCGGTTCGGTAAACAATACTTTAGATCCAAAAATTGAGGAAAACATTATTTTAAATTTCACTGCTAATGAAAGTAAAAAGGCTCGTTACGTAAAAGTTATTGCCAAGAACTTCGGAAAATTACCTGAATGGCATCAAGGTTTTGGTGGCGATGCGTTTATTTTTGTGGATGAGATAATCGTTAAATAAAAAAGTTATTTCTTATTTACGAAGTTTAATATGGGTTTAAGTTGCTCCATATCAATATTTGATTTTTGCAGAATACTTAAAAATTCCATCGCGTTTTCAGGTTTCATATCATTTCCTAAAACTCGAATTACGGTAAAACCTAATTCTTTTTTATTTCCAAACAAAATTAATTCGTCAATTTCTTTATTGTCGCCCACAATCATTATGGAAGCGTTTTGCCCTACTCCATTTAACTTTATCAACGGTTGATATACGCTGTCTTTTAAAATTTCTTTTACTTCTTTTATTTCTTTTGTGTATTGTGCATTATTTTTTCCGTCTTTTTTAAAAGCTAAAATATTTACTTTATCAAATGATTGTAACGCTTTTTTTTCGGAGTCTGATAATTTAGTTTCACTAATATTTAATATGGAAGACGAAACATCTAAAGACATAAATTCTTTTTTATCGCCACTTGCTACAAAATATTTTTGCAAAGAAGGTTCTTGCTTACAAGCAAAACATAAAGTAAGTATCGCAACTAAAATATACTTATTCATTGTATTATTTTTTTTCTAAATTACTTAAAATATCAGCACCAGGTATATTTAATTTTTTAACAAGTACAGCAATTTCGTTCAAAGGGAAGTCGCCTTTTATTGATAATACAGATGTTTTTACTCCATTAAAATTACCATTTACCACAACTAAAACTTCTTTCACATTGGTTTCATTAGCATCTGTTTTACCATATACTTTAATTACATTTCCATCTTGTGTAGATGTAGTAATTGTTTCTAATGGATTTGATTTTAAATACGAAACCACAGCAGCATTTAGATCGCCGCTCAATTTGGATTGCGAGGTATAAACTGCTTGCAAATTATCTAATTTTTTAAGCAAGTTCATATATTGTTGCATTTCTTTATCTTTTGCATCCACTTTAACTTTACTCATTAAATCGAACATTTTTTTAGATACCACAATGCTTTCTACACCCTCTTTATCTTCTAATTTTTCAAAAGCATTTTGTGAAAACATCAAAGATGAAATCATCAAAGCAACATAAACAATAATTTTTCTCATAATTCTCTATTTTATAATTCTCTTTGTCAAAATCTATTCCAAAGATAAGACAACATTATATCAAAATTGTTACAAAATATAAAAATGCAATTCAATCTTACATGTAAATAATTTTAGAACTTAAAATTAATTCCTAATTTAAAATTCCTTCCTCTTACAGAATAGCCTATGTTTTCGTAAAAATCTTTATCTAAAATATTCGTAACAGCAGTAAAAATTGCCAATCTATTTGGTACTACATCCATTGATAAATTAGTATTTACTACTTGATAGGAAGCCAAAACTGTATTTATCGTAGCGAATGTTACACTATCAAAATAGGCATCGTTTCTAGATTCCACATATTGATATTGGGTGTTCCAATGGATTTTTTTTGAAAAATCAACATCTAACGAAACATTTACTTTATGCTTAGGAATTAATTTGCTTTGCGCTTCAGCAACTTGCGTAAAGGTGTAATTTCCGTTTATCGAAAAGTAGGAATTTGGTTTTATAACTAAAGTGGTTTCCATTCCTTTTGCAATTACAACATTTGAATTATTGATGTATTTAGATTCATAAGTAGTCAAATCTGTGAAAAAATCATAAGTATTTTCTTGTTCTCTATAAAAACCAACGGTATTTATGGTGATTTTTTTGTTTGATAGAATTGTTTCAAAACCAACTTCAATAGTTGTGTTTTCCTCTGGTTTTAATTTTAAATTTCCGTATGGAGAAAACAGTTGGTACAAAGATGGTGTGATGTACGCCGTGCTGTAAGATGAAATTAATCGTAAAGGTATTTTTTTGAAACCATAAGATGGATTAAAATTAAATGTAGTATGATTTCCATATACATTATGTTTGTTTAATCTGGCGCCAGCATTAATATTTAAACCAAAATTAGAATTATAAACAGCAGTAGCATACGGATCAATCACATTAAAATTAGCATTTGTATTTAAAATGTTTTCATATGAAGTTAATTCTTGCATATCCATAAATTGAAATTGCGTTCCTAAAATCAAGAAAAATACATTTGAAAAATTATACTTATTAAACAAATCAACAGAAACACTTCTCGATTTGTAGTATGATTTTTCAACACTTGAAGACCAAGTACTATAGGTGTCATACTGTCTTTCCAAGTTAGTAAAACCCGTTACTAAATTTAATTCCCCATTGGCATATTTATATTTTGGTGTAAACCCAACTCTAAATTGCTCCGAAAGTGAAATATTTGCCGTTTCATCAGTAAAATTACCCCCATCAAATGAAGATTTTAATCTATCATAATTAGCGAAAGTCTGCATACTAAATTTAGAATTAAATTGAATTCCAATTTTCTGCAAGGCATTTACCCTTGAAAAATAATCAGGTTCAAAATTTGTACCTGCAGCTTCACTAATTCCTTTAGTTTCTGTACTATTTAAGGAAGTAAAATAAGAAATTACCCCTTTTGTGCCATTTACAGAAAATCCTTGATTAAAATCCTGAGCACTTGTTTTACTTTGGTTGGGAACATTTTGTGTGCCTAAATTCATATAAGCCGTGCCTTCAATTTCTTTTTTTGAAGCTTTTTTCAAAGTAATATTTATCAAACCAGTTGCGGCGCCCGAACCATATAAAGTACTTGCGGCTCCTTTCATAATTTCAATACTTTCAATTTGTTCTACTGGCAATAGACGCAAATCATATTGAAAACCAATACCTGAAGCGTCAGTTACAGGAACTCCATCAATTACAATTAAAACCTGACGACTTCTTCCTCCTCTAATGTAATACTCTAAATTTTTTCCAGTTCCAGATTGACTTCCAGCAACTTCAACTCCTGCAACTTGGCTAAGGACAGCAGCTAAGGATTGCCCTTTTTTGTTTTCTAAATCTTTTGCAGTAATTTTTTCAATAATTTTACCTGATTTTTCTTTGCTTTGTGCAAATTTGGTGTCAGAAATTACAATTTCTTCAATTGTTTTTGACGGTTCTTGCTCTTGAGCCATAGCAAAAGAGGTTACCAACGTAAAATACGCTGCTAGTTTAATGAAATTTAGTTTCATTTTTCTAATTTAAATTTTTCCAAAATGGGAGAAAAGCATAGAATTACCCATACCCAAACCTTTTTTCCCGAAAGTTTGATACTCAATGAATGTGGCAGGTCTCCTGGCTCGCCTATTAGTGTCTTCCTTCCCATCTCGTTTATAGCGAAACAGTGGATTTGCAGATAACACTAACGTTTTATAGCATACAGTTGCGGGAACAGCTCAGGTCTTACACCTGATTCCCTTTTAATGATTATTCTATGTTATAGAACATCAACCAAAATTCAGGTGTAAAAGTAATTTATTAAAAATTAAAATCAAACTATATAAATATCTTTTACTTTTGTAAAAAATTTCACAAATGTATCTTGCTAAAAAAATTAGTTTTCTTTTGCTTTTATTTACTTTTATATCTTGTAATAACAAGGAAAGTAAGACTTCAGGAAACACAAGAAATAAGGAAATAAAACACGCTAAAGGTTTAACTATCCTCACAAAAGAAAATTATTCAATTGTTGAAGTAAGTTCGCCTTGGCCAAATTCAAAAAAGAAATATTACTATATTTTAAAGAAAAAAAACGCTGTAATTCCTAAAGAGTATAAGAATTTCACTCAAATTCAAGTGCCAATTAAAACTATTGTTTTGACATCTACCACGCATATTCCTTCTTTAGAAATGCTTGTAGAAGAAAATAAACTAATTGGTTTTCCAAATTTAAATTACATTTCATCTGAAAAAGTAAGGAACTTAATTGACGCTGGAAAAATAAAAGAATTAGGAAGTAATCAATCGTTAAATACAGAAGTTATACTTGATTTACAGCCCGATGCAATTATGGGGTATGGTTTAGATAACAAAAATCCTACTTTAGATAATTTAGAGAAAAACGGATTAAAAGTAATATTAAATGGAGATTGGAACGAACAAACACCATTAGGAAAAGCGGAATGGATTAAGCTGTTTGGCGTGCTATTTGGAAAAGAAAAACAAGCCAATGAAATTTTCAATTCTATTGAAAAATCGTATAATGAAACCTTAAAATTGGTAGTAAAAACGAAAGTAAAACCAACTGTTTTAAGTGGTTCTTTATACGAAGATAAATGGTATTTGCCGCAAGGCGAAAGTTGGGGTGCAAAATTTATTACTAATGCTAACGGAAACTATTTATGGGCAAAAACTAAAGGTACGGGAAGCCTTTCTTTATCTTTTGAAAAAGTATATAGTTTGGCCAAAAATGCTGATATTTGGTTTATGGATCAATATACTTCCTTAGAAGAAATTAAAAATGCAAATCCCCATTATTCGCAATTTAAAGCATTTAAAACAAAAAATATTTATTCGTTTAGCAAAAAGAAAGGTAAAACGGGTGGTGTAATTTATTACGAATTGGCGCCTAATCGACCAGATTTAGTGTTGAAAGATTTAGTAAAAATATTTCATCCAGAATTATTACCTAATTATGAACTTTATTTCTTTGAAAAATTAAAATAAAATTGAAAAAAAACCCACAACATAAAATCCTATTTTTTGCTTTACTAATCGGCTTAGCAGTTGTTTTTATACTAAATATTAGTTTTGGTCAAGTGGCTATTCCTATAAAAGAAGTTGTGAAATCAATTTTTGGATTCGGAGAAGTAAAAGACACGTGGGAATATATCATTATCCATTTCCGTTTACCAAAGGCAATTACAGCTGCTTTAGTTGGCATTGGCTTATCAATTTCGGGTTTGTTGATGCAGACGCTATTCCGAAATCCTTTAGCTGGACCTTATGTTTTGGGATTAAGTTCTGGCTCTAGTCTGGGTGTGGCTTTTGTAATTATGGGCGCAACGATTTTGCCAGGTTTTTTATCGGAACTTTTTGTTTCCAGTTTAGGTATGTTATTCGCCTCCATTTTAGGAAGTTTATTTGTATTATCTTTAGTTTTTTTAGTCTCCAAAAAACTAAAAGATACCCTTTCAATTTTAATTGTTGGCTTAATGTTTAGTAGTTTCAGTGGAGCAATTGTTAGTGTTTTAACCTATTTTAGTACCGCAGAACAATTACAAAAATTCACATTTTGGTCCATGGGAAATTTAGGAAATTTAAGTTGGATGCAACTTTCTATTTTAAGTATCTCAATAGTAATTGGTTTGTTTTTAAGCTTGTTTTCCATTAAAAGTTTAGATGCTTTTTTACTTGGCGAAAATTATGCAAAAAGTTTAGGAATCGATATTAAAAAACAACGTAATTTAATTTTTATAGCAACCGGAATTTTAGCAGGAAGCATTACTGCGTTAGTAGGACCAATTGCCTTTGTTGGTTTAGCCGTGCCGCATATTTCAAAATTAGTATTTCAAACAAGTAATCATAAAATATTATTTTTATCCACCATTTTATTTGGAGCCCAAATTATGTTACTTTGTGATACCATTTCGCAATTACCCGGTTTAGATTTCACTCTACCAATTAATGCAATTACATCTATATTAGGAGCGCCAATTGTAATTTGGTTGTTGGTAAGAAAAAGAGGAATTAATTAAAATAATTACACAAAGTCTCACAGAGAAACAGAGAGATTCGCAAAATATTTTTAAAAATCAATTAAAATCAGTTCAATCATAAAAATCGGCGTACCTATTAAATCAATGAATAACACCCTACTTCATACCAAAAATCTTACCATTGGTTATACTTCCAAAAAAGAAGTAGTACCCATTGCGAGCGATATCAATATTTCATTATTAAAAGGTAAGTTAATCACGTTAATTGGTGGAAATGGCATAGGAAAATCTACATTATTACGAACAATTACAGCTATTCAAACACCTATTTCTGGTGAAGTAATGTTAAATAACAAAAATCTTTTTTCTATTGAAAATTCTGATTTAGCACAACAACAAAGTTTGGTTTTAACCGATAAACTTCCAAGTAGTAATTTAACCGTTTGGGAATTAATTGCTTTAGGAAGACAACCTTATACCAATTGGATTGGCAATTTAACTGATGAAGATTATTCGAAAATAAAAACAGCAGTTCAACTTACCAATATTGAGCATTTGGTGGAGAAAAAACATTACGAAATTTCAGACGGACAATTACAAAAAGTATTAATTGCTAGAGCTTTGGCACAAGATACTGATTTAATTATCTTAGACGAACCTACTACCCATTTGGATTTGTTTCATAAAGTTTCAGTGTTTAAATTATTACAAAAACTGGCACACGAAACGGAAAAATGCATTTTATTTTCAACTCACGACATCGATTTGGCCATTCAATTAAGTGACGAAATGATTGTAATGACAAAAGGTTTCTGTATTCAAGATCAGCCTTGCAATTTAATTGAAAAAGGTGTTTTTGATACGTTATTTAAAGACGAACATATTGTTTTTGATAAAATACACGGAAAATTTATTGTCAGATAACATTTTAAAAATTACTCCAAAATTCTATCAAAATCGTCCTTATAAATTTCTCGCACTTCGCCAGCTTTTAAATTACCTAATTCAATGTTACCCACTCGAATTCTAATTAATCGTAAAGTAGGAAAACCAACTGCTGACGTCATTTTACGTACTTGTCTAAATTTTCCTTCTGTCAACGTTATAGAAAGCCAGCTTGTAGGTCCGTGACGTTCCTCTCTAATTCTTCTCCCCTCACCAATGTGTATTGGAATAGGAATCAAATTTGCTTGACATTTTTTAGTAATATATTTTTTACCGTGTAAACCAATTTCGACTCCATTTTTTAGTTGTTCCACAGCATCTAATGTAATAATTCCATCCACTTGCGCATAATATTCTTTCTCCACTTTTTTGCTTCGAACCAATTCACTCATCATGCCGTCGGTTGTTAGTAATAATAAACCTTCAGAATCTTCATCTAATCTGCCAATGGCCATTGTTCCTTCCGGAAAATTATACAATTCACCCAGTTTTCTTTTATTCCGTTTTAATTCGTAAATAAACTGACTAATAAATCCGTGCGGTTTGTGTAAAATAAAATGTTGGTGTAACTTCATCTTGCAAAAATAGTTTTATTTCTAATCAAATAGAATAATTGAAAAAAAATAGTAATTTTACTATCTAACAAATTTTAATCCAAAAATGAATACATCCATTATTTTAGTATTTGCCATTTTAATTGCTTTAACCATTGGTTTTTATATTGGAAAGCTACTTTCAAAAACCCAATCTAATGCTGAAAAAAGTAATTTAGAAGGGCAATTAACATCACAATCGCATCAACTTGCAGAATTAAAGTCATCGATTCAGAATTTGCAAATCGAGAAACAAAAAACACAAACTGAAAAAGAAGAATTGGCCATTTTATTGGCGAAAAAAGAAAATGATTTTGATAATTTATTAGAACGTACCAAAGAACAAAAAGAAGAAATCAATCATTTACAAGAGAAATTTAGTAAAGAATTTGAAAATTTAGCCAATAAAATTTTAGAAGAAAAAACGCAGAAATTTACCGAACAAAACAAAGAAAACTTAAAAAATATTTTATCACCATTACAGGATAAAATTTTACATTTTGAGAAAAAAGTTGAAGATACACACAAAGAAAGTATTGATTATCACGCTGCTTTACGTCAACAAATTGTTAGCTTGAGCGAAATGAATGCGCAAATGAGCAAAGAAACAATCAATTTAACTAAAGCGTTAAAAGGTGATAGTAAAATGCAAGGAAATTGGGGCGAACTTGTTTTAGAACGCGTATTAGAAAAATCTGGATTAGAAAAAGGTCGAGAATACGAAGTACAACAAGCCTTTACAACTACAGAAGGCACAAGAATTTTACCCGATGTAATTATTCATTTACCTGATGGGAAAAAAATGGTAGTAGATAGTAAAGTATCATTAACAGCTTATGAAAAATATGTAAACGAAGAAGACGATACACAGCAAAATATTCACTTAAAAGACCACGTGAATTCGGTAAAACGACACGTAGAACAATTGAGCGATAAGCGGTATCAAGACATTTATCAAATGGAAAGTCCTGATTTTGTTTTGCTGTTCATTCCTATTGAACCTGCTTTCGCATTGGCTTTACAAGAAGATTTAACGCTATATAACAAAGCATTTGAAAAAAACATTGTGATAGTAACACCTTCTACGCTATTAGCGACTTTACGAACTATAGATAGCATGTGGACCAATCAAAAGCAACAAGAAAATGCTATAGAAATTGCGCGTCAAGCTGGTGCGTTGTATGATAAATTTGAAGGTTTTGTTTCTGATTTAATTAAAATTGGAAAGAAAATGGATGAAGCCAAAGTAGAATATTCAGCAGCAATGAATAAACTTACCGAAGGAAAAGGAAATTTAGTAACAAGCGCTGAAAAATTAAAGAAAATGGGGGCTAAAGCAAAAAAAGCGTTACCAGAAGCTATTTTGAAACGAGCAGAAAACGACGAAGAATCAGTAACCGAAATTGATAATTAATATAAATAATATGACATTTTTTCAGAAAATTTTAATATACAGCATATTAACTATTGCATTAACGGCAACAAGTTATATTACTTTTTTATATTATGCTTCATTTAGTGATGGCATACGAACGGGAGAATTAATCAAGTTTAGCCATAATGGATACTTTTTTAAAACTTGGGAAGGCGAATTAAGTCAAGGGTTTTCTGGATCCCAAAAATTTGAATTTTCTGTATTAGATAATCAACCGGAAGTTATTGAACAATTAAAAAACAACCAAGGAAAATTCGTGAGAATAGAATATATTGAACGTTACGGTACTTTTTCTTGGTGGGGTAATTCTAATTATTATATTACTAAAGTGAGTCCAGAAAATTCAACTTCTTCTAAAACTAAATAAATGAATACATCTAATACTGTTGCAGCTTCTAAAATTACACTTTCTGAATTAATGTTACCATCACATAGTAATTTTAGTGGAAAAATTCATGGTGGCTATTTGCTAAGTTTAATGGATCAAATTGCCTTTGCATGTGCTTCTAAATATTGTGGAAGTTATTGCGTAACGGCATCCGTTGATACGGTTAATTTTTTGAATCCTGTGGAAATCGGTGAATTAGTCACCTTAAAAGCTTGTGTAAATTATGTAGGTAACAGCTCTATGGTGGTTGGAATTCGAGTAACTTCTCAAAATATTCAAACAGGAAAAGTAAAACATACCAATTCAAGCTATTTTACTATGGTCGCTAAAAACCAAGATGGCGAAAATGTAGCAGTTCCTAAATTGGTTTTATCTAATTTAGAAGAAGTTCGTCGTTTTTACGAAAGTATAAATAGAATTTCTGCAAAAAAAGAATATTTAAAAGAGGAAATAACATTAGATTATACTTCGGAAGAAGCACTAAATAATTTAAAAAAATATAATATTTTACTTAAATTAAAATAAGCATTTAAAGATTTAAAATAAATTATTTGTCTAATTTTAATTTATTTTTCCTAATATTGTTTTTTTTTTATTATTTTAGTAAAAATTTAGCAAATGAATAAAAAAATACTAACCATTTTACTTTTGAATATTTCATTATTACTAACGTCTTGTAATAATGAAGCTGAAGAAGAATATAATGCCATTCCAACATCACCTGTTACAGTAGATTTAACACAAGTACCCTATCCTAAACTTTCCGATTATCATTTTTTTGATGGTCCTATGAAAGACCAAAAACCTGCTTTAGATGTCTTGATTTACGAACCTGCTTCTTCACTTTTTACAGATTACGCCCACAAAAAAAGATTTGTTTGGATGCCAAAAGGAACAAAAGCAACTTATGATGGAGATGGTAAGACACTTATACTACCTGTAGGGTCGGCAATAATTAAAAATTTCTATTATGATAATGTTCAAAATGTAACACCTGTTGGATCAACAAGAATAATTGAAACAAGAATAATGATACGTAAAGCTACTGGATGGATATTCGCAGAATATGTTTGGAATACAGCTCAAACCGAAGCATATCTAGACATGGCTGGAAGTAATACAACAGTTGAATGGAAAGATGAAAATAATATTGTACGCGTTGTAGATAATTACAGAATTCCATCTGAACAGCAATGTATTACTTGTCATAAATTTAACGAACTTCCAATTCCGATTGGAATCAAACCTCAAAATTTAAATCACAACTATACCTATACCTCTGGCTCCAAAAATCAGTTAACTAAATGGATTGAGGTTGGCTATTTAGAAAATAACTTACCTTCAACAATTACATCAACTGTAGATTATAATGACACATCAAAATCTTTAGACTTGAGAGTAAGATCTTATTTAGATATAAATTGTGCCCACTGCCATCAAACTAATAGTCATTGTGATTACAGACCAATGCGTTTTGCATTTAATGAAACAACAAATCTGGCTAATATGGGAGTATGTGTAGATACACAAGATATGGCTGATTTTCCTCCTGCTTTAAGCAAGATTGTAAATCCAGCAAACATTAACAGATCAATGTTACATTACAGATTAAATACTGATAACGAAAGCTTTAGAATGCCACTTCTTGGTAGAACAGAAATACATACTGAAGGAGTTGCATTAATAGAACAATGGATTAACTCTCTTTCGCCTTGTCAATAATTAATTTAAACATAACTAAAACTCTAAATAAATGAAAAAAATTATTTTTATTTTTGTACAATGCCTTTTTTCAATTTGGTCATTTGCTCAAGATACTTGTGCATCTGCAATACCAATCACAGCTGGGTTAAATGTAGTAACAGCTGTTAACGGAACAGATATTCCTTCTCCTATTTGCGCAAGCAATGGTGTAATAGCTGGAACAAATGGTAAAGGAGAATGGTATTCCTACACTCCAACACAAAATTACACAGTTACAATTTCAACAAATATTTCACAAAACAATCCGTTGGTAGATACACGATTTCATGTATACACTGGAACTTGTGGAAATTTAACTTGCTTTGCTGGGGATGATGATTCAGGAACAAATTACTCTTCTTTTGATGTTTTTAATGTAACTGCAGGAACAACTTATATAATTGCGTTTGATAATAGATGGTCTTCTAATGGATTTACTTTTCAACTAATTGAAAACCCATTAGTTGTTCCTACTCCTCAAAGAATTACATACACTACTCAAAATATAGCAACTGTTAATAGTACTTACAATTTGTGTGTAGTTGACATGAATGGTGACAGAAAAGATGACATTGCCGGAGTAAGCGCTAGCAACCTTAGAATTCATTATCAAGGAACAGGTGGAACATTTACAAATTCTGATTTCCCAATTACAGGAACAAGTAATATGCCCTCATGGAGTTTAGCCGCAGGTGACTACAACAAAGACGGATATAACGATTTAATTTTAGGTGGTGGAAGTGCTGTTACTTTCTGGAAATCAAATAGTACTGGTACTGCATACTCAAACGAAACATTTTCACAATATGTTTTTTGTCAAAGAACCAACTTTGTTGATTTAAATAATGATGGAAATCTAGACGCTTTTTCTTGTCACGATGTTGATCCAAATGTATATTTTATTAATAATGGTTCTGGTGTACTAACATTTTACCAATCTGGTGTAACACCTGGAGCAACTACTATGGGAATTCATACAGAAGGCGGAAACTATGGATCTATTTTTGTTGATTATGACAATGATGGTGATCAAGATTTATTTATTGCAAAATGTCGTGGTGGTGCTGGAACTGCAAAGTTTAATGAAATGCATAGAAATAATGGAAATGGTACATTTACTGATGTATCGATAGAAGCAAATCTTTATGATCCTATTCAAACATGGTCTTCCGCATGGGCTGACTATGATAATGATGGCGATTTAGATATTGTTGTAGGTGCAAGTTCAACAGCAGATGGAAATCATAAATATATGAGAAACAATGGTAATGGAACATTTACTGATATAACGTCTGGTTCTGGTTGGGATACTAATGCAAGTACAAGTATTGAGCATGTAGCACACGACTTTGATAATGATGGTTTTGTAGACGTTTTAGGTGGTGGTAATAAAATCATGTTCAATTTAGGTAACGGAACTTTTGCTCCTTCAAACTATAGCGCAATAGCAGTTGGTGGAATTGGAGACTTAAATAATGATGGGTTTCTTGATTTCTTAAATGGTAGTAATGTGCGTTACGCGATACCAAATTCTAATAATTGGTTAAAAGTTACGCTTCAAGGTATTGCTAGTAATAGCTATGGTATCGGTGCTAGAGTTGAAATCTATGGCGCATTTGGAAAACAAATTAGAGATATCCATAGTGGTGATGGTTTCAAATATATGAGTTCATTAAATGCACATTTTGGTATTGGAGCTGCCACTGCAATTACTAAAATTAAAGTAATTTGGCCTTCAGGAACTGTAGATATTATTACAAATCCGAACATTAATCAAACAGTAAATGTTATTGAAGGTAACTTCCCTTTAAATGCTTCTTCTTTCAATGGTAAAGAGGTTGTGATTTTTCCAAATCCTACATCAGATTATTTAACAATTTCCAACATTGAACAGTTAGATGTTAATGCTATACAAATAATTGATACAAATGGTAAAACAATTAGTAGGATCACTTCTAATTTTAATTCCATTGATGTTTCAAATTTAAGCAACGGAATTTATATTTTAAGCATTGAAACCAAAGAAGGAAAGAAATTTGCTGAAAATTTCATCAAAAAATAAAAGTTAAAAAAGCTATTCCTTGTGAATAGCTTTTTTTTTATAATTTTACTTTGATAAAAGAATTAAGTTTTTCCAAATGCAAAACTGTTTTTGTATTGGACTGATTTTTAGAATACATGGAGGAAAATTTAGCTCCATAAACAACCTCATCAAAGGTATAGGAAGTTCTTTTAGTAACTGTTGAAGAATACATATCATCAAATGTTTTTACAAAAACTAAAATTTCTCCACTAGTATCTCTATAATCCGATTGATTTAAATTAAATAGTGGACTTTCTTCATCTATTGGATGTACTAACGTCCAGCTAAGAGTTAAAGAGTTTATTTTACTCATTTCTAAAGGTAAATTGTAAAATTTATTTGAAATAACGCCATTTTCATCAATCAATATACCAACAGTAACGAAAGCTTCAGCATCTGTTAAATTGGTATTCTTATGAGATGCCAAACGCATCATTAATGCGCTACCATCTTTATATGGTGCAATTATTGCATTTTCTGAAAACTTAATGAAAGCATTAGGCTTACTAAATCTTCCGTAAAACAAACCCGTTGCTATAGCAAAACTAAGCAATCCAGACAAGGCCTCAACTGCCGCAACAAAACTGGCTAAAAAACCTGAAGGACTAATGTGTCCATACCCAACTGTAGTAAAAGTTTGAATACTAAAAAAGAAAGCTTCTCCAAACTTATCAATTCTTGATACGGAGGTAACACCCCGCAAATTCTCAACTCCAATAAACATATAAATGGAAGCAAAAAACAAATTAACAATAAAGTAGAAAAGGATGATAATAAAGAAAAACTTCCATCTGGGAATTTTTAACATAGTATGATACCAACTTATACCTTCCAAAAAACTAATACCCACTTTTTGAATATTTGCATTCCCATTTTTATTTATGAACCGACCACCATAATTTTGAGAATTGGCACCAAAGCCGGTATTGTTTTCCGCTTTTGCATTTTTATTTATTTTTTGAAGTAATGCCATAAATTAAAAAAGTCCCAATAATATGGGACTTTGTAAAAATACTATTTTTTTATAATTATTCAATAATAACTTTTTTCCAAGTTTTTTCTGAATCGTTTTTTAACTCCAATAAATAAACTCCTGAAGGTAAATCTGAAATATTAAATTCAACATTTTCAGAAGAATCTTCTACTTTATATGATTTAATTAATGCTCCGTTAATAGAATAAACATCAACTGATTTTAAAAACGTTTTAGTAGTAATTGTAAAATTTCCCTTACTAGGATTAGGATATATAGAAGCTGCATTTAAAGAAAAATCATCAATCCCTAAGACCAATGAAACATCAAGTGAAACACCTCTATTACTTGAACTACTTCCATGATTTGCCATAGTAAAAGATGCTGATTGGTGTTTTGCTAAGGCTATATCAAGCGTATTGTTTGCAAAATTAAATGTATAATCATTGGAATCTCCAGTAGAAAAAGGCCTAGTATACACTAAAGTTCTTTGCCCAGTTGCAGGAACATTATTAGTATTTGTAACAAGTGTCCAATTATTTGTGGAGTCTGTTGTAGGAGCAACACCAATACCAACATGAACGGCATCTACTAAAGTTGTTCCATTCCAATACACTACATCTGAAGCCGCTTGCATTCCACCAGCAAAAGAGCCAAATTGAACAGCAAACCATCTATCATTTGGACCAACAAGAGTTAATGTAACCAAAGAATTCGCGTTGTTTAGTGTCATATTTGCTGTCATATTTGTACCCAAAGCAATAATGCCTGTTGACTTTTGTTGCGCATTGGTTAAACCAGCAATTAAAATAAATAGTAAAGTAATTTTCTTTTTCATAATTATATTTTTTTAATTTTTAAATAGTTGAATAATGACATCATCTTTGGTAGCAATAGCATATTCAAAAGTAGATTTACCTTCTTTATCGATTGCTGTTTTGTTAGCATTATTATTTAATAATAATTTAACAATTTCTGTATTTTTAAATTGTAAGGCTAACATTAAAGGAGTAACACCGTTATCGTTTGTTATCTCTATATTGACTTTTTTATCAAATAATAACTGTACCATTTCAATATTGTTTCGCATAATAGCTGCCATTAATACAGTTCCTTCAGACGATTGATAATTTATATCTTCTACAATATTAAGCAAATATTTTGCTACTTGCAAATTATTGGAATAGGTAGCAATTATTAATGGTGAAAATCCGTTAGTATTTGGTGCGTTCACTAAGTTTTTATTTTCTTGAACAATTTTCATCATTTCATCCACTGTTCCTTTTCTCGCAATATTAAAAACATCACTTTGAGCGAAAGAAAAATTAAAAACAACTAAACAAAATAATAAAATACGCATATTAAAAAACTCGAATTAAATTAAATCCAAAAGCAATTTTTCCATCCGTCCAACTTCCAGAAGTATTTCCTAAATATCCCGATTCATGCATGGCTTGGGAATTAGTAAAATGCATTTGAAACACATGACCACCTGTTTCTAAATCAAAACCTATAGAGAGTGGATTTTTAAAAACCGAATTAGATGCTCGATTCAAATGTGCTGCATAATCCATATTAAACGACCAACGTTTGGTAAACTTGTATCTACCCCCAAAACCCAAAGCAAATTGACTATTGTCTTGAGAATTATTGGCTACATAATTTTGATGAAAATGTGTAGGTGCAATTTCTAAAGATAAATTATCATTGAATTTCCTTGATATTAAAATTTGATTCACATAAGCCAAACGATCCGAAAACTCTAATTTAGGCAAAACTGTTTTTTCTAATTCTGTATTAATTGCTACACTATTGAAACCAACAATTTCAAAAGGAAACCCTTGTTTTTTCTGTCCAAATAATCTGTATTTTGTAGCAAACTCATACGTTTTTTGAAATCCAGAACGAGATGCGTGAATCGTAACACCATTGGTTAATCCGTAAACAAATTGTATTCGTGTATTGGCTTCATCTAAACCAAAAAAGTCTTCAAAACCTTTGTCTAAATAGCCAAATCGGTGAGCAATTACGAGATATAAATCGCCTTTTGAAGCCAATTTTGTAGATTCTAAATTCACAATTTTTAAAGATTTAAATGCCGCAACTTCAGATTCATTTGTATCAGTTAACGTATCGATTTCTTTTAGCAAATCGTCTTGAGCAACCATTAAAAATGGCAATAGGCAAAACAAAAAAGTTATTTTCTTTATCATAATTATTTAATTTCAGCTTGATCTATTTTTATTTCTTCCAATAAAGAATCGTATCCTATAACTCTTCCTTGTATAGTAATTACTTCATTTTGTTTTACATCTGAAATTTTTTTTAGCAAAATAAATACTTTTTCATCAATAATAATGGTTTTATTTAAAGCATCAATACTGGTAATTTTTCCTTTAACAGCTACTGTTTTGTCTAAATATTTAAAATTTGCTTTTGACTCATCTACTGAAAAATCTTGCAAAATCTTTTTTCCAGCTATGGAAAAAACAGCTTTCTCATTGGAAATATTCCTGTGTTCATGGTATAAATAGTTATATGACAGAAACAAGATACTAATAATGACCAATAAAATAAATACTGCTTTTTTCATTTATTTTTAATTTTACATATACAAACTTATTAATTATTTTGTAATATTGTGAGTATAAAGTAATTTTAACATGAAAAAAACAAATTATTTAATTTTACCCTCTTTTTTATTTATTTTTGGTTGTAGTAATAATTCAGAAGACGATTTAACAATTCCATTAACATCAAATATCACAACATACACGCAAAACATAAAACCAATTATTGATAATAATTGTGTGGTTTGTCATGGCAATTCTCCATCCGGTGGTGCACAAACTTCACTAGTAACATACAATCAAGTTAAAGCTTCAGTGCTAAACGATGGGCTTTTAGATCGTGTTTCAAGAATGCAAGGTGCATCAGGAATGATGCCCTACCAAGGTACTCGACTACCACAAACTACTATTGATTTACTATCAGATTGGAATACTGATGGGCTTTTAGAATAAATTAAAAAATATAGTTCCCATCTAAATTAATCTTATATGAAAAAAATTGCGCTACTTGGATGGTTATTATTAGTAAGTTTAGCTCCAATTCAAGAAAAAAAAATTACCAAAACTGGCAGTATTAGTTTTGAAGCATCTGTCCCATCTTTTGAAGAAATTAAAGCAAAGAATAACGCTGTAACTTGTATTATGAATACTAACAATGGTGAAATTGCTGTTTTGGCTTTAATGAAAGGTTTTAGATTTAAAATTGCTTTAATGGAAGAGCATTTTAATGAAAATTATATTGAAAGTTCAAAATACCCAAAAGCAACTTTTAAAGGAAAAATTGAAAATTTTGACGTTACAAAATTAACTTCAACATCAAAAGACTTCACTATCAAAGGTAAGTTGGAAGTTCATGGAAAAAACAAAGACATTACTTCAATCGCAAAAATTAAAAAAACAGGTTCCGATATAGAAATTAAAACAGATTTTAACCTTAATGTGTCTGACTTTGATATTGAAATACCAAGTGTAGTTTCCAAAAAAATTTCTAAAAAAGTATCCTTAAATTGTAACTTCTTATTAAAATAATATACTAATCTTTAAATTTAAACCAAAAACACATGAAAAACTTAAAAAAATTTGCATTTGTTGCCTTTGCCATTGTTTCAACGCAATTTTATGCACAAATAAAAACAGGTGCGGTAACGTATGAAATGACTATGCCAGACAACGAAGAGATGGCAGCAATGGGAACTAACACTATTAAAATTTCATTTGACGAAAAATCTTCTGCAACACAAATGGATATGATGGGCGGTATGATTTCAGTAAAAACAATTTCTATTGACAAGAACAACCCAAAAGAAACCAGAATGTTAATGGATATGATGGGTAAAAAATATGAAGTAACTGGAGAATCTGAAGGATTTGGAAATACAGATGTAGCTTCACTAAAAGATGCAGAATCTGTTTCTTATGATAAAAAAGATACCAAAGAAATTCTAGGCTTTAAATGTTATAAAGCGTCAGTTAAGATGACTACAGGAACTGTAAATACTTTTTATATTACAGAAGCAATTGCTGTACAATCGTTAGCAACAGATAAATTGAAATTAACTGGATTTCCATTAGAAGTAACCGTTAATAATGAGAATGGCAAAGTGGTTTTATTAGCTACTGCAGTAGATAAAGCACCTTCTGCAACTTGTTTTACTGTGCCAGAAGGATACAAAAAAGTAACTCAAGAAGAATTACAACAAGAATTAGGAGGAATGTAATTTACCTTTTAGTTTAACTAAAATATCCCAAATTCAACTTGAGTTTGGGATATTTTTTTTATGTTTTAAGTTTCTTTTTTCGAGCTGCTGGAAAAAGTACGTTATTTAAAATAAGGCGATATCCTGGTGAATTTGGATGCAAATCTAAAACAGTGGGAGCATCACCTACTCTATGCTGATAATCTTCTGGATCGTGTCCACCGTAATAGGTGAACATTCCTTTACCTTTTGTTCCATGAATATATCTTGCCTCTCCATTAATTTTACATTCACCCATTAGTAACACATTCGATTTGATTTTATCAGACATAAAAGCAGTAGTTTGTCCCATAAACCCTTTTACTATTTGCGTATGATTTTGACATAACATCGTTGGAATTGGATCCCATTTTGCAGAAAAATCCATTAAAGTAAAATAATCTACCTCCATTGAAAAACTACCTTTTCCGTGCTCTTCTGTAGTATCAATATCAGAAAACTCATATTTCATTGGTTGTTTTTCTAAAATAAAATCTTTAAATGCAAAGGTATTATTATAATCAATTTTGGCTTGATAATTGGGTTCGCTTGCGTCGCCATCAAACATGGGTTCGCAAATATCTGTGTTTTGTGCTGCCAAAGCAATATCAAAACTGTCTGTAGCAGAACACATGGCAAACATAAATCCGCCACCAATTACATAATCTCTAATTTTAGTAGCAACGGCTAATTTTTCTTCAGATACTTTATTAAATCCTAATTGTTTTGCTAAAGCTTCTGCTTCTGCTTTTTGTTGAATATACCAAGAGGCATTTCTATAATTTCCAAAAAATTTACCGTATTGACCCGTAAAATCTTCATGGTGCAAATGCAACCATTCATACAAAACAAGTTGATCTGACAATACTTCTGTATCATAAATTTCTGTGTAAGGAATTTCAGCATAGGTGAGAACCATAGTTACAGCATCATCCCAAGGTTGCTTTCCTTTTGGAGTATATACAGCAATTTTTGGTGCCTTTTCTAAAACAACTGTTTCCATATTTTGAGAAGGGCTACTTATTTCTTCTAGCATAGAAGCTGTTGCACCATCTGTTAATACTTCAAAAGTTACACCTCTAATCTGGCATTCTTTTCTAATATCATCACCATCAGGTAATAAAAAAGAGCCGCCTCGATAATTTAATAACCAATTTACTTTATAATTTTTAGCCAAAGCCCAATATGTAATTCCATATGCTTTTAAATGATTTTGTTGCCCATCGCTATCCATAGGCAACAAAATTGAAGATGCATTTGAATTTATAGAGCAAATTACAATCAAGAAAAAAACAAGTTCTTTTAAATAGTTCATCTAAAGATATTTATGTAAATATAAACTATTTGAATAGATAACAAACCTATTCAAATACAATTTCAATGAATTAAAATGGCACGTCGCTATCTTCATTAAAACCAGAATTCATACTGCTTCCAAAGGCATCATTTGGTGTAGGTAAATTTGGAGTAGCAAATGGATTTTGAGCATCTAAATTCATTTTCGAAGGTAATGAATCGTTATAGGTCATTCCAAATTCATCCAAATTATCAAATTTACCAAATTGTCCTAAGAATTTTAGTCTGATATTATCCAAACTACCATTTCTATGTTTTGCAACAATGAATTCGGCTTGATTTGTAGTTGGAGCGGCTTCATCATCATCCCAATTGTCAATTTTATAATATTCTGGACGATAAATAAACGAAACAATATCAGCATCTTGTTCAATCGCTCCAGATTCACGTAAATCGGAAAGCAAGGGTCTTTTACTTGAACCTCGCGTTTCTACTGCACGAGATAATTGTGAAAGAGCAATTACTGGCACACTTAATTCTTTTGCCAAAGCTTTTAAACTTCTTGAAATCATAGATATTTCTTGTTCTCTATTACCGCCACCTTTTCCTGAAGTTCCAGCTGACATTAGTTGTAAATAGTCAATTACAATTAATTTAATACCATGTTGAGAAACTAAACGACGCGCTTTAGCACGTAAATCAAAAATTGATAAAGATGGCGTATCATCAATATATAGAGGAGCTTTTTCTAAATCTTTAACTTTTACATTTAACTGTTCCCATTCATGAGGTTCTAAATCTCCTTTTCTAAGTTTTTCTGAAGTCAGCCCGGTTTCACTTGAAATCAAACGAGTAATTAATTGTACAGAAGACATTTCCAGTGAGAATAATGCTACGGGTTCATTACCTGAAACGGCAATATTTCTGGCCATTGAAAGTACGAAAGCCGTTTTTCCCATACCCGGACGAGCTGCAATAATAATTAAATCTGAAGGTTGCCAGCCGGAAGTTAAATCATCTAATTTTTTAAATCCAGATGGAATTCCAGACAAACCTTCTTTATTAGAAATATCTTCAATACGTTGTTTGGCTTGATTTACAAGACTTTGAGCGGTTTCGTATCCTTTTTTAAGATTGCCTTGCGTAATTTCATACAAATTGGTTTCGGCGGTGTCTAATAAATCAAACACGTCCATACCTTCATCATAACAATCCTCAATTAATTTACTTGAAATGGTAATTAAACTTCTTTGAATAAATTTCTGAAGAATAATTCGGGCATGAAAAACGATATGCGCTGAAGAGGCAATTTTTTGAGTAAGTTGTATTAGATAAAAATCACTACCTGCTAAGTCTAAATTTCCATTTCTTTTTAATTGTGCGGAAACCGTTAATAAATCAATTGGTTGCGGTGGTGTACTATGGAACAATTGATTAATAGCTTCATAAATATATTTGTGTGCTTCTTTATAAAACACATCTGGACTTAATAAATCAATAACTTCGCCAGGCGCTTTTACGTCAATTAACATAGCGCCCAAAACTGCTTCTTCGATATCTACAGCTTGTGGTGGAAGTTTTCCTTTTTCTAAAGTAATAGTAGTTGATTTATCTACTTTAACGGGGTTTATTGTAAATGCTTTTTCCATATAGCGAAAGTAAAAAAAAATGAAGTACTATTGAATTTAACTTGTTAAACAGAAACTGTTAATAACTATTTAATATTGTTAATATGTCAAAAAAAATCCGTCTTATCAATAAAAAAAGATAAGACGGATAAATTATGAAATAATTTCTATTTATCTGAAAATTCTCCCATTTTACTGTATTTTTCCATTCTTTGGGCCACTAAATCTTTTGTTGATAAGTCTTTTAATTCATTATACGATTTGGTAATATACTTTTCAACAGTTTTGAACATTGTTTCTTTATCGCGATGCACGCCACCTAATGGTTCTGGAATAATATCGTCAATTAATTTTTGCTTTTTCATGTCTATAGCTGTCAGTTTTAAAGCTTCAGCTGCTTGTTCTTTAAATTCCCAACTTCTCCATAAAATAGAAGAACAAGATTCTGGAGAAATTACAGAATACCAAGTGTTTTCTAACATAAAAACTCTATCACCTACACCAATTCCTAAAGCACCACCTGAAGCTCCTTCTCCAATAATAACAGCAATAATTGGTGTTTTTAATCGAGCCATTTCAAAAATATTACGAGCTATTGCTTCACCTTGCCCACGTTCTTCTGCTTCTAAGCCAGGATATGCACCAGGAGTGTCAATTAATGTTAAAACAGGAATTTTAAATTTTTCTGCCATTTTCATTAATCGTAACGCTTTACGGTATCCTTCAGGATTGGCCATACCAAAATTACGTAATTGACGCATTTTAGTATTAATACCTTTTTGTTGTCCAATAATCATATACGATTGTCCGTTTATTCTTCCTAAACCGCCAACCATGGCTTTGTCATCTTTAAAATTTCTGTCTCCAAATAATTCTAAAAAAGTACCATCCGTTAAGTTTGTGATATATTCTAAAGTATAGGGTCTGTTTGGGTGACGAGACATTTGAACTCGCTGCCAAGCTGTAAGATTTTTGTATAAGTCTTTTTTTGCTTTTTCTAATTTGTCTTCGAGTTGTTTGCATGTTGCTGAAACATCAACGTCAGATTCTTGACCTAAAACAACACACTTTTCTAATTGATCTTCAAGCTCTTTTATTGGCAATTCAAAATCTAAATATTCCATAAAAGTTATTTTATTTTAATTTGTTTGTAAATACAAAGATACTATTTAAAAATTATTTGAATAATTTTTAACGCGATATCTAACTACTTTTTTTTCTATTTCTAATTAATCCATTCAAAATCACAGTTATTAGTATGATTGTAGCACCAATGTAAAACGAAAAACTCATTTGTTCCTTTTTTTCGAAAATTAAAACGGCTAATGCAATCCCATATACTGGTTCTAAATTTATAGTTAGCATTACTGTATAAGGCGAAATATACTTCATAACATTCACCGATGCAATAAAAGCATAAGCTGTACAAATGGAAGCTAAAATACCTAACCACATAAAATCAGAAAGCGTAATATTGAAAAATTCTGCTGTAAATTGATTGGTAAACAGTAAAAAAACACTTAAAAAAAGTACACCACCTAACAACTCGTAAAAGGAAACAATTGTAGCATCAATTCTTTGTGCAAATTTTCCATTAATTATAGAAAAACTTGCCGATAAAAAAGCAGAAGTTAAGGCTAATAATACACCATGCATGGTACCTGACATATTACTAGTTATACTTTTTTGAATAAAATTTGGTTCCGAAGATTCAATTACAAAATACAAACCAATTAATACGATAAGTCCAAATACAATTTCATACCAAACCATTTTTCGTTTGTAAAAAATAGGTTCTAAAATTGAAGTAAAAAAAGCCCCCGTAGATAAACAAGCTAATGTAATAGATATATTAGAAACCTTTATGGCTTTAAAAAAGGTGATCCAATGCAAGGCAATTACTAATCCAGAAATTAGTAGTAATATAATGTCTTTTCTAGCTAATTGAAAGCTTGTTTTTCGGTAATAAATATATCCGAAAATTAAAACAACAGCTAAAGACATTCTCCACCATACTAATGGCAATGCATCTAAAGAAATTAACTTTCCTAAAATGGCTGTAAAGCCCCAAATAAAGACAATTAAATGAAGATGTAAATTATGTTTTATATTAACGTCTGGCATTTCTTAATAAATAAATCGCTAATATTCCGAAAATAAAGTTAGGAAACCATACTGCTAAAAACGGTGGAAGACTTGATCTTTCGGCTAAGGTTCCAAAGATTTTATCGAAAAACACGAAAGAAAAAGCTACTAAAATACCAATAGCTAAATTTATTCCCATACCTCCTCTGCGCTTCATTGCGGAAACAGAAACTGCAATTATGGTTAATATAAATGCCGATACAGGAATGCTAAATTTTTTATAAAGTACCACTAAATAAATATCTAAATTCGAACTTCCTTTTGCTCGCTCTTTATCAATAAATTTTACTAATTTAAATATATTCATGGTTTCAGCAGCATATATTGTAGGTGCTAAATCATCGGGTTCAAAATCAAATTTTTTATTTAGTTTTTCTTGTTTTACAATGATATCATTATCTTTACCTATGTCCCTTTTTATGTAATTAAACAAGGTATAATCTTTAGTTTTTTCATTATACTTTATACGGTTAGCGTATAATTTATATTCTAATTTATTTCCATTAAATTTTTCGTAGAAAAAATCGAACCCTGTTTTAGACATCGCGTTATAACTACTAACATATATATATTCATTTGGTTTAACCTGACGAAAAATGTCTGAAGTTTGTCTTTCTTCCCCATTTTTTGTAAGATAATCAAACTTAAAAGCCCAAAATTTTTCGCTAGCATCTGGCAATATAAAAAACCCCATTAGTAAAGTTATAAATGAAACTAAAGTAGCGCCTACAATATAGGGTCTTAAAAAACGTGTAAATGAAATTCCAGAGCTTAAAATGGCAATAATTTCACTATTATTAGCTAGTTTTGAGGTAAACCAAATAATGGATAAAAACAAAAAAATTGGAAATAATAAATTGGCAAAATAGATTGTAAATCCATAGTAATAAATTAATATTTCTTTAAAAGCTACTTTATTTTCAATCATCCGATTGACTTTTTCAGATACATCAATAATAATTCCAATAGGAATAAACATAAACAACATCGCTGTAAATGTAATTAAGTATCTTTTAAATATGTACCAATCTATTTTTTTCATTTTATTTTAGACATTATTGACAATTAGAATTCTAAAATTCAATTTTATTTACAATCTTGTTGTTACTTTTTTAACCATAATTTCTTTCCATTCTCTGAAAGTTCCTGCTAAAATTTGTTTTCTTGCTTCACGAACTAACCACATATAAAATCCAAGATTATGAATGGTGGCAATTTGTTTTCCTAAAAATTCGTTAGCAATAAATAAATGTCTTAAGTAGGCTTTTGAATAATCCGTATCTACGTAAGTGTGTGCCATAGCATCAATGGAAGTAAAATCTTCTTCCCACTTTTTATTTTTGATATTAATAAATCCTTCAGATGTAAATAACATGCCATTTCGAGCATTTCGAGTTGGCATAACACAATCGAACATATCAATACCTAAAGCAATATTTTCTAAAATATTGGCTGGTGTACCTACTCCCATTAAATAACGTGGTTTGTCTTTTGGTAAAATGGCGGTCACCACTTCAGTCATGGCATACATTTCTTCAGCTGGTTCCCCTACTGAAAGCCCTCCAATCGCATTACCTACTTGGTTTCTACTGGCAATAAATTCTGCCGATTGTTTACGTAAGTCTTTATAAGTACTTCCTTGAACAATTGGAAAAAATGCTTGAGAATAATCATATTTAAAAGGTAGTATCTTTAGATGATTGATGCATCTATCTAACCAACGATGCGTCATGTGCATAGAGCGTTGCGCATATTTGTAATCACACGGATACGGCGTACATTCATCAAAAGCCATAATAATATCGGCTCCAATAGTACGTTGGGTTTCCATTACGTTTTCTGGTGAAAAAAAGTGATACGAACCATCTAAATGCGATTTAAATTTCACTCCTTCTTCCTTAATTTTTCTTCTTCCTGATAAGGAATACACTTGATAGCCTCCAGAATCGGTTAATATATTTCTATCCCAATTCATAAATTTATGCAAACCTCCTGCTTTTTCTAGTACGTCTAATTTAGGTCTTAAATACAAATGATAGGTATTTCCTAAAATTATATCTGGGTTAATATCGTTTTTCAATTCACGTTGGTGTACCCCTTTAACAGAAGCTACTGTTCCAACAGGCATAAAAATTGGGGTTTCAATTATACCGTGATCTGTTGTTATTAGTCCAGCTCTTGCTTGGCTCTGAGCATCTGTTTTTAATAAATCGAATTTCATTATACTATTTTAAAGGGCAAATATAATTTAAAAGATTAGAAGTTAGAAGTTAGCTACTGGAAGTTTTTATAACTTTATAATAAAATTAACGCTAACTTATATTTAATCAAATAATTAATTTGCAGAATTAAAAAATAGTATTACTTTTGCATCCACTTTAATCAACCTCTGGCGAAAGACGTGTATGTTGCTTAGATTTAATGATTTATATAAAACAATTATGTCAAATTTACTTGATTTCGTTCAAAACGAATTAGTATCGAAAAAAGACTTTCCTAACTTTAGCGCAGGAGACACAATTACGGTGTACTACGAAATTAAAGAGGGTGAAAAAACAAGAACTCAGTTTTTCAAAGGAGTTGTAATTCAAAAAAGAGGATCTGCTTCTACTGAAACATTTACAATCCGTAAAATGTCTGGATCAATTGGTGTAGAACGTATCTTCCCAATTAACATGCCAGCTTTACAAAAAATTGAAATGAACCAAAAAGGTAAAGTACGTAGAGCAAGAATTTACTACTTTAGAGAACTTACTGGTAAAAAAGCAAAAATCAAAGAAAGAAGAGGTTAATCTTTTTATTTGTACTTATAAAAAATCCCGATTGTATCGGGATTTTTTTTATCCTTATTTTTTGAGCCCTAAATTATTAAATCTGTAATTTTTTGGTGTTATTTTATCAAATTCGAAATTGTATTATTTTTTGTTGGTTACGATTTAAAATACCTCTAAATTTCTTATATTTGCTAACCTTAATTTAGAAATAAAAAAACCATATAAATCATGTCAAAAATTTTTTATACCATAACAGATGAAGCGCCAATGTTGGCCACTCATTCGTTTTTACCAATAATTAAAGCATTTACAAAGACAGCAAATATTGAAGTAGAAACTAGAGATATTTCATTAGCAGGAAGAATTTTATCTAACTTCCCTGAATATTTAAAAGACAACCAAAAAGTAGCCGACAATTTAGCTGAATTAGGTCAGTTAGCAACCACTCCTGAAGCAAATATCATAAAATTACCTAACGTATCTGCTTCTATTCCTCAATTAAAAGAAGCCATAACAGAATTACAATCACATGGTTATGCCATTCCTAATTTTGTGGAAGAACCTCAAAACGATACGGAAAAAGAAATAAAAGCAAAATATTCAAAAGTACTTGGTTCTGCAGTAAATCCTGTTTTACGAGAAGGGAATTCAGACAGACGTGCACCAAAAGCTGTTAAGAATTTCGCAAAAACAAACCCACATTCCATGGGTGTTTGGAGTGCCGATTCTAAAACAGAAATTGCTCACATGGAGCAAGGTGATTTCTACGGAAGCGAAAAATCAGTAACCGTAGCAGAAGCCACGCAATACGCTATTGAATTTATTGCAGCTAACGGAACTAAAACAACTTTAAAAGCACCAGCAAATTTAAAAGCTGGAGAAATTATTGATTCTTCAGTACTTAATTTAAATGCATTAAAAGCTTTTGCTGCGAAAGAAATTGCAGACGCTAAAGCCAAAGGCCTTTTATTATCTGTGCATTTGAAAGCAACTATGATGAAAGTGTCTGATCCAATTATTTTTAGCGCAATTGTAGAAGTTTTCTTTGCCACTGTGTTTACAAAATATGCTGATTTATTTTCAGAATTAAATATTGACACTAAAAATGGTTTAGGCGATGTGTACGCAAAAATTGCTGGACATCCGAAACAAGCAGAAGTAGAAGCCGATTTAAATGCCGCTTTTGCAAACGGACCTGCCGTAGCCATGGTAAATTCTGAAAAAGGTATTACAAATTTCCAAATTCCATCTGATGTAATTGTGGACGCATCTGTTCCTGCATTCATTAGAACTTCAGGAAAAATGTGGAATAAAGAAGGAAAATTACAAGACACAAAAGCATTAATCCCAGACAGATGTTATGCTGGATTATACGTAGCAACAATTGATTTCTGTAAGAAAAATGGGGCATTTGATCCAAAAACAATGGGAAGTGTTCCTAATGTTGGATTAATGGCTCAAAAAGCTGAAGAATATGGTTCGCATGATAAAACATTTCAATTAAGCGAAGCAGGAACGGTTCAAGTTACTGATGGAAATGGAAAAATTTTCATGGAACAAACTGTAGAAGCTGGTGATATTTTTAGAATGTGCCAAACTAAAGATGCGCCAATTTTAGATTGGGTAAAATTAGCGGTTAACAGAGCTAGATTATCAAATACTCCAGCTGTTTTTTGGTTAGATGATAAACGTGCACATGATAGAGAAATCATTAAAAAAGTTACTTCCTACTTAAAACAATTTGATACAACAGGTTTAGACATTAGAATATTAAACATTGTTGATGCGACACAATTTACTTTAGAAAGAATTAAAGCTGGTTTAGATACAATTTCGGTTACAGGAAATGTATTACGAGACTATTTAACCGATTTATTTCCTATTTTAGAACTAGGCACTTCAGCTAAAATGCTTTCTATTGTTCCATTAATGAACGGTGGTGGATTATTTGAAACTGGAGCGGGTGGTTCTGCACCAAAACACGTAGAACAATTTATTGACGAAGGCTACTTACGTTGGGATTCATTAGGTGAAATTTTAGCTTTAGGGGTTTCTTTAGAGCATTTAGGACAAACCCTAAATAACGAAAAAGCGTTGGTTTTATCTGAAACTTTAGATCAAGCAACAGAAAAATTCTTAGCAAATGATAAATCTCCAGCTCGTAAAATCGGTCAATTAGACAACAGAGGTTCTCACTTTTACATTGCTTTATATTGGGCACAAGCATTAGCGGCACAAGATAAAAACACGGAATTGAAAACCTACTTTACTCCTATCGCTACAGAATTAACGGCTAACGAAGCAAAAATTGACAGCGAATTAATTGAAGCACAAGGTAAAAAACAAGAAATTGGAGGGTATTATCAACCAAATGAAGATTTGTTAAGCCTAGCTATGCGACCAAGTGTTACATTAAATGCAATAATAAATAAAATGTAAATTTATTTTCAAACTAATTAAAGGCGATATAATTTCTTTATGTCGCCTTTTTTATTAACGTCAACTTAACAGATGCTTTGTAATATTTTTGCGAAATTTGCATCAAACCTTGAAAAAATTAAAATGAAAAAAAATAACTTTTTAACACTCTTATTTTTCTTACACTTTGCTATTGCCTTTTCACAAGAAAAAGTGACGTTAAGCGGTATAGTAAAAGATCAAAAATCTAATGAAACTTTAATTGGAGTTACAATTTCTTTTCAAAATAGCACTATCTCTCGCACTTCATTAACAAACGAATACGGGTTTTATTCTATTACTTTACCTAAAGGCGAATATAAAATCAGTATTAATTCTTTAAGTTATTCAGAATTTTCAGAACAAATTACATTGGATTCAAATACCAAAAAAGATTTGTTTTTAAACGAAAAATCAAATGAAATTGAACAAGTTGTAGTGACTGGAAACTCAAAGAAACTACAAATTGAAAAGCCCGAAATGAGTGTCAACAAACTAACTATTTCTCAAATAAAATCAATGCCAGCCATTTTAGGAGAAGTAGACGTAATAAAATCGATTTTAACTTTACCAGGGGTTACAAATGCGGGTGAAGGACAATCAGGATTTAACGTTCGTGGTGGTGCTGCCGATCAAAACTTGATATTATTAGATGAAGCTACTATATATAATTCTTCTCATTTATTTGGATTTTTCTCTGTTTTTAACGCTGATGCCATAAAAGATTTAAAACTATATAAAGGTGGAATTCCTGCAAGATTTGGCGGTAGAGTGGCTTCTGTTTTAGATATTTATCAGAAAGAAGGGAATAGTAAAAAATTCGGTATGAATGGTGGAATTGGTTTAATTTCTAGCAGAATTTTAGCCGAAGGGCCAATTGTAAAAGATAAAGGATCGTTCTTGGTAGCAGGAAGAAGCAGTTATGCGCATTTGTTTTTAAAATTAGCTGATAATAATAATTCAGCTTATTTTTATGACTTAAACACCAAAATAAATTATAAACTCAACGAAAATAACAACTTGTTTTTATCCGGTTATTTTGGAAGAGACGTTTTTAGTCTAAACAACCAATTTATTAACACCTATGGAAATTCGGTTTTAAATGTTAGATGGAATCATTTATTTAATGATAAATTATTTTCAAATGCGTCTTTCATTTACAGCGATTATTACTACGGTTTAACGTTGGATTTTATAGGTTTCAATTGGGAAAGCGGCATTAAAAACTACAACTTCAAATATGATTTTAAACATTATATATCAGATAGTTTTAAATTATTTTATGGAGCAAATGCCATTTATTATGATTTCAATCCAGGAAGAATTGAACCAATAGATGCAAATTCAAGTATAAATGAAAAACAGCTTGCCAAAAAACACGCCTTTGAACCTGCTTTTTATATCGATGCTGAACAAAAATTAACAGATAAATTGTCTGTAAATTACGGATTAAGATATAGTATGTTTTATCGATTAGGCGAACAAACTATAAATGTATATGCAAATAACCAACCCGTAACTTATGATGCGGATTTAGGTATTTACGAAATAGCAACTCCTATTGACACCAAATATTATGGAAAAAACGAAACCATTGCCAGCTTTGACAATTTAGAACCTCGACTTGCTTTGGCTTATACTATTAACGACAACCAATCTGTGAAAGTAAGTTATAATAGAATGAGTCAGTATTTGCATTTAATTTCGAATACGCAATCGCCAACACCTTTAGACATTTGGACACCAAGTGATAATTTTTTAAAACCTCAAATTTTAGATCAATTTGCTGTAGGTTATTTTAAAAATTTAAAAAATGGCGACTATACTTTAGAAGTGGAATCGTTTTACAAAATGGTTAAAAACAGATTAGATTATATAGATGGTGCCGACCTAATAGCTAACGAAGCAATTGAACAAGTACTACTTGCTGGAAAAACACGAGCTTATGGATTAGAAATCATGGCCAAGAAAAACGTAGGAAAACTTTCAGGTTGGATTTCTTATACGCTTTCTCGTTCGGAACAGCAGACTGTTGGAAGAACACCAGTAGAATCAGGAATAAATAATGGCAACTGGTATAAAACAGGTTGGGATAAAACCCATAACATTTATGTAACTGGGAGTTATAAATTAAACCAAAAATGGAGTTTTGGCAGTATTTTTACTTATCAAACAGGGCAACCGGTAACTTTTCCAACGGCGCAGTACCAATACCAAGGCATCAATGTTCCCGTATATGGAAATAGAAATCAAGATAATTTACCTGCTTATCATCGTATAGATATTTCTGCCACCTTAAATCCCACTAAAAATAAAGGTCGAAATTGGCAAGGCGAATGGGTTTTTTCAATATATAATTTATATGGTAGAAAAAATGCCGCCTCTATAAATTTTAGACAAAATCAAGATAGCGGACTGAATGAAGCGGTAAAGCTTTCTATTTTTGGAATCGTACCAAGTGTTACTTATAATTTTAAATTTTAAAACCATGAAAAATAATATAAAATATTTCATTTTAGCAATTGGTTTGTTTCTATTCAGTTGCGAAGAAGTAGTTGACGTAGATTTAAATAATAGCGAACCAAAATTAGTTATTGACGCTTCAATTAAATGGGAAAAAGGTACGCCAGGTAACGAACAATTTATCAAAATAACAACAACTGCTGATTATTTCAACAATACGGTACCAGTTGTAAATGGAGCAATTGTAAGAATAACTGATTCAAATAACACTGTATTTAATTTCACAGAGGATGGCACAACTGGAATTTACAAATGTACTAATTTTACTCCGGTGTTAAATGGCACCTACACCCTATCGGTGACTCATAACGGGCAGACATATGCTGCCACAGACAAATTATATCCAGTTCCTGCAATCACTTCAATAGAACAAGATTTAAACGGGATTACAGGAGATGAAATAGAATTAAAATTTAATTTTCAAGATAACGGTGCAGAATCTAATTTCTATTTAGAAGAATATAAAGTACCATATAGACCCTTTCCACTTTTAGGCGTTTTTAACGATGAATTTACTAATGGAAATCAAATGTTCTCATTACTAATTGATAAAGATTTAGCTCCTGCCCAAAATATTAAATTTACACTACATGGCATTTCTGAACGCTACCATAATTTCATGAACATTCTAATTAGTATTTCTGGCGGATTAAGCAATGGGCCATTTAGCACACCTCCAGCAACTGTAAGAGGTAATATTATCAATCAAACCAATAACACTAATTATCCACTTGGTTATTTTAGATTATCTGAAGTTGAAGTAAAAAATTATATAGTACAATAATTTATATTAGTTTTTAATTCGAAATGTTTACATTTAAATTTTTAAATTCAGAACTATTAAACTAAAAATATGTCTTCACATCATATTGTTCGCGACGACCAAGAACCCGCTTTAATTATTGCAAATGGTTTAGCCTGTAACAATGAACTTTTAGGACAACTTTTAGAATGGTCGCCATTAGTAATTGTTTTAGACGCAGCTATTGAACGTGTTTTGGAATTAGGCATTAAAGTAGATGTTTTATTAGGAGATTTTGATAGAAATTTCGATGCGCAATTTTATAAAGAAAATCATTATCCAATTGAAATCATTCATGCACCAGATCAAAACAAAACCGATTTGGAAAAAGCTTTCGATTTTTTAATTCTAAAAGGTCATAAAGCTGCAAATGTAATTTGGGCCACTGGAAAAAGAGCAGATCATACTTTAAATAATTTTTCCTCACTTGTATCGTATAGAAATCAATTAAAAATTGTTTTATTTGATGACCATTCAAAAGTATTTCTGTTGCCAAATTCCTATAAAAAATGGTATCCAAAAAACAGCATCATTTCTTTAATTCCTTTAGGGAAAGTAGAAAATATATGTACCGATAATTTATTTTACAAACTACAAAATGAAACTTTAGAATTAGGACATCGAACAGGAAGCAGCAACTACGTTAGCGAAGACGGAATAATAACAATCACTCATGAAAAAGGTAATTTATTACTAATAGAAAGTTTTGAATAATATGAAAGATTTTATTTTAACTGAATTCGATCATATTAAAGGTATTGGTTCTGCTTCTGGATTACTATATTATCAAAATGTACTATTTATTATTTCAGACAATAGTACATTTTTATATCAATATGTTTTAGATAAAAAATTAGTGCTAAAATTTCCTTTGGTAGAAAATCCACAAGAAAATATTCCCAAAAAAAATAAATTAGACTTAGAAGCTTTAACTCATTTTGGAAATCAAATTTTTATTTTTGGTTCTGGTTCTACTAAACAACGAAATATAATGTTTTCTTTGAATTTAGAAAATGATACTTTACAAGAAAATGATTTGTCAGTATTATATGAATTTTTGAGAAAACTTGCAAAATTAAAAGATGACGAACTAAATATAGAAGGCGCAATTTGCGTAAATAAAACCATGTTACTTTTTCAAAGAGGGAATGGAAAAAGCAACAAAAATGGAATTTTCATTATTCCAGATAATGCTTCCCTTTCAAAACATTTTGTAGCAATACAATTACCAAAAATTAAAAACGTTGAAGTCACTTTTACGGATGCCATTTTAGTAGATAATTTTATTTACTTTTTAGCCACTGCAGAAGATACGGTTTCTACTTATGAAGACGGAGAAGTATTAGGTTCGCTTGTTGGTAAAATGAAAAGTGATACATTTGAAATTATAGAAACGCAACTTATATCAAATACTCAAAAATTTGAAGGAATTACGGTATATGAAAACAACGATACAGAAATTCATTTTTTACTATGCGAAGATAATGATACAGAAATTTTAGAATCAAAAATTTATAAATTAACACTAAAAAAATAATTATGAATCCAATTTTTAACCAAAATGTTTTTCTTGTAAAAGAACAAATTGGAATGTTTAAAGCATCAAATAACTTTGATATTTTTAATCCTGAAAACAATGAATTAGTATTAACATGCAGAGAACCAAATTTGGGCTTTTTTACAAAACTATTTCGTTTTACAGATTACAAAAGAATGACCCCATTTGATATAGAAATTAGAACCGCGTCTGGCGAATTAACCGTTCAAATAAAAAGAGGCGTAACCATTTTTCGTTCAGATATTGATGTTTTTGATGGTAAAGGAAGAAAAATTGGTGTTTTTAAACAGAAATTCTTTTCATTTGGTGGCCGATTTGAAGTACACGACCATCAAGACAAACATTTATGTACACTACAAGGAAAATGGACAGGATGGGATTTTAAGTTTAATAAAGAAAATAAAGAATTGGCTACTGTTTCTAAAAAATGGGCAGGCTTAGGAAAAGAATTTTTTACTAGCGCTGATAATTATGTAATAAATATTACAGATGTGGCCGCAGATAGCTCAATTCGTCCTTTACTACTTGCTGCAGTAATGTGTATTGATATGGTTTTTAAAGAATAAAAACAAAACAAAAAAATCCCCAATTTTCATTGGGGATTTTTATTATTTAACAGAAGCAGCTTTATCTTTCCTTCCTAAAGTTTCATAACACAATCTTAAAGTTGTTTTAGTATCTTCATTTGCTACATCTAATTGATGGGCACGCTCAAAATATGGTAATGCTTTTAAAAACATGGCTTTTCTTTTTGCGTTTAATTCATCATATTTTTTTGTATTTTTTAAATTAGCATTAATTTCTTCTACAATTTTAGTATCATCGTTTAATAGCAGATAACCTACGTTATATTGTAATTGTGCATTATTAGGATCTTTTTCTAAAATACCTTCAATTAATTTTTGATACGTTACAATATCATTATTTCTATAATAAATTGCGGCATGATCCATTTGTATCTGTAGATCTTCAGGATTTAATTTTATTGCTTCTATAAAATCAATTTTTGCTTGTTCATCATTTTTATTAAAAAAAGACAAAGCAAAAATATTTTTAGCAACATTTTCAGGTTTTGCAGCAAATTTTTGCAAACCAACACCATTGAAACCAATAGAATTAATTTCTCTGAAATATTTTTCAGCAGATATATAATCTTGACCTTGCATAGCTGTGATAGCAGCATTTTCTAAATTAGCTACATCAGCAGGATCAAATTGGAATGTATAATAAAACGCTTTTGATGCTTCTTTATACTTTTTTAAATCATTTAAATCAAATGCCACTTGTTTAAAAATTGGTTTAAAAATATCAATTGTGTTTTTGATATCATCCGTAAATACCTTTTTCTCTTGTTTTGATTCAAATTCGAGAGTTTTGCGCATTCCTTCTACAATAGATGTAAATATTTCAGGTGCAAATAATTTCTGAATCATCATCAGTGTAGGATGTGTACTCCTAGGTGACATTTCGACTATAGGCTGCATGGCTTTATAAAAACCTGCTGCTACTTTATCTTCTTCGGTTTTGGCAACGGCCTCTAATTTTAAAACGGTTTCTTTGTATTTAGAAAAATCATCAGCAGACAATTGTTCTTTATCATACATTTTTTTTAATGTTTTTAATTCGTCTTTTTGAGCATTAGTAACTGTTGTTACTACTAATAAAACTCCTAATACAATTTTTTTCATTTTATACATTTTTAGTTTTAAAAAAAAGCCCAACGAATTGGGCTTTAAAAGTATTCCTATTCTTCGTTTTGGTCTGGTTCAACCTCTGAGTTATTATTTTCTGATGTATCTTCTTCAGATGATTCAGTTTCCAATGCTTCTATCGGATTTCCATCTTCATCTAATTCCACTACTTCTTCATCCTCACGTAACACTTTTGTTACCGCTGCAATAGAATCCGTTCCTTTAATATTGATTAATCTTACACCTTGAGTAGCTCTACCCATAACGCGTAGGTCAGAAACCATCATACGAATCGTTAAACCTGATTTGTTGATAATCATTAAATCATCATCATCCGTTACGTTATTGATTGCAATTAATGAACCCGTTTTTTCAGTAATATTTAAGGTTTTCACACCTTTACCACCACGATTTGTAATTCTATATACATCTTCACCGTCGTCATCAACTAATTTGGTACGTTTTCCGTATCCATTTTCAGTTACAACTAAAATTTGTGTATCATTAATATCGTCTTTATTAACAGTTACAATTCCAATAACTTCATCCGCATCATCTTTCAAAGTAATTCCTCTAACGCCTGAAGCCGTTCTTCCCATTGGACGGGTTTTAGCTTCTTCAAAACGAACCATTTTACCAGATTTTCCTGCAATTAAGACTTGACTTTCACCATTAGTTAATTTCGCACCTAATAATTCATCCCCTTCTTTAATAGTAATGGCAGCAACACCGTTTACACGTGGTTTTGAATACTTCTCTAAAGATGTTTTCTTCACCTGTCCTTGCTTGGTTACCATAATTAAGTTATGACTCTTAATATAATCCTGGTCTTTTAAGTCTTGTGTACAAATATACGCAGCTACTTTATCGTCTGGTTCAATATTTATTATGTTCTGAATTGCTCTTCCTTTACTTGCTTTTGTTCCTTCAGGAATCTCGTACACACGCATCCAGAAACATTTTCCTTTTTGAGTAAAGAATAATAAATATTGGTGATTTGTAGCCACAAATAAATGTTCTAAGAAATCTTGATCTCTAGTTCCTGCAGATTTTTGACCTACGCCTCCTCTATTTTGAGTTTTGTATTCTGTTAATGAAGTACGTTTAATGTAACCTGCATGTGAAATAGTTACTACTACATTTTCATCGGCAATTAAATCTTCAATACTAACATCACCACCCGAATACTCAATTAATGAACGACGTGCATCTCCATATTTCTCTTTGATTTCTGCTAATTCATCTTTAATCACTTGCATTCTTAATTCTTTACTAGCCAATAATTCTTTCAAGCTAGTAATTAATTTCATGATTTCATCATATTCTGCTCTTAACTTATCTTGCTCTAAACCAGTTAATTGACGTAGTCTCATTTCAACAATTGCTCGAGCTTGTAATTCCGATAATTTAAATCGTTCAATTAATCTTGCTCTTGCTTCTTCTCCGTCTTTTGAACCTCTAATAATTTTAATTACCTCATCAATATTATCTGATGCAATAATTAAACCTTCTAAAATATGCGCTCTTTCTTCTGCTTTTCTTAAATCATATTGCGCGCGTCTAACTACAACTTCATGACGGTGTTCTACAAAATAATGAATTAAATCTTTTAGATTTAACATTTGTGGTCTTCCGTTAACCAATGCTATATTATTTACACTGAAAGAAGATTGTAATTGTGTGAATTTATATAAAGTATTTAAAACAACATTTGGAACAGCATCACGTTTTAATTCATAAACAATACGCATACCTGTTCTATCCGATTCATCACGAATAGTAGAGATCCCTTCTATTTTTTTCTCGTTAACCAAATCAGCCGTTTTCTTAATCATATCGGCTTTATTAACTTGGTATGGAATTTCTGTTACAATAATAGATTCCTTACCATTTACTTCTTCAAACATCGTTTTCGCTCGCATAACAATACGACCTCTACCTGTTTTAAAAGCTTCTTTTACCCCTTCATAACCATAAATAGTTCCTCCGGTTGGAAAATCGGGTGCTTTTATATATTTGATTAACTCATCAATTTCTATTTCGTTGTTATCAATGTAAGCTAACGTTCCATCAATTACTTCTGATAAATTATGTGGCGCCATATTGGTAGCCATACCTACTGCAATACCTGAAGCGCCATTTATTAACAATGTAGGGACTTTTGTAGGCAACACTTTAGGCTCTTCTAAAGTATCATCAAAATTTAACTGAAAATCAACCGTTTCTTTGTCAATATCTGCTAACATTTCTTCAGATATTTTTCGCATTCTAGCTTCCGTGTAACGCATTGCTGCAGGACTATCACCATCTACCGAACCAAAGTTACCTTGCCCATCAACCATCAAATAACGTAAACTCCATTCTTGCGCCATACGAACCATAGCATCATATACTGAAGTATCGCCGTGTGGGTGATATTTACCCAAAACTTCTCCTACAATTCTTGCGGATTTTTTATGAGCTCTATTAGAAAAAACTCCTAATTCATACATACCAAATAATACTCTTCTGTGAACCGGTTTTAAACCGTCTCTTACATCTGGTAATGCTCTTGATACAATAACCGACATCGAATAATCGATGTAGGCTGACTTCATTTCATCTTCAATATTAATAGGTATTAACTTTTCTCCGTCAGTCATAGGTATTTATTTAATTTTTACTCGTTTTTTTAGACGTGCCAATATACGATTTTTTAACTTTTTTAAAAGTATAGTTTTTAAAAAAATCAAAATACTTATCAACAATAATTGAAAAAAAATTTAATAAATAAATAGGTAATTTGCTTTTATTTCTCGTTTTTTTTTTGTCAATTAGCAGTATGCATAGTACCTATAAAAAATTCATAATATTGTGCTCACGTTTTAAATAGTTTAAAGATTTTATGGAAGATAATTTTTCGCCAAGAGTTAAAGATGTTATACAATTCAGTAAAGAAGAAGCCTTACGTTTAGGGCATGATTTTATTGGTACTGAGCACCTAATTTTAGGTATGCTTAGAGATGGAAATGGAAGTGCAATTGATATTTTAAATTTTTTAAATATTAACTTTGATTTACTTAGAAAAAAAGTAGAGATTTTAAGTCCAGCTAACCCGAATGGACTGTCAACAAACGATAAAAAAAACTTACACTTAACCCGTCAAGCAGAAAGAGCATTAAAATATACTTTTTTAGAAGCAAAAGTTTTCAATACCACATCAATTAGCACGGCATTATTACTGTTATGTATGCTAAAAAATGAAAACGACCCTACAACTAAGTTACTGAACAAGTTAAAAATTAATTATGATAATGTAAAAGATATATATATGAGCCTGAATTCTAACGAAAATGAAGATATTTTTAAAGAAACACCAAGAGCTGAAAATTTTGATTCTGGAGAAGAAAATTATAAAGAAGACATGCCAAATCCAATAAGTAATAGCGGAAATAAAACTACGAAAAAGTCGAAAACACCTGTTTTAGATAATTTCGGTAGAGATTTAACAGAAATGGCGGAAGAGGGTAAATTAGACCCCGTTGTAGGTCGAGAAAAAGAAATTGAACGCGTTTCTCAAATTTTGAGTCGTAGAAAGAAAAACAACCCACTATTAATTGGAGAACCTGGAGTTGGTAAATCTGCAATTGCGGAAGGTTTGGCTATTATGATTGTTAAGAAAAAAGTTTCACGTATATTATTTAATAAACGCGTTGTAACCCTGGATTTAGCATCATTGGTTGCTGGTACGAAATATCGCGGTCAATTTGAAGAACGCATGAAAGCGGTAATGAATGAGCTAGAAAAAAATGATGATATTATTCTATTTATAGATGAAATTCATACTATTGTTGGAGCTGGCGGCGCTACAGGTTCGCTTGATGCAAGTAACATGTTTAAACCCGCTTTAGCAAGAGGAGAAATCCAATGTGTGGGTGCTACAACTTTAGACGAATACCGACAATACATTGAAAAAGATGGCGCATTAGAACGACGTTTTCAAAAAGTAATTGTAGAGCCAACAACCGTTGATGAAACCATACTAATTTTGAATAATATTAAAGGAAAATACGAAGACCATCATAACGTAAGATATACACCTGAAGCAATTGAAGCTTGTGTAAAGCTTACTAGCCGCTATATGACAGACCGTTTTTTACCCGATAAAGCAATCGATGCTTTAGACGAGGCAGGTTCTCGTGTGCACATTACTAATATTGAAGTACCAAAACAAATTTTAGAGCTGGAAAAACAATTAGAAGAAGTTCGCGAATTGAAAAATTCCGTAGTTAAAAAACAAAAATTTGAAGAAGCTGCCAAATTACGTGATGATGAAAAGAAAATTGAAAAAGAGTTAGCTATTGCGCAAGAAAAATGGGAAGACGACGCTAAATTAAATCGTGTAGAAGTAACGGAAGACAAAGTTGCTGATGTGGTGTCTATGATGACTGGAATACCTGTAAATAGAATTGCGCAAACTGAAACCAATAAATTAGCTAAACTACCGGAACTAATAAAAGGAAAAGTAATTGGACAAGATGAAGCGGTACAAAAAATAGCCAAATCCATTCAAAGAAATAGAGCGGGTTTAAAAGATCCTAATAAACCAATTGGTTCATTTATATTTTTAGGCTCTACAGGCGTAGGAAAAACGCAATTAGCAAAAGTGTTAGCCAAAGAATTATTTGACTCAGAAGAGGCATTAATTCGTATCGACATGAGTGAATACATGGAAAAATTTGCTATTTCACGTTTAGTTGGAGCACCTCCAGGATATGTAGGATATGAAGAAGGCGGTCAGTTAACCGAAAAAATTAGAAGAAAACCTTATGCGGTTGTCTTGTTAGACGAAATAGAAAAAGCCCATCCAGATGTTTTTAATATGATGTTACAAGTATTAGACGATGGTTTTTTAACAGATAGTTTGGGTAGAAAAATCGATTTTAGAAATACTATAATCATCATGACATCCAATATTGGTGCGCGTCAATTAAAAGATTTCGGTCAAGGTGTTGGTTTTGGAACGGCTGCAAAAACAGCTCAAGCAGATGAATACAGCAAATCAGTAATAGAAAATGCCTTGAAAAAAGCTTTTGCTCCTGAATTTTTAAACCGTATCGATGATGTAATTGTATTCAATAGTTTAGAAAAACACGATATTGATAAAATTATCGATATTGAAATGGAAAAACTAATTTTTAGAATTAAAGACTTAGGATATACTTTCACTATCTCTGAAAAAGCTAAAAATTTTATTGCAGAGAAAGGTTTTGATAAACAATTTGGAGCACGACCATTAAAAAGAGCCATCCAAAAATATGTGGAAGATGCACTTGCCGAAGAAATAATAACTTCTAAAATTCACGAAGGTGATAATATTTTTATGGATTTAGAGGAAGCTTCACAAGAACTAATTGTAACAGTTATGAAGACAAAAAAACCTGCTACTTAGCAGGTTTTTTTTGTACAAATAAATTTTCGATAAATATTTCTATACTTTATGTATTACATAAAAAAAGACACCCCTGAAGGATGTCTTTAATATTTTAATGCAGTGTAAATACTAGTTAATTTTGATAGCTAAACCTGCCATAAAATTAATTCCACCAATACTTCTTTTAACTTTAAAAGATTCACCTTCAGTTTTATAATCTCCAGATAAACCAGCTCCATCATATCCTAATTGAATATTTGCTCCAACTTTATCCCAATAATAATAGTTTAAACCAATATTAAGTCCGTATGATAAACCTGATGCTTTGAACGAATCAGTTGTTACATCAAAACCTACAAATTTATCAGTTGCAGAAGCAAAACCAACATTTACTCCTCCATAAATATTTAAATCGTCATCATTTAGAATATAATATCTTGATTGAGCACCAATATTAAATAAAGACATTGTTGTCGTTGCGCCAATACTTTCTTCAGATAGTAAATTTTCTGGAGTTAAAAGGTAAGCACCAGTTGTTAAACCAAGTCCTACACTTATTTTATCATTTAAACCATAATGAACATTTAAACCATAAGTCCCAGAAGCAAAATTGGATTTTTGTTCAACAGAAATATTTTCAACAGTAGCTTTATCAGTTACGTTTCCACCAAAAGCAAAACCTCCTAATAAATTAATGTGAATTGTTCCTTCGCTATTCGATTGAGAATAACCTAGTAATGAAACTGCAAAAGCAGCTACTAATAATACTTTTTTCATAATTTTTAATTTAGTTTTTTAAAATTTTTTCAAATATATAAAAATTATTTATTCAAAAAAATTATTTCTTTAAAAATGGCAATTTAGTAACTTTAGCTTTAATGTCTTTATTTCTAATTCTAATATAAATTTCAGAATCTGGTGTGGCTAATGCTGTTGGAACATATCCCATTCCTATAGCAATACCAAGACTTGGCGATTGTGTTCCAGAAGTTACAATTCCTACAACATTTCCATTAGCGTCTGCAATTTCATAATCGTGACGTGGAATGCCTCTATCAATCATTTCAAAACCAACTAATTTCTTAGTAACACCGGCTTCTTTTTGTTTTTTTAAGTTTTCTGAATTCGTAAATTCTTTTTCAAATTTAGTAATCCAACCCAAACCAGCTTCTAACGGAGAAGTGGTGTCATTAATATCGTTTCCGTATAAACAGAATCCCATTTCCAAGCGTAAGGTATCGCGAGCGGCTAAACCAATTGGTTTAATTCCGAATGCCGCTCCTGCTTCAAAAACTTTTGCCCAAATAGTGGTGGCATCTTCATTTTTAAAATAAATTTCAAATCCTCCTGAACCCGTATAACCTGTAGCAGAAACAATTACATTTTGTTTTCCAGCAAATTCACCAATTTGAAACGTGTAATATCCCATATTTACTAGATCAATTGAAGTTAAACTTTGCATCGCTTCAGCAGCTTTTGGTCCTTGAATAGCCAATAGCGAATAGTCATCTGAAAGATTTTGCATCTCTACTCCTAAATCATTATGTTTAGAAATCCAATTCCAATCTTTCTCGATATTAGACGCATTTACAACTAACATATAATGTTCATCTACAATTTTGTATATGATTAAATCATCAACAATTCCACCTTCATTATTTGGTAAACAAGAATATTGGGCTTTTCCATCCGCTAATTTAGAGGCATCATTAGAAGTAACTTTCTGAATTAAAGCCAATGCATGTTCACCTTTCAAGAAAAATTCTCCCATGTGCGATACATCAAAAACCCCAACTCCAGTTCTTACCGTTTCGTGTTCTACGTTTACTCCTTCATATTGAACAGGCATATTGTAACCTGCAAACGGAACCATTTTTGCCCCTAAACTTTCGTGAATAGCTGTTAATGCTGTATTTTTCATTGTGCGATTTTATAAAATTTTAAGTTGCTAATGTATTGAAAAATTTATTAATTTGAAGCCTTTTGCTTCTATCTGTTTAAATTATTTATACCATATGTAGCATAAAAATTATAAATTCAAGTATTACGATAATAAATTTTAACTTCTAACAGGATTATAAAATGGTATAAAATATTATATTTTTTGCACCAAAAAAGATTTCAAATCAGTATAATTTTTAATTTTTATACTTACTTTTTCTTTACCTAAAACACTTTCAATTTGAGGCGAAACTTCTAATTTTATATTTAAAATAGGTTCAACCTCATCTAAGAACTTAATTGGATGTGCCGTTTCTAGAAATACGCCCACTGCGTTTGGCAGGATTTCAAGTTCTTTTTTCAAACCCAAAAAACCCACTGCGCCATGTGGTTCTGCTATATAACCTGTTTGTAAATAAATGTTTTTTATGGCTTTTTTTGTTTCTTCATCTGTAAATGAATAGGAAGAAAAATCTTTTTTTAACGCATTTAAATCATTGTTATACATTTCTTGTATACGTATAAAATTACTAGGGTTTCCAACATCCATAGCGTTAGAAATGGTTGCAATTGAATTTTTTGCAGCATAAATTCCGTTTTTCAAAAACCTAGGAACGGTATCGTTTGCATTGGTTGAAGCTACAAAATGTAAAATAGGCAAACCTAATTTTTTAGCTAAAATTCCGGCACAAATGTTTCCGAAATTTCCACTCGGACAGGAAATAACAAATGGTTTGTTCTGTTTTTTTAAAGTTTTATAAGCAAAGAAAAAATAAAACATTTGTGGCAACCAACGCGCAATATTTATAGAATTTGCGGAGGTTAAATTGTTATGCTTTAACTCTTTATCTAAAAACGCTTGTTTAACCATTTCTTGGCAATCGTCAAAAACACCATCAACTTCCAAAGCCGTAATATTTTGTCCTAAAGTAGTTAGTTGTTTTTCCTGAAAATTACTCACTTTTCCTGAAGGATATAAAATAACAACCTCAACGCCATTAACTCCCAAAAATCCGCTAGCCACAGCACCGCCTGTATCGCCAGAAGTGGCTACTAAAACTGTGTTTGTATTTAAACTATTTCTATTAAAATAAGCTAAACATCTAGACATAAATCGTGCACCAACGTCTTTAAAAGCCATAGTTGGACCATGAAATAACTCTAATGAATAACAGTTTTTTTCTATTTCCACTAAAGGAAAATCGAAAGTTAAGGTTTCGTTAATAATTTTTTTTAATTCATTTTCAGGAATATCATCGCCAACAAATTGCTTTATTACCAAAAAAGCAATTTGTTGGTTGGTTATATTTTCAATTTCATCAAAAAAAGATGGTGGTAATGTTGTAATTTTTTCAGGAAAATATAAGCCTTTGTCTGGCGAAATACCTTTTATAACGGCTTCTTGAAAAGAAACTTTACTATTCTTATTGTTTAAACTATAATACTTCATTTGACAAAATTAAATTATAAAAACTTATAATTCGTTAATTGAAATTACTTCTACACCTTTTGGGTTTATTTTCGAAATGTGTATATCAAAATTAATTTCTGTGTTTTGATACATATTTTCCATGCTTAAAGCAATTTTTTGAGCACTTTCTTTTCCTTTGCAAAGAGCAAATATTGATGGTCCTGCACCTGAAATTCCAGCACCTAATGCTCCATTTTTTAATGCAACATCTTTCACTTCGTCAAAATTAGGTATTAAATGTTTTCTTAAAGGCTCTATTATTACGTCGTGTAGAGACCTGCTTATTAACTCATAATCAGACATAAACAAACCTGCTACTAACCCACCTATATTTCCTGTTTGAATTATGGCATTCTGAAGTGAAATCATGGGTTGTAAAACCGAACGGGCATCAGCCGTTTTAACTTCAATATGTGGATGCAAAACAACTGCGTATAGTTCAGAAGGGCTTTCAATTTTTATCACATCTAACGGATTGTAACCTCTTACTAACGTAAAACCGCCAAGTAGGCAAGGTGCTACATTATCGGCATGTTCACTGCCACTAGCTACCACTTCGCCTTTCATAGCAAATTTGACTAATTCGATTTTTGAAAAAGGTTTGCCTAATAATTCATTTATTCCAAAAACAGCTCCTGCAGCGCTTGCGGATGAGCTTCCTATACCACTACCTGCTTTTATTTTTTTGAATATTTCAATTTCAAACCCGTGTTCAAAAGCAACTCGTTTATTTGCTTCTTCAAAAATAGCTAAAGCCGCAACTCCAGCAACATTATTCTCAATTTCAAAAGGTAAATTTGCGCCTACAATATTTGTTATTTTAACACACTTATTTACAGATTTCCTGATAATTATTTCATCGCCAATACTTTCAAGGCATAGCCCCAATACATCAAAACCACAATTAAGATTGGCAATAGTTGCTGGGCAAAATATTTTAATACTAGTCATACCGTTTAAAAACCTTAAAGTCAAATATTTTAATTTATAGGATAGTTTTTACTTTGGATCTTAATAATGTTAACTTTAAACTAAATTATACATTTCCGACACGGATAACATCAGCAAAAATTCCTGATGCGGTTACGGCTGCTCCTGCTCCTGCTCCTTTTATTATTAAAGGCTGATCCGTATATCTGTCGGTAAAAAACTCTACTATATTATCTTTTCCTTCTAAATTATAAAATGGACTTTCTTTTGGGATAAACCTCAAACCTACAGATGCTTTTCCTTTATCAAAAGAAGCTACAAATTTTAAACGAGCGTCTTTACTTTTTGCTTCGGATAAGAGTTGTTCAAAATGAGTGGCGTTTTTAATTAAGGACTTAAAAAAATCTTCGTTATTATTGGTTTCCATACATTCTTTTGGTAAAAAACAATGATTTTCAATTTGTTCTATTTCCATTTCGTAACCACTTTCACGTATTAAAATTAGTATTTTTCTAGCAACATCAACACCACTTAAATCAATTTTTGGATCGGGTTCGGTAAAGCCTTGCACTCCTGCTTCTTTTACAACATCATGAAAATTATAGGTTTCACTAAAATTATTAAAAATGAAGTTTAAACTACCCGATAATACAGCATTTATTTTATGTACTTTATCACCCGAATGTATTAAATGTTTAAGTGTGTCAATAATTGGTAATCCAGCACCTACATTAGTTTCAAACAAGAACGGAGCATTAAATTTTCTAGATATTGATTTAAGGTATTTATAATTTTCAAATTTTGAGGAACATGCAATTTTATTACAAGTAACCACAGCAATACTTAGTTTTAAAAATTGGTCATAAATGGACGCAACATCATAATTTGCCGTTATATCTACAAAAATACTATTACGTAAATTAAGTTCCTGTACTTTAGAAATAAATTTAGAGATTGATGCGTTTTCGCCGTTGTCAAGTCTAATTTTCGAATCTTTTAAATTAATTCCATCTTCATCAAAAACCATTTTTCTTGAATTTGATAAGGCAATTACTCTTAGATTTATTTTTAAATTTTCTTTTAAAAATTTCTTTTGTTGATAAATTTGTTCAATAAATTTTTCGCCGACATTTCCTACACCCATTACAAATAAATTTAATTGTTTGGTGTTTTCTTCAAAAAATCTTTCGTGTAATGTATTTAGTGCTTTTTTAACATCTTTTTCATTTATTACAACCGAAATATTTCTTTCGGAAGCACCCTGAGCTATAGCTCTTATGTTTACATTATTTTTACCTAAAGTGCTAAACATTTTACCGCTTAAACCTTGATGATTTTTCATGTTTTCACCTACTAAAGCCACTATGCATAAATCGTTTTCAACGATGCACGGATTAATTTTATTTTGAAAAATTTCTATTTCAAATTCAAATTCAATTGCTTTTTTAGCTATAGCAGCAACTTGGTTTTGAATTCCGATACAAATTGAATGTTCGGAAGAAGCTTGTGTTATAAAAATTACATTAATATTTTGCTGTGAAAGTACTTCAAAAATTCGTTTAGAAGAACCTGAAACACCAATCATTCCAGATCCTTCAATGGTTAAGAGCGTAATTTTATCTATATGAGAAATTCCTCTTATAGGATTGCTTGACACCAAATTTTTATTTGAAATATAAGTTCCTAAAGCATCGGGATTAAACGTATTTTTAATCCAAATAGGAATTTGAGCTTGCAAAACAGGTTGAATAGTTGGCGGATATAACACTTTAGCCCCAAAATGTGATAATTCCATAGCTTCTTGATAAGAAATTGATTGTATGGATTGTGCTTCTTTTACAATTTTCGGATTTGCTGTAAACATTCCATTTACATCGGTCCAAATTTCTAACGATTTAGATGCTGTACCATTGGCAATTATTGCCGCCGTATAATCTGATCCTCCCCTTCCCAAGGTTGTCGTATTTCCCTCTTCATCTGAAGCTATGAAACCAGGAACAACAACAACATTAAAAGTGTTTTTTTCTAAAAAAAATTGAATATTACTATTTGTTATATTAAAATTTACAGAGGCTTTTCCAAAATTTGAATTGGTTTTTATTATTTCCCTACTATCTTTAAAATTAGTATTTGGAATAATTTGTTGAACGGCGGCGGCAACAATTTGAGAAGATAACAATTCGCCAAAACTAGCAATTGTATCAGCAGTTCTTGCAGATAATTCACCTAAAAGAAAACATCCATCAAGTAAGGTTTGTAATTGATTAATTTGAATGTCTAAAAAATTATATAATTGATTTTGTTTTTGATTTTCAATTAAATTATAAATTACATCAATATGTTTTTGCTTAATTTCTGCTAACAAATTTTTATATGATTCGTCTTTATTTGAAGCAGTATTTGAAGCAGTAATTAACATATCTGTAACACCACTGAAGGCAGAAATTATTACGACTAAATTATTATCTGAGGCTTTTTTAGTGATAATTTCTAATACAAGCTCAATATTTTGGGCATTGGCAACAGATGTTCCTCCAAATTTTAATGTTATCATAGGTTAGGATTTTTTATAATCATTTTTTTTAGAATTTTCATATATACACAAAATTCAATCTTTCAACTAAATATTTATAAATCATAATAATATGTAAAGTTATGCCCAAACGATATGACATTTGTACAACTATCTAAAATATCAATCAATGAAATGCCTTTTAAAAAGCGAAGATTTTAGTTTATTTTTCTTTATCATATTTTCCAAATATAATTCTTTATAAGTATGAAAAAAAGGTTTAAAGTATTTTTATGAAAATGATAATTTTTAATTATTTTTATTTTAAATAATATCAATTTACAAGAAATCAAAGTGAATAACTATTGATTTAATAAAAAATAGTATTTAAAAATGTTGCATTTTAGAATTTGTTTGTAGAATTTTGACAGCTAAAACAAAATAAAATGCATTACATAGATTCATCCGTACTTACTATAGAAAAAGTTAGAGAAATTATTTTTGAAGGAAAAAAAATAGCCCTTTCAGAAGAAGCTATCTCAAAAATAGAACGATGCAGAACGTATTTAGATGAAAAAATGGTTTCTAACGATACAGCTATTTACGGAATTAACACTGGTTTTGGCTCGTTATATAATATAAAAATTTCGACAGAAAATTTAACCAAACTTCAAGAAAATTTAATGAAATCGCACGCTTGTGGTACCGGTGACGAAGTACCGCACGAGATTGTAAAGATCATGTTGTTGTTAAAAATTCAATCTTTGAGTTACGGACATTCCGGTGTGCAATTAGAAACCGTTAATAGATTAATTGATTTTTATAATCATGATATTTTACCAATTGTTTTTACACAAGGCTCATTAGGAGCAAGTGGCGATTTATCACCATTAGCTCATTTATGTTTACCCTTAATTAACGAAGGAGAAGTATATTACGATGGATTTCGTCAACCCGCACATAAAGTGTTAGAAAAATTGAACTTATCTCCCATTACATTAAAATCAAAAGAAGGCTTGGCATTATTAAACGGAACACAATTTATGAGCGCTTATGGCGTGTATAATTTAATTCAAGCCGATAAATTAGCGCATTTAGCAAATATTGTATCCGCAGTTTCTTTAGAAGGATTTGATGGAAGGAAAGAGCCTTTTAACGAATTAATTCATTTAGTACGACCACATAATGGGCAGATAGCAACCGCAGCGCATATGTTAGAATTATTAGAAGATAGTGAAATTATTGCACAACCCAAAAAACATGTGCAAGATCCGTATTCTTTTAGATGTATTCCGCAAGTTCATGGTGCGTCAAAAGATGTAATTGACCATGTAAAAAAAGTATTTACTACCGAAATTAATTCGGTCACAGACAATCCAAATATTTTTGTAAGTGAAGATGAAATTATTTCTGGTGGAAATTTTCATGGACAACCCTTAGCAATGGCTTTAGATTATTTAGGTATTGCTTTAGCAGAATTGGGAAGTATTTCGGAAAGAAGAACCTACCAATTAATTTCTGGATTAAGAGAATTACCTGCGTTTTTAGTAAGTAATCCGGGATTAAATTCTGGATTTATGATTCCGCAATATACCGCGGCAAGCATTGTTAGTCAGAACAAACAATTAGCAACGCCTGCAAGTATCGACAGTATTGTATCCAGCAATGGACAAGAAGATCATGTAAGTATGGGGGCAAATGCAGCTACAAAAACGCTGAAAATTGTTGAAAATTTAGAACGCATTTTAGCCATTGAATTATTTAATGCTTCACAAGCTATCGAATTTAGAAGGCCTTTAAAATCAAGTGATTTCATTGAAATGTTTATAAAAACCTATCGTGAAGAAGTGCCTTTAGTTACAGAAGATAGAATTTTACATTATGACATTGAAAAATCAATTCATTTCTTGAAGAGTTTTCAAGTGGAAATAAACTAATTCATATTTCGTTTCGGTCTTTTGACTAATTCTCCTTGGCAATTTGGACAGATATCAGCCATTTCTACAGCGCAAGATTCACAAAATGTACATTCATAACTGCATATGCAAGCTTCTGATTGCATATACAACGAAATATTGCATTTCTCGCAAGAGGATTTGTATTCCAACGCCATTATTTATTTTTATTTTTTAGAAGATAAATTAGTACTGTAGCTCCAAAAATAACTTCTAACACTACACCAATATTAAAAATTAAAGTCGCACCTGGCCATTCCATTATTTTAAAAAAAGCACCAAAGGCAACAACAAAACTGCAAGCTATAATAATTAATAACAGTTTTTTGAAATTATTTTGCATATTTTACTTAAAGTTTTTTTCAATAGCTTTTATCATTTCTCCTGCAATATCTTTTTGAGTGGCACCTTCAATTCCTTCAAGTCCTGGAGATGAATTCACCTCTAATAATAGAGGTCCTTTTGTTGAACGAATAATATCTACTCCAGCCACTTTTAAATTCATTGCTTTAGCAGCTTTGATTGCAATTCTTTTTTCATCAGGAGTAACTTTTACAATTGAGGCCGATCCGCCCAAATGAATATTTGCACGAAATTCTCCTGGAGCCGCCTCTCTTTGCATGGCTGCTACCACTTTTCCGTCTACTACAAACAAACGTAAATCTTTTCCATTAGCCTCCTTAATGAATTCTTGTACTAAAATATTGGCATTCAAACTTTTAAATGCATTAATAACGGATTCGGCTGCTTTTTTAGTTTCTGCCAAAACGACACCTTTTCCTTGTGTTCCTTCTAATAATTTCACAATTAATGGTGAACCTCCTACCATTTTTATTAAATCATCTGTATCTAATGGAGAATTTGCAAAACCCGTTGTTGGGATATCTACTTCGTTGTTTAATAACAATTGTAATGAAAAAAGTTTGTCTCTTGATTGTGTTATGGCAGCTGCATTGTTTAAAACATATACTTTTAGCGCTTCAAATTGCCTGGTAAGTGCACAACCGTAATAGGTCATACTTGGTCGAATACGAGGAATTATGGCATCAAAATCTTTTAAAACCAAACCACCACGATAGTGAATTTCAGGATTAGATGCACTTAATTTCATATAACAATATTTGATGTTCAAAAAATGCATTTCGTGTCCACGCATTTCTCCGGCTTCAATAATTCTTCGGTTACTATACAACTCTGGATTACTCGCTAATAGACCTATTTTTAACCCTTTTTTCTCAGGTTCATTATAATAATATTCTTTTAAGCTTTCTGATGTGGGTTGACCTAATTCAAACTTTTTTTCAGGGTCAACTATCAATCTTCCCACCATTGCTTCTCTTCCTAGTAACATTCTGAAACCCATTGAATCTCTATTAGTAAGTGTAACCTCAACTTGCCAGTTATGATTTCCCAAACCTACTTCTGTTCGAATTACATATCGCTTTTCTCTGGTTCCATTAGAGCTTTTTATGATTCGTTGATCGACTAATTGTGCTTCACAATGAATAATAGATTTTGAATTATTTTGGATTGGATTAATATCAAATTTTAGCCAATCTTCACCATTCTTATCAAATACTTTGATATCAATAGCATGTAATGCGGATGTTTTAGCTCCTGAATCTACTCGTGCTTTTATCGCGGGAATTCCTAATTGTGGGAACGAACACCATTCTTCACTTCCAATTAATGTTTTATCTTGCATTTGAAAATAATTTAAAATCTAATGTACTATTATTTTTATTTTAATACGATATATTATTGTTGTTTTTTTGGAAATATATTGTCCTCCTTTTTTACGTCTGCCATTAAATCACTTGGATCAATAACTACAGATTTTATATTCCCTTTTTGTAAGTCAATTTCTATTGTATACGTTGGTATAGCCCAATCCCATCCTAATAAAACGTTTCTTTTTAAAGTAAACGGATTTGATTTTTCCCAACGCATTAAGGTATTTGGAATATAAAAATACTCTTTAGTACCGTTTTCAAATTCTACAATTACATCTAAAGGCATTGGCATTCTACCTTTTCTTTCAAAAGTAATTTTATTATTTTCCACCGATTTAATGGCGTAATCAATTGTATTTGTGGTTTGCGTCCATTCATTTAGATACCAATCTAAGTTGGCTCCCGAAATTTTTTCGGCGGTTCGCTTAATATCATTAGGCGTTGGATGTGTAAATTTATAATCTGAATAATATTTTTTTATGGTTTTGTCTAAATTTTCTTGTCCAATGATATACCCCAATTGTGCTAAAAATATTTCACCTTTACTATATGCACCAATACCATAGGATTGGTTAAAATCGTATCTATCCGCATGCGTCGTTAACGGTTGTTCTTTTCCTGAATTGGCTAAAAAAACATAGTTATTGTAGGAATCTGCAAACGGGCTTTCTGGCTCTTTTGGTGGTAAAATTTGGTTCATAGCCAAATTAGAAATATAAGAAGTAAAACCTTCATCCATCCAACAATGTTTTGATTCATTAGTAGCTAAAATATGTTGAAACCAACTATGCGCAAATTCATGAGCGGTTACACCAACCAAACTGCCATAACTTCTATTTCCTGTAATCAAAGTACACATAGCATATTCCATACCCCCATCGCCACCTTGAATAACAGAATATTGTTTGTACGGATATTGTCCCACATTTTTATTGAAATACGCTAATAATTCAGCAGTTTTAGGCTGCATTTTTTTCCAATTTTCTAGATTTTCTTTCTTATTTTTATAAAAGAAATGCAATTCGGTTTCATTTTCACCCATAATTTTATCATGAATGTATTCTGGATCGGCTCCCCAAGCAAAATCATGAACATTTGGAGCTATGAAATGCCAAGTTAAGGATGATGTTTTTTTCGGATAAGTAACCACAACACCTGCATCTTCGTATCCTTTTCCAATTTCATTTTTATTTTGAAGATACCCAGTACTTCCAATGGTATAATCTTTGTCTAAAGTAATTTTAACATCAAAATTTCCCCAAACACCATGAAATTCTCTTGCGATATACGTATCTGCATGCCATCCTTCAAAATCATATTCCGCCATTTTAGGATACCATTGCGTCATAGATAGCGCTACATTTTCTTCTGAATTTCTACCAGAACGACGAATTTGAAGCGGCACTTGCCCATCAAAATCTAATGTAAAAGTGGAACTTGATTTTGGTAAAATTGCCTGTGGTAAAGTAACTTCTAATATAGTGCCTACAACTCTACTTTGAGCTGACACGCCGTTTTGTTTACAATTTGAAACCAACAAATACCCGATTTCGTTTGGCTTTAAGGTACTAATTCTACTTTCTTTTATTTCTTTTTTATCTTTTGTAAATTTACGAACCATGCGTTTGTCTGGATCTGTAATGGATTGCAAACGCATATCCATAGCACTTCCTGGCTGAAACGCATTTGGATACAAATGAAAAAAAACTTTCTTTAACGTATCGGGAGAATTATTGGTATATATTAGTTCTTGCGTTCCTTTATATTGGTATTTTTTTACATCCATATTTACATTCATTTTATAGTCAACATGTTGTTGCCAATATCCTGAATTTGGATTGTTTTGTGCAAAAGAAATCCCTGTTAAAAGAAGTAAAAAGTATTTTAATGTATTTTTCATTTGTAATAATTTGACTTAAATAAGATAACCACAAAGATAAACGAATACGTATCACTTTGTGGTTATTATTTTTTTGATTATTTTTTTGTCATTTTTTCAGCTAAAAGTAAGGCGTTGTAGGCGTTTACTATTTTTCCTGATTTAGAAATTTCAGAAAAAATTGCTTTGTGTTTATCTTCACCAACAGAAATCATATTTTTTAACAATATACCACTTTCCATAATAATTTGTTTCACCTCTATAGCTGTTAAACTTGGATAGTAAGATCGAATTAATGCCGCCACACCTGCCACATTTGGCGAAGCCATTGAAGTACCTTGTAAATATTCATAGGTATTTAAAGGAGTCGTTGCATAAATTTTTTCACCTGGAGCAAAAATATCAACATTATTTTTTCCATAATTAGAAAAAGATGCCACCATTTTAGATCCGTAATCTGGAGTAAGAGCACCAATAATTAAAACGTTTTTAGCAAATTCAGGTGAATTATCGTACGTATCATTTGGATATTTATTCGTCACATCTAAATCATACGATTCGTTTCCTGCAGCAATTACTAAAAGTACATCTTTAGATTCTGCATATTTTATGGCATCAATTACTAATTCTTTATTTTGAGAGAAATATTTTCCAAAAGAACCATTAATAACTTTTGCTCCATTGTCTACAGCATAACGAATTCCTAAAGCAATATCTTTATCATATTCATCACCATCAGGAACTGCTCGAATAGCCATGATTTCTACAACTGAACTAGCCACACCATCACCTCCTTTTTTGTTTCCTCTAACTTGCGCCACAATACCAGCCACATGCGTACCATGTTTTGCTTCTTTTGGCTCAGGACCTATCACATTATTATTGCCGTACTTTCTATCATTAATATCATCTGGATTGTCGTCAACTATTTTTCTGCCATCGTATTCTACATTCAAATTATAATTTAATTGTCCATAAACATGGTCTTTATAATCAATAATTTCTTTATCAAACTCTGCTTTAGTCATTCCAGTTAAAAACTGAGAAAACATAGCTTTAGCTTGTAATAAACTTTGCTCTTTGGTTTCAATTTTTTTTACTTCTTCTAAGGTAAAATCATCTTTTTTTAGATACGATTTAATAGCCTTTTCAGCGTTTAAAATCATATCTAATTGCTGCTTATCTTGTTGCAAAACTTTAAGCTCTTCATCTAATCTAGCTTTTGCTTTGCTATATTCTGGAGTACTTGGTCCTCTTTTTACAATACGAGTCATTTCTAATTGTTCATGAATAGCATCGCCTAAAAAATTCCAACCATGAATATCATCTATGTATCCATTATTATCGTCATCAACGTTATTTCCAGAAATTTCTTTTGGATTGGTCCAAATAACAGATTTTAAATCTTCGTGATTAATATCTACACCAGAATCTACAATTCCAACGATAACTTTTGTTCCTTTTTTACCTTTTAATACTTCTGCATAAGCTTTATCCACACTCATACCTGGCACTGTGTCTTTTACTAAGTCCAAATGACTCCAACGTTGCAAGTCTTTTTCTTTTAACGGAGTAGTTTTTAATGGCATTCTATCAATATTCTCAATCGGAGTTGAAACCATTTTGGCTGAACCGCATCCAGATAAAACAAGTGCTAAAGCAAGTGATAGAAATAAAGGTTTAAATTGAATTTTCATTTTTTATAAATTTTATTTTAATTAATTTATTATTTGTATATATTATTACAATTATTCATATTTTATTTTAAATATAGAAACAGCATTTCCACTTTTAAGCACGCTATCTTTTCCTTGCGAAGTTACAATTAATTGTGTTCCATCATGCGAAATTGCCATTCCTACTGGAAATTTAGATACATCCTTACTTGCAATTACTTTCATTTCTTGGGCGTCTATTACTACTACTTTACATTCGTTGTTTACACACGCAAAAATATATTTTCCGTCTGTAGTTGTTTCAATTGTTCTTGCACCAAAGCCAACATTTACGGTTTGCCAATTTGAATAATTTACTAGGGTTTTTTCATTTTCAAATGGAAGTTTTAATAGTTCGGAAAGTTTTGCTTTTTGTACCACACCGTGTTTGTTTGAACTTAAAATTAAGTCATCATTATTTATAATTATATGTCTTAAATTTCCTTTGGAACCAGTAATTGTTCCTATATACTTAAAGGTTTTTGTTTCAATAACTGCAATTCCATTTCCTCCCATTTTTGCTATAAAAATATACTTTCCATCTGGTGAAAAAACAGTCCCACGAAGACAATTTCCACAGTCATTATCTCTATTTACTTTTTGTCCGTTTGCATAATTCATTGTTAAACGTCCATCAACTTCAATGTGTGAAACATACTTAAAATCCATAACATTATTAGACGAAATATCAATTATACCAACTGTGTTGTCACCCCAATGAGTAACCGAAATAAATTTATTATCTGGTGAGCAGGCAATCATTTTAGGCAATGGCCCAGATGGAATTACTCTACTAATTTCGTCGGTTTCTGTGTTAATTATAGCAACTGCTGATGGAGATTCGGCATTTTCATCAAAATCTCGTCTATAAAAAGTAACCCACAAAAACTTTCCTTCATGCGACAAACAACTTTCTACTGGTTTGCCAAAAAAATGATTAAAATTATCTTTTTTCTGTTTAAATTGATAATTAAACGCTGTATTTTCGTTGTTTTTAAATAAATGTTTGTTTTTATCTGAAAAATGGTGTTTAATAGTTTTTATTTTTTTAAAAGAGTTGGCATCGTACACAACTGTTGCATAGCCTTCTAATGAATTTATATAAAATTTAGTGCCATCTTTTGAATAAATTGCCGATTTAGGCGAATAAATATCTACATCGTATACATCTTTTTCCTCCTTTATTAAAGAATCAATTGAATGAATTCTTCGTTCTAATACCAATTCGGAAAATGTTCCGCTGGTTTTACAAATCTCTTTATTTTCTTTTTCTAAAATTGAAACTTTTGGTTTGTTTTCCAAAGGTTTGTTTTGGCATGCTGCTACACATGCAAAGGCTAAAATTCCTAAAAAATAATTCATTATAAAATGTCGTTGCATGTAAAAACCTCTTTTAATCTTACCCCTTTTTCTGTTTTTTCTACAGTAATAATTTGATTATGTGCGTCATGCTCTAAAAACAAATAGTAATTATTTTCAGCAGCTGCATTCATAAATTTGGTTTTTTCGTCCATTGTTAAAAGTGGTCTTGTATCATATCCCATAACATAAGGGATAGGAACGTGCCCAGCAGTTGCTAATAAATCGGCACAAAAAACAATTGTTTTTCCTTTATAATTAATGTGTGGAAGCATTTGTTTTTCGGTATGACCGTCTGCAAAAAAGATGCCAAAATCTAATTCTGAAGTTGCAAGATAATCACCATCAGTGCGATTAATAAATTTCAACTGACCACTTTCTTGCATTGGCAAAATATTTTCAATCAAAAAAGAGGCTTTTTCCCGAGAATTAGGTTTTGTTGCCCATTCCCAATGGTTTTTATTTGTCCAATAATTAGCGTTTTTAAATGCTACTTCATAACCTGTTTTATCGTTATTCCAATTTACAGAACCTCCACAATGATCAAAATGCAAATGCGTCATGAAAACGTCTGTAATATCATCTTTATGAAATCCAAATTTTGCCAAAGACGTATCCAAACTTTCATCTCCCCAAAGAGAGTAATAGCCAAAAAATTTATCGGATTGTTTGTTTCCCATTCCAGTGTCTATTAATGTCAGTTTATTTCCATCTTCAATTAGCAAACATCTGGCAGCAATATCTATTAAATTATTCGCATCAGCCGGATTGGTTTTATTCCATATGGTTTTGGGAACAACACCAAACATAGCACCACCGTCTAACTTAAAATTTCCTGCCTCGATTGGATATAATTTCATGATTTATATTTTTTGCCAAATTACAAAAATTTCAATAAAAGAAAACTATGAAAATATAAGTTATAAAAATGTTATCAAACCTTGTAAAAAGTATTTTATGGTTTATCTTTGCAGTGTTAATTTAGACAAAATCAAAATAAGGAATACGAAACCAATATAATTAATAACTAAGTTATGATAAAAGTATCTGAATCTGCAAGTAAAAAAATTATTGATATGATGAAGGAAGAAGGTTTTGATGCTGCTACTGATTACGTTCGTGTTGGCGTAAAAAGTGGTGGTTGTTCTGGACTTTCTTATGAATTAAAATTTGATAAAGAGTTAGGTGAAAATGATAAAGTTTTTGAAGACAGTAATGTCAAAATTGCTGTTGAAAAAAAATCATTTTTGTATTTAGCAGGAACTATTTTAGAATTCTCAGGAGGATTAAACGGAAAAGGATTTGTTTTTAATAACCCAAATGCGCAAAGAACATGTGGTTGTGGAGAAAGTTTTTCGCTTTAAAATAAAGTTTTAAGTTAAAATAACAACCAAATTATTAAACTTTTGACTTAAAAAATTTCAACAATAAAATGAGTAAATATACAGAAGACGATTTAAAAGTCGAATTAGAAAATAAAGAATACGAATACGGATTTTATACTGAACTAGAATCGGAAACGTTTCCTATTGGTTTAAATGAAGATATTGTGCGTGCGATTTCTAAAAAGAAAAACGAACCACAATGGATGACCGATTGGCGTTTAGAAGCATTCGCCGCTTGGAAAGAAATGGAAGAACCTGAATGGGCAAATGTTAAGTACACAAAACCCGATTTTCAAGCAATAGCCTATTATTCGGCACCAAAAAAATCGGATCCAAATAAAACCTTAGATGATGTGGATGCAGAGTTATTAGAAATGTACAAAAAACTAGGAATTTCTATCGACGAGCAGAAAAAAATGAATAATGTAGCAATGGATATTGTTGTTGATTCTGTTTCAGTAGCCACTACATTCAAAAAAACATTAGGCGAAAAAGGTATTATTTTTTGCCCAATATCAGAAGCTATTCATGAACATCCTGAGTTAGTTAAAAAGTATTTAGGAACTATTGTACCGCAAAAAGATAATTTTTACGCCGCTTTAAATTCAGCCGTTTTCTCTGATGGAAGTTTTTGTTACATTCCAAAAGGCGTGAAATGTCCTATGGAATTATCAACCTATTTTAGAATCAACCAAGGAGGAACAGGGCAATTTGAAAGAACTTTAGTAATTGCTGATGAAGGAAGTTATGTCTCTTATCTTGAAGGATGTACGGCTCCAAGTCGTGATGAAAATCAATTACATGCTGCAGTTGTAGAATTAATTGCATTAGATGATGCAGAAATAAAATATTCAACCGTTCAAAACTGGTATCCAGGAAATAAAGAAGGAAAAGGTGGAGTATTCAATTTTGTAACCAAAAGAGGTTTGTGTGAGAAAAACGCAAAAATATCGTGGACACAAGTAGAAACAGGTTCTGCCGTAACATGGAAATATCCATCTTGTGTTTTAAAAGGGGATAATTCTATTGGTGAGTTTTACTCCATTGCCGTTACAAATAATTTCCAGCAAGCAGATACAGGAACAAAAATGATCCATTTAGGTAAAAACACCAAGTCAACCATTATTTCAAAAGGAATTTCAGCTGGAAAATCACAAAACAGTTACCGTGGATTGGTTCAAATAAGTAAAAACGCTGACCATGCACGAAATTTTTCGCAATGTGATAGTTTACTTATGGGTAATAATTGTGGCGCACATACATTTCCATATATAGAAAGTAAAAATACAAGTGCCAAAATAGAACACGAAGCGACCACCTCAAAAATTGGAGAAGATCAAGTGTTTTATTGCAACCAAAGAGGAATTCCAACAGAAAAAGCAATTGCTTTAATTGTAAATGGTTTTAGTAAAGAAGTACTAAATAAATTACCAATGGAATTTGCAGTGGAAGCTCAAAAATTATTGGAAATTAGTTTAGAAGGCTCCGTAGGATAATCAAAATATAAATCAGAATAAAAACACATTCATACCATGTTACAAATTAAAAACTTACACGCTTCAGTAGAAGACAAAGAAATATTAAAAGGAATTAATTTAGAAGTAAAAGCAGGAGAAGTTCACGCGATTATGGGACCAAATGGTGCTGGAAAAAGTACCCTTTCGTCAATAATTGCTGGAAACGAAAATTATAAAGTAACTGCCGGCGAAATTATTTTAGAAGGGGAAGACATCTCAGAATTAGCACCCGAAGAAAGAGCTCATAAAGGCGTTTTCTTATCTTTTCAATATCCTGTTGAAATACCTGGTGTTTCGGTAACGAATTTCATGAAAACGGCTATTAATGAATCGCGTAAAGCACGTGGACAAGAAGATATGCCTGCTAATGAAATGCTAAAATTAATACGTGAAAAATCAGAATTATTAGAAATCGATAGAAAATTCTTATCTCGTTCTCTTAACGAAGGTTTTTCTGGTGGAGAAAAAAAACGAAATGAAATTTTTCAAATGGCCATGTTAGAACCAAAATTAGCCATTCTTGACGAAACAGATTCTGGATTAGATATCGATGCCTTACGAATTGTAGCTAATGGAGTAAATAAACTAAAAAATGAAACTAATGCCGTTTTAGTGATAACGCACTACCAACGATTATTAGATTACATAGTTCCAGATTTTGTTCATGTGCTAATGGACGGAAAAATTGTCAAATCAGGTGACGCCTCTTTAGCTTTAGAATTAGAAGAAAAAGGGTACGATTGGATAAAAAACGAATTAGTGGAAAGTCAAAAGTCGTAAGTCAAAAAAAATGGAATTAAAAGAAAAAATACTATCGTCTTTTATGGCGTTTAAAGAAAAAATTACTGATGTAAACAACCCTTTACATGACATTAGGACTTTAGCAATAAAGAACTTTGAAAATAAAGGATTCCCAACTAGAAAGGAAGAAGCATGGAAATATACTTCATTAAATGCCATTTTAAAAAATGATTTTAGTGTATTTGCAAAAAAAGACAATGCAGTAGATTTTGCGGATGTAAAAAAATACTTCTTAAATGAAGTGGATACGTATAAACTGGTATTTGTTGATGGTATATTTAGTTCTCATTTGTCATCCACTACGCACGATGGTTTAGATGTTTGCTTAATGTCTTCGGCTTTAAATAAGCCAAAATACAAAATGTATATTGACGAATATTTCAACAAAATTGCGAATTTAGAAGATAGTTTAACTTCATTAAACACCGCTTTTTCTCAAGAAGGGGCATATATAAATATTCCAAAAAGTAAAGTGGTTGACAAACCTATTGAAATTTTATTTTTTTCAACTGGCTCTGAAGCAGCTTTAATGACGCAACCAAGAAATTTAATTATCGTAGGCGAAAATGCACATGTACAAATTGTCGAACGTCATCAGAGTTTAAACAGCAATCCGGTGTTAACCAATTCAGTTACTGAAATATTTTCTCAAAAATACGCTAATGTAGATTATTACAAAATTCAAAATGATTTACAAACTGCGAATTTAATTGACAATACATACATAGCTCAAAAACAAGACAGTCATGTTTCGGTTCATACGTTCTCTTTTGGAGGAAATATTACCAGAAATAATTTAAACTTCTATCATCAAGGCGAACATATCGATTCGACTTTAAAAGGCATTACAATAATTGGAGACAAACAACATGTTGATCATTATACTTTAGTGCAACACGCTACACCAAATTGCGAAAGTCATCAAAACTATAAAACTATTTTAGACGGAAGCGCAACTGGTGTTTTTAATGGTAAAATTTTCGTAGAAAAAGAAGCACAAAAAACAGATGCGTTTCAGCAAAATAATAATATATTGTTAAGTGATAAAGCGACTATTAATGCGAAACCTCAATTAGAAATTTTTGCAGATGATGTAAAATGCTCCCATGGTTGCACTATTGGACAGCTAGATGAAAGTGCGATGCTTTACATGCAACAACGTGGAATTGGCAAGAAAGAAGCCAAAGCATTATTAATGTACGCGTTTACAAGCGAAGTGACTAATAGTGTAAAAATTCCAGAATTAAGAAGTAAAATCGCTCGAATTATTGCCGATAAATTAGGAGTAAATATGGGATTTGATTTATAAAAATTATAAATTAGAACAAATAAAAAAAGCGGTTTCAATATTGAAACCGCTTTTTTTTTACTCTTTTCTGTATTTTTTAGTTTCTTCAAAAACGTGTTCTAAAATTTTAGCGTCTTCCTCTGAAAATTCAACATTTCTTCTTGCCATTACAATTTTAGCAGTTTCAAACGCTTTTTTGGTTAAATATGTTGTGAAACCACTTGCTCCGCCCCAACTGAAACTGGGCACAAAATTTCTTGGAAATCCTGCTCCAAAAATATTAGTACATACCCCAACAACAGTTCCTGTATTAAACATAGTATTTATCCCACATTTACTATGGTCTCCCATCATTAATCCGCAAAATTGTAAACCTGTTTTAGCAAAATTTTCTGTTTCATAGCTCCATAATTTTACTTCTTCATAGTTGTTTTTTAAGTTACTATTGTTACTGTCTGCACCAATATTACACCATTCACCTAAAACAGCATTTCCTAAAAAACCATCATGTCCTTTATTAGAATAACCAAACAAAACCGAATTATTCACTTCTCCACCAATAACAGAATGTGGTCCAACAGTAGTGGCACCATAAACTTTAGTAGCTAATTTTACTCTACCCGATTCGCACAAAGCGAAAGGACCTCGAATAACAGAGCCTTCCATTATTTCAGCATTTTTACCAATATAAATAGGACCTGTAGATGCATTTAAGGTTACAAATTCTAATTTTGCCCCTTCTTCTATAAAAATATTTTCTGGTGCTATTACGTTTACCGATTTAGGAATCGGTTGTGAAAATCGGTCTTGAGTCAACAATTTGAAATCATCATAAATAGCTGCTTCATTTTTTTGAAAAATATCCCAAGTGTTTTCTATTTTAATGTATTCGTTTGAAAATTCAAGTACTTCAAAACTATCAAAATCGACTTCTTCTCCTTCTTTAGCATAAAAAGCCACAACTTCATCTTCTTGAAAAATCGCTTGATGGTGTTCCAAATTCTTAATCATTGCTATCAAAATATCATTTGGTAAAAATGAAGCGTTAATCATCACGTTGTTTTCCATTTCTACCATTGGCCATTTTTCTGACAAATAGTCTTCTGTAATAGATGTTATGGTAGAACCCAACTGTTTTTCCCATTTTTCACGAATGGTTAAAATTCCAACACGAATATCTGCAACAGGTCTTGTGAAGGTAAATGGCAACAAAGCATTACGATGGGGTCCATCAAAAAGAATATAGTTCATTGAAAAAGTTTAATAGGTTTAATGAAAACTTAACGATTCAAATTTACAAAGAAATTTGACTAATAAAAATAAAAAAACCCCGAATACATTCGAGGTTTGTTATTATTTAAAAATTTGAAATTATTTTTTTTCAAATTTAGCATATTTAGTTTTGAATTTATCGATACGACCTGCAGTATCAATAAGTTTAGATTTACCTGTGTAAAAAGGGTGAGACGTTCTAGAAATCTCCATTTTGAAAACTGGATACTCCACACCTTCGTGCGTGATTGTTTCTTTAGTTTCAACAGTTGATTTTGTGATGAATACATCATCGTTAGACATGTCTTTAAAAGCGACTAATCTGTAGTTTTCTGGGTGAATTCCTTTTCTCATTTTGTAAATCTTTAAATGTATGATTATAATTTGTTTCGCGGCTTTTTACAATAAAAAGGTGTAAACGCCTTATAACCTTTTGTTAATTATGTTTTTATTTTAGGGTGCAAATATAATACTATTACCCAATACTGCAAACAAAATACCATTATTTTTTATTTTGAAATCGCTTTGACTAAAAATCTGATACTAAAAGATTTATTACTTAAGAAAAATCTATGTAATTTTGTATCCGATTTGCGTGAGTGATTACTTTACATTGATTTTATTTTCATCGGAGTTCAGTGAATTTCGTTTGGAGTTGAAATCCTTTTTTTGTGGCTTTTTTCAAGACATAAAAAAAGATAGTAACGGATAGCACGTCCTGAAAGGGCACGCCCATAGAAAACAAGTATGTCTGATAGAAAAAAAGTAGCGTTTTATACACTAGGTTGTAAACTGAATTTTTCGGAAACCTCAACAATTGCCAGAAACTTCAATGACGAAGGTTATGACAGAGTAGATTTTGAAGAAATAGCAGATATTTACGTAATCAACACGTGTTCGGTAACAGAAAATGCCGATAAGCAGTTTAAACAAGTGGTAAAAAAAGCGATGAAACTTAATGACAAAGCTTTTGTTGCCGCCGTAGGTTGTTATGCGCAACTGAAACCAGAAGAATTAGCCGCTGTGGATGGTGTAGATTTGGTTTTAGGTGCGACAGAAAAATTTAAAATCACAGATTACATTAACGACCTATCCAAAAATGATATGGGCGAAGTACACAGTTGCGAAATTGAAGAAGCCGATTTTTATGTAGGCAGTTATTCAATTGGCGACAGAACACGTGCTTTTCTAAAAGTGCAAGATGGTTGCGATTATAAATGTACCTATTGTACAATTCCTTTAGCACGTGGAATTTCGAGAAGTGATGCATTGGAAAATGTATTGAAAAATGCCAAAGAAATTTCAGAGCAAAACATAAAAGAAATTGTATTAACAGGTGTAAACATTGGCGATTACGGTAAAGGCGAATTTGGTAACAAAAAACACGAACATACGTTTTTAGAATTAGTACAAGAATTAGACCAAGTGGAAGGCATTGAAAGATTAAGAATTTCAAGTATTGAGCCTAATTTACTAAAAAACGAAACCATAGAATTTGTAAGTAAAAGTAGAACATTTGTGCCACATTTTCATATTCCCTTACAAAGTGGTAGCAATGAAATTTTAGGAAAAATGAAGCGTCGTTACCAACGTGAAATTTATACGGAACGCGTAAATAAAATTAAAGAAGTAATGCCACACGCGTGTATTGGTGTGGATGTAATTGTTGGATTTCCTGGTGAAACCGACGAACACTTTTTAGAGACTTACAATTATTTAAATGAAATGAACATTTCGTATTTGCACGTGTTTACTTACAGTGAGCGCGACAATACGGAAGCCGCAAATATGCCAGGCGTTGTGCCAGCCAATGTAAGAAGCAAACGAAGTAAAATGCTTCGCGGACTATCCGTAAAAAAACGAAGAGCGTTTTATGAAAGTCAAATTGGAACAACGCGTTCGGTTTTATTTGAAAACGAAAATAAAGAAGGGTATATTACAGGTTTTACCGAAAACTACGTAAAAGTAAAAACGCCTTGGAACCCAGAATTAGCGAATACTTTACACGAAATTACACTTACAAAAATTGACGATGATGGTTTAGTAAGATTGGAATTTGTGAATGTGCCAGTTTAAAGTACTAACAAACCTGAATTTCGCAATAAAATTATTTGTTTTGAAAACCAAAACAATTCAAAATCTTCAAACTGAGATTCAAAGTCTAATTTGACATCTTTTAATAATATGGGATGATCTGAAAGTAATTTTATGGTTTTTACTAACCAATTTGCATGGTCTTTTTCAAGTGAGATTTCAAGTGTTTCCGTTTTAAAATGAAACGACAGCTTAGCCATTTCCCAAGTAGCACCTTTTTTAGATTTAGTAAAATAATCCACAATAGGTAAATTACCTATCCAAATGATTTTAGAAGTTGGTTTTAACGAAAAATCTGTAGTTTCAAAAATGGCATTTTCTATGAAATCTGGTGATATCTTAGTGTTTGGAATCTTAAAATCAAACCACTCTTGCAAATCATAATCGAAACACATGCCGTGCATATAATTGAATAACGATTTTTTTAATCCAAAACTAAACTTATCGTGATTGATTCCTGTTTTATCCTTAAACTGGATGTCGTTATTTGCAAAAGTAATTTCATTTTGTTGTGGAATTACGCCAAATTCGTCTGGATTCAATCCTACTGGAGAATGTGCCGTCATAGCAAATTGATGCCAAAAACCAGATTGAATAACACCTATTTGAAATAATTGTCGCACCATTTCTAAACTATCTACGGTTTCTTGAATAGTCTGAGTAGGATACCCGTACATCAAATATGCATGAACCATAATTCCAGCTTCGGTAAAATAATTCGTGACTTTAGCTACTTGTTCCACCGTTACGCCTTTTTTTATTAATTCTAACAATCTATCCGAAGCTACTTCTAATCCACCAGAAACCGCAATACAGCCCGAAGCTTTTAGCAATACACATAAATCTTTCGTAAAACTTTTTTCGAAGCGAATATTTGTCCACCAAGAAACCACCAATTTACGTTTAAGAATTTCCAAAGCCACTTCACGCATTAAAGCTGGTGGTGCCGCTTCGTCTACAAAATGAAAACCTGTTTCGCCAGTTTGAAGAATCAATTCTTCCATCCTATCGACAAGTATTTTTGCTGCAATAGGTTCATAAATTTTTATATAATCTAACGAAACATCACAAAACGTACATTTTCCCCAATAACAGCCGTGCGCCATTGTAAGTTTGTTCCAACGACCATCGCTCCATAAACTATGCATTGGATTGGCCATTTCAATTACAGAAATATATTTATCCAAAAATAAATCTGAATAATCTGGTGTACCAACATCTGATTGCTTGTAGTCTGATTTTGTAGTGTTATTTTTATAAACAACTTCCTTATTTTCTAATAAAAAAGTACGTTTAAATTCATTGGAATTTGGGTTTTGAATGTTGGAAATTAAAAGCTCCACTGGCAATTCGCCATCATCAAGCGTAATAAAATCGAAAAACTCAAACACTCTTTTGTCCTTTAGACTTCTTAATTCTGTATTTGGAAAACCACCACCCATAGCAATTTTGACTAATGGAAAATGTATTTTAATATATTGTGCACATCGGAAAGCGCTATATAAATTTCCTGGGAAAGGCACCGATAGTAATACTAAATTCGGTTGAATTTCTCTAACTCTTTCCTCTAAAATTTTAAGTGTAATTTTGTCAATATGAGTGATTTCCTTTGAAAGTTCAGCATACATTTCATCAAAAGAATTGGCACTTCTTCCCAATCGTTCAGCATAGCGACTAAATCCGAAATTTTCATCTACGCATTCCACAATAAAATCAGAAATATCTTCTAAATACAAAGTAGCTAAATGTTTTGCTTTGTCTTGCATACCCATATTCCCAAAAGCCCATTCCATGTCGTCTAACTGATTGAAACGAGACGCTTCTGGTAAAAAATTACCACTACATATTTGACGTGCTAACGTTGGATTCTTTCCTTGTAGAAAAGCAATTACCGCGTCAATTGTTGCAATATAAACATCCCAAAGCGAAAAAATTCTTTGCGAGTTTTCAGAGAAATGGGCAATTTCACCGTCAGGAATTAAGTCACTTAAACCCTTTTTTGAAAACAATTCTACGATCACTTCGATACCTAAATCCATTTGAAAAGCGGAAATATTTTTCGTGTTTAGAAACCCTTTGATATAAGCCGTTGCGGGATATGGCGTATTCAATTGTGTAAAAGGAGGCGTGATTAAAAGAAGGTCTGACAAAGTGAAATGTTTTTACAAAGATAAAAATTAATTGTAGATGACGAAAAATGATTATTTTTGTAAAAAAAATTATGCCAACAGATTGTATTTCATATCAAAAATCGGGTTATTTTCCTAAATTAATTGAAGATTATATTGATGAAAAACCAGAAATACAAGCGCTGTATCATCGTTTTCCCACATTAGAGAATTTTGGTGCTCAAATAGATGAAAAAGCTAAGAATTTTAGCATAGAAAATCGATTAATATTAGTAGAAGCATTAAACAATCAAAATAAAAACTTCCCAATTTCACAAGTAACCCATGCTAATATTGAATTACTAAAATCGGAAAAAACCTTTACTATTACTACTGGTCATCAATTAAATTTATTTTTAGGTCCGGTTTATTTTATCTATAAAATTGCTTCCACTATTAATTTATGTAAACAATTAAAACAAAACTATTCGGAGTACAATTTTGTTCCAATATATTGGATGGCTTCTGAAGATCATGATTTTGAAGAAATAAATCATTTTGATTTGAATAACCAAAAAATTAAATGGGAAAAAGATAGTTTTGGACCTGTTGGTAGATTATCAACTGAAGGTTTAGATGCTGTTTGTAAAGAATTTGGAGAACTAATTGGGTTGGGTTCAACTGCTGAATATCTAAAAAACCTATTCGAAAAAACCTATTTAGAGCATCCTAATTTAGCGGATGCTACTCGTTTTTTAGCCAATGAACTTTTTAAATCCGAAGGTTTAGTAATTATTGATGGAGATGATAAAAATCTGAAATCACTTTTCGTACCATATATTAAAGACGAGTTACTTCTTCAGAATTCATTCGCAACAGTTTCGAAAACAATTACACAATTAAAAGGATATGAAGTTCAAGTAAATCCAAGAGAAATAAACCTTTTTTACATAGAAGACACGTTACGGGAACGAATTATTTTTGAAAACAATATTTATAAAGTTAACCATACGGAAATTCAATTTACTGAATCAGAAATTATTAAATTAATTAATGATTCACCGGAAAAATTTAGTCCAAACGTCATATTAAGACCTTTATATCAAGAAGTTATTTTACCGAATTTAGCATATATTGGAGGTGGTGGCGAAATAGCGTATTGGTTAGAATTGAAAAATAATTTTGAAACTCAAAAGGTTATATTTCCTATTTTAATACTACGAAATTCATTTGTAATTGCAACGAAAAAGCAGGTATTAAAAATGAAAAAATTAGAAATTTCCTTTCCAGAATTATTTCTCAAGCAACACGAATTAGTAAATCAAAAAACCAAAGAATTTTCGAATATTAAAATTGATTTTTCGGAACAAAAAGAAACGATAAGAAAACAGTTTTCTGAAATATTAAAAATCGCTGAACAAACTGATAAATCGTTTATTGGTGCCGTTAAAGCACAAGAAAAGAAGCAATTAAAAGGATTAGAAAACTTAGAAAAGCGTTTGTTAAAAGCTGAAAAACGAGTGCATTCTGAAAAACTGGAACGCATATCCGAAATACAAAACCAATTATTTCAAAATGGAAAATTACAAGAACGGAAAAGTAATTTTAGTGCGTTTTATTCTGACCAATTTGTAAATGAAATTATTTCTCAATCTAATCCATTAGAAACACAATTCAAGTTAATTTCTATATAAAACTCTTTTGATTTACCAAAAACACTTTTATGGTTTAGAATTAAATAGTACATTTGCAAAAAAAATTAAGAAAAATGGCTACAAATAGAACATTTACAATGATTAAACCAGATGGCGTGGAAAACGGACATATTGGTGGAATTTTAAACATGATTACAGAAGGCGGTTTCAAAATCGTTTCTATGAAATTAACGCAATTAACTGTAGCGGATGCTCAGAAATTTTATGCGGTGCACTCAGAAAGACCTTTCTTTGGTGAATTAGTTGAATTTATGACTCGTGGACCAATTGTTGCTGCAATTTTAGAAAAAGATAATGCAGTTGAAGATTTTAGAGCCTTAATTGGTGCTACAAATCCAGTAGATGCAGCTGAAGGAACAATCCGTAAAAAATATGCTACTTCAATTGGAGAAAATGCCGTACACGGCTCTGATTCAGATGAAAATGCTGCTATCGAAGGTGCTTTCCATTTTGCTGGTAGAGAGCAATTCTAAAAATAGAAAAAGGTATAAAAAAAGGTGATTTGAAATTTCAAAACACCTTTTTTTATACCTTAAACCTAAGACCTTATGCCCTTAACCATTTCACCTAAAGACTATATCTTTAATTAAATCTTTGCCTAGTTCTTCGTTTAGCATTTTTATAATTTTGGATTTTCCGTATTCTAACTCTTGTTTTACAACAGAAGAATTTAACTTTACGTACAAAGTCTGTCTTTTTAATTCAATTTGTTCCGTATAATTTTTAAAAGCCGGACCCATCATTTTATACCATGTTTCTTTAACATTTATAACATCCAAACCTGCTTCAAGCTTCGTGGATTTCATAAACTCTTTCATTACATCACCAATAGAAAAATCGTCATTAAATCGTTTCATTTTTATTTTCTTTTATCGTAAGGTATAAATTTCTTGTAATAATACGTAATTTTAGTTTCATTTTCTAAAACTAGTTCGTCTTCAGATACCGAAACAACTTTTTCTTCCCATTTGGTAAATTTAGATTTCGTTTTCAAAAAAAAACAACCTGCACTATCTATAACCCTAATTTTATCCTTTAATACACCACTTAAAAAAGTACCATCAAGTTGCGGCGCTACTTTCTGACGAATTCCCTTTAAGTTATTTAAAGAAATATAATCAATAAATTCATTTACTTGATAGGCTTTTTTATTTCCATCTGGAAAGACTACTTTCTCAATTTCCCAATAGCCGTTTAATTGTGTTATTTCTTCTTTAGTTGGTTTTGAATTACAGGAAATTAAAACTACAGAAAGCAGTGCAGAGTAAAAATAATTTTTCATTTATAGAAGTGTTTATTGATGTAAATGTACAAATATTTTTATCCAATAAAAAAATGAAAATCATTTTGAGGATTAAAAATAAAGACTATATTTGCACTCGCATTCACGGGGTGTAGCGTAGCCCGGTTATCGCGCCTGCTTTGGGAGCAGGAGGCCGCAGGTTCGAATCCTGCCACCCCGACAAACGACTTCAATTATTTTGAGGTCGTTTTTTTTAGCATTCACTTCACTAACAGACCCTAAATAACAAAGTATTTTTTTATCTTATAAAAACAATAATAAAATAATTATCTAAATAATTCTTTTTTGTTTAATTATTTACTACTTTTGTTAAACAAAACAAACTTTATGAAATCAAACTTTATGATTGAAGACAACATACTTACAAATATATCTGTAGAAGATATAGGAAACGATCATTTATACACTTCATTGGAGACACCAATGGTTGCAGATGCGTTTTCAAAATCGGACACAGAAAAAAAAGAAATTATTGCGTTTCATTTTACAGAAATTATGAAAGCATTGGATTTAGATTTGACCGACGACTCTTTAAAAGGAACTCCGGAACGAGTGGCAAAAATGTACATTGAAGAAATTTTTTCAGGATTAAATCCTAAAAATAAACCTAAAATGGCGCTTTTCGAGAATAAATACCAATACAATCAAATGTTGGTAGAAAAAAACATCACCTTTTACTCAAATTGCGAACATCATTTTGTACCAATTTATGGAAAAGCACATGTAGCTTATATTTCTTCCGGAAAAGTAATTGGTTTATCTAAATTAAATAGAATTGTGCAGTATTATGCAAAACGACCTCAAGTTCAAGAGCGATTAACTATGCAAATTGCCGAAGATTTAAAAATAGCATTAGAAACCGAAGATGTAGCCGTTATTATTGATGCCAAACATCTTTGTGTGTCTTCACGTGGTGTAAAAGACGAGAGTTCGGCAACAGTTACCACCTCTTTTAATGGAGCATTTAATACACCTCAAAAAATTAATGAATTATTACAATTAATTCATAATTAATTTATTTTAAAAACATTTTATTAAATTCTATCTTTTCACTAAAGATAGAATTTTTTTTATAGTATATATTTCTATCTTTGTGTAAATTAAAGTTACTATTTATGCTTATAATTGGTATTGCTGGCGGAACAGGTAGTGGAAAAACTACAGTTGTGCATCAAATTATGAACGAATTGCCTTCTACAGAAGTTGGTGTGATTTCTCAGGATTCCTATTACAAAGAAACCAGCAACTTAACTTACGAAGAACGCACTAAAATTAATTTTGATCATCCACGAGCAATTGATTTTGAATTGTTGATTTTACATTTAAAAGAATTAAAAGCTGGTAACATTATAAACCAACCTATTTATTCTTTTGTAACGCATAACAGAACGGATGATACCATTAGCACGCATCCCAGAAAAGTAATGATTGTGGAAGGCATTTTAATATTTACCAATCCAGAAATTAGGGAATTATTTGATATAAAAATATTTGTTCATGCGGATTCTGATGAGCGATTAATTCGTAGACTAAAACGAGATATAGCAGAAAGAGGAAGAGATATGGAAGAAGTATTAACTAGATATCAAACCACTTTGAAACCCATGCACGAACAATTTATTGAGCCTACAAAAGCGTTTGCAGATATAATAATTCCAAATGACAAATACAATACAGTTGCCATTGATGTGGTGCGAGCAGTTATTAATCAACGAATTGAAAAATAATGATTAAGAAATTTCAAAACCTTCTTCAAAAATTTCCTTTGCTAAGCTTTTTAGGAAACAAATATTATTTAACCCTTATTGGTTTCATTATTTGGATGCTTTTTTTTGATAATTATTCCTATTTTGAACATCGCTTTTTAAACGACCAAATTGATGAATTAAATGATAATAAAAAATATTACAAATCTGAAATTGCAAAAGATAGTATTAAAATTAAAAATCTTAAAAACGATAATATGACGGAAAAATATGCTCGCGAAAAATACTTTATGAAAAAGGACAGCGAAGATATTTACATCATAGAATTTGAAGAAGATAAAATAAAAGATAGTTTACTTGAAGCAAAAAAGTAACCTTCAAAAAAGTAAGTTTTCAAATCAAAAATAAATCAATGAAAACACAATTATTTCAAGATTTTGATGCGGTTTCATCTAAACAATGGAAACAACAAATTCAATTTGAATTAAATGGTGCAGATTATAATGACACCTTAATTTGGGAAAGTTTAGAAGGAATAAAAGTTAAACCTTTTTACCATTCAGATGATAGTATTTCCACCTATACTTCAAATACAAAAACCACAGCGTTTACTATTTTACAACAAATTTTTGTTCACGACATTCAGATGTCTAACAAAAAAGCAAAAGAAAGCTTAAACCGTGGAGCAGAAAGTATTTTATTTACAATAGAATCCGATAAAATTGACATCACAAAACTAATGGCTAATTTGCCTTTAGAAAATGTAGTTTATTACTTCCATTTACCTTTTATTTCAACAGAATATGTAAAAACACTAAATGATTTTGCTACAACTAATTCTTATAATTTCATTATTCAAGTAGATCCTATTGGTCAACTTTGCAAAGATGGAAATTGGTTCGAAAATTTAAATTCAGATATTCAAAAACTTAATGGAATTTCGAAAAATACGAGTATTCCATTTTTAAATATTCAAGCTGGAATGTATCAAAACTCTGGTGCCAATATGGTGCAACAATTGGCATACACGTTAGCGCATTGTAATGAATATTTCAATAGAATTTCAGCAATTAATAAACCGATTACTATTGAAGTCGCAATTGGAACCAATTACTTTTTTGAAATTGCCAAACTTCATGCTTTGCGCTTACTTTTCAATACATTAGCTGCAGAATATAAGCATAATTTTGATTGCCATATCATAGCCACACCTACAAAACGCAACAAAACATTATACGATTATAATGTAAATATGTTACGCACTACAACCGAATGTATGTCGGGTATTTTAGGTGGTGCCAATGCGGTTTCTAATTTAGCTTATGATGCCATTTACCATAAAGACAATGAATTTGGCGATAGAATTTCAAGAAATCAGTTACTAATATTAAAAGAGGAAAGTTATTTCGACAAAGTTAATAATGCATCAGATGGTGCATATTATATTGAATCTTTAACAGATCAATTAGCAGAAAAAGCTTTAGAATTATTTAAAGAAATTGAAGCCAATGGTGGTTTTATTACACAATTAATTGAAGGAACCATCCAAAGAAAAATTTCGGAAAGCGCACAAAAGGAACAAGAATTATTTAATTCTGGTAAAGAAATATTACTTGGAACAAACAAATATCCAAATCCAAACGACAAAATGAAACACGATTTAGAATTGTTTCCTTTCGTTAAAACTAAAGATAGAAAAACGTTAATTGTACCTATTATCGAAAAACGATTAGCCGAAAAAGTCGAACAAGAACGTTTGGCTCTAGAAGAATAATATTTCAAATTAATTAAATTTATTATGAAAAAAATAATTTTTGCACTGACAAGCATAATCACTTTAAACATTTACTCACAAAGTATTGATGTAACAGAAATAGAATTTAATACTGTTGGCGATAGTAATCCTCATAACTTAACAAAAGGAATAAGTAAAATTTACTTCATAGCTGATAACGGAATTGAAGGTAAACAATTATGGGTTAATAACACTTCAACTAATAAAACTTATATGGTTAAAGTTATTAATGGGATAGATAATTCCAACTTTTTAACTATTGGTGATATTTTATATTTTACTATTAATATCGGAACTGAATTATGGAGGAGTGATGGAACTGAACTTGGAACCTATCTAGTTAAACATATAAATAGCAATAGTTGGTCAAATAATACTATAACTAAATTATACAATTATAACAATAAAGTTGTCTTTGGGGCCGATGACGATATTAATGGTAAGGAACTTTGGATTAGTGATGGAACAACTAACGGAACAACACTATTAAAAAATATTAACACTGGTTCGAATAGCAGTAATCCGAGTAACTTTTTTACTTTTAACGGTTCTTTATATTTTACTGCGAATGATGGAATTAACGGATACGAGATTTGGAAAAGTGATGGAACGACATCTGGAACATTACTTTTTAAAAATATTGACTTAACATCTAGTAACAGTATAATTGATGGTAAATTCATTATTCTTAATAATGCATTTTATTTTTATGCAAATAATAATATTAATGGTTTTGAACTTTGGAAAAGTGACGGCACTTCGACAGGAACACAATTATTTAAAGACATCAATGTAGGAAATGGCAGTTCTAACTACACCTTAATAGGAGCAAATACAAATAGTTATTTTATTTTTGAAGTAAACTCTTCTACAATTGGAACAGAATTATGGAAGTCTGATGGAACTATCGCAGGGACAATTTTATTAAAGGACATAAATGTTGGATCAAATAATAGCGTTAATAATGATACACAATTTGCAGTTCTAAATGATAAAATTTATTTTAATGCAACTACTTCTATTAATGGAAATGAATTATGGGGAACAGACGGAACTACTTCTGGTACGCAACTTGTTAAAGATATTTATATAGGTACAACCAATAGTGAAATAGTTTCTTTAACCGGAGTTAGTAATTATCTAATATTTTCAGCACACGATAATACACATACTTACAATTCTGTATGGATAAGTAACGGTACTAATATCGGAACATTTGAGTTGAAAAACATTGACTTAACGCAATATCTAAATATAAATTTGAGCTTTGTTGAATTTAATAATAAAGTTTTTTTTTCTGCAGGTTATAACTCTTCAAAAGGAGTTGAGCTATGGACAACTGATGGAACCACAGTAAACACAAAACAATTCTATGAAATATCTCATCAATTAGCGGGAATTACTGATTTTTTTGATTCAGCAGAGATTGCAGGAAAATTAATTTTTACTGGTAATAATGGAAACGGAAATGAACCATTTATAACAGACGGTACCATTAATGGGAGCCAAATAATAAAGGATATTATTCCTGGAAGTGGCGGTCCATTTTATAGTAGTGATGGTTTTAGACCGGCTTCTTATACAAAAGCTGGAAATTATGTTTACTTTAGAGCTTCAAGTGCTGGTTTAGGTTTTGAAATATGGAAAACAAATGGTACAGTAGAAAGTACATCAATAGTTAAAGATATTAATGCTGGAAGTAGCAGTAGTATTTCTGAGTTCCCGTTTTTTTTAGAATTCAATAATATATTCTATTTCAAGGCTAATGATGGAATTCATGGTGAAGAATTATGGAGAAGTGACGGTTCAAGTGCAGGAACTTATATGGTTAAAGATATAAATGTCGGTAGCGCATCTTCATTAAATGGATTATCAAATGTATATTATAACAATCCTAATATTTTAAATCAAAAATGCTATGCAATATTGAATGGATTTCTTTATTTTACAGCTAATGATGGAATAGATAATTCTATTTGGAGAACAGACGGCACACCAAATGGAACTAATAAAGTTATTATTATTCCTACTAGTGGTAATTATGATAATAATAGAATTATTATTAATGCAACCAATAATAAATTCTTTTTTAAAACAAATTCAAATAATTCATCATATGGTAATAACACTTTGTGGTCTTCAGATGGAACACAATTAGGTACAATTCAATTATTTTCTACAAATATAACTGGCACAACACAATTCAAGAAAAACATTGTTCATAACAACAATTTATATTATACTATTTTTGGTACAAATGGAAATACACTTATGAAATCTGATGGTACTGCTATCGGCACAATAGTAGTAAAAGAAAATTTTACGACACAAGAAACATTCAATGCGTTAACATCCTGTGGAAATGAGGTTTACTTTGCAGTAGGAGTGCAAGGAATTGTAGGCTCAAAGGAATTATGGAGAACAAATGGAACTAATATCGGAACAATAAAACTTGGGGATTTAACATCATCAAATGAAAGTTTTATTTATTGTAACACATGTTATCAAAATAATTTATTATTCAAAAAAAATTTTTTAGATGAAAATAAAATATATTTTGTGAATACTACATCAACAAATACAGATAATTATCTTACTACAAATATTGTAAATTCTGAAAATTTTGGAGAGTATGGATATTATAGTTTTGCTGATTTTTATAATTTAAATAACAAATTACTATTTACTGGGGCAAAAAAATATAATGGACATGAACTTTATTCTTCAGAATTTAATATGACTCTTGATATTTCTGATTTTCATAAGAATTTAAATAATACAATAACAATTTATCCTAATCCAGCAAAAGATTTCATTAGCTTTAAAACCAATGAAAATGAAATGGTTACGAAAGTTACTGTTTTTAATTTGCTAGGGGAAAATATTTATTCATCAAATATTTTCAACAATAAATTATTATTAAACATCAATAATGGTATATATATCGTAAACATCTTTACTAATAAATCCCAATACAGTGCTAAATTAATTATACAAAAATAATTATAGCCATGAGAAAAAACATACAACATATACAATTAGTCAAAAGTCAAAAGTCGAAAGTTGAAAGTAATCAAACCAACTTCCACACAGCCGAAAACATTGATTTAAAAAAAATCTACTCCAAAGAAGATATTGAAGGATTAGAGCACATTGGTTTTGGAGCGGGTTTTGCACCCAACTTACGAGGTCCATACGCTACCATGTACGTACGCCGACCTTGGACCATTCGTCAATATGCCGGATTTTCAACTGCTGAAGAAAGTAATGCGTTTTATCGTCGTAATTTAGCTGCCGGACAAAAAGGGTTATCTGTTGCCTTTGATTTAGCCACACATCGTGGGTACGATTCCGATCATATTCGTGTACAAGGTGATGTTGGAAAAGCAGGCGTAGCTATTGATTCGGTGGAAGATATGAAAATTCTTTTCGACCAAATTCCGTTAGATGAAATGTCGGTTTCTATGACAATGAATGGTGCGGTATTACCTATAATGGCTTTCTATATCGTAGCTGCAGAAGAACAAGACGTATCGCCAAATCAATTAGCTGGAACCATACAAAATGATATTTTAAAGGAATTTATGGTACGAAATACGTACATCTATCCGCCAACGCCTTCTATGAAAATTATTGCCGATATTTTTGAATATACGAGTAATAATATGCCTAAATTTAATTCTATTTCTATTTCTGGTTATCATATGCAAGAAGCAGGTGCAACTGCCGATATTGAATTGGCGTACACACTTGCAGATGGTTTAGAATATATTCGAACTGGATTATCAACAGGAATGAAAATTGACGACTTCGCGCCTCGCCTATCTTTCTTTTGGGCAATCGGAATGAATCATTTTATGGAAATTGCAAAAATGCGTGCGGGAAGAATGCTTTGGGCAAAATTACTAAAACAATTTAACCCTAAAGATGAAAAATCATTAGCATTACGTACCCATTGTCAAACATCGGGTTGGAGTTTAACCGAACAAGATCCATTTAATAATGTGGCTCGAACAACAATTGAAGCGGCTGCTGCTGCTTTTGGCGGTACACAATCGTTACACACTAATGCCTTAGACGAAGCTATCGCTTTACCTACAGATTTTTCGGCAAGAATTGCTCGAAACACGCAAATTTTCTTACAGGAAGAAACTAAAATTTGTAAAACAGTAGATCCTTGGGCAGGAAGTTATTATGTAGAAAGTTTAACGGCAGAAATTATAGAAAAAGCGTGGACTTTAATTGAAGAAGTAGAAGCTTTAGGAGGAATGACCAAAGCCATTGAAGCAGGAATACCAAAATTACGAATTGAAGAAGCTGCAGCGAGAAAACAAGCTCGAATTGATAGCACACAAGATATTATTGTCGGCGTAAATAAATACCGTTTAGAAAAAGAAGATCCATTACATATTTTAGATGTAGATAACGATATGGTACGCAAGCAACAAGTCTCTAGATTAGCAGAAATAAAAGCAAAAAGAGATACTGCTAAAGCGGCAAAAAGCATGCAAGATTTAACAGAATGTGCCAAAACAGGAAATGGTAATTTATTAGCTATTGCGGTTGAAGCCGCAAGAAATAGAGTAACTTTAGGAGAAATTAGTGATGCTTTAGAAGTGGTCTTTGGACGACATAAAGCGCAAATTAAATCGATTAGTGGTGTGTATAGCAAAGCAATAAAAAATGATGAAAGTTTTGAAAAAGCAAAACAATTAGCCAACGAATTCGCTAAAAAAGAAGGTAGAAGACCCAGAATTATGATTGCTAAAATGGGGCAAGACGGTCACGACAGAGGTGCAAAAGTAGTCGCTACAGGTTATGCCGATGTAGGTTTTGATGTAGATATTGGGCCTTTGTTTCAAACACCTGCCGAAGCAGCCAAACAAGCCGTGGAAAATGATGTACACATTTTAGGTGTATCTTCATTAGCTGCCGGACATAAAACTTTAGTGCCTCAAGTAATTGAAGAATTAAAAAAATATGGCAGAGAAGACATTATGGTAATTGTTGGAGGTGTAATTCCAGCGCAAGATTATCAATTTTTATTCGATGCTGGAGCTGTTGCGGTTTTTGGTCCTGGAACTAAAATTAGTGAAGCCGCAATTAGTATTTTAGAGGTTTTGATTGAGGATTAAATATATTCAAACCTGACAGGTTTCAAAAACCTGTCAGGTTTAATTATTATTTATTAGCATCTCTTACCAATCTTTTCAAAATTGCCCATTGTTTTAAGGCGTCTCTGGCTTCTACTGCTGGATAACCTAACATTGTTTTTCCTGCCGGAATATCACCTGTTACACCAGAACCTGCACCAACTATAGCACCATCCCCTATTACTGTATGGTCTTTAATAGAAGCACTACCACCAATAATTACGCCATTTCCTAACGTTACAGAACCTGCCAATCCAGAGTTCCCAGCCATAATACAAAATTTACCCAATTTACTATTGTGACCAATTTGTACTAAATTATCAATTTTACAGCCATCTCCAACAATTGTAGAACTAAATTTTCCTCTATCTACACAAGAATTCGCTCCAATTTCTACACCATTACCAATAATCACATTACCAATTTGCGGAATTTTCACCAATCCTCTTTCTGGATCTGGACGGAAACCAAAACCATCCGCACCAATAGTTGCATTTGGATGTATAATACAATGACTACCAATATGGCAACGCTCACGAATTACAGCTCCAGACCAAATGGTGGTTTGATTTCCAATCGTACATTCGTCTAAAATTGTTACATTTGGATAAATAAGTACGTTTTCTCCAATAATTACATTTGGACCAATATAGGCTCCTGCGCCAATTTTTGAACCTGCACCAATTTTTGCTGAAGCATCAACAACAGCTGTGGGATGCATCGCTACAGAAAAAACAGGCATAGGAGGAGCGAACATTTCCAATACTTGCGACATCGCCAAATCGGCGTTTGACACTTTTATAAAAGCCCGATTTTCACCTGGTTCAATAGAAATATCATGATTTACAACTGCTACACAAGCTTTCGAATCCGACCAAAATTTTTCGTATTTTTTATTTCCTATAAAAGATATTTCTGTGTCTTTTGCTGCTTCTAATTGTTCTGGTGCTGTAATAATTGTGGTGGTATTACCAACAATTTCACCTTTTATTACTTCATTTATTTCTTGAATAGTATATGTTTTCATCCGATGGAATAGTTAATTATTTAAACCTAAATATTTTGCACCAAAGTACATTAAAACTAATTAATATGAAAATTTTTAAAATTTTACAGAAAATAATGCCGAATAATTTCGAATTTAAAACAGCAAAAAATTATTTTCCTCTTGGATGAAAGGTGTTCATTACATCTGCTAAAAATTTTCTATCCAAGTGCATATAGACTTCTGTAGTCGTAATAGATTCGTGACCCAACATCAATTGAATCGAACGTAAATCGGCACCATTTTCTAATAAATGTGTCGCAAAAGAATGCCGAAATGTATGTGGTGAGATGGTTTTTTTTAAATCGATTTTTAAGGCTAAATCCTTAATAATTGTAAAAACCATAGCGCGAGTAAGTTGTTTTCCCCTACGATTGAGAAACAACGTATCTTCGTGTCCTTTTTGAATAGGTATATGGGTACGAATGAAGTTTTTATAGTTCAAAATTATTTTTTGCGTGGACAAACCAATTGGAACAAAGCGTTGTTTGTTTCCTTTTCCTGTAATTTTCAGAAAACCTTCTTCAAAAAATAAATCGGATATTTTTAAGGTGACCAATTCAGAAACACGTAAACCACAACTATAAAGGGTTTCCAACATCGCTTTATTTCGTTCTCCTTCGGTTGAAGTTAAGTTTATGGCTTGAATTAATAAATCTATTTCTTCTGTAGAAAGGGTATCGGGTAATTTTCTTCCTGTTTTTGGGACTTCAATTAATTCAAGCGGCGTGTCTTTGCGATACTCTTCAAAAATTAAATAATTAAAAAAACTCTTTAAACCTGAAATTATCCTGGATTGACTTCGCGCATTCACTTGAGTAGAAATGGTGTAAATAAATTGTTGCACCTGTTCGTCAGTAATTTTTATTGGAGAAACCTCTATGTTATTTTCTGTTAGAAAACCTACTAATTTTTCAATATCAAAACTATAATTCTGAATGGTATTAAGAGACAATCCACGTTCCAATCGTAAATAATTTTGATATTCTTTTATGTAAGTATTCCAATTTGGCATTCCAGTTTGAATTTAGGCTAAGATATAGCTTTCCATTTTCTGATGCAATACTTATTAAAAGTAAGGCATAAAAAAAGCCCTACATTTCTGTAAGGCTTTGGGTGGAAGACCGGGTTCGAACCGGCGACCCTCGGTACCACAAACCGATGCTCTAACCAGCTGAGCTACAACCACCATGTATAAATACGGGTGCAAATATAACACTAAACTTCATACTTGCAAAGAAAAAAATAAATATTTTACTTCAAATCCCATAAACTATTAACGGTCAAATATCTTTCAACAGTAAAACCTTCAGCATACTCCACTCCTACTAAACGTCCTAAATCCATAGCACGATACTCGATACTATCTAAAAAGTTTTTTGAAGTAATTGGTGTGTTGGGTTCGTTGGAATTTGGATTATAAAATTGGGTTGCATAAGCTTTTACTGCTTTCATTTTTACATCCATAAACTCGGAAACATCCACTACAAAATCGGGTTCAATAGTTTGCCATTGTATGTAATGATAGACCAATTTTGGTCGGTAATGCGTTTGTTTTTCGCCATTTAATTCGGTTTCAATTTTAGTTAAACCGGATAAAAAACAAGCGTCACTAACTAATTTACTTCCTTTTTCGTGGTCGATATGTCGGTCTGCAATAGCGTTACACAACACAATTTCAGGTTGGTATTTACGTATCATTTTAATGATTTCCAATTGATGGGCTTCATCATTCACAAAAAAACCATCTCTGAAATTTAGATTTTCACGAATAGTAACCCCTAAAATTTTCGCAGCTTCAGCAGCTTCTTCCTCTCGGGTTTGCGCCGTGCCTCGAGTACCTAATTCACCACGAGTTAAATCGATAATTCCCACTTTTTTACCAAGTGAAATTTCTTTGGCAAGTGTTCCTGAACAACCTAATTCCACATCATCTGGATGTGCCCCGAAAGCTAATATATCTAATTTCACAACTTTTTACTTTTTACTAAAATATCCCAAATCGTCAAGGCTTTATTTTCTGTTTCTAAAAATTCTTTGTCAGCTTGACTATCTTTTGTAATGCCGCAACCTACATAAAGAATTGTATTTTGACTTTCAATTTCACAACACCTCAAATTTACAAATAAATTCGTTTGTTCTTGCATTTTATATTCACCTAAAAATCCAGCATAATATTTCCTATTGTACTTTTCGTTTTCTAAAATAAAATTTCTGGCGGCTTCTAATGGCATGCCACAAACGGCAGAGGTTGGATGTAAGGCATTAATTAAATCGTTTTCAGAAATATCTGTTTTTAATTTTCCAGAAATATCTGTTTTTAAATGGGCTAAATTACCCGCTTTTTGTGTATATGGTTCTGAAATTTGTAAACTTTCTACCAAGTTTTCAGTACTTTTTCTGATGTAATCTGTTACCAACTGCTGTTCAACTATTTCCTTTTCTTGCCAAGTAATTGTCTCCGAAAAAACCTGAGTTCCAGCTAAAGCAACGGTTTCAAAAATGTTGTTTTTAATTTTTATTAATTGCTCTGGGGTAGCGCCCATCCACAAACCTACTTTTGGGTGAAACCATAAATATCGGAAAGCTGTTGGGTATTTTTTTAATATATTTTGATACGATTTTATACTGTTTATCGATTGCGAAAGTTCAATTTTACGTGACAAAACGATTTTTGTAAAGGTCTCTTTTTCAATTTCAGAAATTCCTTTTTTAACTAAATCTTCAAAATGATTTTGAAGTCGTTCATTAGATTTATATTCAATTTGAACCAAATCATCTACTACGTCAAAATCTATTTTCTCTTGTAAAAATTCTGAATCAGACAAAGGAAAAACAACATTTGTTTCCTTATAAAAGCTAGCAAAAACAAACCCTATTTGATTTTCAAATGTATGTAAAGTCGCATCATTTTGAAAAACACCCTGCAAAATGTCTTCATTTGGCTTGGCAAATAACACAAAGGGCAATTGGTTTTGAAAATAAAAATCGACTTTTTCTAACAAGTTCATTATCTGTCTCTTCTTGATAAAACCATATTAGACAATTTACATAAAGAAATTAATTTGTCGTTTTCATCTACAATTTTAATTTCCCACAAATGAATACTGGCTCCTTTATGAATAATTTTTGCTGTACAAAAAACGGTGCCTTCTCTTTTACTACGTAAATGGTTGGCACTAATTTCGATACCACGAACTTCTTGTTTTTCTGGATTGATGAACATCAATGAAGCGGCACTTCCCACGCTTTCTGCTAAAGCCACTGTAGCACCACCGTGCAACAATCCCATGGGTTGATGTACTCTTGAATTTACTGGCATTCTTGCTTTTAAAAAATCTTCACCGGCATCAATATACTCGATTTCTAGGGTTTCCATTAACGTATTTTTAGACCATTCGTTACAAAGTGCTAAAAATTTTTCTTTATTAAACATAAATAGTTATTTTTACAAAGTTACAAATTTATATTTTCGAATAAAAATATACCAAAACGAAGTTTTTTTCGTTTAAAATCAAGTTACCACGAATTACCTCAAATCAATATTAAAATTTGAAGCTAATTCATTTCATAAAATAATAAAATATATGCGTCAGTTACTACTTTTTCTTGGAATAATTGCTACTTTTTGTTTCTCGTCGTGCAGAAACGAACTTGATTTTGAACCGAGTATTGGTACCTTAACTTTTTCTAAAGAAACCGTGTATTTAGATACCGTTTTTACGAATATTGGTTCCAGTACCTATACTTTAAAAGTATACAACAATAGCAACAAAAACATATCTATTCCAAAAGTTAGATTGGGAAAAGGGCAAAGTTCAAATTACCGATTAATGGTAGATGGCGTACCTGGAAAAGAGTTTGAAAATGTAGAACTTTTAGCCAAAGACAGCTTGTTTGTTTTTATTGAAATCACGTCAAATATTGCCAATGCCAATCCAACCGATTTTTTATATACTGATAGAATTGAGTTTGGCGACACCAATACTTATCAAAAAGTAGAATTGGTTACGTTGATTCAAGATGCTGTTTTTATTTATCCAGAAAGAACGGGTAGTCCAAATAATTATACCTACGAACAAATTAATTTAGGAACAAACACAGAACCTGTAAACATTACCGGTACTAATTTAAGCGAAACAGATGCCACAAACGGAAACGAGCTACATTGGACCAATACAAAACCCTATGTAGTATATGGTTTCGCTAAAATTCCTGAAACGAAAACACTAGTTGTTGATCCTGGAACAAGGGTGCACTTTCATGCTAACTCAGGTTTAATTGTAGCTGCAAATGCGCATTTACAAGTGAATGGAAATGTATCTACAACCGACGATTTAGAAAACGAAGTAATATTTGAAGGCGATCGTTTAGAGCCAAATTATAGTGATGTCCCTGGACAATGGTTAGCAGTATTATTTATGGGAGGCAGCAATCAAAATGTTATAAAAAATTTAACCATTAAAAATGCAACTGTAGGTATGTTAGTTTCAAATAATGACGGAACAACAACTCCAACTATTGATATGATGAATGTCCAAATTTACAATTGTGCCAATGTAGGAATTTTAGCAAGAACAGGAAATATTACAGGTAAAAACGTGGTAATTAATAATTGCGGACAAACCAGTTTAGCTTGTACGTATGGTGGAAGTTACGACTTCACACATTGTACATTTGCTAATTATTGGAGTTCGCCAAGTCAAACAAGTTTGGTGTTAACCAATGAAAATATAAGCAGCACGGTTCAAACTTCATTAACACAAGCGGATTTTAAAAACTGTATTTTCTATGGTTCTAGTAATTTTGGAATTGCATTAGAAAAAACAGGAGCCGTTTTTAATTATAAATTTGATAATTGCTTGATTAAATTTGTTGATTATAACAACCAAATAAGTAACAATCCTTTATATCAATTTTCTACAAATACATCAAAATATGTAGGGTGCATTTTCGCAACCAATTCAACAACAAACAAACCTGAATTTAAAAATACGAATTTAAATAATTTCCGCATTAATGAAAATTCCATATGTAGAAACAATGCCAATTTTGCGTATTCGTTTCCACTAGATATTGTTGGGACAACTAGGACAAATCCTTCCGATATTGGTGCTTATGAATATTTACCATAAATTTAAAATTTAGAGCGGTTTTTACCGCTCTTTTTTTTTATACTTTAAGAAGAAAGTTTAACTTTGCATCAGAAACAACTAACACAACTGAAATAACATTCAGTTCAAGCAACTCAACTTTATGATTTTTTTCTTTGGAAACCAAAGCAATACCGTTTTTGCAGTTCAGACTCAATCTGAAATTTCTACCGAAAACATCCAAAAACTTAACTGGTTATTTGGTGAAACACAACAAATAAACAACAAAACAATTTCTGAAAATTTTGTAGGACCTCGTGCGGCTATGGTGACTCCTTGGAGTACCAATGCCGTTGAAATTACACAAAATATGGGTATTTCAGGAATTATCAGAATTGAAGAATTTCAAAAAGTAAGTGCAGATTTCGGTGATTTTGATCCAATGTTGTTTCAAAAATATGCAGCATTACAACAAGATATTTTCACCATAAATATTCAACCTGAACCTATTCTAGAAATTGACGATATTGCGGGATATAACAAAACTGAAGGTTTGGCTTTAAGTCCGGAAGAAGTCGAGTATTTAAATAATTTAGCTACTAAATTAAATAGAAAACTTACCGATTCTGAAATATTTGCCTTTTCACAAGCCAATTCAGAACACTGCCGTCATAAAATTTTCAACGGAACTTTTGTTGTAGATGGCGAAGAAAAAGCAACATCGTTATTCAAATTAATTAGAAAAACATCGGAAACCAATCCTAATGATATCGTTTCAGCATATAAAGATAATGTGGCTTTTGTTAAAGGTCCAAAAGTAACCCAGTTTGCACCAAAAAGTGCCGAAAAACCAGACTTTTACGAAGAAAAAGAATTTGATTCCGTATTATCCTTAAAAGCAGAAACACACAATTTTCCAACTACTGTTGAACCATTTAATGGCGCTGCAACCGGTTCTGGAGGAGAAATTCGCGACCGTTTAGCCGGAGGTCAAGGTTCTTTGCCTTTGGCAGGAACAGCCGTTTACATGACATCGTATTCACGATTAAATGAGGAGCTTCCTTGGGAAACCGATATGGCAGCTCGCCCTTGGTTGTACCAAACGCCAATGGATATTTTAATTAAAGCCTCAAACGGTGCATCCGATTTTGGAAATAAATTTGGACAACCTTTAATTACGGGTTCTATTTTAACTTTTGAACACGAAGAAGCGGCTCGTAAATTAGGTTACGATAAAGTAATCATGCAAGCGGGTGGAATTGGCTATGGAAAATTAGATCAAGCCATTAAAAAGAAACCTACAGCGGGCGATAAAATTGTGATTCTGGGTGGTGAAAATTATAGAATTGGAATGGGAGGCGCCGCGGTTTCTTCAGCAGATACAGGTGCTTTTGGTTCAGGAATTGAACTAAATGCGATACAACGTTCCAATCCAGAAATGCAAAAACGTGCCGCCAATGCCATTCGTGGCTTGGTAGAAAGTGATAACAATCCGATTGTTTCTATTCACGATCACGGTGCGGGTGGACATTTAAATTGTTTATCTGAACTGGTTGAAGAAACAGGGGGATTAATAGATTTGGACAAGTTACCCGTTGGTGACCCTACCCTTTCTGCGAAAGAAATCATCGGAAACGAATCGCAAGAAAGAATGGGATTGGTTATTGGTCAAAAAGACATGGAAACTCTTCAACGTATTGCTGATAGAGAGCGTTCTCCAATGTATGAAGTGGGTGATGTAACCAACGACCATCGATTTACTTTTAAGTCGAAATCTACGGGGTTGAAACCTATGGATTATGCTTTAGAGGATTTCTTTGGAAGTTCACCAAAAACCATCATGAATGACAAAACAATTGCTAGAAAGTATAGTAATTCGGAATATAAAGCCAGTGAAATTCCAACCTATTTAAATCATGTTTTACGATTAGAAGCTGTGGCTTGTAAAGATTGGTTAACCAATAAAGTAGACCGTTGTGTGGGTGGAAAAGTAGCCAAACAACAATGTGCAGGTCCGTTACAATTACCTTTGAATAATGTAGGTGTAATGGCTTTAGATTATAAAGGAAAAGAAGGAATTGCCACTTCTATTGGGCACGCTCCTATTTCAGCTTTAATTGATCCTGTGGCTGGAAGTAGAAATGCTATTGCAGAATCATTATCAAATTTAGTTTGGGCGCCATTAAAAGAAGGTTTAGCATCGGTTTCATTATCGGCAAACTGGATGTGGGCTTGTAAAAACGAAGGCGAAGATGCCCGTTTATACGAAGCTGTAAAAGGATGTTCAGATTTTGCTATCGAATTGGGAATCAACATTCCAACAGGAAAAGATTCCTTATCAATGAAACAAAAATATCCAAATGACGAAGTAATTGCACCAGGAACGGTGATTATTTCGGCAGCAGGAAATTGTTCGAATATTACTAAAGTAGTGGAACCTGTTTTACAACGTAATGGCGGAAACATTTACTACATCAATTTATCACAAGATACTTTTAAATTAGGAGGTTCTTCTTTTTATCAAACGCAAAATAAAGTTGGAAATGAAACGTCAACTATTAAAGACGCTGCATTTTTTAAGAAAGCGTTCAATACGTTACAAGATTTAATAAAAGAAAGAAAAATAAAAGCCGGACACGATATTGGAAGTGGTGGTTTGATTACTACTTTATTAGAAATGTCATTCGCAGAAGTAGGTTTAGGTGCTACATACGATTTAAGCGTTTTAGGTGAAACCGATACCGTTAAAACCTTATTTAATGAAAATATCGGAGTGGTTTTCCAAGCAAATGCTGAAGTTGAAGCTACATGTAAAGCTAACGGCATTACGATACATAAAATCGGAAATGTTACTGAAGGCGATGTCGTTTCAATTTCTAATTTTAGTGATTCGTTTAACTTCTCGGTAACAGAAACTAGAAAAACTTGGTTTGAAACATCTTATTTATTAGACCAAAAACAAACGAAGAACGGCAAAGCAAAAGAACGTTTTGAGAATTTTGACAAACAACCTTTACAATTTACATTTCCATCGCAATTTGATGGTAAATTACCCGTAATTCCTGCTGGTGCAAGACCAAAAGCTGCTATTATTCGTGAAAAAGGGAGTAATTCTGAACGAGAAATGGCAAATGCGATGTTCTTAGCCGGATTTGATGTAAAAGACGTGCACATGACCGATTTAATTTCGGGACGTGAAACCTTAGAAGGCATTCAATTTATTGGTGCTGTGGGTGGTTTCTCTAATTCTGATGTATTGGGTTCGGCAAAAGGTTGGGCAGGTGCCTTTTTATATAACGAAAAAGCCAATACCGCTTTAAAAAATTTCTTTAAAAGAGAAGATACACTTTCTGTAGGAATTTGTAACGGGTGCCAATTGATGATGGAATTAGAGTTAATTAATCCAGAACATGACGTACACGGAAAAATGAAACATAACGATTCAAACAAACATGAAAGTGGTTTTACTTCTGTGAAAATTCAAAAAAACAACTCGGTGATGCTTTCTACTTTAGAAGGTACTACTTTAGGGGTTTGGATTTCGCACGGTGAAGGAAAATTCAATTTACCAATGCCTGAAAACCAATATAATATTGTTGCAAAATATGGCTATGAAGGGTATCCTGCCAATCCAAATGGTTCGGATTATAATACTGCGATGATGTGTGACACTTCTGGTCGACATTTAGTAATGATGCCACATATTGAGCGTTCTACGTTCCCTTGGAATTGGGCAAATTATCCAAATAGAGAACAAAAAGATGCCGTTTCTCCTTGGTTAGAAGCGTTTGTTAATGCTAGAAAATGGATAGATGAGAGAAAATAAAAAAAGGGCTGTTTCAATGAAACAGCCCTTTTATTTTATATCCAAATTATCTAATTAATTTCTTGTATTTAATTCGAGTTGGTGTAACATCTTTACCTAATCGTTTGCGTTTGTTTTCTTCGTATTCTGTAAAACTTCCTTCAAAACTATATACTTGTGACTCGCCTTCAAAAGCTAAAATGTGCGTACAAACGCGGTCTAAAAACCATCTGTCGTGAGAAATGATAACGGCACAACCTGCAAAGTTTTCCAACCCTTCTTCCAAAGCACGAAGTGTGTTTACATCTAAATCATTTGTTGGCTCATCTAAAAGCAAGACATTTCCTTCTTCTTTTAATGTCATAGCTAAATGAAGACGGTTTCGTTCTCCACCAGATAATGTAGACACTTTTTTATTTTGATCGCTTCCACCAAAATTAAAACGTGATAAATACGCACGAGAGTTTACTTGACGACCACCCATCATAATTAATTCTTGTCCATCACAAAAGTTTTCCCAAAGCGTTTTGTTGACATCAATATTTGAGTGCGATTGATCTACATAAGAAATTTTTACTGTTTCTCCGATATCAAAAGTTCCAGCATCCGCTTTTTGTTCGCCCATTATCATTTTGAAAATGGTTGATTTACCAGCGCCATTCGGACCGATAATTCCAACAATTCCAGCTTGTGGCAAAACAAAATTCAAATCGTCGTATAATAATTTATCCCCAAATGCTTTCGCCACATTTTTCGCTTCAATAACATTGGTTCCTAAACGAGGTCCATTAGGAATGTAGATTTCTAATTTCTCGTCTAATTCTTTTTGATCTTCGTTTAATAATTTATCGTAATTCTGTAAACGTGCTTTCTGCTTGGTCTGACGACCTTTTGCTCCTTGACGTACCCAATCTAATTCGCGCTCTAAATTTTTTCTTCTTTTAGAAGCTACTTTTTCTTCTTGAGCCATTCTGTTAGATTTTTGCTCTAACCAAGACGAGTAATTTCCTTTCCACGGAATACCTTCACCTCTATCCAATTCTAAAATCCAACCCGCAACATTATCTAAGAAATATCTATCGTGCGTAACGGCAATTACCGTTCCTGAATATTGTGCTAAATGCTGTTCTAACCAAAGTACTGATTCGGCATCTAAGTGGTTGGTTGGCTCATCTAATAATAATACATCCGGTTGTTGTAATAGTAAACGACATAAAGCCACACGACGTTTTTCTCCACCAGACAACACATGAATAGGTGTTTCAGGGTCTGGAGTACGGAGTGCATCCATTGCGATTTCTAACTTAGTATCAATTTCCCAAGCGCCACAAGCATCAATTTTGTCTTGTAATTCCGCTTGACGATCCATAAGTTTTTCCATTTTTTCTGGATTCTCATAAACTTCAGGCAAACCAAAATCGTCATTAATTTTATTAAATTCAGCTAATAATTCAAACGTTTCAGCAGCACCTTCGCGTACGATATCAATAACTGTTTTGGTTTCGTCTAATTGTGGCTCTTGCTCCAAATAACCAACGGTGTAACCGGGTTGAAAAACCACATCACCTTGATAATTTTTGTCAATTCCAGCAATAATTTTCAATAAAGATGATTTTCCAGAACCATTAAGTCCTAGAATACCAATTTTAGCTCCGTAAAAGAAACTCAAATAGATGTTTTTTAATACTTGCTTATCTGCACCTGGATAACTTTTACTCAATTTTTGCATTGAGAAAATTACTTTCTTATCGTCTGACATTATTATTTTTATTTATTATTAAGTAATTGATTTTAAATTAGTTATAAAATTATGAATTTAATAAACATGCTATTTTTACATAAAATATTGCCACTTATCGTTCCCACTTTTGATAATAATTTAAATATATAATTTTGTTTTCATTATTTATAAAACTTTAAAAACTTCTACAAAGATAGTTTTAAATAAAAAGAATGCAAATGATGAATTTGGAATTCTTAGTATTCAATCTTTTGTTAATGGTAAAAAAATTAAAAAGAGTATGAGTATCAGAGTAACAATTGATGATTTTAATTCTGATTTTTTCTTTCAATTCAAAAGAAACAATATTTAAAGATATCAATTCCAAATTAAGTGAGTGTATTTAAAAGGTTGAAAATAGTATAGACATTACAAAAGGATCTAAGAGCGATATTACTCAATAATTGATAAAGTTGAAAATAGATTGCCATTTATTTAGTATTTCATAAATCAAAAAGCACCAATTTTACAAAAGGTGATTTTTTTTGGTAAAAAAACATAAAAATTAACATAAAAAAGTGTCTTGTAACAGTTAGTTAACTATTTAATTTTGTTTTTATAAAATTCAATTTACATTAAAAAAACTCGTACAAACTAAATTTAGTGAAAAATTAATATTTTATGAAATACATTAATTCTGCTTTTAAATTCATACATCAAAACCTGTTTTTTTATACCATAAATGGTCTACTATTTATAGCTCTTATTGTATTATCTTCCGTTTTTTCTCATAGCCAAGGTTTTATATGGCTCAATCAAACTCACACAAAAGAACTTACTTATTTATTTGAAGGAATTACTTTTTTAGGCGATGGTTGGTTCATAATCTTACTTTCTATCTTTTTGTTATTATTTTCTAAAAAACACAATAAATTAGCCTTTATAATTTTGTTATCTTATATTAGTTCTGGAATTTTTTCGCAACTACTCAAAAATTGTATTTCATCTCCCAGACCATTAACTTATTTTGAAATTCATCATTACAAGTATTATTTAGAGACTTTTGCTAAAAGTAGGGATGGCTACAATAGCTTTCCATCTGGACACACCGCTTCCTTTTTTGCTTTAGCAACCGTTATTGCAAACTATTTCAGACAAAAACACATCTGCTTTACAATGATTATTTTAAGTATTGCAGTAGGATACTCCAGAATTTATTTAGGGCATCATTTCTTGATAGATGTTATATTTGGAGCCATAATAGGCGTTTTGTTTGGCTCTTTTTCGGCAGTTTGGACAAAAAAAATTATAAAGAATACTTTAATAAGAAAAAAAATAAAAAAATGGAAACGACGAACAACCTTTTTTCCAAATCCTTCTTTTAATAACTAACGGATGGATTTTGTTCGCTTTGTAAAGTTTGGATTTGTTGGTTTTTCTGGGCTAATTGTTGATTTTGGCATCACTTGGATTTTCAAAGAAAAATTAAAAATCAACAAATATCTTGCAAACAGTGTTGGCTTTTTATTTGGGGTAACCAACAATTACTTTCTAAATCGGTATTTTACTTTTCAAAATCATAATCCAAATATAGGTAATCAATTTATTAGTTTTCTTGTAATTGCCATTATTGGATTTGCTATAAATACTGGATTTCTATATTTGCTTCAAAAAAAGACTAAAATAAATTTTTATGTTTGCAAATTCCTTGTTACATTAATTGTGTTTTTCTGGAATTTTGGGGCTAATAGTTTTTACACTTTCAAAGTCTAACAATGTTTTTAAAAAATAAAATTGCAAGTCTAATTTTAGTTGCAACCATCATTCGCTGTATTATTGCACTCACAATCGATTTAGGGAACGATGAAGTGTATTATATTAATTATGCGCATCATTTACAGTGGAATTATTTTGACCATCCGCCAATGGTTGCCCTATTAATAAAACTCACAACACTTAATTTAGAAATTACAAGCGATTTTTTTATCCGTTTAGGTTCCATAATTTTGGCGGCTTTTAACACCTATTTAATTTATTTGATTACCAAAAAAATTAAGAATGAAAAAAGCGGTTTAATTGCTGCATTACTATTTACATCTTCTATTTATTCGAGTATTATTGCAGGAATTTTTATAATGCCCGATGCACCTCAACTCTTTTTTTGGATATGCTGTCTCTATTTTCAAATTAATATTATCACTTCAAGTGAAGATTCAAAAACTGTGAACCAAAATTTACTGTTTTTTGGCATTTGTACTGGTTTGTGCATTATGAGTAAGGTTCACGGTGTTTTTCTTTGGTTTGGATTTGGACTATATATTTTATTTTACGATCGAAAAAAACTCTTGAATCCTTACCTATATCTTGCTATTTTACTGAGTATTTTGATAGTATCTCCCATATTATTCTGGAATATTAATAATGATTTTATTACCTACTCTTTTCATAGCAATCGGGTTGCTATAAATCGTGGTATTAACATTGATAGTTTTCTGAGAGAATTTCTCGGTGGAGCAATGTATAACAATCCTTTAAATTATTTTTTAATTGGAACAGCTTTAATTGCTGTTTGGAAAAACAAAATCTATTTAAAAGTCATTTATACAAGATTATTTCTTTTACAAAGTTTACCACTAATACTAATATTACTATTCGTTTCGCTTTTTAGAGATACGCTACCACATTGGTCTGGACCTGGATTTATAGCCTTAATAATTCTTACAGCTTGTTACTTGTCTGACATTAAAACAAAATTAGGTAAAGTTGTTTTTTATGCCATTTATTTAATAGTTGCCATTAGTTTCATAGGGATTTTGGCTATTAATTTTTATCCCGGCACTTTTGGATCAAAAAACGAAGATACTTTAGGTCAAGGAGATGTGACCTTGGATATGTATGATTGGGATTATTTTAAAACAGAATTTAATAAAATTCACGAGAAAAATAGGGCCGAGAAAAGAATTTCGACCAACTTTATCATTAACAATAAATGGTTTCCTGGCTCCCATATTGACAATTATATTGCCCAACCACTAGAGCTAAATTTTGTAGCCCTGGGAACACTTGGCGATATTCACACTTATGATTGGCTAAATAAATATAGACCGTCACTAAAAAAAGGAGACAACGCTTACTTCATCACTGTTTCTAATAATTTTAGCAATCCTAATGAAATTTATAGAACGAAATTTAAGAAAGTAAACACCCCTACAATTATCAAACAATATAGAAATAATAAACCAACACGAAACATGTTGGTTTATTTAATGGAAGATTATATAGGAAAATGATTTTCAAACTAATTCGTGCACAAATCGTAGCGTAATTGTTATTTGTTTATTTTTATAATCTTCGTAAATCTTAAATCAAACTTCGTAATTTAGAATTACATTCTTCCTTTTAAAGCATTAAATACCCACGCGTTAGCAAAAAATCCAATTCCTACCGCTGCAAAGCCCCAACCTGCAACATCATCATATTTGTATATGGCTAAACCGATTATTAATATACCCATAATAATCATAATACCTGTAGCCCATGCTAAAACTGTATTTTTATTCATTTTTTTTAGTTTTATACGTTTTGGAATGCAAATATCGTGTTTTTTTATAATTTTATATATAGTAAATTATTTAATTTAATTAGTTGAAAATTTTATATACTAACTCCTTCAACATATCGGCTTCTTTCATGGAACCAGACCCAACTCCTTTGCTCTTAACATCCATATCGCGTATGATTTCAATAATTTGACTCACTTTTCGCATGGGATAATTTTTACTGGCAGTGGAATATTCATCCATAAAAAACGGATTGACTCCCAACGCTTTTGCCGCATTAAATTTTGATTTATCTTTTAATCCGTGATATTGTAATAATTGAGCAAAAAAAGCAAACATTTGCCCGCTTATGACAACTATTGGATTATCTTTTGGATTTGCTGCAAAATGATGAATTATGGCATATGCTTTCTGCTGATTTCTTGTTGCCAATGCCGATTTTAGTTCAAACACATTATAATCTTTACTAAACCCAATGTTTTCTTCAATGTTTTTTGGTGTAAAAATATGACCTTCAGGAAAAACTATTTTCAGCTTTTCCAATTCGTTATTAATTTTAGCTAAATCAGTACCTAAAAATTCCGCTAACATAGCGGCAGCTTTAGGTTCAATTCCGTAATTCTGACCTTTTAATACTTTCACAATCCAATCTGGAACTTGGTTGTCGTATAATTTTTTACTTTCAAACCAAACACCTTTATCTTTAATGGTTTTAAATATTTTTTTTCTTCCATCAGGTTTGTCTCTGTAGGCAAAAACTAAAATTGTAGTCAGTTGCGGATTCACGGCATACGACTCAAATTTTTCGAAAGTTTTGGCTAAATTTTGTGCTTCTTTCACTATCACCACCTGATAATCTGACATCATAGGAAAGCGTTTTGCCGTTGACACAATTTCTTCTACTGTGGTATCTCTTCCGTATAACACCACTTGATTAAAGGATTTTTCGTCTTCAGTAAGTACGGAATTTTCTATTAAATCTGAAATTCTATCTATATAATAGGTTTCTTCCCCACATAAAAAATAAATGGGTTTGAAATTTTTAGATTTAATATCGTTTACTATCTTAATTATTTCTGTCAAAATATGTTGATTTGATAATTTGTTTATTCGTGGATTTGATTATACATTCGCAAGATGCAAAAGTTACAATTCCCATCCTATTCCTTTCGCTTCAAAAATAGTGAAAATAAAGTTGCTATTTTTGATGAAATTAGAAAAAAATTTGTGGTGCTAACTCCAGAAGAATGGGTTAGGCAGCACACGATTCAGTATTTAATACAAGAATGTAAGTATCCAAAATCACTTATAAACGTTGAAAAACAAGTAAAAATTAACGGAATGAGTAAACGATATGATATTGTTATTTTCAATTCGGATGGTAGTATTTTTTTGGTCGTAGAATGTAAACAATCTAATGTTGCCCTATCTCAAAACACCTTTGATCAAATGGCAAGATATAATTTTACTCTGAAAGCCACATATTTGATGGTTACTAACGGAATAAATCATTATTTTTGTCAAATGGATTTTGAAAACGAGAAATATACATTTTTAAAAGAGTTACCCAACTATAATCTAAAAATCCAATAATCTTAGCAGTCTGAATGAAAACAGCCGTAGTTATCTTAAATTGGAATGGTACCAAATTATTGCAGCAATTCTTACCATCCGTAATTCAGTTTTCTGGAAATGCTACTATTTATGTAGCCGATAATGCATCTACAGATACTTCTATTGCTGTGTTAAAAGCCGAATTTCCTACTGTAAAAATTATTGAAAACGCAGGAAATTATGGTTTTGCAAAAGGGTATAATGAAGCATTAAAATGTGTGGAAGAACCTTATTATGCCTTAGTAAATTCGGATATTGAAGTAACTGAAAATTGGCTACAACCTATTGAAACTATTTTTGATAACGAACCAAATACAGCTATTATTCAACCTAAATTATTAGATTATAAAAAGAAAACACATTTTGAATACGCTGGTGCTGCAGGCGGATTTATAGATAAATTTGGTTTTCCGTTTTGTAAAGGTCGAATTTTTAATACTCTGGAAGAAGATTTAGGACAATATGACACCGAAACCCAAATTTTTTGGGCAACAGGCGCTTGTTTTTTTATTAGAAAAGACGTTTTTAGAACCTTACAAGGTTTTGATGCTGATTTTTTTGCCCATCAAGAAGAAATTGATTTATGTTGGCGTGCTAACAACTTAGGCTATGTTGTAAAATACTGTCCCAGTTCCGTAGTGTTTCATGTTGGTGGCGCTACGTTAAACGTAGCCGATCCAAAGAAAACGTTCCTGAATTTTAGAAATTCGTTGGCTATTTTAACTAAAAATCTTCCTAAAGAAAAACTATTTCCAATTATTTTTTCCCGTTTGTGTTTGGATGGTTTAGCAGGAATACATTTTTTATTTCAAGGAAAAGCCATACATACTCTTGCCATATTAAAAGCCCATTTTTATTTTTATCATTTAATTGGAAGAAATCTGAAGAAAAGAAGCAACAATCAGAAAAAAGACTATTATTTCGCTAAATCAATCGTCTGGAACTATTTTGTTCAGAAAAAGAAAACTTTTAAAAGAATATAGAACTTAGAAAATAGAATATAGACTTTCGACATTTGACTTTCGACTTTAGACGTTTGTCTTATCAATACTGCAAAAAAAAACATAAATTTTACTTAACAACTTAGTTTGGTATGATTTTTTCTATATAAATTTGTAAAAAATATTTTCATGAAAAAATTACTAGTTTTACTTATTATTCTCCCGTTTACACTGACTTCCTGTGTATCTAAAAAGAAATTTTCTTTGCTTGAGGCAAAAGAAAAAGCCACTCAAGATTTGCTTAACTCAGCAACAGTACAATTAAATAGCTGTTTGTCTGAAAAAGAAAAGCTAAACGCAGAAAACAATAATTTAACATCTCAGTTGGATTATTTAAAGAAAACCAATTCTGATTTGCTTTCGTTTTCAAAAGAAATGACCGTTTTAACGGCTAAAGGTTCGGAAAACTTGGAAAAATCTTTAGAAAGTTTAAAAGAAAAAGATTTAAAAATTACCCGTTTACAAGATGCTTTAACTAAAAAAGATAGTGTTACCTTAGCATTAGTCACTAGTTTAAAACGTGAAGTAGGTATTGACGATCCAGATATTAATATTAATGTTGAAAAAGGAGTGGTAATGATTTCTATAGCCGACAATTTATTATTTAAATCTGGAAGTTACGATGTCAATTTGAAAGCAAAATCTGTTTTAGCCAAAGTAGCCAAAGTAATTACTAGCAAACCAGATTTTGAATGTATGGTAGAAGGCCACACCGATAATGTACCTTTTAAAAACGCCGTATTGGTTGACAATTGGGATTTATCTGTAAAACGTGCTACAGCAATTGTGCGTGTGTTACAAAACGATTTAGGTGTAAACCCAAAACAATTAATACCTGCAGGAAGAAGTGCTTATGTACCTTTAGTTGCCAACGACTCTGCTGAAAACAAAGCTAAAAACCGTAGAACTCGCATTATTATTATGCCGAAAATTGACCAGTTTTACGACATGTTAGAAAAAGAAATGAAAAACTTAGGAAAGTAATTTTTTCCAAAACATACACTTTAAAAAGCGGCTAGTAGTCGCTTTTTTTATTTCAAAATATTTGAATAAACCCAATACACTTTGCCTTTTACTCTTTACCCAAAACCTTTTACCCTACTCCTCTTTTATTATAAAAGTATAACCAACAAGTTTGGAAATTATTTATTACAATTGGTTTTAATAATAAGCGAAACAAAACTTCGTATAACTACCCAAATATGGGTGTATATACGAAACTCTTTAACGCATATATACTAGTTGGCAGTAATTTTTCACCATATAAAGAACGTAATTTGTTATTTCAATTAGATACTTCTTCAATTGTTTTGCAGAAATCATTCTACATAAATAATTTCACCTCTTTATTTAATTAGTTTTAAATTAGAAATTATCAATATCATCTATAATTAAGTGCATTATTCAATGTTAGAAGTGTTAAAAAAATAAGATTTTTTAGAAAATTTTAAAATAATGTTCATTTTCGATAGGTCATGTTCATTTTCGTTAATTAATTGTAAAAGAAAGCATATAATTTTAAAAAATAATGCAAAGTAATGCTCAGTGATTTTAAAATTCAAACGGCTAATTTTGAGCATATACACCAAAGTGGGCATAGCTTTGCTCAACTAAACTCAAAAAACGGAGTATATAAATGAGTTAATGCCAATGCTTAGACGACATACAATAAATAATTACAACTATGGAAGATAAAAATGCAATTAAACAGGAAATAATAACCCTTACGACTCAACGAGACAATTTAAGTAAAGAAATTGAGCATTATAAAAACGACATCAATCAGATAACTGAGGGGAAGCCATCATTGAGAGAACTAATGACCTCGCGTCTATCAATAATGGAGTCGACAATTAAAGTAATGTCAGACAATGTTGACAGAATAAATACTTTTCATAATGAATTGCTTCATCCAAAAGAGTGACAAACCAAATCGCAATTAGAACTAGCTAATGAGGCATTTTCAAAGATTACGGCTGACAAGGAAAAATCAGAAACAGAATTAAAAGCAATTGAAACCTTCAAGGTCGAACTACTGGGTGATAATGAGAAAAATATTATTGGGCAAAAACAAAGGTTTGACACTATTGAGTCCGAAATCAAAAACAATAAAAAGACATGGGAGGACAACGCAGATACATTATTTAAAAAAATCGAAGGACTAATTCCAGGTGCAACTGCAACAGGTTTGGCAAAAGCCTACCAAGACCAAAGAGAATCATATAATAAACCGTATTGGTTGTGGGCTTATGTTTTCATACTTACAATGTGCGGTGCAATTTGGTTTGCAATTACAAATTTAAAAGATGCTACATCTGTTGAAGATGCGTTTATGAAAGTAATTTCAAGACTTCCTTTTTTTATTCCAGCATTTTGGCTTGCAATATTTGCAAGTAAACAACAAAGTCAAAATAAAAGACTTCAGCAAGAGTACGCCTATAAAGAAGCTTTAACAAAATCCTACGAAGCAGACAAGCGAGAAATTGAAAAACTACCAGAGTCACCTGAAAGACATCAACTTTCCGCTAAACTTCTTGAAACTATGATTGACGCAGCTAAATTCAATCCAAGTGAGACATTGGAAAGTAAGACACATAATGACGAACCACCAAGTGTTTTCGAATTGTTTAAAATTCGAATGCTTAAGAAATTAACTGGGACTGACAAATCAAACCCATAGAAGAACTAGGCACTAACACGGGTTTTGCGTCAGGCGGGGTGACGTGCAAACTTGGAGCTTTGTGCTTCGTATCAAGTTCAGTGCTGGCAGACAGTTTTGTGCTCCGAAACCCGCCCGAACGCCAAGCTGCAAAACGTTGTAGGCTATATTTAACCAATGAACCATAAAAATTAGTAACCAAGAACAATGTAATTATGAAAAAAAAATTATTTAAAATTTTCAGTTCTTTTGCTTTAGTAGCATCTATTATCTTTTTTTCTTGTGAAAAAAATGAAGTTAATATTGACGAACATTCGCATGTAGATAAAAACAAAATTTCATTCAAAGAATTTTTAAACAAAACTCAAATCAAAAAATTTAAATTTGAAATAAGCACAAATTCCTCAACAAACCAATCATTAGTCAATAGACAATCTAGCGATTTTATTAGTTTTGTTGTAGATACTACTTTAGTAAAACAACGTATTCAAATAAGTGGTAATTATACTTTTACATTACCAGTTATTCCTGTTCCTTATCAAAACACCGAAAGTCTTTTCTATAATATTGTTTTTTACAAAGCAAATAATGCTTGGCAGTGGTCAGTTTTAGAATATCAAAAAGAAGGTAATAATGAATTTAATGTAACAGAAATTGTTAATGACTTTAATCATAATGGTCTCGTAAACATGAGATTGCAAGGTGTTTGGGGTACAATAACAACATTCAATTGTGTTGGATGTAAAGGAGCTTGTGATTTATGCCCACTATGTGTTTCTACAACAACAACTTATGATTTAGCTACACTTGATGACCCTACTAGTAAATTTGAAATTATTGAAGGTACAGGAAACAACAATAATGGAGCTACAAGTGTAAATGTAGGAATGGCTCTTGCAGATAATTTTGCAAATACTCAATTAACACCTGAGCAAAAACTTATTTACGACTTAAACCCAAGTATAAGAGAATATCTTTCTAACAATAAAATTGTCGTTTCTAATCCAAATTACAATCCTCTGTTAGGCGGTGATCCAACAATTGCTGTAATTGACCAGGATGCTGAACAGTTTGTGAAAGAGTTGATTGATTCAGAAATCAATGGAAATTTATTAAGTTTTTTTCCAACGTTTAAGTACCCTGCGGGTAGTAATTACGCGACACAATATCCAAAATTAACCGAATATTTAAAAAATAAAATACCTGAACTTAAAAACAATCAATTTATTATTAATAAATTAGTTCAATATTCAGAATTGAGTAGTCAACAAGTTATCAACGATTTAAAATGGGGTCAAGGTCCAACTATACAGATTGCTCAATTAGATAGTAGAGGAGTTAATTGTTATGGTATTTTTAGTTCGGCTACTCCAAATGTATTAACTATTGACATTGATTTTGTAAACCTTTTAGAAAACTCTACTCCAGGTCCAGAAGGAGATAGTTTAGCCTTTTTACTAGGTGTTACAATATTACATGAATATGTTCATTTAGGGGATTTTGTTGATGGTATAGATCAACCTGGTGAAGAAGGCCTGCTTTTTGAACAAGCTACATATGGTGAAACAATTTGGCTTAATAATGCTGGGGATGTTTTAATTAAATGGCAATAAAAAAAATAGAATTATGAAAAAAATATTATTATTATCAATTCTTTTATGTTTTAGTTTTTACAACAAAGATTGTAGCTATTGCGAATCTTTGGAAAAAGTTTTAAAAAATAAAATTTTATTAGATTTTCTACATATTGAAGAAAATAATAGAAGTGTCTTATATTTAGAAGAAAATAAATATTGTAACTTAAATAAAGTTATTTTAAAAAATTTATCAATAAAGACTTTGTCAAAAAAAGAAATATCCAATAAAAAGAATGTTATTTTTATAGAAAATATTGAAATAACAGAAAAAGAAAAATACAAAATAATACTTTTTTATCCAATAGAAGGTGTATATTTTGAAGCATTCTTTAAAAATAAAAGTCTATATAAAATAGAAACTATTGAAAAGTAAAACATTTCTTTCTTTAATAATACAACCTACAACCGCAGTTTGTAGCAATAGCGGCTTTCGGGCAAAACTGAAAGTCGCTTTTTACTTGCAAAGTCAGTTTTAATTCGAAAATTTAGGCTTCCTTAATCCGCCACATCGCCAAGCTGCAAAACGTTAAAAAAACTGTTTATGGCTACTCGCCATCTTTATATTTAAAAAAACACTATTTATGCATAAACCAATTGGTTCCGTCATCAAAATAAGCTTTGAATTCTGAGTTTACCGGATCACCATGTAAAATTCGATTATTATAATTTTTCCGCATCATATAGTTAAAAGCGCCCATATCGCCTGTAAAGGAAGTGGTATTATCAAAATTATAATTTTTATGAATTTGCCAAATTGATTCTAATAATGGTTTAATGGTTTGAATATGGCCACCAATAATCCCACAATTTAATAAACTATTTGACTTGTTTGCCGCTTCAACAGCAACAAAATCTTTAATTCGACTTCTTAAATGAGATCCATGCTCGGACATCCATTCATTATCCCATTTTGTGGGTTCATCACCACAAAATACAAAATCTGAATTAGCTATAAATAAAGGTTGTATAAATGGATTTTTTAACACTAAAACATCCGAAACATCCGTTACAAAAAGCGATTCAATTGCATCCGAATATTTATGGATGAATTGGCTGTACACGCTATATCTAAATACATTTGGATTAAATTGAATATCGTGTGTTATTGTAACAAATAATAAATGTTCTGATTGATGTTTTAAAATAGTTTCTTCGGAAAAATTATTATGAAAAATGATTGCTTGAAGATTTAATTTTGAAATGGAATTAGCCCATTTTTCAATAATTGAAAAATCGTCATCTAAAAGGATTTGGCTTCTATTTACGTCATAAACCCCTGAAATATGACAGCCTAATATTAGATTTTTTGCTAATGAAAAGTTTGAAGGTATTTCCATTAACTGAAATTATTCATTTTAACTTTTGCACTAATACTATTTGGATTATTTCTGTAATAAACATAGGTTCTTAAATCTAATTTATCCACAAAATATAACTTTTCAGCACATTCATAAAAATGAGCATCTGCACCATACATATCTAAAAAATTTAAGCTTGTAAAAACTTCTTTTTTTCCAAAAAGTGTTGCAAACAAAATACAATCATCCACATGAATTACTTCATTTTTATTGAAACGATCCGGAACGTAATAATCTGATTCATTATTTACAATAGTTTCTGTTGTAGAAGCAATCAAATCTAATGAATTTATCTCCGACAAGCATAATTCTAAATGATTTGGTTTGTACTCATCATCTGCATCAATTACAGTTATGTATTCACTATTTGTTAGTAAAATGCCTCTATTTATAGATTCTGATTGACTGCAATTTTTATGTCGCAAGTAAGTCATTTTACTTTCATGTTTAATAACATAATCTAAAATTAAATTTTGAGAATCATTCGTACTTCCGTCATCAATAATTAATAATTCAAAATCTTGAAAAGTTTGGTTTAAAACCGAATCTATTGCTCTTTTTATAATGTCAAATGGCGTGTTATACACAGCCATTATTACAGCCACTTTATTTTTGGTTTTCATAATTAAATTTATAAGTACAAAAATAGCATTAATAAATTTGTTATTTATTAAATAATTTTTAAATCTTAATAATCGAAAAAAAAATAATTGACATTTAACCAAATTTATACAAATAACTTATTGTGTTTAATTTGGTATATTTATGGATAGCACAAAAGTTGGTATCATATAATCACTCAAGGATACTAAATTGAAATTTAGATCTTTATTTAAAGTTTTTTTGTACTTTTGATTACATTGCTTCATGGAAAGTATTGGATTACCAATTCCTAACTCCTTTAAAAGGTCGAAACACAAATTGTAATTGCAGGAAAAATAAAAACAAATTAACTAATTAATGAATTTCATTTTTATTTATCGCTAAAAACAAAAACATAGTTTCAGGAAATGGTATTGGTATAGGAGCAGCCCTTGGGGTTGCATTTGGAACTTTATATGGCCATTCTTTCGAAAATGCACATTCAATATTAGCTTTAAGTTTAGCTATTGGTGTAGCAGTTGGCGCTATTTTTGAATTTGCAAATAAACAAAAATAACGTTACAATAGGAATCAACTAAAAAAATTCAAATTCTAATAAAAAAATGAAAACAAAAATTATAAATACTAAAAAAGTGTCCTTTTTTTGCTGTCTTTTTATATTATTTTGTTTTAACCATAAATTACATTCACAAATAATTTATACCGATATTCCTGACGCTACTCCTAATGCATCTTATTCTTTAGATTTAAATAATGATACAATAATTGATTTTATATTTGGATTTGGTGGAAGCGGAAGTTCAATTGGAGTATTTTGTAACCCCTTAAATAATAATGCTTATGCCGGGAATTTTGTTAATGGAACCTATTTCCCATGGGCATTGCCAGCATCAAATACTATTTGTGCTTCATTAACTACATGGTATGATTATAATACCCCTGGCACAATGGGTTTAGGAGCGAGTATAGGTTACTGGCCAGGGGAAACGAATAAATATTTAGCACTTAGACTTATTGTAGGTGCCCATACTTATTATGGCTGGGCACGTTTAGATTTTTTAGAAATGTCAGGATCATTTACCATAAAAGATTATGCCTACCAAAGCACCCCAAATGCTTGCATTCAAGCGGGGCAAAGCAACTTAAGTAGTAATGAAAACATGGGTCAGTCGGTTTTTTCAGTTTACCCAAACCCTTTTAATTCTTCGGCAACTATACAAACTAGTAGCAATTATAAAAATGTAAGCCTTACGATTTACAATTATAACGGACAGATTGTAAAACAAAAAACGAACTATTCTGGTAAAACTTTTTCTTTATTTAGAGAAAATCTTCCAAATGGTGCTTATTTTATTAGTCTTTCAGAAGAAAACAAAATAATTGGGATTGAAAAAATACTAATTTCAGATTGAAACTAAAATTTTATTATTAATTAAACATACAAAAAAGATGAAAAAAATTAATTACGTTATAATCTTTTCGATTGTTTTAGCATTCGGATTTTATTATACAAATCAAGAAAATAATAATTCAAAAAAGCCAATTCAAAAGCCACTTACTGCAGAAGAAATGAAAACGGCACGTAAAAAATGGGAAGCTAGTCCAGATGGCATTATGTACATGGAATGGAAAGCATCACCTGCAGGTAAAAAAGTAATTGCAAGTGCAACTAAAATAAGAACGTCTGTTAATGAGTTTACAAATATTGAAGGAGAAATAACCGCTCTTACTCTCCCGCCTGGCTCAAGATTAGGTTTCGGAATATTGGTAAAAATTAAGGGGGATGATTATATTCTTTCCTTTGGACCTGAATTGAATAATGAATTTAAACAATTACATAGTTTAAAAGTTACTGATAAAATAATTATAAAAAGTCATAGTATATCTCACGCTCCAAAGTATTCCTATCCAATAATATCGGGTGATTATGTTGAACGAGACAATAAAATATTGTATAAACGTGTTCGTAAAAAAGGGGGCTGTTAGTTACTATATTGCTTTGTTAGTTATTACAAGTGATCACTAATTTACATTAAAAAGTGAAAATGAGTCACAAAATACTAATAACCGTTTCAAGAAATTGTTACTTTAGTGCTTGATTTATAGTTTTATACTACCTTTGAGTATGTAAAACCAAAATTTTTAGTTTATAAATCCACAATACTGGGGGATAGATAAATATTATCTTATAATTTAAATAACAAAATTAATAAAATGAGAGCAAAAAAATTTCTATTAACTGTTTTATTTTTTATCATCTTTTCTAAGTCTTTTTCTCAAACCTTGAGCCCTGAAGAAAAGAAGTTATATGAATTGATAATGGAATTCCGAAAAGAAAAAGGTTTACCTAATATTAAACTTTCTAATTCTTTAACTTTTGTTGCACAAACCCACGTGAAAGATTTACAAACGAATAGATTGTTTAACAGCACATGCAACATGCATAGTTGGTCTAATAATGGCACGTGGACACCGTGTTGCTACACAGAAGATAGTCCAAAAGCTTCATGTATGTGGGATAAACCCCGTGAGCTTACTAGCTATAAAGGGAATGGATATGAAATTTCCTATGGCATACATGGAGCTTCTGTTACCGCAGATGGTGCTTTAGAAGGTTGGAAAAAAAGTTCTGGGCACAATGCAGTAATTATTAATCAAGGTATTTGGTCCGATAGTAATTGTAACGCTATTGGTATTGGAATAAGCAAGGGTTACGCAGTAGTTTGGTTTGGAAAAGAATATGATAGTAATTAATATCAATCCAAAATAAGAAGGTTGGCTAGTGAAAATGAAAACCGAAGTAAAATTGCCATTAGTACAGAAAGCAAAGAAGAAGCAGACAAGATATTCAACGGACTTTCAGCTGGTGGTACTATAGAATTTCCTATATCGGATAGTCCATGGGGTTGCTATTTTGGCATGTTTAGAGACAAATATGGCATTGAATGGACGGTAGATTATGATGCTAAACATTATAAATAATAAAATAAAAAAAAGGGTTTTCAAATACCATGAAAACCCTTTTTCTTTATCCTAAAATCTGACTGGCGTGTGCTTTGGTTTTCACATCAGTAATGATATCAGATATAGAACCATTTTCGTCTATTATAAAGGTGGTTCTATGAATCCCGTCGTATTCTTTTCCCATAAATTTTTTAGGCCCCCAAACGCCAAATGCTTCAATCACAGATTTGTCTTCATCTGCCAATAAAGGAAATGGGAAACTATATTTTTCTTCAAATTTCTTTTGTGCTTTGGCACTATCGGCGCTCACGCCTAACAAAGCAAAATTATTGGCTTGAAAGCGTTCGTAATTGTCTCGTAAATCACAAGCTTCTGCGGTGCATCCCGGCGTATTGGCTTTCGGATAAAAAAATACTACTAGTTTTTTTCCTTTATAATCGGCTAAAGTATGTTGTTTACCGTTTTGGTCAGTTCCTGAAAAACTTGGCGCTATATCGCCCACTTTTAAATGTGTCATTTTTTTTGGTTTAAGGTGTTGGGTGTTAGAATTTGTTATTGTTATTGTTATTGTTATTGTTATTGATTTTTGATATTGTTCTTGCCTTTGATTAACTTTACCACATCAAATATAAGAAAATGACTAAAAAAGAGCGTGCAACATTTGTTATAAATACGTTAAACGATTTGTATCCTGAAATTCCAATTCCTTTAGACCATAAAGATCCATACACGTTACTGATTGCTGTTTTACTATCGGCACAATGTACAGATGTTCGTGTCAATCAAATAACGCCGTTGTTATTTGCCAAAGCAGATAATCCACAGGATATGATTAAATTGAGTGTAGAAGAAATTAAGGAAATCATACGCCCTTGTGGATTATCACCTATGAAATCGAAAGGGATTCACGGTTTATCACATATCTTGCTAGAAAAATACAATGGCGAAGTACCACAAAGTTTTGAAGCATTAGAAGCCTTGCCTGCCGTGGGACATAAAACGGCTAGCGTAGTAATGAGTCAGGCATTTGGAGTGCCCGCATTTCCTGTAGACACGCACATTCACCGTTTACTTTACCGTTGGAATTTGACCTCTGGTAAAAATGTAGTACAAACAGAAAAAGATGCCAAAGCTATTTTCCCAAAAGAAACATGGAACGAGTTGCATTTGCAAATTATTTGGTACGGACGAGAATATTCACCAGCAAGAGGATGGGATTTAGAAAAAGATATCATTACTAAAACAATTGGACGAAAAACGGTTTTAAAGGAGTACTTTAAAAAAAATGCCTCGAAATAGTTTCCGAAGCATTTTTAATCAATTTACAATGTTTTCAAAAGTATGTGTGCCTACTTTTACTATTTTCATTGCCTGCGAATAACTCAATATAAAACTAACTGCACTTTTACTGGGTTTCATTTCTTTAATTGATTGTCTTTTTTTAGCGTAAAGTTTTCCCATATACGAACTTAAATGTTTATTTATAGGATAACGCAAAAACACAATATATTATTGTATGAACGGATTAATTAGTTAATATAATATTATTTTTTTCTACAATTTTTCTCAAATTAATTACAGCATACCGCATTCTACCCAAGGCAGTATTGATACTCACACCTGTAATCTCAGAAATTTCTTTGAAACTTAAATCTTCGTAAAAACGCATTTTTATAACTTCTTTTTGATCTTCTGGTAATTGATCTAAGATTTTTCTTATATCTAAGTAAACTTGGTCTTCAATAAGTTGGTTTTCTATAGACAAACTAGAATCGGTCATAAAATCAAAAATACTATATTCGTCGGTTTCACGTTGATATGGCATTTTTTTATTATGTCTGAAGTAGTCAATAACTAAATTAGAAGCGATACGCATCACCCAAGGCAAAAATTTTCCTTCTTCATTATACCCTTTCGTGCGTAAGGTTTTAATTACTTTAATAAACGTATCTTGAAAGATATCATCGCATACTGAACGGTCTGGAATTTTAGAATAAATAAAACCAAAAATTTTAGACTGGTGTCTTTCTATTAAAATTTGTAAAGCTGTTTCTTCTCCGCTAATGTAGTTTTGCAATAAAATTGCGTCAGGAGTTTGTGCGTTATTTGCCATAAATATACTTTTTAGATTTGGAACTAAAATTTTTAAAAAAAGTATTTTTATATTATAAGCAAATAAGTTTTAGGGGTTTGTTAGTAGCAAATATAATGTTAAATATTTCAAAATACCAAATATTATTTAAAAAATTAACTATTTTTATTATAAATAAGTGTCTAAACATAATAAAAATACCTCACAAAAATAGATTTCTGTAAGGTATTTTTAGATTTTTTATAGTTTAGTGGTAACTATTTCACTATCATTTTTTTAACGCTTCTTTTATCTCCTGAGTGGACAGCTAGTAAATAAATTCCTTGTGAAAGATTTTTAATGTCAATGTTGTTAGTATCCGTTTTGGTTTCTAAAACTAAAACTCCTGTCATATTATATACTTCTACTTTGTCAATTATATCCTCAGCATGTATTTTAATGTAATCTTCAACAGGATTTAGGAATGAAAAATCTAAGGGTTCTTGAATTGACGCCACTTCTAAAGCACAATTGCTACCTACCACATACGTATAATAATTTGTTACTGACATACCTCCAGAATAAGCAAACTTCACACCATAATTTATAGTGGAACCGATAGTTTGACCCGTAATAGTGTGAGTAAAAATATTACCTGATACATTTGTCATTTGAGTTTCACCAAATGGATTTTGTCTCCACAGATAAGCCACTACTCCAACTTTGTCCGTATCTAATAAGCCGTAAGTGATTTTAACACTGGTTCCTAACGTTTCAAAAGCATAATTATATCCAGTAGAGAAAGCACCTATTTGCGCTAAATTACTAACCCCTGAACAACCTGTAACACTAGTTGTAGTTGCGTTTATAACAATTGGATTTGATACAAAATTATTTCCAGCCAAATCACTTGCTGCTATTGAAAAAATATAATTTGTATTTTGGTTTAAGTTTGGTACAACAACAGATTTTTGAACTCCAGATGGGCTAGCTGTATTTATTGTACCACCGCTATAATTAATGCTATAAGAAACATTTCCAGAATTGTCGTTACCGTTTAGTAATAATTCAATAGTCGAACTAGTTACTGCACCAATAGTAGCAGTGAAATTAGTTGGTGCTTGTGTGTCTACAGTTGTATTTTGATAAACCCTAACATAATCGATAACCATAGTTGCTTGCATAAAGTTTGAAGGGATAGTTCCCGCTACGCCACCCATAGCTATATTTAATAACAAATATTGTTCTGCGTTAAACGGCCAATTACTAGGTGTTTTTACTGAAGGATTATAGGTATAAAATGCTACTCCGTCCAATAAAAAAGTAATTTGAAAAGGAGACCAATTCATGGAATATACGTGATAATCGGTTCCTAAATTAGCTGCAATTGTACCGCCATGATTAACTGTATTTCCAAAAGAAGAAGGGGTATGAATCGCACTTTGCACATAACCAGCAGGTTGCGATTGTGTGATACCATGCTCCATAATGTCAATTTCACCGCATGCTGGCCAACCTGTTGTTCCAAATTGAGCATCAAAAAAACCACCATCTTCGTTAATATTTTTCCCTAACAACCATAAGGCAGGCCAAGTACCTTGATTGGTTGGAATCTTCGCACGAATATCAACGCGTCCATAAAGAAAAGCAAATTTTGAATTCAATCGTGCTGAAGTATATTGTTTTGTAACACCTTGACTGGTGTAAGGTTCTTTTTTAGCTGTAATATTTAAAAAGCCACCAGCAACAGATGAATTTGTTTGTTGATTTGTGTAATGCTGTACTTCGCCATTATACCAACTTCCGCCTGCAGGTATCTGCGTTTGATGGTGCCATTTGGTTGCGTTTATTGCACCAGTTCCATCAAATTCGTCTGACCAAACTAAATTATTATACACCACATCAACCTGAGCAAAACCAAATTGAGTTGTAAATAATAGTATTAGAAGCATTTGAAAAAGGGTATTTTTTCTCATATCTATTTTATAAAATTGAATCATTAATAGTTTTGTTTAAATTGAGTCAACTTGTTTCTGAAGTTTTGATTTTCTTTCTAATAATTCTTTTTTTATCTCATTTGCCTTTTTCTCGGTAAGATTATAATCCCACATGATCCACATGGCAATTAATGTACCGCATATTGGCACACCAGAAAAAAACAATCTCAAGCCTGTAACGGCTCCTTCTGGTTGGGTAGGTGCGCCCGCTTTAAATGCTACCGCCGACATAATAACACCTGTTAACAATCCTGCAATAGCAAAACCGAATTTTACCATCCACCAGTAAATAGCGCCAAAGATTCCTTCTCTTCTTTTACCTGATTCTAATTCATCCATATCGCAAACATCAGCTGTCATTGACATCATTAGGGTAAACAAACTCCCTATTCCAAAAGCAAAAAATGGCAATGCAAATAAAAACATATATGGCTTTCCAGGAATAAACAGTAACCATAATAATATATACCCAAACACGGAAATACCTTGAGAAATTAAAAAGGCTGTTTTTTTCTCCATTTTTTTTGACATCCACGCCACAATTGGTATAACTATAAATGTTGTTGCTAATGCGCCTATACATCCAAAAAGAGTTGGCCAGATTCCTGCAGCAGCAGTATCTCCATTAAACAGATAATATACCACAATAAAAAATGTGAAACCTGCTACCGTATTGAAAGCATTAAAAATAAAAAATGTAGCAATACAAAGTTTTCTAAATGGTTTATTAGAAAACGCTTCTTTAAAACTACTTAAAATTTCTTTTAAACTACCTCCAATTGTTCTAACTGTTAAAGGTTTTAAGGTATCATCAAATTTGGTTGATTTACTTTTAATAAAAATAGCGGGTACCATCGCTAAAAGCATAAATATTAATCCCACCCAAATAGCTAATGTTCTTGTGGCAGTATCTGCATTTGGAAACCAAGCAGGGTCGTACATAATTACCCAAAACCATGGCGCAATTACCCAAGCCCACTGACCAATCCATTGAGATACAGCCATTATACTGGTGCGTTCATGAAAATCGTCACTCATTTCATAACCCATAGCAACATACGGTACACTAAAAATGGAAAGACCAATGTGAAAAATTAACGACATTATTAGAAAAAATATAAAATTATAGGTAACACTATTTTCTCGGTATAATTGCCACATAATTATAAAAGATACTCCCATAATAATAGAACCAACAAAGACATATTGTCTTCTTCTACCCCAATCTGATTTTGTATTATCTGATATAAATCCCATTATAGGATCAAAAAAAGCATCAACTATTCTGGGTACAAAAAATAAAACACCCCACATCCATGATGGCATTCCTAAGTTTTCGACTAGTACTACCATAAAAATTCCTAAGGCTGCTGGAAACATTTGGTTGGCTAGCATTCCTAATCCAAAGGCAATTTTTTGACTCATTGGCACCAATACTTTGGTATCTGTAATATTATTTGACATATCTATAATTTTAATTTTGCAATTAGTTAGGTTTTATTAGTATTGTTTGAAGCGCATTTGCATCTATAGTTATTATTTTATTCTTTTTATTTAATTGAATATCAATTGTTTGAATACGATCAGTTGGATTAAAAACAGCCACTGCTATTGAACCATCCAGATTCTTAACTGCTGTTGCTACTAGATCTTTATTATCTATTTCACATCCAATTTTTATGCCACCTGGTCGCATGAACTTACTGAAATGAGCCATCACATAATACAAAGGTGTAAAATAAACTTCATCATTTTTATCATCAACAAGTATTGGAGCCACACACCAGTTTTTAAACCAATTTGGACCGCCTTGTCTATCTAAGACCATGTTCCAATCTACCCAGCCATCTACCCAATTGTTTAAACAGCCAATAATATCAGTTGCATAACGATTCACAGGAGCATATTTTGGATGTAAAGGTTTATCTTTTTCACTAGCCCAATCCCAACCCCAATCTGTAGCTTCTTTTTTCCAATACCAAGCGTCATCTTGCCAATGCGGAATTTCAGAATCGATACAGCCTTCGGTTTCAATTAGGAATTTATTTGGTGCTTTATTGTGAGCATATTGCAGTTCTTTTGCAAAATAATCGAACGTACTTTCATACCAATGAATGGCAGTACCCGCAAAATATTTTGAAGTGGTTTCATTTTTATACATAGCATCCACCCATTCTGGTATACCTGCTCTATTTTGATCATAACCCAAAATCTTTACGTCTTTCCAACCGTCTTTTTCTAATTTTGGACCAAGATGATTTTGAACAAAAAGGGTCATTTCTTCTGGAGAAAAAAGCGTGCTTTCCCAATTATTACCGTTTCCATGAGGTTCATTTATTGGAGTAATTCCCCAAATATCAATACCTTCATTTTTATAAGCTTTCAAATATTTTGAAAAATATAGAGAAAAAGTATCGTTAAATTCTGGTACTAATTTACCTCCTATATAGCTTTTATTGTCTTTCATCCATGGTGGACAGGACCAAGGAGAAGAAATAATTTTAAATCCTTCTTTAGAAATCGCTTTTGCGTCTAAAATCATCGGAATTAAATCAGATTTATCATCTTCAATGGTAAAATGTTCCAAAGTAATGTCGTTTTCAACTTTTGCATAAGTATAATTACTTAATGAAAAATCGCAAGAAGCAATATGTGTTCGTGTTAGAGAATAATTAGAACCAGCTTCGCTAAAATAGGCATTTAAGATTTTGTTTCGATTATTTTTACTTAATCGATTTAATAAATAAGCTGAAGATTCTGTAAATGAACCACCAAAACCAGTAATCGTTTGAAATTTTTCACCAGGATTGATAGTTAAAACAATTGGAGTACCTTCGTTTGAAAATTGGGTGATTCTTGTCAATGAAATTCCATTCGCAGATGTTTCATAGACTTGCACTTTCATTTCTTTTGTGCTTGAGCAACTATATATTGACAATACAATACCAGTTATCAATAGCTTTAAAAGGGTTATTTTAAAATAATTTTTAGCCATAATTAATTTTGCTTAATAAGTCTTGGAACTTTTACATCCTGCCATAAAGCATTTTCATCTCCATTATAGGTTTTTATTATTGGTTTCCCATTTCGCGTTAAACCATTAAAAATTCCTTTATCAACTTTATCCCAAATCGCAAATTTGGCTTGGTTCTGCAAATTGAACAATCCGAAATGATTCTCGTATCCTTCCGGATTTGAACCATCTTTCCAATTTTCATCAAAAGCTTCAAAATAAAAACAAGTAATTTTTTCTTTGTTTGACCATTCTCGCATTAATTTATAATATTGAGCTGCTTTGTATTCGTCGGCTGCTTTGGAACCTTTATCACCGTAATATATGTTATCAATGGTAGTCCAACCTGTTTCACCAATATGAACGGGTTTATCTACGCCTATCGATTTCATGTATTTTACAACTCCATTATATTGTGAAATAGCATAATCTCTGGCTCTCAACATAGCCGAATCTATTTTCATTTTATCGGATAGATTTGTTTCATTTTCTTTAATTCCCCATATTTCTGGAAAATAACGTTCATCGTGAATAGGATACGAATGCAAGGAAATATAATCTACTGCTTTTATTAATCTATTCAAATCTTCGGTGTGATATTGCTCCTCACCTCCTCCCCAAGAAAGATAATTGTCTGAGCTTGTTATCCACAGATTTTTTGGTAATTGATTTGATTTTTTTAACTCTTGTAAATGATTAACCCATTTTAAAATTATAGCTGGTGTAACATAATAGCTGGTCGCCCATTTCACCATTGCTTCATTTCCAACAGAAATAATTTTTATAATCTCTGGATATTGATTAGATAATTCTACAGCTTTTTGAATTTCAATTGTATTACGTTGACTTTCTTCTTCATGAATTGGAGCAATTTCTGTCCAAGCATTTTTACAATCAATCCAAACGCCTAACATCACATACATTTCAAACTTGGGATTCTCTTTTTTTAATTCGGTAATGGCTTTTAGTACATTTACTATTTCCTCACGATGCAGATTATAGGTTCTGATTATTTTAATATCTATAGCCGCTAAAATTTTCAAATCCTCCTTAACTTCGGAAACACTTGGTTCTATATCTCTTGAATTGGTTCGATAGCCTCCATAGCAAATGCCTTGATAATTAGGATTGCCTAATAATTTTTCCGCCGTCATTTCTTTTGAAACCAGATTATTAGTAATCATTGGTTTACATGATATAAAAACTAGTAATATGATGTAAATCAGCTGTTTCATTATCTTAAAATACTTTCGTTTATATACACTTCAACCAATGAAATTTCATTAGTTCGGTGGAATATTTTAATGCTTTCTTCTTGGTTTAATTCTAAGGAATCAAAAGTTTTTGATTCTCCATTTTTATAGTTCAAAACAATTTTACTAGTGGTGTTAATTGTATAAATAACTGGTACTTGACAGGTTGTAAATGCTAAGCTATTTTTCTTAAGATGAATTTGTTTTATTGAACCGTCAACCATAATAAATGAAGCTTCTGTATCATGGGATAAAAACGCCCCTTTTTTAAGAAAGGCTGGTTGAAAATGTAATTTTCCATTTTTCACTTTCACACCAAATTCACCTATTCTAACAAGGACATCTTCTTTTACTTGTCCAGTCATACCCGGTTGTTGAGCCCCTTTACCAAAAGGAGTATGCGAATACGGATCGGTTGGAAAAGCACCATACACTTTTGGCGATTTATGAATACCTATTCCGGCTCCGATTTCATCAAAATGGTGCACTAATGCATCAATTGTTGATTGGTCTTCATTAGCATCGATTGCTTTATTAATAACCTCTAAAACAGCTAAATGCAATTTAGATACCATGTGCCAATAAATAGACCCTAAACCTTCATAACCATAAAAAGTTCCGGAACGACCGGTAAATGCCTTGTGATTAAATACTTCTTCAAAAATTTGCAGAATAAGTTCTGTATCTTTTTTGACTAAATCTTTTAATTCGTTATTGCGAGCCAATTGTTCTAAAGCAATTTTTAAATCATTGGCATTGTGAAAATTTCCATTAAAATGATAATTTCCTTTACTATCTTTATTAATTAGTTGAAAACTAGAATGACTTAAAAGCTGTTTTAATAAAGCTGACTTTTCTATACTTTCCTTCGGAATCGTGTTTTTTTCTAAAAATTTAGGCAATTCTTTATTTGGATATAAAATATAGCTATTTTGATCTTTTCTATACAAGTCACTATTTCTTAAAGCGTCCAATACCTTTATTGATTGTTTTGCAGAAAGAAACCCTGAACTTAAAATAGCCACTTGACCTTCAAGCATTTCTGGTAAATAAGAAATTGAAATGCCATTATTTTCAACAGACATTAGATTGTAAGCATGATAAAGATGATCCTCTCTCTGGTTAGCTTTTATTGAATGTTCAATGAAATCAATACTAACTTGAGTAAAATTCCTCAAACCTTGCATAGAATGTGTTCGTTTTTTACCCCAAAATCCGCTATTATAAACATGGTATCGATATTCAGATGCCGCTTGACCTAGCGAATCAAGTATTCTTTTTCTATCATCATTAGAAATTGATCCTGTTAATAAGTGCTGTTGGGAAAGTAAACATTCTCTAATAGCATGGTAGAACTCCACCATTTCATTAGAAATTTTAATAGTTTCTTGATCCGCATTATCTAATAATTGTTGAAAAAACTTTAAAAATCTTCTTAAATAATTAAGCGTAACCATAGAAACACCATTGCCTACTAATGCATTATTTGCATCATTCCATTCTGGTCTTTGAGTATTCATCCAAATTCCAGCTTCAGGAATAAAATTAGACATTTTAGCCAATATGGTAGCTAATAACTTTTCAATTAAATTTACATGATAAATATCTCCATTATTATCTCTTAATAAGGCGCCATCAGCCCCATTTTCTTTGCGACGTTGATTGATTTTTGTATCCCATTCATGATCAAAATCAATGGTATTTTTTGAATTTTTTAAAATATCTTGATGCGATTTTATGGTATAAGGAACTGCTGCATAAACAAAATATTCCTTATCAAAGTAAGACTGTAACTTTCCTGGTTGATAATTTTCTATAAATTCTAAAAACTTTAATAAATAGATAATCTGATGATCACCCCAATATCCAATGTATGACCAAGGATTATCTGGCTCTATCGTTTCCCAATCAAAACCATCTTTCGTAACACGGTATGGATTATATCCGTCAAAAGTTGACGCATTTAAAAACTTGTGAATCATTCCGTCTATAAACTCAGGATAGGCGTTAGCTAAAGATTCCCAATTTTGAAAAATATCTCTCCAATTTCCTTCATAATCTAATATTTTTGAACCGTCTATTTCACTTCTTGTATTAATAGAAAATTTATTCCATGGACGACTTGGATCACCATGTCTTCGACTAAACTTTAATGGAAGATATTCCGTACAAAGTCTAATTAAATCGACATTATTATAATTATAAATTAGTTGTTGAAGAAATGAATAATCAAAAATTTCTGGTAATTTTTTTATAAATGTTTCTTCTTCTTTAAATAAACTTTTATTGGCTTTAGCGATGTAGTTTACGAAATCATTTTTCTCAATTGTATAATTGTTATCGAAAATACCACCTCGCATGATATTAAATAAAACATTTGAAAAATGACGCGAATCTTTTCGTTTATCTGATGTAAATTGTAATCCATCAGCAGTTGCATTAAGCGCAATAAGATTTTGAGTACCTAAATCGATATCCTGAATAATTTGCTTTTCAAGAGTTGGGTCATTAGAAATTGCATCGGCAATTTGAATAACTTCTGATTGATTTTGATTTACATTGGCAATAATCTTCCAAGTTTTAGTTGTATTTTTTTCTAAAACTAATTTTGTTGAAATAAAATAAGCCCCTTTTTCTCCTTTTATATCCGTTTCTTGATGTATGTCATGAAATTTCCTAAAAGCTGAAAGTTGAAGTGAGGAAAGTAAATACGTTGGTTTATCCAATCCTAAAGACCAAACGATGTTAGCTTTTAATGCTTCACTAGGTTCTGCTTTATCTACAATAATGGCACTTAAAGCAAAAATCCCTAATCCACTTTCCAAATGAAGTTCATTTCGCTTGTAGGCATCAACTAAATTACTAGTTGAATTTTGCAAATCGCTGTTAACCCCTTGTGGTAATATATTTTGAATTCCGTCTAAAACATTTATACTGTAATCAATTTGAGAATCGTTAATTAATTCTGATTTTTTTACAAAACCAAACAAATTACTTGAACTCCATTGGTATCTATAAGTCAAATTAAAATCATGATGGATTTCTTCAAAAATAATTTTATTACCAAATTCGTTTTTATATAAATTTCTAGTTAAATTATAGGTTTCATTAAAACGCTCTGAAAAAGGTTCCCAAATATATTTTTCGTTGTTTTTATCAATTTGAAAAATAGTTTTACTACCTGTAATATCAGCAAATTCTGTTATTTTATCATCTGTGTAATAAGGAAAAAGAGCAAACTCAGCATTTTTTCTCCCGGCAGTTAAACCGCCGTTACTTGAAATAAACATCCAGTGATTGGAATCACTAACGATACTCATAAAAAAAGGTCGCATCAAATTATGATTAGTGATTTTGAAAAACATTTCATTATTGATAAAAACCGAATCTAAATTTATTTCTTTCTTATTATTAGTATCAGATATAGGTGTATTTGGGCTCATAATTGCTATAATTCAATTGTATTTCTTAGGCGTGTTTAGACATTAGATGTCTTTTCTAATAAATGGTTTGTTAAAAAATGGTTATTGGTAAACTCTTACGTAATCTACTAACATTTCTTGTGGAAAAGGCGTTTCACTATTTGGAGCACCAGGATAATTACCTCCTACAGCCATGTTTAATATTATGTAAAAAGGATTATTAAACACCCAATCACCAGTTACTTCTGATGGTGTAATTTGATTGTAAAGTACATCATCAACATAAAAGTTGATATAATTTTCATCCCATTCTACACCAAAAACATGGAAATTAGTATCAAATCTGCTATTTGGTAACGTGAACGTTTTTGTTATAGCATTACCTCCTGAATACCCGGGACCATGAACCGTTCCAAACACTTTAGTAGGACTACTTCCTAAATATTCCATAATATCAATTTCTCCACATTGCGGCCAAATGGCTGTATCTGAATTAGAACCTAACATCCAAAAAGCTGGCCATAATCCTTTGCCTCTTGGCAATTTTATTCTTGCTTCAATTCTTCCGTATTTGGTTTCATATTTACCTTTAGTTACTATACGAGCAGAGGTATATGCTTCTCCCATATATTGTTCTCTACGTGCAGTAATTTTTAAAACCCCATTTTCAACCTTTATATTTTCAGGTCTATTAGTGTAATATTGCAACTCATTATTTCCCCAACCGTTACTACCAGTTCCAATGTTGTAAGACCATAAATTAGGATCAGGAGCTCCATCTACATTAAATTCATCGCTCATTACTAAGGTGTTTTTAGTAATAACAGTTTGTTTATCATCTTTAGTGCAACTATTTAATGAAAAAATAATAGCAGTAGTTATGATAATTTTGTTTATTATTTTATTCGATATCATCTTTACTTATTTATTAATTATGAAAATATATATTATCTACGTACAATGTTGAATTATCTCCACCTAAAAGTATTATTTGAGCTAAATGAGATCTATTATTAAGACCTACTTGTTGAGATAATGGAATTTCAAAAGACATCCAATTCTGGGAAACTAAATTATTTGACACTAAATAAGGTAGACTTTGTGTATCATCTCCTCCTCCATAAGCGCCATTTGCTCCAAAATCAGTTAATCTTATTTGAAACACTCTACCAGGTGATATAGGTCCTGGGATAAAGACATCTAAATGAAGATGTGTCATAGAAGTAGCATTCACGGTTGGACTGCTAAACTCGATTCCTACAAAATTAAAGTTTGTGTAATTCAATACATTATCGCCCAATACTGCAAAATCGTTAGATTGTGTGGTTTGCCAAGGTGCCCAATAACCGTTATAATAATTAACTGGAACATTAGTATAAACATCTGAGAATATAGAAATTACATTAGATGGACTCAATGTTGGATTTGGCGCGTTTATATAGACACCTGTACAATTAATTGTTAAACTTCCAGTAGCAGGTTGACCATTAAATGTTGCTGTAATTGTTGCTGTACCCGCTGCGATTGGAGTAACCACACCTGCATCATTTACAGTAGCAACAGAAGTATTTGAGGATGTAAAATTTAAAAAAGCCGGACTAATAGAAACAGATTGATTGCTACCGTTAGGCATATTAAATGTTGCTAATACGCCAGTTATTGTTGAGGTTACGCCAACAAATGTAGATCTAGTAATGTTGTTACCGTTCATTATAGAAGCTTGTAACGGCAAAATAGTACCTAGCTTTTCAAATTTTAATTCGTCAATCCAAAACGTATATCCTGCGCCATTTGTACCTTGAGTACCCGCAGAATATCTAAACATTCCTTTTTCTTGCAATAATTTTGAAGCATTAGGAATTGGAATAATGTATTTTGTCCAAGCCGTTCCTAAACTAATATTTCTCATAGTAGTTATGTATTTATTAGGATAAAAGTCTTCACCAAAACCAATCTCTCCAATTGTTACCCCTTGAGAGGCTTTAGCCCAAAATGTTAGCGCGTCATAACCTGTTAAATCTCTACCTGCTCCATCAACTCTTAAAATACCTCCGGCATAATTTCCTTGAGGATCTGTTGCATTTGGCACATCAAAACGCATAGAAGCATTTCCTTTATAACTCACATTGCTATCAACTGACCAAGCCGTAAATTTTGAACCAACTGGGTTATTAGCATCAGGTCCATAAGGAAAGTAGAAATTAGTACCCATGCCTACCGGTGCATCTGTAAATATTTCCGCGGTTTTAGCAAATGTAGCCTCTTTAGCTTCATCTGATAAATCTCTTTCACAGTTCAAATTGACAAGTGTTATAATTGTCAATAAGAACGTACTTCTTAAATAATTAATTTTTGAATTTTTCATTTTATTATTTTTTAAATTATTTACCAATATTTATATGAATATATGTTCTAATTTCCCATTCAGATCCATTTCCAAAACCTACTGGACTTAAAGTTGGAATTGCAGGATACGTGTTAGCTGGCACAAAAGTTGGAGAATATCTTGGAGAATATTGATTCAAAGTTCGCCATATACCCATTAAACCAATTCTTGTATCTGGTAAAATATACCAGCTAGGTTTTCCTAATGAAGTTGAAATATCTACTTGAGTTTGTAGTGGGTATGTTAAATTAAAATCACGGTGATAATCATAAGGTCCCCAATCATTTAATTTAAGTGAAGAAGCTAATTTCACTTGTTTGTAAATCAATCTAATATCACCACCCATTCTGTTAATGGTTCTTTCAGAGTCTCCATTGGCTTGACCATTTCCAAAATAGATATTTGCAATCATTCCTAAATCTGGACTAATTTTTGAAACAATTCTTGTATTTGATTCCCATAAGTTCTGCGCAGGAGCCGATTTTGCAAAGGCAAAAGGCGTTCTGTTTGATAAAAATCCTATGGCCGCATCCATTGTTGTAGGTAATTTTCTGAAAACAAATCCAGTATTGAATGCAAATTTTGCATCTTCTACCATATCATTATTCCATTCATACATCCAAGTTGCAGGAGTTGGGTCATAAGTGATTAATAATTCTCCTCCTAATGTTTCTCTATTTGCTCTTACAAAAAACGGATCATCCAATACATTTCTTAATCTTCCAGGAGCATTTACACCGTTTGGCATTGCTTCTACAAGCGGTTTTTGCCACAACATATTTGGTGCAACTTGTAATTTAGAATTTATGTTATAGGTAAAACCTGCTAAAAAATTCATTTGATTTCCACTTCCTGAATCTTTTAATCTCCAACCTGTAAATGTTTGAACATTATCTGCTCCACCTGAAGCAACTAGACCCTGAATGGCTCCTTGGGTATAAGCATTAAATTTTCCTTTAGAAAACGTAATTTTTGCTTTTCCTCCCCAGTTATCTTTGTTATTAATTTTATCCACTTTAACAACATTCCCATCCATCATTTGAAACTCTCGTCCATTTAGTGGTTGTCCTCCCCAAATACCTCCTGCATCAAAACCAAAAGCGCCTAACTTCGTTTTGAAATGAACCGTAGCTCTTCTTGTTTTTGGCACTGGGAATGCAATTGAAGAAACCGTTTCAGAAATTTCTACTTGATTAATATCTTCGTGATACACTACAGTGGCATCAACATTTCCTAATTTTTTTCCATATTTTAGTAAATAAGCTGGATTTGCTCCCCACCATAATTGTGGACCAAATGCAGCTTTAAAACCTTTTAAACTTCTTTTACCATCAATTTCAAAACCAAGAGTTTCTCCATTGTAAATATCAAGATTAGGACCGTAATTAGCTTCAGAATATAATGCGAAAAAATCACCTTCATAACCCCAATGATAATGACCCGTTCTGTAAAAACCTTTCAAATCAAAATCCTTAGCATTCCATTTGTATGATGCATTATACACCTGAACTCTATTAAAGTCGCTCACTACAGTTGGTCCATTAGGCGTATCAAAAGACTGAGCTCTTCCTCTATTTTCATAAAAAATCTCATTAATTGGATTTTCAGCAACTCTTCCTAAAACATTGAAATTTACGTTTGCTTTCATATTGGCAGACGGATTTCCTTCAACACCAATAAAATAAGATTGCATATGATCAAATCCAAGTTTGCTTGGATAATTTGCAGTATCAGGATCATCTGTTTTTGGAGTTGAAATTAAGCTACCACCCGTATTAAAAGTTGTAAATTCAGCTCTAAGATTGCTTATTTTTAAAATTCCACCATCATTACTAGCTAATGCCGCTTTGTCAGCACGGGCTCTAAGCGTTGCATCCATCAAATTAGCCTCATCAAATATGGTTTTAAGTTTCTCTTTATTTGCGTTTTGTGAAAATGGATTAAACTTATGGATTTCTTTCAATACATAATAGGAAGCTCTAGGATATAATTGGTAAAAACCTTTTTCATTTGTTGGTCCTTTAGCACATATACCAAACCATTCTTCATTCATATTGTTTTCACCTTCAATAAAATCTTTTTGATAACCACCATTTGACCATGAAGCATTGTTATCATGTAAATCTAAGTTAGAAGTTTGGCCATATTTCCACCAACCATCACTAAATTGAAATGTAAATCCACCAATAGCATTTCCAGCTTTACCCATACCTAATGCATTATTATAAATTTCATTCCAATTGCCTTTTAAATAAAAGGCTTGTGCATTTTGATCTTCTTGATTAGTTAGAGTATTAAAAGCGTCTGAACCAAACTCGGTAAAAAGTAGTGGCTTACCGTATTCTTTTTTTACTCTTTCAAATAAATCACCAAAAGAGACACCTCTGTAGACGTTTGTTCCAAGTACATCAACATCTTTACATTCTTCTGCTATAATATCAAGAAAAAGTAAATCTCCATTACATATTGCCATTGGATGATTAGCATCTATTGCTTTCATAGATACTACTGCTTCGTTAAATAATTTATATAACGAACGTGCTCTAACTGTAGACTTTCTGTCTTTCACAGGAATGTTTTCTGTCTCAGCTCCATCCCAAAATAAGCCATAATTATTTTCATTCCCTAAAAGGAACATTAATAATCCTTTGGTATCTTTATACTCTTTGGCCATTTGAGTCACTTCATTTAGAAGAAGCTTTTTTGTTTTAAGATCAGAATATTCCGTATTAGGTTTCCATACACCATCAATAGTTAAACCGTATCTCCCAAAAGAATGATTTAACATCGTGTAAATACCAAATTTAGAATGAATATACTCTATCCATTTTTTAGGAATTCCAGAATAAACACGTATGGTGTTTACACCCATATTTTGAAGTAAACCCATTTCGTCGTCAAGGGCTTGTTGAATAAAAGTATCTGTTTGATTCCACAGACTATACGAATAATTTGTTCCAATTGGAAAATAATCCCAGTTCATTCCATTTATAATGAAATTTTTACCATCTATAGTTATGCTATGTTCGGTATCATTTTTCTGGATTGCAATTTTTTCTGTTTGAGAAAAACTAGAAAATGCACTGCAAAAAATTAGTAAATAAAAAATTTTTTTCATTTAAGGTATTAGATTAAATTAATTAAAGTTTGTAAATATTTGTATGCAATTCAAAAATAATGATGAATTTTCATTAAAATAAGAAAAAAAAACACAACAAAAAACATACATGATAAAAAAACACATGTATAATTGTGAATTTATTAATAAAACAAGGCTTAAATATATAAAAATAACATAATTAAAATTATATAAAAATTGATATTCTTACTTTTGTTGAGGAAATGTATAGGCATTTTAGTGTAAAAATTCAGTGTCTAAATAGACAAAATATACTCTACTAATCCTTTTTCGTGAGGCAAATCAATTTTTTTACGCAAACGATATCTTTTAATTTCAACACTTCGTACAGATATATTTAAAAGTGGTGCAATTTCTTTTGAAGATAAGTTCAATCTTAAATAAGCACATAGTCTTAAATCGTTTGGCGTCAAAGAAGGATGGCTTTCTTTAACCTTCTTCAGAAAATTATTATCTGCACTATCAAAAGCTTCTTTAAAAATATCCCAAGTACTCTCATCCTTAACATTACTATTTATTGTGGAAATCACAGCCTTTATGCTTCTATTAGTTGAACTATCAGTTGAGTTTTTAAGATCTGCTTTAATAATATTTAGTAGTTCTGTTTTCTTAATAAGGTTCATCGTTGAAACGGCCAATTCTTTGCTCTTCTTATCAACATCTTGAATTAACTGTTCATTCTTAATTTTCATAATTTTTTGTTCATTCTCTAATTCATTAAGCTCCAATAAAATATTGTTTTCGGCGATAATTCTTTGATGTCTTTTTTCGTGAAAAACAGTATAAAATTTATGAATATAAAAACATATTATTAATAACAAAATAAAATAAAATAATTTTGCCCATGCATTCGCGTAGAAAGGTTTGGAAATTACAAAAGAATACGATTCAATATTATCTGTAATAGAATTTGCTACTTTGGCTCTAACATAAAATGTAAAATCACCTGCAGGTAAATTCTCAAATACAACTTTTGAATTAAAGGTCCAGTCACTCCACTTATCATTAAAACCTTCTAATTTATATTGATATTCTGCATTAATATAATTATCATATTCTGGAACAGTGTAACTAAATTCTAAATTATTTTGATCATGATTTAAATAAACTTTATCTTTTATTGAAATATTTAATGGTTTAGAATTAACTCCCGAATTTGAAATTCTAATTAACGAAACTTTATAATTGCTAAATTTGAAATCAATGTTTTTTAAAATATAATAACCATCTGTAGATCCAATTAAATAGTTTAAATCATTTAATTGTAAAATATTTTCATATCCTGGTATAGAATTGGTCATGGAAGACGGAATAGGTAAACTATTCTTTTTTAAATCTGCAGATAGCTTTCCTGCTGAAAAGTAATGAATGTAGTTTTTGGTGAAAAACCAAAGTTTATTTGACTTATCTACAATCATTTTACCTGTGACATATTCGTCATTTTCAAATATAGAACTTAACGACATGTCTTTAACAAACTGTTTTGTTTTATTATTTAATTTGAAAACCCCGTCTTTATATGCATAGTAAATCTGATTATTATATTTCACTAAACAAGCATTTTTACCCTTAATTGGTTTCTTAAACTTGATAACTTTAGTGGCTTTTGTTAATAAATTATCAATAGAGAATTTATAAACTCCTTTATATTCATGACTTACAAAAATATCTTTGTTATTTAGAATCTCAAAATGTTTTGAGGAATAATCAAAACCTTTAATTTTGTTTTTAAAAACCCAACCTTTTGGACTTTTCTCTATAACTGAAATTCCATTATAATTTCCTTGTAAAATAAAATTCTCTCCATTTAAATGGGGTTCAAACTTCCAAGTTCCAGAACCAGAAAAAATTTGATTGGCAATGGATCCATTTATTATAAAAGTTCCCGAATCATGGCCGCAAAAAAGGGTATTCTTAAATGAAAATAAAGACCAAACTTGTCCTTTGGTGTTTTGAACAAATTCAAATTTAGTAGAAGAATTCAAATCTTTATAAAAAAGCCCTTGATTTGTTCCAATATATAGTTTATTGTTGTGTGTAGCTGAAGTATAAATTGCTCCTAAAATACCTGTGTTATCTAAATAACTATTTATAGGAGATTTTAAATTAATACAGTTAATTCCATTATCTAATCCTATCCATAAATTTTTATCTACATCTTCAAATAATGAAAGAGCTGTATTATTACTTAATCCAGAGTTTTGAGTGATATGATAAATTAATTTTCCCTCTTTGGATAAAATAAAAATTCCATTAGAAATTGAACCAAGCGCTACACTTTCATCATTTAATAATTGACTACTGTAAATATTACTTAGCTGTATTTCAGAATCAATATTGGTTTGAAATTTAGATAAAACACCATTTTTATATTTAAAAATACCTTGTTTTTGTGTAACTAAAAGTAACCCATCAGATGTTTCAAAAATATTAATGAGTTTATTTTGATTTATAATATCATTGCTTAAAAATAACTTGCTTTTCCCTTGATTTATTTCAAACAGACCATTAGGTGTTTGAAAATAAATTCCATTAGTAGTTTTAAAAGCTTTGTTAATAGTGCTTTTCGGTTCTATAATTGTAAACAACTTAGTTTTGGTATTATATGCGTAAATTTTTTCTAAAGATTGGAAAAGTATCCAGTTATCAAATGGAAAAATACCCCAAAATTGTTCATCATCTTTAATTTTAGACTTGATAGATTTGCTTAAAGATGTATAAAATAATTCTCCATTGACAGCCCGTTGCCAATAGCCAAATTCCATAAAAGCACCTGTATAAATTTTATCCTGAATACAATTTACAGATCGAATGATTGTTTCGTTAGGTGAGGGATTTAATATCCACTTTGAACCGTTAAATTCTAATAAACCTTCATTATTTGCAAAATAAATAAATCGTTGATTGTCTTGAGAAATCATCCAGTTTTGTATTCCAGCATTATAAATTTCTTTAGAATACTTAACAATTGGTGGTAATTGTTGCCCAGTACACACTAAAGAAAACAGAAATAATAAAAGTTGAATTTGAGTTTTTAGGAATTGCATTTTATTTTAATTAAAAAATAAAGATATATATTAAATGTATAATAAAAAAATGATTGATAAAAAAAAGACTGCCATTACTGACAGTCTTAAAAAAATTTGAAATAGAAAAACTATTCTTTTATAAATTTAGTTGATGAAGTAACTCCATCAACTACAGTTTTAATTACATAAATGCCTGCGTTTAATCCAGAAACGTCTAAACTTACTAACGCTTCATCAGTTAATTTGTTCATTACTTCTTGTCCTAAAACGTTAAAAATTGAAATATTCTGGATAGTTCCAACTGACTCAATATTTAATACATTAGATGTAGGATTTGGATAAAACTTTACTTTAGAAACGGCAAAGCTATCTGATGATAAAATGGTATTTTTGTGTAAATAAATATTATCTACATAAACAATTCCTAGATTTGAAGTAATTAAAAATTGATATAATTTTTCTCTAGCAAATGCAACACCAGGACCTTGAGGTGAAAATGTTGAAAGCGGCACATCAATAGAAACCCATGAACCTGTTGTTGTTGGTAAATGAGTTAATAAAAGGGCGTTAGTCTCTGCTACCATGGCAGCATGATTAGACCATTTAGGATTTAATACTTTACCCGTCAAATCAGTTCCAGAAGGAATAAAATAATCCATATGAAAATGTGTCATGTTTGTAGCATTTTCAAAATTTGTTAATTGAACACCTAAAAAATTTCCAAAAGTAATTCTTTTAATATCATCACCTGGAACAGAAACAAGATCTGAAATACTAGCAGTATCCCATGTTGTTGACCATTCAGTAACAGCAATATTAGTATAAGCATTACTAAATAGAGAAATAACATCAGTTGTGGCTCTTGCTGGCGGAGTTGGTGCGGCTACAGTTGGCCCAGTTGGTGGAAGTGGAAATGCAGCCTCCTGAGCTCTAATATTATCAACATAAAAAGTTAAGGGTACAATTGGATTGTTAAAACCGGTATTAGTGGAATTCCAATTTCCAAAGAAAATAATTTTCTCATATTCTCCATTCGCTGCAAGAGTACCATCCATAGGTGCCGCAAAATTGAAAGTTAATGTTTGCCATTGTCCAGGCGTAGTATATGCTTGTCCATTTGCTGATTCTGGAGCACCTGCTCCTCCTTGTGCAACTTTTGCTAACACATTAAATGCTTGAGTACAAAATACATCTACAGTCATTGTTTTGTTAGTTGTTAATTTAGCTTTTTTGGTAGTTTGCTGAAATTCAATACCTTGATAAGTTTGACCACCTGCTGATCCTTGAACACCTTTAAAAACTTGTCCGTTTGTACCGCCTATTAAGGGATTTGCAGCTATTGAAGCAATAGCACCTTCAAAACCAGAAATTGCAGTATAATTAGCAGCAATCTCGAAATTTTGTATTAATGGAAGAACTTCTATAACAGATACGTTATCAATAAATACAAATCCTGTAGCATTACCCATATCAAAAATAACTCTATCATTAACAGTATTACCATAATTGATGGTAAATTCATAACTGAAAGTTTGAGGAGTAGAAGTTAATACTGCTGTTGCTGTTAACGCTTCATAAGGTGCACCCGTTTGTCCTAAACCAGCAATTAAAGTTCTTGTACCAGTTGTCGTAGCAGTAAAAGCATCAAATTTTAACAAATAAGTTTTACCATCTATTAAATTAACTTGCTGGCTTAAATTTACATCCCATGGATTTCCTGCAGCTAGTACTTCAGCTTGGTTAACAAAATTTGAAGCACCCAAATCAACAACATTGGCAGCATTACCTGTCCAAGGTGCGGCAGTACCTGTTTGAAAATTTCCATTTGTAACTAGATTTTGTGAAAAACCTAAAAAAGAAATTAAAAATGTAATTAAACACGTAATTTTTTTCATAATATTAAATTTAATTGGTTAAAAATTTATAAAAGTAAAATTAATAAAAAATATAAATGCACAATTTTTAATACATATATAGAAACTATACATTTAATTTTATTTTGCAAAAATAAGAATTTTTTTTATAATTACACAAAATATTGATTTTCAGTTATTTGTTTTTAATTTTATTAAAATATAATAATTGATGTATAGCTAATGTATGGTTTAAAATAAGAATTAATAATTCAACTACAACGATTTCATAGGTTGCGTTTATAAATTTTTATTCATCTGAAAGAAGAATTGATACATTTAGCCTTATAATTAATTATCTTTGCCATTCTTATAAAAAACACAACGATGCCATCAGATTTTTCTTCTTTAGAACCCAAAAAATTTATTTTGATAAAAGGGGCACAATTGCACAATTTAAAAAATATTGATGTTGCCATTCCAAGAAATCAAATGGTAGTGATTACTGGGCTTTCTGGATCTGGAAAATCAAGTTTAGCCTTTGATACACTATATGCAGAAGGACAAAGACGTTATGTTGAAAGTTTATCTTCTTACGCACGTCAATTCCTAGGAAAATTAGACAAGCCGAAAGTAGAATACATTAAAGGAATTGCGCCTGCCATTGCCATTGAACAAAAAGTAAATACTACAAACGCGCGCTCAACAGTTGGAACATCAACAGAAATATACGATTACTTAAAATTATTATTTGCTAGAATTGGAAGAACCTATTCGCCAATTTCAGGTGAAGAAGTAAAAAAACATACCGTTTCTGATGTAGTAAAATTCATACAATCATTAGATATTGATTCGAAATGGCTCCTTCTAGCTCCCATTCATTTGGAAGAAGGCAGAAAATTACACGACAAACTTAACGTTTTATTACAACAAGGTTTTGCAAGAGTACTTATAGACAATAAAACGGTTCGATTAGACGATTTTGTTTCGACTTTGGAAATGATTGACGAATCTACAATGGCTAAGAAAGAAATAGTATTAGTTATTGATAGAATCGTAGTGCAATCAGATGAAGAATTTTTAAATCGTATTGCCGATGCCATACAAATTGCTTTTTATGAAGGAAAAGGGGAATTGTACTTACAAGAACCTGAAAAAATAAATCGCAAGGTTTTTAACTCTAATTTTCAATTAGACGGATTGGATTTCTTAGAACCAAACATTCATTTATTCAGTTTTAACAATCCGTATGGCGCTTGCCCAACTTGTGAAGGCTACGGAAGTGTGATTGGTATAGACGAAGAACTTGTGGTGCCAAACACCGCGCTTTCTGTATATGAAAACGCTATTTATCCTTGGCGAGGTGAAAGTATGGGTTGGTACCGAGACCAATTGGTTAATAATTCACATCATTTTCATTTTCCTATCCATAAGCCTTATTTTGAATTATCAGAAGCGCACAAAGCACTTGTTTGGAATGGAAATAAGTATTTCACAGGATTAAATGCTTTTTTTGCTGATTTAGAAGCGAATAACTATAAAATTCAAAATCGTGTGATGCTTTCGCGTTACAGAGGGAAGACAAAATGCCACGCCTGTAAAGGAAAAAGATTACGTGCAGAAACCAATAATATTAAAGTAGCAGGAAAAACCATTTCTGACTTAGTAGATTTGCCAATTATTAAATTAATTCCATTTTTTAATACCATTGAATTATCAGAATATGATGAAAAAGTAGCAAAACGATTACTTTTAGAAATAAAAAACCGTTTAGCATTTTTATATAACGTAGGATTAAATTATTTAAGTTTAAACAGACAATCGGCATCTCTTTCTGGTGGCGAATCGCAACGAATTAATTTGGCTACTTCTTTAGGAAGCTCGTTGGTGGGTTCTATGTATATTTTAGATGAGCCAAGTATTGGTTTGCACCCAAAAGATACTGAAAAATTGATTGAAGTTTTACTGAACTTAAAAAAATTGGGCAATACGGTAATTATAGTAGAACACGACGAAGATATTATGAAAGCCGCCGATATGATTATAGATATTGGTCCAGAAGCGGGAACTTTGGGTGGTAATTTAGTCGCACAAGGTACCTATAAAGAAATTCTGAAGTCAGATTCGTTAACCTCAAGATACTTAAACGGAAAAGAAAAAATTGAAGTGCCAAAAGTTCGAAGAAAATTCAAAAATCATATAGATATTATTGGCGCAAGAGAAAACAACTTAAAAAATATTGATGTCACTTTTCCATTGGATTGCTTAACCGTAATTACTGGTGTTTCTGGTAGTGGAAAAAGTACTTTAGTAAAAAAGATATTGTTTCCTGCCTTACAGAAAAAACTGACAGGAATTGGCGACAAGGCAGGTCAATTTACCAGTTTAGAAGGCAGTTATTCGCACCTTAAAAACATTGAATATGTAGACCAAAATCCTATTGGAAGAAGTTCGCGTTCCAATCCAGTAACGTATATAAAAGCGTACGATGATATAAGAGAATTATATGCCAAACAAACCACTTCCAAGTTGAGAAATTACCAAGCCAAACACTTTTCATTTAATGTAGATGGTGGAAGATGTGAAACGTGCAAAGGCGATGGCGAAGTAACCATTGAAATGCAATTTATGGCCGATGTGCATTTAGAATGTGAAACTTGTAATGGAAAACGATTCAAAAAAGAAGTTTTGGAAGTGAATTTCGAAAGCAAAAACATCGACAACATTCTAAAAATGACCATTGATGAAGCCGTAATGTTCTTCGAAACACATGGTCAAAATAAAATTACGCAAAAGTTACAACCATTAAAAGATGTAGGTTTAGGATATGTCCAATTAGGACAATCGTCTTCTACGCTTTCTGGTGGTGAAGCACAACGTATTAAGTTGGCCTCGTTTTTAGTAAAAGGCGCCACCAAAGAAAAAATGCTATTTGTTTTTGATGAACCCACAACTGGTTTGCATTTTCACGACATAAAAAAATTATTAAAATCATTTGATGCCTTACTTGATAAAGGACATTCCATAATCGTAATTGAACACAATTTAGAACTTATAAAATGCGCCGATTACATTATCGACATCGGTCCTGAAGGTGGAGAAAATGGTGGGCAATTGGTCGCTTTTGGCACACCAGAAGAAATCGCAAAAAATAAAAAATCGTTGACAGGAAAATATTTGGCTGAAAAATTGTAATTTCGATAAAATTTCAAAAGTATGAACACGTTAGAATTGAAAAACATATTAATTGAAGAAATAAATCAAATTGAAGACAAATCTTTTTTAAATGCTTTGAGAACTATAGTTGAATCAAAAATTAAAAAAGAGAATCTTTATGACGATTATAATTCGGAGATTTTAATGGCGGAAGAAGATATTGAAAAAGGTTATACCGTTTCTCATAATGAGGTAAAAGCTAAAATTGACGAATGGAAAAAGAAATAATTTGGACTAAAACCGCTTTAGAACAATTAGAAAATATTTATTTCTATTTAATAAAAAAAACAAAAAGCAAAACTACTTCAAATAAAGTTATTGCCACCATATATGAATCTGTAACAATTCTAAAATCAAATTGGGAAATTTATGAGTTGGATGAAATGAAAAAATCTAATTCTGGAAATTTTAGAGCCTTTGAAATTTATAATTATAGAATTTCATACAAAGTTACACCAAACGAAATATAAATAATTAGGATCAGACATACGAAACGAAATCCTATAAAAATCTAAAATGAAATTCCAAGTAGTATCCGATTACATTCCCACTGGAGACCAGCCGCAAGCCATTGAAAAATTAGCTAAAGGCATCATCAATGGCGAAAAATACCAAACCTTATTAGGTGTTACGGGTTCAGGAAAAACATTTACCGTAGCTAATGTGGTGCAAGAAGTGCAGAAACCTACTTTAGTTTTAGCACACAACAAAACCTTAGCGGCACAATTGTATTCGGAATTTAAGCAATTTTTTCCTAATAATTCGGTGCAGTATTTTGTTTCGTATTACGATTATTACCAACCCGAAGCCTTTATTCCGGTAACGGGAACTTATATTGAAAAAGACTTATCTATTAACGAAGAACTCGAAAAACTTCGTTTAAGCACTACCTCTGCCCTACTTTCTGGTCGTAGAGATATTATTGTAATTTCATCAGTTTCTTGCTTGTATGGAATTGGAAATCCGGTTGAATTTCAGAAAAATGTGATTTCTTTAAAAAGCGGACAAGCCATTTCTCGAACCAAATTATTGCATCAATTGGTGCAAAGTTTATATGCGCGTACCGAAATGGAATTTACACCAGGAACCTTTCGTATCAAAGGCGATACGGTTGAAGTTTTTCCAAGTTATGGCGACGAACCTTTTCGAATTCACTTTTTTGGCGATGAAATTGAAGAAATTGAAGCGTTTGATGCCCGAACGTCTCAGGTATTGGAAAAATACGATTCGTTAAGCATTTATCCTGCCAATATGTTTGTGACTTCTCCAGATGTTTTACAAAAAGCCATTTGGGAAATCCAACAAGATATGGTAAAACAAGTCGAATATTTCCGAGAAATTGGCAAACATTTAGAAGCCAAACGATTAGAAGAACGCACCAATTTCGATTTAGAAATGATTCGCGAATTGGGCTATTGTTCTGGAATTGAAAACTATTCGCGTTACCTGGATGGTCGAGAACCGGGAACGCGTCCTTTCTGTTTATTAGACTATTTTCCAGACGATTATTTAATGGTTATTGATGAAAGTCACGTAACCATATCGCAAGTACACGCTATGTATGGTGGCGACAGAAGCCGAAAAGAAAACTTGGTAGAATACGGATTTCGTTTGCCAGCCGCAATGGACAACCGCCCTTTAAAATTTGAAGAATTTGAAGCGCTACAAAATCAAGTAGTTTATGTTTCTGCCACGCCTGCCGACTATGAAATGCAAAAATCAGAAGGTGTCTATGTAGAGCAAATTATTCGTCCAACAGGTTTGTTAGATCCGATTATTGAAATTCGTCCAAGTGCGAATCAAATAGACGATTTAATTGAAGAAATTCAATTGCGTTGCGAAGCCGACGAGCGTGTTTTAGTCACTACGTTAACCAAACGAATGGCAGAAGAATTAGCCAAATACCTAACCAAAGTTTCGATACGATGCCGTTACATTCATTCCGATGTAGATACTTTGGAACGTGTAGAAATTATGCAAGACTTACGAAAAGGCGTTTTTGATGTGCTAATTGGCGTGAACTTATTACGTGAAGGATTAGATTTACCCGAAGTATCGCTTGTAGCGATTTTAGATGCAGACAAAGAAGGTTTTTTACGTAGCAAACGTTCGTTAACGCAAACCGTTGGAAGAGCCGCCAGAAACCTTAACGGAAAAGCCATTATGTATGCCGACAAAATTACGGCAAGCATGCAACACACCATAGACGAAACCATTTACCGACGTGAAAAACAAACGGCTTACAATACCTTACATGGCAAAACGCCACAATCTTTAAACAAAAGTTTAGGAAACGCGTTTGGTGCCAACTCTGTTTCTACACAATACTTCGAAAACCAAGCGTATAAAGCCGCAGAACCCGAAAGCGAGTACCTAAGCAAACCCGAAATTGAAAAGAAAATTAGAGACAAACGTAAACTAATGGAAAAAGCCGCTAAAGAATTAGACTTTATGCAAGCCGCCAAGTTTAGAGATGAAATAAAAGCACTACAAGAAAAGTTGTAGGATAAGATTTTTACCCAATTTTCAACGCACGTAACATCTCTCTTTTCCCAGGTGCGCCTGGTAGTTTCATCGTTTGGAAACCAACTGCTTGCATAGCATTTTTAATGGTGGTTCGGCACGCATATGTGGTTAATATGCCGTTGTTTTTTAAGGCAATATACATTTTCTCAAAAATAGCTTCATTCCATAATTCGGGTTGCACGTTGTAGCCAAAAGCATCAAAATAAACTATATCAAACGCGTTTTCATCCGTAATGTCAGAAAAAAACTGCTTGCGTTTGGTTAAGGTAAAATATGGCGTTACTTCAGTAGTTACTTCCCAAGGCAACGTATGAAGTTGTTCAAAATCCACTTGACGGTTGGGTACTTCCAATTGTGTGGCGTAATTTAATTGCACAATTTCATCTAAAGTTACTGGATACGCTTCTACTCCAATATAATTGACTTTAATCTGCTGTTTTTCGGCTTCTAACATCGTAATTAATGCATTTAATCCGGTACCAAAACCAATTTCTAAAATCGAAATTTCCAAAACGTCCTCAAAAAGCGCCAATCCGTTTTTTATAAATACGTGTTTTGCTTCTTGTATCGCACCAAATTTAGAATGATAGGTTTCCTCCCATTCTGGAATATAAATAGACGTAGAACCGTCTTTCGTAATGATAATTTCGTGTTTCATAATGAAGGTGAAAGGACAAAGGTAAAAGAAATCAATGGCAATGGCAAAAACCAATAGAAATAGCAATATAAAAAATCAGTGGAAATCCTTTAAATCTGTCAAATCCGTGTTCCTATCATTTTCAATATCAATGGCAAAAATCAATAGAAATAGCAATAACAATGAAATAGCAATGACAAAATCAAAAATCAATAGCAAACTTTTTAAAATAAAAAAATCCATTAAATCCGTTACATTTGTCAAATCCGTGTTCCTATCAAAAACCAACTAACCATCTAAAAGATTGCTTCACAAACTCTCAATCACTATCTTTGTCTAAATTTTCATACAAATGGTTACATTCGAACAACTTAATCTTCCAATTTCGCTACAAAAAGCTATAGACGATTTAGGTTTCACCACTCCTACGCCAATTCAAACAAAGGCCTTTCCAATTATTATGTCTGGTAGAGATGTGATGGGAATTGCACAAACCGGAACGGGAAAAACGTTTGCCTATTTGTTACCTATTCTAAAACAATGGCGTTTTGTAAATACCGATATTCCGAGAGTGCTTATTTTAGTGCCTACTCGAGAATTGGTAGTGCAAGTGCACGAAGAAATTGAAAAATTAACCAAATACATGAGTGTGCGTTCACTTGCCGTTTATGGTGGGGTGAACATCAATACGCAAAAGAAAGACATTTATTCTGGAATTGATATTGTGGTGGGAACACCTGGTAGAATAATGGATTTGGCGTTAGATAATGTGTTGCGTTTTGACGATTTACAAAAATTAGTGATTGATGAATTTGATGAAATTTTAAATTTAGGATTTCGAGTACAACTAACTTCTATTTTATCGATGATGCGTTCGAAAAGACAAAACATTTTATTTTCGGCCACTATGACAGAAGAAGTAGATGATTTGTTAGATGAATTTTTCGAATTTCCAGAAGAAGTCTCGTTAGCACCAAGTGGTACTCCATTAGAGCAAATTGAACAACGTGCTTATGTGGTGCCGAACTTTTTAACGAAGATTAATTTACTTAAACATTTATTACAAGACGACTCATACAGCCGAATTTTATTGTTTGTAAACAGTAAAAGAATGGCCGATTTTTTATTAGAACATTTAGAAGAAGATTTTCCAGGTCAGTTTGGAACGGTACACTCCAATAAAACGCAAAATTACCGTTTAAATATGATGGAAAATTTTCAATCTGGAGAAATTAGAGGTTTAGTAACGACTGATATTATGGCTCGTGGATTGGATATTACAGATATTACACATGTAATTAATATGCAATTTCCTGAAATCCCAGAGCAATATATGCACAGAATTGGTCGTACGGGTCGTGCCGATAAAGCGGGTGTTGCCATCAGTTTTATTGGTCCGAAAGAAGACGAATTTCAGTTGGAAGTGGAAATGCTAATGCAAACCGAAATTAAGATTCATGAAATTCCTTCAGATGTTAAAATTGAACAACAACGCTTAGAATTCGAGAAAGATCAAAAGAAAGTAAAAACGCTTTTGAAACGTGTAAAGAAAACGGGCGGCGATGCTTTTGAGAAAAAATCGGAGAAAAATAGCAAAGTCAATTTAGGAGGTCCTGGAAAAAGAACACCAAGAAAAACCGCTTCCAGAAACCGAGGAATTGAAAGAAAACGAGACGAAAAGAAAAAGAAAAAGTAATTTTTAGTATTTTTGAAAAACTTTAATAAAAATGCAATTTAAAAACCCAGAAATTCTATATTTTTTATTTCTATTGATTCTACCAATTTTGGTACATCTTTTTCAATTGAGACGATTTAAAAAACAAGAATTTACGAATGTTAAATTGCTAAAAGAACTCGAAGTTCAAACCCGTAAAAGTGCTACAATTAAGAAATGGCTGTTATTAGTCACTCGATTATTACTTTTAACCGCTTTAATTTTTGCTTTCGCACAACCTTTTTTTAAAGCGAAAGATTTCGATAAAAAAAACAACGAACTGATTTTGGTAATCGACAATTCCTTTTCGATGCAAGCCAAAGGTAAAAGTGGCGAATTGTTGAAAAGAACCATTCAGGATATATTAGAAAACACACCAGAAGACCAACAATTATCGGTACTCACCAACGATGAAAACTTTTACGATACGAATATTAGAAACATTCAAAAAGAATTACAAAATTTAAACTACTCTTCTACTCCATTTAATCCTGCCGCAATTATCACGAGAATTGAAGCAAAAAAACCGGGCGTTCCGAAAGATATTTTATTTATTTCCGATGCAGTAGGTTTAAAAAATGAATTGAAAACCAATTTAAGCGAATCGTCATCCTTATATTATCAAACGGTAGAAGCGAAAGAATCCAATAATATTGCTATTGAAAATGTACAAATCAGTCAGGTTTTAGATCAATTTTATGAGTTAAAAATCAGTATTAAATCGTACGGAGATTTTGAAAATGATGTGCCCATTTCAATGTATAATGGTAAAAAATTAGTTGGAAAAGCATTAATTTCAAAAGAAAAGCCGCAAAAAGAAATTTTATTTACTATTCCAAAAACAGATTTTCACGGCTATGTTTCCATTCAAGATAACAGTTTAGAATATGACAATTCGTTTTATTTTAGTATTTCGAAACCCCAAAAATCGAATGTAATTGCAGTTGGAAATAGCACTAAAAACAATTTCTTATCCAGAATTTATACTGCTGAAGAATTTAATTTTACTTCAACTGAATTAAATACCTTAAATTATAATACAATTGATGATGCAGATGCCATAATTTTAAATGAATTACCAACTATTCCAAACGCATTATCGGTAACGTTAAAAAATTACTACAGCAAAGGCGGAACAATTATTTTTATACCAGATGTAATGGGTTCCGTAGAAAATTACAATTTGTTTTTAAGTAATTTCAGTACCAATTCGCTATCAGAAAAAACAATAAAAGAAAAACAAATTACCCAAATAAGTTTCAATCATCCCATATATACCAACGTTTTTGATAAAAAAGTAAGCAATTTTCAATATCCAAAAACAAATGCGAATTTTAACGTAAACGGAAGTAATTTGCCCGTTTTACAATACGAGGACAAAAGTGTTTTCTTAGGAAATATCACCAATAAACTAGGGAATTTATACTTCTTTGCAACCTCAATAAATAAAGAAAATTCGAACTTTCAAAATTCGCCTTTAATTGTTCCCACGTTTTATAATATGGGACAAAACAATAATAAATCAGGGTTAAATGCCTTTATAATTGGTAACAACAATTACACAATTATTAACGAAACCATTGCAAAAGATAATGTTTTGAGTGTTACAAATGCTGAAAATAGTTTTATTCCAATGCAACAAATATTGAACAATAAAATAAAACTTACTTTCGGAAATTATCCAGAAAAATCAGGGAATTACGAAGTGTTAAAAGATAAAGAATCGCTTAAAAATATCAGTTTCAATTATCCAAGAAACGAAAGTGATTTATCGCAAATAAATACAGATTATTTTGATTCGTGTACGGAAGTAAATTCCGTATCCACGTTTTATACCGATATTCATTCTTCCAGAACTAGCAATGAAGTTTGGAAATATTTTATCTTTGCTACATTATTATTTTTACTAGTTGAATTACTAATCCAAAAATTTGTAAAATGAATCTTTTACTAAAAAACGCGACACTACTTGAAAGTCAAAACCCATTTCATAAGCAACAAGTTGATATTGAAATTACAAATGGTATTATTTCTAAAATTGGAAAAAATATAGCCATAAAAGACGGTTTTGAAGTCATTGAAAAAGAGAACTTACATATTTCTCAAGGCTGGTTAGATACTTCGGTAGTTTTTGGAGAACCTGGTTTTGAAACCACGGAAACCATAGAAAACGGACTAAAAGTAGCTGCTAAAAGTGGTTTCACTTCTGTTTTTTTACATTCTAATACACATCCAGCGATTGACAATCAAGCTGTAATTCAATTTATTACAAGCAAAGCGCAACATAGTATTTCTAATTTGCACATTGTAGGTTGTTTGACCAAAAATAGCGAAGGAACCGACTTAGCCGAACTTTTTGATATGAAAAATGCTGGTGTAGTAGCTTTTGGAGATTATAAAAAATCAATGACGAATGCGAATTTATTAAAAATTGCCTTTCAATATGTGGATAATTTTAACGGAATTTTGTTCGTACAACCAATGAATAAAGACCTAAAAGGAAAAGGATTTGTAAATGAAGGAGAAGTTGCAACGAAATTAGGATTGAAAGGAATTCCAGCTATGGCGGAAGAAATTGAAATTGAAAGAAACATCGCCTTGTTAGAATACACCAATGGAAAATTACATATTCCGACCATTACAACGAAAAATTCGGTAGATTTAATTGCGAAAGCGCAAGCGAAAGGGTTACAAATTACTTGTGGTGTTTCCGTAAACAATTTGGTTTTAACGGATGAAGAATTGGTAGATTTCAATTCAAATACGAAAATTTACCCACCTCTTCGCACAGAAACTGACAGAAAAGCTTTAATTGATGGCGTTTTAAATAATGTGATTTCAGTCATTACTTCAGATCATTGCCCGGTAAACATCGAACAAAAGCAATTAGAATACGATTTAGCAGATTATGGTTCAATTGGTTTAGAAAGTGCATTTGGTGCCTTACAAACGGTTTTACCAACGGAAGTTATTGTAGCCAAATTTACCGCTGCAATATCTTATTTCAACATAGAAAATAATACTATTACAGAAGGAAATAAAGCAGAACTTACTTTGTTTAATCCAGATGAAGAATGGATTTTCAACAAAGAAAATATTCTATCTTTTTCTAAGAACTCGATTATGTTAGGCAAGAAAATGAAAGGAAAAGTGTATGGAATTATTAATGACAGTAATATTTTGTTGAATGAATAAAATTAAATTTGCTGCTATAGTTTCTTATTTTGGAATTATTGGCATAATCTTTAGTAAAGCAATAAACAGTGAAGAAAAAAATGAATTTATCGATTTTCACTTTCGTCAAGCTTTTTTAATATCTATAATTATTTTAAGTTTTAACTTTTTTAATTATGGTTTAGACAATTCAATATTTAGAACAATAATTTGGTCGATATCTATCTTTTTAAAATGTATTGGAATTTATTATGCTTTTAATAATCAACAAAAAAACATTCCAATACTTGGCGAATATGCTCAAAAGTGGTTTAAAAATTTATAATTTATGAGTTTAGAATATTTGGTAAAACCGCCAAAAGAAATAAAAGAAAAAAATGGCGCATTACTTTTAATTCATGGTTATGGCAGTAATGAAGAAGATTTATTTTCTTTTGCACCTCAATTGCCTGAAGATGTATATGTAATTTCAATTCGTGCGCCCTACAATTTACAACCTTATGGCTATGCATGGTATGAAATTACTTTTGATGCCGATGAAAATAAGTTTTCAAATAACGAACAAGCTAAAGAATCTTTACAACTAATCGCAAATTTTATTGATGAAATTTCAGAAAAATTACCTTTAGACAAATCGAATATTTCATTGATAGGATTTAGTCAAGGTGCGATTTTAAGTTATGGAATGGCGTTTACGTATCCAAATAAAATTAATAAAGTTGTGGCTTTAAGTGGTTATTTAAACGAACAAATTTTACCAGAAAATTATGATGTAAATCAAATTAATCACATTGATTTTTTTGCTTCTCATGGCACACAAGACCAAGTAATTCCTGTGGAATGGGCAAGAAAAACAGCACCTTATTTAGAGAAATTAGGTTTGCGCATTATGTATAAAGAATATCCTGTAGGACATGGCGTAGCACCACAAAATTTTTGGGATTTTAAAAATTGGTTAGATTAAAATTACTTTTAAAAGAAAATAAAAATGGCTCCGAATTCGGAGCCATTTTTATTTTCTATGCTTATCTTTTTAAAGCGAAGTGTGCTTTAAATTGTTTTTGTTGGTCATTTTCTTTATAATCAATGGTAAACCAATAGTCTGTTGATGGCATTACAGAACCAATATAAGTTCCATCCCAACCCTGACTAGTTGCAATTGGAGTAATTTGTTTTAATAACTTACCGTATCTATCATAAATATAAATCTTAGCATCTGGTTGATCCAATCCTTCAATATTCCACGTATCATGAATTCCATCCCCATTTGGTGTAAAATATTTAGGATAATCAATTACCAATACTTCTGTAGTTAAGT
>NZ_JBBALR010000005.1:0-181803 GCF_040402895.1 Flavobacterium sp.
TGGTCGTATGTGTGATTGCTGTTAATGCCGTATTGATACAAAGTGTTGGTGTAGCAGAAGGGGCTGTTACTGTGTTAGCTGTAGTTACTGTAATAGTACCTGTTGCGTTTACGGTACCACATCCTCCTATTAAGGGAATAGTGTAATTAAAAGTTCCTATCACAGAAGGACTTCCACTTATTGTAATCGTATTGGCTGCCCAAGAAGCGGTAACTCCTGCCGGTAGTCCTGTTGCGGTTCCAATACCTGTTGCTCCAGTGGTCGTATGTGTGATTGCTGTTAATGCCGTATTGATACAAAGTGATGGTGTAGCAGAAGGTGCTGATACTGTATTAGCTGTAGTTACTGTAATACTTCCTGTTGCGTTTAGGGTACCACATCCTCCTGTTAATGGGATTGTATAAGCAAATGTTCCCGATGCCGTTGGTGTACCACTAATGGTAATCGTATTGGCTGCCCATGAAGCCGTAACTCCTGCCGGTAATCCTGTTGCGGTTCCAATACCTATTGCCCCTGTTGTTGTATGCGTGATTACTGTTAATGCTGTATTGATACAAAGTGATGGTGTAGTAGTTGGCGCTGTTACTGTGTTGTTTGGTGTAACTGTGATGGTTCCTATAGCGTTTAGGGTACCACATCCTCCTGTTAAGGGAATCGTATAAGCAAATGTTCCTGATGCAGTTGGTGTACCACTAATGGTAATCGTATTGGCTGACCAAGAAGCAGTAACTCCTGCCGGTAGTCCGGTTGCGGTTCCAATACCTGTTGCTCCAGTGGTCGTATGTGTGATTGCTGGTAATGCCGTATTGATACAAAGTGTTGGTGTAGCAGTTGGTGCTGTTACTGTGTTAGCTGTAGTTACAGTAATCGTTGCAGTATTTCCAATTAATGGCGTAATTACAGAACCAACAGCAACAGTTGTCAAAGTATATACTGTAGTTGCAGTTAATGGTAATGGTGTATTCCAAATAAAAGTACCAGAAGCAGGAATTGTTACATTATAAGTGTTTGCACCTTGAGTAAAAGTAACTACAGCACTTGGAGGTCCTGTAAAAGTTAATTGCCCGGTATTGTTGGTACAAATAGTGTTACCAACTGCAGTAGCATTGTTTGTGCATCTAACATCTAATAAAAATGAAATTCCATCTGAATCTACACATTCTGTAGATGTATTGTTTCTTGCTCTTACCCAAATTGTAGTATCTACATTGGTTTGAAAAGTAGAAGGATTAAGTATATGACCTGTTACTGGATCAGTGTAAATTAAAGATGACACTTCATCTGTAAAAAACGAAACCGTAAAATCTGCGGGATTTAACGGCGCTAGTAAAGCGGGAATTAAACTCGTTAAATCAAATGTTGGATTACAATCTCCTATAGGTCCTAATTGATTAGGTACAGTATTTACTACTGGTGTAGCACCAAAATAAATAATAACGGAATCTTCAGTAGGTGTACCACAGTCAGGATGTGTCACCTTAACTTTCCATGTACCTGATTGTGTAACTGTTATTGATTTTGTAGTTAAAGTAGGTTGTAAAACGCCATTCAAAAACCACTGGTATGCCAATGTATTTTGGTTAGCAGGTGGATTTTGAAAGTTACAATGTAAGGTTTGAGAATTTATAAGCGAGTTACAAAATGAAATTGTATTAGTAGCAGGAGGACTTGGATAGACTGATGTAGCAGTAGGACCTAAATCAACTCCACAAACTACATCACAGTTTGTTGAACCAGAACCTGGAGAGTTAGAATTTGTTTGTTCCATTACAAACTGCCCAACTGAATTTGAATAATTGGTAATTAACAATATATAATTTGACCCTGGATTGGCATTTGGTATGGTAATTGTTTCAACTGCAGCTGCTGAGAAACTACATGCTACAATATTATTTGGATTAACAGGAGCCGTTAAATCTGCTAAACTATTACAAGCAGTTGTAGCCATCTGGGCATCAGTAAATGGTCCCCAACATATAAAATCAATATCCGTATTATTGAATAAAGGAGGATTATTCCCTTGATGCAAATTAAAAATTAAAGTACCAGCAAAACCAGTCTGAAAAGTATACCAATTGGGATTTGGGGCAGAACCCAAACATCCTGGAGAACCCAAACTAGGAATACCAACTAAACTTGGTTGTGGAGAAATATTTCCAGAACAAATTGGGGACATCGTACCACAAGTTGATTGTGAATATATAAAATTAATGCTTAAAAAGGTAAAAAATAGTAAAAGAAATTTTTTCATTTTTTATGTGTAATTGTTAATGAAATTATGAATCATGAACAGCAAAAATAAAAAAAAAATTAAGTTTTCGTTAATAAAAAAAGAAATTAATAACTTAAGTTGTTTTTCAGCGGATAAATTTTACTTTCATCGGTTATTAAAAATAAAAAACACACTAGAATTTCCATAACATTACAAATTACTTTGAAAAATAAAAAACTAATTTATTTATAAATGCATATATTTGCAGATAGATGAAAAAACAGGTACGATGATTAACAACGAAGAACATAACGATGAAATTGGCAACAACCATATTGCTACTAATACGCAAAACCCTATCAGAATTGATGCTTTTGAAATTTCTGACGAAGAGAAAATTATTAGAATCAAAAAAGATGTAGAAAACATACTACTTACACTAGGAATGGACTTAACCGACGACAGCTTAAAAGGAACACCAAACAGAGTGGCTAAAATGTTTGTAAAAGAAATTTTTGGCGGCTTACATCCAAATAAAAAACCTAGTGCATCCACATTTGAAAACAAATATAAATATGGCGAGATGTTAGTAGAAAAAAATATTGTGGTATATTCTACTTGTGAACATCATTTATTGCCAATATATGGTCGAGCTCATATTGCCTATATTTCTAACGGAACGGTTGTTGGATTATCAAAAATGAATCGCATTGTAGAATATTATGCAAAAAGACCTCAAGTTCAAGAACGTTTAACCATTCAAATCGTAAAAGAACTACAAACTGTTTTAAACACAGAAGATGTAGCATGTGTTATTGATGCCAAACACATGTGCGTCAACTCTCGAGGAATAAAGGACATCGAAAGCAGCACAGTTACTTCTGAATTTGGCGGAAAATTTAAAGAAGAAAAAGTTAAAAGAGAATTTTTAGATTATATTAAATTAGATACGAAATTTTAGAATCATTAATCCAACCAACTGCGGAATAAGTAATAATAAAATACATCAAACATAAATTAAACAAAATGCCACTTTACGAAACCAATCCACTTCAAGTGTATAATTCATTATCGGGGAAAAAAGAAAATTTTAAATCGATTCACGAAGGTCAAATTGGTATGTATGTTTGTGGCCCAACGGTGTACAGCAATGTGCATTTAGGTAATGTTAGAACTTTTATGAGTTTTGACATGATGTATCGTTATTTATTACATTTAGGTTATAAAGTAAGATATGTACGAAATATTACAGATGCCGGACATTTAACAGATGATGGCGATGTTGAAAATGACAGATTTGTAAAACAATCGCGTTTAGAAAAATTAGAACCAATGGAAATTGTACAGAAATATACTGTAGATTTTCACAGGGTTTTAGAAACTTTTAATTTCCTACCTCCTACTATTGAACCAACAGCTACAGGTCATATTTTAGAACAAATAGAATTAACTCAAAAATTAATTGAAACAGGTTTTGCTTATGAAAGCAATGGCTCTGTTTATTTTAATGTGTTAGAATACAACAAACGTGGTTTAAATTACGGCGAATTAAGCAATAGAAATATTGAAGAATTATTTGCCAATACAAGAGATTTAGACGGACAATCGGAAAAGAAAAATCCACAAGATTTTGCCCTATGGAAAAAGGCATCGCCAGCACATATTATGCGTTGGAACTCACCTTGGGGAGCTGGTTTTCCTGGTTGGCACTTAGAGTGTACGGCTATGAGTACCAAATATTTAGGTGAGACATTTGATATTCATGGCGGTGGTTTAGATTTAAAATTTCCACATCACGAATGTGAAGTAGCACAAGGAACGGCATGCAATGGCGTACATCCAGTAAATTATTGGATACACACTAATATGCTAACCATGAACGGATTACGCATGAGCAAAAGTACTGGGAATTATATTTTACCAATGGAATTAATTGAAGGAAAAAACGATTTCTTCGAAAAAGAATTCAATCCAAGTGTGGTACGCTTTTGTTTTATGCAAGCCCATTATCGAGGTGTTTTAGATATTTCAAACGATGCGATGCTAGCCAGTGAAAAAGGCTATAATCGTTTAATGGAAGCAATAGAAATTGCATCAAAAATTGAAACAAGTAACACCTCTTCAGTCGATATTGCAACGTGGAAAAATGCTTGTTATGATGCAATGAATGACGATTTTAATACGACAATTTTAATCGCACAATTATTTGAAGCGGTTAGAATTATTAATGTATTAAACGACAAGAAAGAAACAATTACTGCAACAGATTTAGCTGAATTAAAAGAAACTTTAGACGTTTTTGTTTTTGATGTGTTGGGATTAACGAATAAAAAAGCAGCAGGTAATAATAATAAATTAGGAAGCGTAATTGAAATGCTAATTGAAATGAGAATGGAAGCTAGAGCAAATAAAAACTGGGCTTTATCTGATGAAATTAGAGACAAATTAGCCATTTTAGACATTCAGTTGAAAGACGGAAAAGACGGAACGAGTTTTACTTTGTAATTTTGGATTTACGAATTGAGATTTACGATTAACAAAATATAAAATATGAAGAAACTATTAATTTTTCCATTTATAGTAATTATTCGATTTTATCAAATTGTAATTTCGCCATTAACTCCAGCAACTTGTAGGTTTGCGCCTACTTGCTCAAGTTATAGTAAGGAAGCATTAGAAAAACACGGCATAATAAAAGGGTGTTGGCTCGCTTTTAAAAGAATTACAAGTTGTCATCCATGGGGAAAGAGTGGTTATGATCCGGTTCCATGATGCAATGGCAATAGCAATGACAATGACAATGACAATAGCAATGACAATAGCAAAAAACAATAAACTATAAACAACAAAAAAATTATGATTTGGAATCCAACAGAAGGTATAGATTTAGGTTTTTTCATGATTCGTTTTTACAGCTTAACGTGGGTAACTGCATTTGCTTTGGGCTGGTTTATTACTAAATATATCTTCCAAAGAGAAAATGAATCTGTAGAAAAATTAGATAATTTATTTGTATACACAATTGTAGCTACCATGCTTGGAGCACGTTTAGGGCATGTAATTTTTTATCAACCTGAATTATTTTCTCAAGATCCCTTAAGTATATTATTACCAATAAGTACAATTGGCGGATTACATTTTACTGGTTTTAGTGGATTGGCCAGTCATGGTGCTGCCATTTCTGTTATTCTTACGATGTATTATATCAAATCAAAAGTGCTGCAGCGTCCTTTTTTATGGATTTTAGATAGAATTGTAATTCCCGTGGCTTCCGGAGCTGTTTTTATTCGTTTAGGAAACTTTATGAATTCTGAAATTTTTGGTAAAGTAACTTCAAAAGACACTTTTATGGCTATGAAATTTGTGAAAGGCGAAGACAATTTACCTCCGAAAGTAGCCTCACAATTAACTAATATCACTGATGGAAACCAAGCTTACAATGCAATTGCAAATGATGTTCAGTTTAAAGGTATTTTAGAAAAAATTCCATATAGATATCCAGCACAACTATTTGAAGCATTATTATACATTCCAGTATTTTTCATTTTGTTTTATATGTATTGGAAAACGGATGCCAGAAACAAACCAGGTTTATTATTTGGAACATTTTTAGTATTACTTTGGTCAGTACGTTTCTTTGTGGAATTTGTAAAAGACAGTCAAGGTGGTTTTGAAGAATACCCAATGTTCAATGCTCTATCCACTGGGCAATGGCTTAGTATACCATTTATTATTATAGGATTTTACTTTGTATATGCTTCGCAAAAGAAAGCAAATATTTAATAGTAATGTATAGAAATAAAAAAGGCAAACTCTAAATTAGAGTTTGCCTTTTTTATTTTTATCCTCTAAATTTCCATTCAAATTCGTCGTTATCATTGATAATGGCTCCAATTTCAACCTCAACTACTTCGTCATAATCGACGTGAAAAAACAACCAATTGTCTTCGTTAAAATAAATATCAATTCCTTCTTCTGAATCTTTTTCAAACTTGGTGATTTTGTTGAGTGCTAAATCGCCATTTACTAAATCCCATGCTTTATTAATAATGGTAGTTCCAAATAGTTTAATTTCTGGATGTGTAGTTGTAATATATCCTAATTTCATGTCTTCCTCTACATAAAACGTTAACTTCATACGTTCTTTGTTATACACATAAATCGTATTATTTTCGTCGTCTGTAAACGTCTTACTTGGTTTCCCGTATAACGCTTCCACGTACTTTGGAGTCATACCAAACTCTAATCTATCAATTCCGTTTTTTAATTTAATTTCCATTGGTTTTCGTTTTATGCTAACAAAGTTAGAACTTTTAACATATGATTGAGCAAAATCTTACAAATTATTACTATTATAAATAAAAAAAACCACGAAAATCAAATGAAATTCGTGGTTTAGTATTTATATAAAATCTAATTATATTTTAGTACGTTTTCTTTCTGTTTCCGTCAAATAAATTTTTCTTAAACGAATCGATTTTGGTGTACACTCCACATATTCATCTTTTTGAATATATTCTAAAGCTTCTTCTAATGAGAAAATAACTGGAGGAATGATTCTAGCTTTTTCGTCATTTCCTGATGAACGAACGTTAGATTGTTTTTTCTCTTTCGTTACGTTTACACACATATCATCACCACGAGAGTTTTCACCAATAACTTGACCTTCGTAAATTTCAGCATTTGGTTCTACGAAAAACTTACCTCTATCTTGTAATTTATCAATAGAATATGGAATTGCTTTTCCTTTTTCCATAGAAATTAACGAACCTTTGTTACGTCCAGAAATTTCTCCTTTATATGGTTCATATCCTATGAAACGGTGAGCCATAATAGCTTCACCAGCAGTAGCAGTAAGTAATTGGTTACGTAATCCAATAATTCCACGAGATGGAATATTAAATTTAATAATCATACGTTCCCCTTTAGTTTCCATGCTTAACATTTCACCTTTACGTAAAGTTACAAACTCTACCGCTCTACCGGATAAACTTTCTGGTAAATCGATAGTTAACTCTTCAATTGGCTCACATTTAACACCATCAACTTCTTTAATGATAACTTGTGGTTGTCCAATTTGTAATTCGTAACCTTCTCTTCTCATGGTTTCAATAAGGACAGATAAGTGCAATACACCACGTCCAAAAACCATAAATTTATCTGCTGAGTCCGTTTCACCCATTCTCATGGCTAAATTTTTCTCTAATTCTTTTTCTAGTCTTTCTCTAATGTGACGAGACGTTACAAATTTACCTTCTTTACCAAAGAATGGTGAGTCATTAATTGTAAATAACATACTCATTGTTGGTTCGTCAATCGCAATAGAAGTTAAGGCTTCTGGATTTTCAAAATCGGCAATAGTATCTCCAATTTCAAAACCTTCAACACCAATAATGGCACAAATATCTCCAGCAATAACGCTTTCTACTTTCTTACGACCTAACCCTTCGAAAGTGTGTAATTCTTTAATTTTTGATTTTGTAATAGTACCATCACGTTTTACCAACGAAATGTTCATTCCTTCTTTTAATTCACCTCTTTCTAATCTACCAATCGCGATACGACCTGTAAAAGCTGAGAAATCTAAAGATGTAATTAACATTTGAGGGGTACCTTGTCCAACATTTGGAGCAGGTACGTGCTCGATAACCATATCTAATAATGCTTCAACATTATCTGTTACATTTTCCCAATGATCCGACATCCAGTTATTTTTAGCTGAACCATAAACTGTTGGGAAATCTAATTGTGCTTCTGTAGCGCCTAATTCAAACATTAAGTCGAATACTTTTTCGTGAACTTCTTCTGGCGTACAGTTTTCTTTATCTACTTTATTAATAACTACGCAAGGTTTTAAACCTAAATCGATAGCTTTTTGTAATACGAAACGCGTTTGTGGCATTGGTCCTTCAAAAGCATCTACTAACAAACAAACTCCATCGGCCATGTTTAATACACGCTCTACTTCTCCACCAAAATCGGCGTGACCTGGGGTATCAATAATATTAATTTTAGTTCCTTTATAAGAAACCGAAACGTTTTTAGAAGTAATGGTAATACCTCTTTCACGCTCTAAGTCGTTATTATCTAAGATTAAATCTCCAGTATTTTCGTTATCACGGAACAATTGACAGTGATACATAATTTTATCAACCAATGTAGTTTTACCGTGGTCAACGTGGGCAATAATTGCAATGTTTCTAATAGATGACATATATTCTTTTTTTGAAAGTGCAAAGGTACGTTTATTATCTTGATATTCAAACAACTATTCATTTAGTTTACATTTTAATAAATTTATATGCAAAATGTTTCATTTTCAATACGCTAACCTTTTCATTTTTTGGTTTAATTTTACAATTGTGTTGCCTTCAATAACTTCAAGCAAGAGATTGAAAAAGGATATCAAACAAAAAAAGTCCTGATTTTCATCAGGACTTTAAAATTATTTTAATTTGCTAATTATAATTTAGCAACCAATCTTGTTAACTTAGATTTTAAGTTTGACGCTTTGTTAGCATGAATAATATTTTTCTTAGCTAACTTGTCAATCATTGAAATAACAATAGGTAATTTCGCTGCAGCTTCTGCTTTTACAGTAGCTAAACGAATTGCTTTAATTGCATTACGTGTAGTTTTGTGTTGGTATTTGTTCAATACTCTTCTTTTCTCGTTGCTTCTAATTCTTTTTAAAGCTGACTTATGATTTGCCATTTTTTTTATATTTTAATGTAAATAACTATTTTATGTATTAGTAGAAAAATAAGAAAAGCCTCCCACAATTGAATTGAATTTCAATCACTTCAGTTTTAACTAACAAAACAAGTAAAGGAGACACCAAAACCCATTTCATAAAACCATTTCAAAACTAATTTGTAGTCCGTAGGGGAATCGAACCCCTCTTACCAGGATGAAAACCTGGCGTCCTAACCGATAGACGAACGGACCAGTAACTGATTTAATGTTTCAGTAAAAACAGTGTAGTCCGTAGGGGAATCGAACCCCTCTTACCAGGATGAAAACCTGGCGTCCTAACCGATAGACGAACGGACCATTACATTTTGGTAATGCGAGTGCAAAAATACAACTATTTTTTATTTGTGCAATACCTAATGTGAAAATTTTCAGTTTTTTTGAAAACCTTCGTTTAATGCTTAATTTATAGGACATTTATTGCTTTTTAAAAAGCAATTATCCTCTCAAAATCCTAATCGTAAAGCGTAAATCGCTTAGTACGCTTTAGCGAATAAAACTCTTCCTTTAGATGGTGCTCCAGAGAAAATACAAACTCCAGCTTCTTCTACTCTATCTAAAGGAATACATCTAATCGTTGCCTTGGTTTCCTCTTTTATTTTATCTTCAGTTGCAGCGGTTCCATCCCAATGTGCAGAAACAAAACCTGTTTTATTCTCTAAGACATCTTTAAATTCAGCATACGAATTCACCTCTGTTGTATGTTCAGCGCGATAATCTACAGCTTTATTAAATAAATCTTTCTGAATTTGCTCTAATAAATCTTGAATATAAGTTACAATTCCTTCTGCTGGTTTCACTTCTTTAGTTAAAGTATCTCTTCTTGCTACTTCAAAAGTTCCATTTTCTAAATCTTTCGGACCAATTGCTAAACGAACTGGTACGCCTTTTAATTCCCATTCTGCAAATTTAAAACCAGGTTTTTGCGTAGTTCTGTTATCAAATTTTACTGAAATATTTAATTTTTTAAGTTGCGCTACTAAATCATTTGCTACATCAGAAATTTTATTAAACTCTTCATCTGTTTTAAAAATCGGTACGATAACAACCTGAATTGGTGCTACATTTGGAGGCAATACCAATCCATTATCATCTGAATGTGTCATTACTAAAGCTCCCATCAAACGAGTAGAAACACCCCAAGAAGTTCCCCAAACATATTCTTGTTTTCCTTCTTGATTGGTAAATTTTACATCAAATGCTTTGGCAAAATTTTGTCCTAAAAAGTGTGAAGTTCCAGCTTGTAATGCCTTTCCATCTTGCATTAAAGCTTCAATACAATACGTTTCATCTGCTCCAGCAAAACGTTCTGTTTCTGTTTTTAATCCTTTTACAACTGGAATAGCCATAAAATTTTCAGCAAAATCAGCATAAACGTGCATCATTTTTTCTGATTCTACTAATGCTTCTTCTTTTGTAGCGTGTGCGGTATGCCCTTCTTGCCATAAAAATTCGGCAGTTCTTAAAAACAAACGCGTTCTCATTTCCCAACGCACTACATTTGCCCACTGATTAATTAGCAAAGGTAAATCTCTGTACGATTGCACCCAACCTTTATAAGTACTCCAGATAATAGCTTCAGATGTTGGGCGAACAATTAGTTCTTCTTCTAACTTCGCATTTGGATCTACCATTAATTTACCTGGTTTATCTGGATCGTTTTTTAATCTATAATGAGTAACGATGGCACATTCTTTTGCAAAACCTTCAGCATTTTTTTCTTCGGCTTCAAACATACTTTTTGGCACAAATAATGGAAAATAAGCATTACTATGACCGGTTTCTTTAAACATTTTATCTAATTCAGCCTGCATTTTTTCCCAAATTGCATAGCCGTATGGTTTAATTACCATACAACCCCTTACTCCTGAATTCTCAGCTAAATCAGCCTTTACGACCAATTCGTTATACCAAGCAGAATAATCTTCGCTTCTAGTTGTTAAATTTTTACTCATTTTTATAATATTGGCACAAAATTTGTTTAATTTGTATTACTTTAGTGGTACAAAACTACTTAATTTTGTAAAGACCAACAATAAAAATTTATTTATATGAAAACAAATCGCATTTTTCAGCTAAAAACACTTAGATTTTTAAGTCTAATTGTAGGTGCTATCACAGTAGTAAGTTGTGGTTCGTACCAAAATTCATCTTATTATGATGATGATGGCGTGTATGGTCCTGATAATTCAGAAAAAGCAAAACGAGTGGTACAAAGCGAAACGACTTCTGGCTCTTACAGCAACGCTTATGCCCAACAATTTAAAAGTATGAGTGAAGAGTTTGGACCTACAGAAGTATTAACTGACGTAGATAACTATAAATCAACACCCGACACGGTTTATGTTCAAGAAAATGGAACTAGATATGGTGGATGGGGTGAAAACCAAACCAACAATAATATTGTGATTATTAATGATAATTGGGGAATGAACAACTGGGGTTGGAATGGTTGGTATGGAAATGGATGGGGTTGGAACAACTGGGGAATGAATGGATGGGGATGGAATGGATGGTATGGCAACAACTGGGGAATGAATGGATGGGGATGGAACGGATGGTATGGAAACAACTGGGGTTGGAACGGATGGTATGGAAATGGATGGTGGGGTAACAATTGGAGCTGGAATGGTTGGTATGGTGGCGGCAGAAATGTCGTGCACAATAACGGACCTCGTGGTGGTTATATAAATAACAATGGTAATTCTGGAAGAATGGCTTCAGGAAGAATAGGAAATAGTATTGGAAATCCAAGAACTCAAATTGGACAACCTAGAGAAAATGTTACCGGACCAAGAACATTAAGTCCAATTGGAAATTCAAATACTGGAACGCCAAGAGCTATTATTTCTGACCCAAAAACCTACAACCCAAGAGGGGATACAAATACTGGAACACCTAGAAATCAAACTTCAGAACCAAGATCATATACACCTAGAAATGATACACCTAGAACCATATCAACGCCAAGAAGTTCCGACTTTGGTGGCGGAAGAAGTTCCGGAGGATTTGGCGGAGGCGGCTCTTTTGGAGGCGGAAGATCTGGAGGCGGTGGTCGAGGAGGAAGATAAAAAAACTCATAAAACCTGTTAAAAAAACACGAACAGGTTTCTTTAAAAAATATAATTTTACATTTATGAAAAAAATACTGTTTTCTATATTTATTGGAAGTGCTTTTACAGTTAGCGCACAAGAAACTAATATGACAGATGCGTTACGTTACGGCATACAAAATTTAAATGGAACTGCTAGATACAGAGCAATGGGTGGCGCATTTGGAGCTGTTGGAGGCGATTTGTCAGCTATAAATAGTAATCCTGCTGGATCTTCAATTTTCAATTATAATCAAGCTACAATATCGCTGTCTAGTTTTAATAAAAGCAATACTGCTGGTTATTTTGGAACAAATAGTAAAACAAGTGAAAATTCTTTAGACATCAATCAATTGGGTGCCGTATTTGTTTTTAATGACAATCAATCAAAAAGTGGTTGGAAAAAATTCGCTTTAGGTTTAAATTATGAAAACGCCAATAATTTTGATGATTTTATTGTTAGCGAAGGGACAAATCCGTATAATTCAATGGACAGCTATTTCTTGCGTTTTGCAAATGCTAGATTGGGTAATATTGCTGGAAATTATTATGAAGATTTAGATTTTATTGACCAGCAAGCCCTTTTAGGTTATGATTCATACCTAATTGATTATGATTCAGCAGGTGATAATTACTATACTAATGTACCAACAGGGGGAAATTATTTTCATAAAAACACCATTCAAGCTAAAGGTTACAATGGAAAATTTACTATGAACTTTTCTGGTGCCTATGAAGATAGATTATATGTAGGTATGAATATGAATTTTCATTTTACAGATTATTTAAAAACTTCTTCTTTATATGAAAGCAATTTAAACCCTTTTTATTCTTCAGGATTTAGCATTGATACAGCAAGATTCAATAATGAATTATATACTTATGGTTCTGGTTTTTCGATGAATTTTGGAGCTATTTATAAAGCAAATAAAAATATTCGATTAGGATTGGCATATGAAACACCAACTTGGTATCGCTTAAATGATGAGTTGACACAAACGATTGCTACCAACTATTATAATGCTACAAATACAACAATGAACCAAGCAATAGTAAATCCAAATACGGTAAACATATATCCAACATATAAAATTCAAACACCGAGTATATTAACTAGTAGTGCTACTGTTTTGTTTGGTAAAAAAGGATTGTTAAGTGTGGATTATATTTCAAAAAACTTTGCAAAAACACAATTTAAACCTAATAGCGAAATCGTTTTTAGTACTTTAAACACTCAAATCAAAAACGAACTTCAAGATAGTTACGAACTAAGAATTGGAGGAGAATACAAAATAAAACAATGGAGTGTTCGAGGTGGTTACCGATTTGAACAAAGCCCATATAAAGTAGATTTAGCCTTTGGTGATTTAATGAGTTATTCTAGTGGTTTAGGATATAACTTCGGAGATTCTAAATTAGATATTTCGTATACGAAAGAACATCGTGCCAGAACAGAAGTACTTTTAACTTCTGGACTAAATGACCCTGCAAGAATTAAAAATTACAACAATAATGTAACTTTAACCTATGTGGTGAATTTTTAATTATCACACAAAAATTTCACAAATGTCGCTTTACTTCAAGTTTAGCGACATTTTTTTATTAATTTTGCACCCTGAAACAAAACAATTCAAATGAGAACTAAGTCTTTAAAGAAAAATAAAATCAACGTCATTACATTAGGTTGTTCTAAAAACGTATATGATAGTGAAATTTTAATGGGGCAACTTCGTGCCAACGGAAAAGAAGTAACACACGAAGCCAAAAAAGACGAAGGAAATATCATAGTAATTAATACTTGTGGTTTTATTGATAATGCGAAAGAAGAATCAGTAAACACGATTTTAGAATATGCCGAGAAAAAAGAACAAGGTTTAGTAGACAAAGTTTTCGTTACAGGTTGTTTATCTGAGCGTTACAGACCCGATTTAGAAAAAGAAATCCCAAATATAGACCAGTATTTTGGAACTACTGAATTACCGTTATTATTAAAAGCATTAGGTGCCGATTATAAACACGAATTAATTGGAGAACGCTTAACCACAACACCTAAAAATTATGCCTATTTAAAAATTGCTGAAGGTTGCGACAGGCCTTGTAGTTTTTGTGCCATTCCATTAATGAGAGGAAAACACAAATCTACTCCTATTGAACATTTGGTGATTGAAGCGGAAAAATTAGCAAAAAATGGTGTAAAAGAATTAATTTTAATTGCACAAGATTTAACCTATTACGGATTAGATTTATACAAAAAAAGAAACCTAGCAGAACTTTTAGAAGCATTAGTAAAAGTAGAAGGAATTGAATGGATTCGTTTACATTACGCCTTCCCTACTGGTTTTCCAATGGACGTTTTAGAATTAATGAAACGCGAACCAAAAATTTGCAACTATTTGGACATTCCTTTACAACATATTTCAGATAGCATTTTAAAATCGATGCGACGTGGAACCACTCAAGCAAAAACAACAAAATTAATTCAAGACTTTAGAGCGTTAGTTCCTGAAATGACTATCAGAACAACTTTAATTGTAGGGTATCCAGGTGAAACTGAAGAAGATTTCAATATTCTTAAAAATTGGGTTGAGGAAATGCGTTTCGAACGTTTGGGTTGCTTTACCTATTCTCACGAGGAAAACACACACGCCTATTTATTAGAAGACAATGTTCCGGAAGAAGTAAAAAAAGACCGAGCAGCACAAATTATGGATATTCAAGCACAAATTTCTTGGGAATTAAATCAAGAAAAAATTGGACAAACATTTAAATGTGTAATTGATAGAAAAGAAGGCGAACATTTTGTTGGAAGAACGGAATTTGACAGTCCAGATGTGGATAATGAAGTATTAATTGACGCATCCAAATTTTATTTAAAAACAGGCGATTTCGTAAATTTAAAAATCATTGATGCTACCGAATTTGATTTGTATGCAGAACCTGTATAAAAGTAAACTCTAAACCTTTTGACTTTTACCTTTTGGCTTTAACCCTAAAGCAAAACCTAATTCAGTTGCTCACTAAAAATAGCTATCAACGTATTTGCATCAACAATATGATTTGGCGATTCTTCAATTAACTTTAATACGCGTTTCATCGCAAAGGGATTTAGTCCCATATGAATGCCGATTTCATTAATTTTTATAATTTCACGTTCGTGCAAAACATTGTCACAACGCATTAACAAAGCCAAACGATAAAACTGACAAATTCGGTTCATTTCGTCTTTTATTACTTTAACTTCACCTTTATTTTCGTATAATTTCAATAAAGTCGCTTTATCAATTTGCAATTCATAGGCTACAATTTCAATAAAATCATATTCTTTATCGTGTAATTCCCCGTCAATTAATGCAAACGAAATCATTTCTTGCAACAAACTAATTTTTTCTTGAGCAGTTTCCATCAAAATTATTACTTTTATACTATCCTTCAAATATAAAAAAATGCAACAATTTTTAAAACTATTCCTATTCTTTTTTTTGATTTCTATCCCGAAAATAGAAGCGCAAAAGCGATTTTCAACCTTTGAAATAGACGCACCTCAGCTACAAACAAAAAAGAAAATTTGGGTGTATGTACCTCTTAATTACGAAAAATCCAATAAAAAATATCCAGTAATTTATATGCACGATGCACAAAATTTATTTGATGTAGCAACTTCTTATGCTGGAGAATGGAATATTGACGAAACTTTAGATAGCTTAAAAGCAAAAGTAATTATCATTGGCATTGAACATGGAAATGAAAAAAGAATCGACGAACTTACTCCTTATAAAAACGAAAAACATGGGGGCGGAAATGCCAATGCGTACTTAGAATTTATTGTAAAAACATTAAAACCACATATCGATGCAAACTACAGAACCAAAACAAATGCAAAAAACACAGGTATTTGGGGTAGTTCACTTGGCGGATTGGTTTCGTTTTATGCGGCTTTACAATATCCAGCGGTTTTTGGAAAAGTAGGTTGCTTCTCGCCAGCTTTTTGGATTAACAAAAAAGAAATTTTTCAGAAAATGGAAGACACACCAAAGTTTACTACCAAAATTTATTTGCTATGTGGTGATAAAGAAGATAGCGGCGCAATGGTTTCGGATATGAAAGAAATGGAAACACTCATTAATTCAAAACGCTGTGAATGCAAAAAGCTAAATAAATCAGTAATCGTAAAAGAAGGCGAACATAACGAAAAATTATGGCGAAATGCGTTTGCAAAAGCGTATCTTTGGCTTTTCTGAAAAAATTGATTTACGATTTACGATTTACGATTTACGAATAACAAACAACAAACAATACAATGAATAACAACGATATCTTCAAAAAACTACGTGTGGCTTTACAATTACGTGACGACCAAATAGTAGAAATCTTAAATTTAGTCGATTTTAAAATGTCGAAAGGCGAATTAGGTGATATTTTCCGAGCGGAAGACCACGCTAATTTTATGGAATGTGGCGATCAAGTACTACGTAATTTCTTAAACGGATTAATTATTCATTTACGTGGTACGAAGGAAAATCCGAAAAACCCACGAGAAGTAATTAAGTCACACAAAGATTACGAAACTCAAACTGAACAAACAGATAAAACCATCTACGAACCAAAAAAACCTTACAATAAAACAGATAGCAAAACACAATTTAAACCAAGAACTGGCGATAAAAAAGACTTTAAACCAAAAACCGGTGAAAATTCAGATAAAAAACCAGCGTTCGGGAAAAATAAATTTGGCAACGATAAAAAACCAGCCAAGCAAAATCCGGTTGAAAAATTTAAATTTAAAGACGGAAAAAAATAAAAGCAAATCCTCAATAGTATTGAGGATTTTTTTATTATATTATACTTAAAATACTGAATTACAACTTCTTAAAGTAATCTAATAAAACAATATCATTTATTTTTTCAGGAGTAAAAATCTCTAAAATTGAAGGCGTGCTTTGATTTGATATAAAAGAATCCCAAACAGCATGCAATTCGGGTTCGTTTTGAACTGAAATATATTCAAACGCATACATTTTGGCCAAGTATTCTGCTGTTAAGTGATGTGAGGTTTCGAAAAAAGTATTAAACGTTTCTGTTTCTTGATGTCCTGGTAAAATCCTAAAAATCCCTCCTCCTCTATTATTAATTAAAATAATTTTGAAATGCTTTGGAATATAATTGTTCCATAACGCATTACTGTCGTACAGAAAACTTATATCGCCAGTAATTAAGATTGTAGGTTTATTATTTGCTACTGCTGCACCAATTGCTGTAGAGGTACTACCATCAATTCCACTTGTGCCACGATTACAAAATATCTCAATTGATTTATGGCAAGCTACCAACTGTAAATAACGTATTGGTGAGCTATTACTAACTTGTAACTGAATATTTTCAGGTAAATTTCGACTTAAGAAATCGAAAACTTTAAAATCTGAAAATGGAATTTCAGACATATACTGCTGGTGCTTTACTAATCTATCTTGCCAAATGGATTGAAAATCGTGTTCGTACTTTGATTCTACCACATTATTTTCAACTACTAATTGACTTAAAAACCGAGTACTATTTGTTTTAAAATGTTGCGACAAACAACCAAATGTATCATACGCTCTGATTTCATCTACATGCCAATGTTGGGTTGGTTGATGCTTTCTCAACAAAGATTTTATTCGTTTAGAAACTACCATTCCACCAAAAGTTAACAAAATATCGGGTTGAAAATTAAGCTTTTCTTCTTCTGAAAAAGTGGAAACTAAGGTATCAATTCTGTCAATAAAAGTAGCGTGATGTAAATTAGATGTTTTTTCTAATAGTACTAATACACTTTTGTCTTCCGCTAAGGATTCAATGTACTTTTGTTCGATTGCATTTGGTAACAACTCGCCTACTAAAATTAATTTCTTTTTAGCCAACTGCCATTCTGAAATGAATTTGGTAGCTAAAGTAAACTCTATTTCTTCAATAGTTGAAAAAGCAGTTTTCGGAATGTATGTTGGTTCCAAAAGTGTTTCATATAACGGTTCCTCAAATGGAACATTTATGTGAGCGGGACCTTTTTGAGAAATGGCTGTTTCGATAGCAGAAACAATAAGAGTATCATTTTGCTCAGAAGCATTTTCCGTTAAATTCGCAGAAAAAACAATATGATTCGCAAACACATTTTCTTGACGGATGGTTTGTCCGTCACCAATATCAATTTTATTTTTTGGTCTATCAGCTGAAACAATAAGTAACGGAATTTGGCTATAAAATGCTTCCGCAACAGCCGGATAATAATTTAAAACTGCCGAACCCGAAGTACAAACTACTGCTACTGGTTTTTGTAATTGTTGCGCCAAACCTAAAGCAAAAAAAGCCGCACAACGCTCATCAGCAATGCTATAACATGTAAAACCTTCCAGATTGGTAAATCCCATAGTTAAGGGTGCGTTTCTCGAACCAGGAGAAATTACAATATGCTGAATTTCTTTTTGGCGAAAAATTTCAATAACCGCTTGCGCTAATGGTATTTTTGGATATAAGTTGACTTTCAATTTAGTATTTTATTGAAACACTTTGAAACTTAGAATACTTTTAAAATAAAAAATTAGGTTTTAATGTGTTTGAAAATGATAGATACAAATTTACTAATAAATACACATTTTTTTATACTTTTATATCATAAATAAATACTAAAATGATTCCATCAATTCAAAGGTACCAAAAGGAAGATTGCCCTGCTATACTTGAAATTATTAATGAGCAAATTTTAACTGGCACTGCTTTATACGATTATCAACCAAGAACATTAGAACAACAACTGGCCATTTTTGAGGATAAATTACAAAAAGGGTTTCCAATTATTGTCGCAAAAATAGCTGATGAAATTGTTGGATTTGGTTATTACAGCGAATTCCGATTTAGAGAGGCATATAAATTTACGGTGGAACATTCTGTATATGCCAAGAAAAATTTTACAGGAAATGGAATTGGCAATTTGTTACTTACCGAATTAATCGAATTAGCAAAAAAGCAAAATTTACATACAATGATTGGCGTTATTGATTCGGAAAATGAAAATAGTATTGCTTTTCACGAAAAATTTGGATTTGAAAAAGTAGGTTTCATAAAAGAATCAGGCTATAAATTTGACCGCTGGTTGCATTCTGTTTTTATGCAAAAGATACTTTAGTAAAATTCCAATAAAAAAATTCCAAACTCCAATAAAGTTATAAATTGGAATTTGGAATTTAAAAATTGAAAGTTAATTATTTATTTTCCCTCAATCCAATTGATAATTGAAGTATCGTTTGGTACAACTCTTGGAGACATCACTTCTGCTAAATGCCCTTTTTCGTCAATTAAATATTTTTGAAAATTCCATTCTACATCGCTGTCTTTTAAGCCATTTTTACTTTTTTGAGTTAAAAACTGATACAAAACATGCATATCGCTACCTTTAACCGAAATTTTTTCCATCATTGGAAAAGTTACGCCATAATTTTTCTTACAAAATGCTCCAATTTCAGCATTTGTACCTGGTTCTTGTGCTCCAAAATTATTTGCTGGAAAGCCTACTATTACAAAATTACTGTTTTTATACTTTTCGTAAACGGCTTGCAATTGCTCATATTGAGGTGTTAATCCACATTCTGAAGCGGTATTTACAATTAAAATTTTCTTACCTTTTAAAGTAGAAAAATCAAATTCGTTTCCTGATAAATCTTTTACTTTAAAAGTATAAATTGAACCTTGTTCCATGGTGTGTGTTTTTGGAGTTTCTACTGAAGTATTTTCGCTTGTATTTTCTACGAAATGTTCCCAGTTTTCTGATTTTTTTTCTTCCGATTTAGTATTACAAGCCAATAAAATTAATACAGCGCCAGTAAATGTGTGAAATAGTTTCATAACAATTTATTTAAAATCAAATATATGAAAAGATACAGAAAACAAAAGTTAATGTTGGGTTAAATAAAAAAACCGAAATTATTACCTATTTTTTCTTATACCATTTCTTATATTGAATAAAAGCTATAACAGAAATTACTAAAACAATTGCTAAGGCATACAAATAATACACCACACTTTGAGATTCTCCAGACGCATACGAATGCTTGCCACTTAAATGAAAATTCACTCCAAAATACGTCATTAAAATACTTGCAAAGGCTAAAACCGACATAAAATTATAAGCAAATAAACCTCGTAACGCTGGAACAAAGCGGGCATGAATTACAAATGCATACACCATAATACTAATTAAAGCCCAGGTTTCTTTTGGATCCCAACCCCAATAACGTCCCCAACTTTCGTTTGCCCATTGTCCGCCCAAAAAGTTTCCAATAGTTAGCATGACTAAACCAACCGTTAAAGCCAATTCATTAATATAGGTGATTTCTTTTATACTAAGTTCCATTTTAGCTTTATTATTCTTGTTGGTGAAAATCATTAAAAACAAGGCAACCAATCCCAAAATCATAGCTAAAGTAAAGGGTCCATAACTCGCTACAATAACCGCAACGTGTATCATTAACCAATACGAATTTAAAACTGGTTTTAAATTTGCAATTGCTGGATCCATCCAATTCCAATGCGCCACCATTAATATCATAGCGGTTACAAACGCAGTTGATGCGATAGTGAGTTCTGATTTTCTACCGAAAGCTACGCCAAAAAACATAGTTGCCCAAGCTACATAAATCATACTTTCATAGGCATCAGACCAAGGCGCGTGCCCAGAAATATACCAACGAACAATTAATCCTGCTAAGTGTAAAATAAAAAGTAAAACAATAGTTCCGTGGAAAAATTTTACCACATAATTTACCCATTTCTTTTTATTAAAAATTTGAATGATTACAAACACAAACATTAAAACGCCCGCATACATATACCATGAGAACAATTTTTTAAATATATCGTATTTGTTGTACTGAACCTCTGCTTCTAATTTATCATCTGAAAGCATAACTTTTCCACCAAATTTCTTTTGATAATCCGACAAACCTTTTAATAAACTTTCTGCATTTTTATAATCTTTAGTTTGTGAGGCTTTTGCCGCTTCGCTAAAGTAAAAAGGAATAATATTTTTTACGATATCTAAATTGGTTTTCGTTGGGTGTTGCAATTCTAGATACGAAGCCCATTTATTATTGGCATCTTTTGGAAGTGGGAAAAAACGTAAAATTTGTCCACTAATTGCCGAATACAATAAATTTACTTTTTTGTCTGCCTCTAAAAAATCTTTTTGAAATTGGTTGGGAACCGCTTCTTTGTAGGCTTCATCCGTTTGTTTTTGTAATTTATAATTTCCGAAATCATCGAAAAAACTTATTAATGGAGCATATTTTGCTTCTGCATCAATACCAATAATTTTACGAATGCTGTCGTTTCCTTTTTTCAAGTAAACTATCGGAATTTGGTACCAAAACTCAGGAAATTGGTTCATAGAAATCAAAACCTGATCTGAAGTAAAACCTTCAAACGTGTCGTTTTTAGAAACTTTTCGTAATAATTCAGACGAAAAAGTATTCACAGGTTTCATTCTTCCGCTGATATCTTGGATAACCAGTCGTCCAAATTTTTCTGCATGCTCCGCAGAAACCATATACTTTTTTATCTCTTTTAAAGATTCAGCAGCTGTTGGCATTTTTGGTTTTTGTGCTGAAGTTTCATTTTGGTGTGGATCAGTGCCATGGTTATGTCCGTCGTGATTGGTATGATTATCTTGGGCAAAACCGAACAATCCAAAAAAGAATAAAATAGCTACTAAAGTGGCTTTTTTTACTCGTATTTTATCCAACTTCAATTTCAGATCATTAAATCGTGTGTTTTTATCAAACAAAATCGCCATCAAAGCAAAGTATAATAAAAAATATCCGATGTAAGTAATCCAAGTTCCCCAGAAATCGTGGTTTACAGAAAGTACCGTTCCTTTTTCGTCTTCATCAAAACTGGCTTGAAAAAAACGAAATTCTCTATAATCTAAAATATGATTCATAAAGACGCTATCCGTAAATGTTTTTGATTTTTCTTTGTCTTGAATTTCGATTTTACTTTTAAAAGCAGAATAACTTTTTTCTGTTCCAGGATATTTTTCGGCTACGAAATCATTCAATTTAATTGAAAAAGGTAAGGTATGCAATTTACTGCCATACATTAATGTGAAATCTAATTTTCCAATTTTAAAACTTTTTGGTTCGCCTTGTTTTCCTTTTGAACCCATTAATGTAATAATTTCTTCTTTATTTTGAGAGGTGACTTTAACTAAAATGGCGTCATCGGTTTTTTTATCTTTGTAATCGTTATTAGAAGCTAAAACCACTTCACCTTTTTGAGCCAATTCAGGAAAAACAAACTGACTTCCACCAGCATTATAAAGTGAACGAAACATTAACTCGCTTGTTTTATCTTTTGTAATTGTACCTTGCATTTTGTCGGCCATTCGCATAAAGTTCCCGTCAAAAGGCGTTTGAATGGTATAATTTTCAGCAGTTTTTGTAATATTAATAGCACCTTGTGTAAACTTATTGAAAGCAAAAAGCACATTACTAATATTTTTCACTTCGCCTTCTTTAAGAAAATGCTCTTTTCTACTGCCGGCAATGGCTTCAACTAATTTAATGTATAAATCGCCTTTTGCATTTGGCTGAAATGTTTCAGAAGCATTCATAATAAACTGTTGCAATTCAATTTTGTATGGAATATCTGAAAATGAATCAGAAAGTTGGAACGAATTATTTGTTGCTTGTGAAAGTAACAACTGCTTTTCGATTGTTTTACGTTTCATTTCTCCTTGATACTCACCATCTACAAAAGTGGTTAAATATGGCATATCTGAATAAACCGTATTAGAAACAGCTCCTTCACGAATTGGCATTAATCCTTCATAACTAATATATCGGGTAACAAAAGCACCTACAATTATAAAAATCCAAGACAAGTGTAACAATAAAGTGGCCCATTTTTCTTTTTTGTACAATTGGTACCGTTTAATATTTCCGAAAAAATTAATTACAAAAAAGACCATAATGGCCTCAAACCACCATGCGTTATAAACCCAGATTCGAGCGGTTTCAGTATTATAGGCGTCTTCAATGAAAGTTCCTGCTGCCATTGCCGCTGCAAAACCAATAAATAAAAGTGCCATTAGGCGTGTAGAATATAATGCGGAAAGTAATTTTTGTAACATAAAATATAGTCTTTTTATAAGTCGTGCAAATGTACTGAATAAGAAATAAAGTGTTACTATTTTAACAAAATTTAATAGATGTTTGGAATAATCTAATATAACATTTTCAGTTCTTTTATATCAAACAACCGCAATGTATCCTCATCTAACTCTATTTGCAACAAACCATTAGGCATAACTTGTTTTATAATTCCCATAAATTTTACTTTATCTGCGTTTTCAAAAGCCATAGGTGTGTTTTTTTTAAATAAATTTTCGTGATACAAATTCCAAAAATAGGAAGCCCCTTCCTTTTTATACAAATTAAGGTTGTTTTGAAATTGGTTTAAAAAAAGTAATAAAATCTCATCTTTATTATATTCTTGATTCGTACAATTTTTTAAAGAGGTAGCTTGTGGTAAATTGATAAAATTTTCTTGATTTACATTTATGCCAATCCCAACGATAGAAAGTATTTCAGAAGTACTTTTAAATTGATTTTCAATTAAAACACCACAAATTTTCTTTTTATCTGCCAAAATGTCGTTTGGCCATTTAATGGCTACATTTGGAATTTTTAGCTGAACAAACGTCTGAAAAAGACTAACAGCTACTATAACATTTAAATTAAATACTTCATTCATATCTAACAACGCATTTTTAACCAAAACACTGAATGTTAGATTCTTACCGCCTTCCACTTCCCAATACGCGCCACGTTGTCCTCGCCCATTTGTTTGGTTTTCAGCTACTACAACAGTGAAAATAGAAACCGTTTGTTTGGCAGACAATTCTTTTAAATAACTATTTGTAGAATCAATGGCATTGAGTTTGATGATATGCATAGAAGAAATTTAATGATTACTTAATTTAAGTTACAAAAATAAAGACAAAAAATGATACCTTTGCATAAAACGAACAAATAATAGATGACGAAAAATAGTAGCACAGATGATTTATTAGCAAGTATCATCAAAGGAATTGAAGATGTAAAAGGATTAGATATTGATATTCTGGATTTAAGAGGTATTGAAAATAGCGTTTGCGATTATTTTGTAATTTGCAATGGAAATTCAAATACACAAGTAAATGCAATAATAGGTTCTATTCAAAAAGGCGTATCAAAAGAACTTAAAGACAAACCCTGGCATGTTGAAGGAGCAGATGTTGGCGAATGGGTATTGATGGATTACGTAAACATAGTTGTACACGTGTTTCAAAAACACATTAGAGAATATTATAACATTGAAAGTCTTTGGGGTGATGCTAAAATTACGTCAATTGAAAATAAATTTTAACCACTATGTCAGAAAACGAAAACAAAAACAAACCCATAATTAAGGTAGTGAAACTTGGCCCTTGGTTTTTTCCAATTTTAGCCATTTCTGTAATACTTTTAATCAATTTTTTTAATGGTGGTTTCGATATGAATTATCCGAAATCAACCTCTATTTCTTCTTTTTATGATTTACTAAGTAAAAATCAAATTGAGAAAGTAGATATTTTAACAAGTACTTCTGGTAATACTGCAGAAGTGACTTTAAAAAAAGCAGCATTTGTTGCTTCTAAAGATGAAGAATTAAAAAAACTAACTAAAGAAAAAGGCCCACATTATTTAGTAAAAGACGTAGGAAGTTTAGAACTTTTTCAAAAAAGATTAGAAGAAGCAAAAACAAATAAATTAATTTCTGATTTCGATCTAAAACCAACAGGTAATTGGGGCGACTGGATAGGGTTATTATTACCCACCTTAATTTTTATTGGATTTTTCTATTTTATTTCTAAAAGAATGGCCGGTGGTCCAGGTGGTAGTGGACAAATATTTAGCATTGGAAAATCGAAAGCAAAACTATTTGATGAAAAAAATGATGTAAAAGTTACATTTGAAAATGTAGCCGGTTTAGAAGGAGCAAAAGAAGAAATTCAAGAAATCGTAGAATTCCTGAAAACGCCTGAAAAATTCACAAGTATTGGTGGTAAAATTCCAAAAGGTGCCTTATTAGTAGGGCCTCCAGGAACAGGAAAAACCTTACTAGCAAAAGCAGTTGCTGGCGAAGCTAACGTGCCTTTTTTCTCTTTATCAGGATCTGATTTTGTAGAAATGTTTGTTGGAGTTGGTGCTTCTCGAGTTAGAGATTTATTTAAACAAGCCAAAGAAAAAGCACCTGCTATTATTTTTATTGACGAAATTGATGCAGTTGGAAGGGCTCGTGGAAAAAGTAATATGTCTGGAGGGAACGACGAAAGAGAAAATACACTAAATCAATTACTAACAGAAATGGACGGATTCGGAACCAATTCAAATGTAATTGTATTAGCTGCAACAAATAGAGCGGATGTTTTAGATAAAGCTTTAATGCGTGCGGGACGTTTTGACAGACAAATTTATGTAGACTTACCAGATATTAGAGAACGTAAGGAAATATTTGAAGTACATTTAAAACCAATTACAAAATCAGAAACATTAGATACTGAATTTTTAGCCAAACAAACCCCAGGTTTTTCGGGAGCAGACATTGCAAATGTTTGTAATGAGGCTGCTTTAGTTGCTGCAAGAAAAAATAAAAAAGCAGTTGATAAACAAGACTTTTTAGACGCAGTAGACAGAATAGTTGGCGGATTAGAAAAGAAAAACAAAATTATTACCAAAGAAGAAAAATATGCCATTGCCATACATGAGGCTGGTCATGCTACCGTAAGTTGGATGCTACAACATGCCGCACCGTTAGTTAAAGTTACAATAGTACCTCGTGGACAAAGTTTAGGAGCAGCTTGGTATTTACCTGAAGAAAGACAAATCGTTAGAACCGAGCAAATGTTAGACGAAATGTGTGCCACAATGGGCGGAAGAGCTGCTGAAAAAGTAGTTTTTAATAAAATTTCTACGGGTGCGCTTTCCGATTTAGAAAAAGTAACCAAACAAGCTCGAGCCATGGTAACAGTCTATGGATTGAATGATAAAATTGGAAACATTACATATTACGATTCATCAGGACAATCAGATTATAATTTTTCGAAGCCCTATTCAGATGATACGGCTAAAGTAATTGATACTGAAATTTCAGGGTTAATTGAAGAACAATATCAAAGAGCTATCACTATTTTAACAGAGAATAGAATAAAATTGGAAGCATTGGCAGCCATTTTAATCGATAAAGAAGTTATTTTTAAAGACGATTTAGAAACTATTTTTGGTAAAAGACCTTTTGATATTGAAGAAGAAAAACCAGAAACAATGTCAGAAACAATTACAACAACAAATTCAGAAAATGTAACCGAATAAGTTATTAACAATATATTGTATAAAAAATCTTAATTTTGAAGTGATTTTGAGTTAAGATTTTTTTATATTTGATGTTTAAGAATTGTTACAGGTATAAAATGAATTTTTTCAAAAAGATATTTGGCAATCAAGACGAAACTGATAATCAGGAAAAAAACGTCGAAAAAAGCCAATATACACCAGACATTAATACTCCCGTAGATGAATTATTTACCATTAATTTTAAAAATAATGGTGGAAAATTCATTTATTGTTCTACTATGGAAGAAGCTCATGAAAATTTTGAAAATATTTTAGAGGAGAATGATTGGTTTGAAAACGAAGTTAAATGTTTTGATTCTAGGCTTTTTAATTTTCTTGATGAAAACAGATTAGAATATAAAAATGCAACAAATCCTACTTTCTTTTTTACATCTTGTGAAAACTTAATTGCAGATGAAGGCTCCATTTTATTTTCGTCTAAACAATTAAAGCAATTAAAAATTGAAGAATTACCTACAAATATTATTGTTTATGCTTCTACAAGCCAACTTTTAATGACAAAAGGCGATGGTTTAAGAAACATCAAAACAAAATACGACAAACAATATCCTACAAATATTACTGCTATTAAGTATTTTGAAAAAACAAAAGAAGAAAATTTTCTTCATTATGGAAGTTGCCATAAAAATTTATACTTAATTCTACTAGAAGATCTATAAAATGACTGAAAATGTAACAAGAGCTGTTAGTGGTGCTGTTTATATTGCATTACTTATTTTCTGTACGTTATTTTCTCCAATAACATTTCATATATTATTCACTGTTTTTATGTGCTTAAGTATTTATGAATTTTCCAAAATGACAAACTATAAATTTTATTATTTATTTGCCATTGGTGGTATTTTAATTTCTATACTTTTCTTTTTAAGTCAACTGCCACCTATTAATTTAATTTATTTAACATTGGGCTGTGTTTTATTTAATATTCTTCTCCTGTTTAATTTATTTAAAAACATTTCATTTCATAAATACCATAAAAAACATAGTCATTTTTTCCTCTATATTACATTGCCTTTTATTTTATTACTTTCCTTACCCAACTTTATAATTCCAGCAAAATATGAAATTGTTTTAGCAATATTTATAATGATTTGGTGTAATGATACGTTTGCCTATTTAGTTGGAAAATCAATCGGAAAACATAAATTACTTGAACGAGTTTCTCCACAAAAAACAATTGAAGGATTTATTGGTGGAATCGTTTTTACTATACTAGCTTCTATAATTATTAGTCAATTTTACACTTTTTTTAATGTAACTTTGTGGATTATCAGTGCATTGTTTATTTCAATTTTTGGCACGCTTGGCGATCTAGTGGAATCTAAATTTAAAAGAGAAGCAGGTGTTAAAGATAGCGGAAATATTATGCCAGGCCATGGTGGTATTTTAGATCGCTTAGATAGTGTTATTTTTGTTATTCCATTTTTATATATATTATATTTAATTTATTTCTATTATGCTTAAGTTTCATCCAGAAGGCGCTAAAATTATATTAATTTCAACTTTAATTACCGTTTTAGGTATTTTTGGTGTAGACCATTTATTTCACGAGACCAACATTATAATTTGCAAAATTTTACAAGTAGTCCTTTTGGGATTTTTAGTACTAATTCTTCAATTTTTTAGAAATCCAACGCGAGTTGCAATAATTAGTGACCATCATGTATTGGCACCCGTTGACGGAAAAGTTGTAGTAATTGAAGAAGTTTACGAATCTGAATATTTTAAAGACAAAAGATTAATGGTTTCTATTTTCATGTCACCCATTAATGTTCATGTAACTCGATATGCATTAAATGGAATTGTAAAATACAGCAAATACCATCCTGGAAAATTTTTAGTAGCTTGGCATCCAAAAGCTAGTGAAGAAAACGAACGTACCACAATTGTTATTGAAAACAATATATACGGCGATATTATGTACCGTCAAATTGCTGGTGCATTAGCAAAAAGAATTGTAAATTATGCCGAAGTTGGCATGACTGTGATTCAAGGTGAAGATGCAGGTTTTATTAAATTCGGATCAAGGGTAGATTTATATTTTCCAATTGGAACGCCAATTAATGTAAAACTAGGAGATAAAGCTATTGGAAACAAAACTATAATATCAAAAAAATAAATGAGTGATTTATCTTTAGATGAAAGATTCAAGGAAGCCATTCAAAATGCCAATGAAAAAATTCCTAAAACTTCTGTACCGCAAGACGTACAGTTAGTACTCTATGCCTATTACAAACAAGCACTTTCCGAAAACATAAGCTACAGCCATCACGGTTATGAATCGGATGAAGTTATTACAGCATTTAAACAAAACGCCTGGATGCAAGTGAGACATTTAACGGCTAACGAAGCCAAAGAAAAATATATTGAAATAATAAATCAAATGCTAAAAGATAGACAGTAATGTGTGTCTTTTTTTATTTTTGTAAAAACTTATAATTCTTAAATATGAAAAAGAAAATCCTCGTATTACTACTAATTTCCCTTTTAAGTACAAGTTGTAAAAAAGAAAAAGAACTAATAGAAGTAACCATTCCTGAACCAGAAAAAGTTGAAAAAACTGCTTTAGGAAATCCGTCTGACGTACAAGCTGAAGAGGAAGAAGGTGCTTTTCAAATGAATGGCTTATCTTATTCATATAATAGTTTAGAGCCTTTTATAGATGCCGCAACCATGGAATTACATTACTCCAAACATCATCTGGCGTATTGCAATAAACTTAATGCCGCCTTAAAGGAAACCGATTTGACTTCAAAATCAATAGAAGAAATTCTAAAAAAATTAGATACTAGTAATTCAGATCTTAGAAACAATGCAGGTGGCTATTACAATCACAATTTATTTTTTGAAATTTTGAATGCAAATGGCGGAGACGCAACAGATGAAGTTTTAGAAGCCATAAATAAAGATTTTGGTTCTTTTGAGGCATTCAAAGATGAATTTTCAGAAAGTGCTACTAAATTGTTTGGTTCAGGTTGGGTTTGGCTTATAAAAGACAATTCAGGAAAATTAGTAATAACCACTAGCGCAAACCAAGACAATCCGTTAATGCCAAATGCAGAAAAAAAAGGTACGCCTATTTTAGCTTTAGATGTTTGGGAACATGCTTATTATATAAAGTACCAAAATAAACGAAAAGATTACATTAAAGCTTTCTTTAATGTAATTAATTGGGAAAAAGTCAATGAAAAATTCAAAGAATCTACAAGTATTACAGAATAAAAAAATAAAAAACGCTTCAATAGTTGAAGCGTTTCTCTTTTTAAATTGTAAACAAAACTATTTCAATTGAAAACTACTTTTTGATACTAATTCCCCTTTTTTGTCAAACACGTTAACAAAATAGGTACCTGGTGTAATATTTTTTACTGATAAATCTTCTTGAACTTGAACTGTTTTGTTTTCAAATTTAATAGTTTTCTGAAAACTGTACGGCAAATAAGTAGCCCCAAAAGACTCCGTTTTCTTTTCTCCCAAAACATTATTTTTACTATCAATTACTTGAACATAATACGTTCTGTCTCCTGTTTTTGCAACTTGATTTTCAGCTATTGTAAACCCAATTTTTAAAATGTCAGCTTTACTAGCTTTGTCTGTATTAATTTGTTTTCCAGAACCTTTTTGCTTTACTGCTAAAGTAGTTAAATTTAGAACCGATAATCGCTGTGCTTTTTCAACGGTTTTTGATAAATTTTCATTTTTAGCCACTAACGTATCATTTGCCGTTTTTGCATTTGATAACACTACATTTGTGCTATCTAAGTTTTTAGTTAATTTAGAATTATTTTCTTTCAATATATTATTTTCTGCAATTAAATTGTCCATTTCACGTTTCAGTTTTACGTATTGCGTTTTATATTTAGACAATTCAGCTACACTTCCGTTAGATTTTTTAATTTTTTCTAACAATTCCATAATTTTAGCTTGCTCCTCTTCTAATTCTCCTTTCAAAGCGGTATTATCAGAAATTGCAACATCATATTCTGCAATTTTGGATTCCAATTCTGCTTGAAATTTTTCTTTTTCAGTTAGAGTTTTTGTTAAATTAGAATCTAACACATCTTTTTCATTTTGCAACTTATAAACATAAGCCAAACTTCCCATTAATAGTAATGCTAAGATAACCACAATTATCTTTAAACCTGAATTTCTAGAATTTGATTGATTTAACTCCATCTTGATTTTTTTTTAAATTTTACACAAAAATAAAATTTTATTTATTTCTATTACTATATAACGGAATGTATCTTTAAAATATTATATTTGAAAACACTTTTACAAAATAAAATGGATAAATTAAACGTATTCAATTCTAGAGACATAGCAAAAATTACGCAACATAGAAGTGGCGAAATAAAGTTTGGCGAAAAAATAATTACCGTTCCAAACAATGAAAATTGGATAGAGTTTTTAACGCTATCCGAAGCAAAATTTGTTTTGATTGGTTTACCCGAAGACATTGGAATTAAAGCTAATCTAGGTAGAACTGGTGCAGCTTCTGCTTTTGAAAGTGCCTTAAAAAGCCTAGTAAATTTTCAACACAATAAATTTTGTAAAGGCAATGAGTTACTTGTTTTAGGTGAAATAAATTTTTCTGAAGAAATGGAATTTTCCAAAACTTTAGATTCTCAAAATAAAGAAGATCGAAAAAAACTATTTCAACTAGTAGAAAATATCGACAAAGATGTTTCTTACGTAATAAATACAATTATTAAAGCAAATAAAATTCCTATTATTGTTGGCGGCGGTCACAACAATGCCTATGGAAATATAAAAGGTTTAGCATTAGGAAAAGGGATGCCTGTAAATGCAATAAATTTTGATGCACATACCGATTTTAGGATTATGGAGGGTCGGCATAGTGGAAACGGGTTTACTTATGCGTTTGAGGAAGGTTTCCTAAAAAAATATTTTATATTCGGTTTGCACGAAAATTTTGTATCAAAAAGTGTTTTTGATACACTAAAATCAATTGAAGATCGCGTAAAATATGTAACTTATGAAGAGATAGCCGTAAGAAAAACCAAAAGTTTTACATCAGAAATACTCAATGCTTTAAAATTTATAGCCAGTAGTCCTTTCGGATTGGAACTTGATTTGGATGCGCTTCCAAACATTCATAGTAGTGCCATGACATTAAGTGGATTTAGTATTGAAAAAGCGAGACATTTTATACATATGTTTGGAAAAGAAGAGCAGGCTAGCTATTTTCACATATGTGAAGGCGCACCAGATTTAGATTTATCAAACAACAATCATTTAACAGGAAAATTAATCGCAACCTTAATTTTAGATTTTATTAAGAGTAAAAAAACGGAAGAAAGCTAAAATACAAGTACAGAATAAAAAAAACTTTATTTTTTTGAAAAAAAGTATTGGAATTCGAGTTTGAAGTTTTAAATTTGTAAAATCATGAGAAGAATTATGTTATAATGAGTGAATTGTCAAAAATTATTGATTCCTTAGAAGTAAAATTCTTTAAATTATCTAAAAAAATAGAAAATTTAGAGCAATTAAACGAAAGTTTATCTAATGAATTGAACGATTTAAAACAAACTACTTTACAAGAAAATAAGCACATCACCTCGTTAAAACACGAATTAGAAAGCTTAAAAATAACAAATTCTCTTCTGGGCAGTGAAGAATACAAGAAAGAAACAAAACTGAAAATAAATTCGTTGATTAGAGAAATCGACTATTGCATAGCACAACTTTCTGAATAATTATGACAGAAAAGTTAAAAATAAAAATTTCAATTGCAGACCGAGTTTATCCATTAACAGTGGAAACTACTCAGGAGGAAGGTCTACGAACTGCATCAAAAAAAATTGATGCTACAATTAAAAAATTTGAAGCCAACTATGCAGTAAGAGACAAACAAGATGTATTGGCAATGTGTGCCTTACAATTTGCTTCTCAAATAGAACAAACCCAAATTGATACGTCAACAGATACCGTAGAAGCATTTGAGAGATTAAAAAAACTCGACGAAAAAATAGAAGGTTTACTTTCAAAATAAGAAAAAACGTTCATACAAAAACACTAAAGTACTGCCCACATTAGTAAATATTTGATAAACTCAACACTAACTATTAAATGAGTGAATTTGCGATACTAAAGCACGTTCCGATTTGTCGGAAATCCTTGAACATCGTTTTAGCTCAAATCCTGTCTGAATCGAGTTTATTCAAACACCTAATGTGGGCTTTTTTATTAAACAAAACCTAACTATGGAATTAACAAGTATACTAATTGGAATCGTTGTCGGACTGGCTATAGGATTTGCAATTGCTAAATTTTTAGAAAAAAGCAATGTCTCAAATCTTATTAAAAATGCTAAAAAAGAGGCAAGTTCAATTTTAAGAGATGCGAAAGCAGAAGCCGAAACAGAAAAAAGAAACAAACTTTTACAAGCAAAAGAACGATTTTTAGAATTAAAATCAGAACACGAAAACGAAATTTTGTCAAAAGACAAAAAAATGGCAGAAGCCGAAAAAAGAACCAGAGATAAAGAATCACAAGTTTCTAGTGAATTAGCAAAAGCTAAGAAAATCAATGACGACGCTGAAGCTAAAATTACAGAATACAACAACAAAATTGAAAACTTAGAGAAAAAATCTCAAGAAGTTGACAAATTACACAAAAGTCAAATCGAACAACTTGAGGTTATTTCCGGTTTATCTGCAGACGATGCAAGAAACCAATTAGTGGAAAGTTTGAAAGCAGAGGCCAAAACAAATGCTATGGCGCATATTCAAGAAACTATTGAAGAAGCCAAAATGCAAGCGCAGCAAGAAGCTAAAAAAATCATTATCAACACGATTCAGCGAGTAGGAACAGAAGAGGCTGTTGAAAATTGTGTATCTGTTTTCAATATTGAATCGGATGATGTTAAAGGTAGAATTATTGGAAGAGAAGGAAGAAATATTAGAGCAATTGAAGCTGCGACAGGCGTTGAAATTATTGTTGACGATACACCAGAAGCTATTATTTTATCTTGTTTTGATCCTGTAAGAAGAGAAATTGCTCGTTTAGCACTTCATAAATTAGTAACTGATGGGCGTATACACCCAGCTCGAATTGAAGAAGTTGTTGAAAAAACTAAAAAACAAATTGAAGAAGAAATTATTGAAGTAGGAAAACGTACTGTTATCGATTTAGGAATTCACGGATTACACCCAGAATTGATTAAAATCGTTGGTAGAATGAAATACCGTTCCTCATACGGACAAAACTTATTACAACACTCCAGAGAAGTTTCTAAATTATGTGGTTTGATGGCTGCAGAATTAGGACTAAATGTGAAATTAGCAAAAAGAGCTGGTTTACTTCACGATATTGGAAAAGTACCAGATACGGAAAGCGAATTGCCTCATGCTATTTTAGGAATGCAATGGGCAGAGAAATATGGTGAGAAAGAAGAAGTGTGCAATGCTATTGGAGCACACCACGATGAAATTGAAATGAAATATTTAATTTCTCCAATTATTCAAGTATGTGATGCGATTTCTGGAGCAAGACCAGGCGCGCGTCGTCAAGTATTGGATTCTTATATTCAGCGTTTAAAAGACTTAGAAGAAGTAGCTTATAGCTTCCCAGGTGTTAAAAATGCTTATGCTATTCAAGCAGGAAGAGAATTACGTGTTTTGGTAGAAAGCGAGAAAGTTTCAGACGATTTAGCCGCTACGTTATCCTTTGAAATTTCACATAAAATTCAAACAGAAATGACCTATCCAGGTCAAGTAAAGGTTACTGTAATTAGAGAAACAAGAGCAGTAAATATTGCGAAGTAAAACCTATATTATATAAATTTAAAAGCCCAATTTCAATGAAATTGGGCTTTTTATTTGCAATATTTTTTATGATTTATATCTTATAAAAGAGATCAAAAATGACATCCTAATTAAAATCTAAATTAAAATTATTTCTTTCCAGCTGGTTTTTTTGTTTTACCATTAATCACTTTAATTGCCACATACATAAACAAAATAAAAGAAAGTAGTCGTAATGACATAAAAATACTTTCACTTTGCATAAATCCTAAAAACTTTAAATCAAAAGGAAAAGCTAAAACAGCAGAAATTAAAGCTATAAACAACAATTTTGAATTGGTCATATTTTTAAAAAAATTCATCATACATTAAAAAATTAATTAAAGAAAGAATCCACAAACTCTGCTTTATTAAACACTTGTAAATCTTCAATTCCTTCACCTACTCCAATATATTTAACTGGAATTTGAAATTGATCTGAAATACCTATTACAACGCCACCTTTTGCAGTACCATCTAATTTGGTTACCGCTAAACAAGAAACTTCCGTAGCAGCAGTAAATTGCTTGGCTTGTTCAAAAGCATTTTGCCCTGTAGAGCCATCAAGTACTAACATTACGTCATTTGGTGTATTTGGAACTACTTTTTGCATTACATTTTTTACCTTGGTCAATTCGTTCATTAAACCTAATTTATTGTGCAAACGACCGGCAGTATCTATAATCACAACATCTGCATTTTGTGCTACAGCTGACTGCAAAGTATCAAAAGCCACAGAAGCTGGATCAGAACCCATTTGCTGTCTTATCATTGGAACAGCTACCCGGTCTGCCCATATTTGCAATTGATCAATTGCTGCAGCTCTAAAGGTATCGGCTGCACCTAACACAACCTTGAAACCCGCTTTTTTAAATTGATAAGCTAATTTTCCAATGGTCGTGGTTTTTCCAACACCATTTACGCCAACAACCATAATTACATATGGTTTTGTGTCTTTTGGAATAGTGAATTCAGATTCGTTACCCGAATTGGTTTCAGATAACAACGAACCAATTTCTTCTCTTAAAATGATATTTAACTCCTCTGTCCCTAAATATTTATCTCTAGAAACTCTTTTTTCAATACGTTGAATAATCTTTAATGTGGTATTTACACCCACATCGGAAGAAATAAGTACTTCTTCTAAATTATCTAATACCTCATCATCTACTTTAGACTTTCCTGCAACGGCTTTAGTTAGTTTAGAAAAGAAAGTTGTTTTTGTTTTCTCTAATCCTTTGTCTAATTGTTGCTTTTCCTGTTCCGTAATTACAGGCTCACTTTTGTTAGATGAAAATATTTTTTTAAAAAAACTCATTGAAATTGGTATATAATGATATGATTTTCATTAGTATTGGAACAAAAATAAAATAAAAAAAGCTACTTTCAAATGAAAATAGCTTTTTTAATATCTTTAATTACAGATTATTTCTTTTTTAAGAACTCATCTACTTCTTCTGGAGTCATTACTGATTCCACAAATGTATAAGCACCCGTTTTAGGAGACTTAACCATTTTGATTGCTTTAGTTAATCTTTTAGAAGATGTTTGTAAAGTTGCTACGGTTTTCTTTGCCATGACTTAGTATATTTTATTTGAAACTTAAATAAGTTTCTAATTATTTAATTTCTTTGTGAACAGTTACTCTTTTCAAGATAGGATTGAATTTTTTGATCTCCATTCTATCTGGTGTATTTTTTTTATTTTTAGTAGTGATATAACGAGAAGTTCCTGGTTGACCAGATTCTTTGTGTTCAGTACACTCTAAAATTACTTGAATTCTATTACCTTTCTTTGCCATTTTAATATATTTTTAAATGATTAAATAGATTTTACAAATCCATCTGCTTTAGCTTTTTTCAAAACTGCGGCAATACCATTTTTGTTAATTGTTTTTAATACTGCTGTAGATATTTTTAGGCTCACCCATCTATCTTCTTCTGCAATGTAAAAACGTTTTTTTACTAAGTTAACCGAGAATTTTCTCTTAGTTTTATTCATCGCGTGAGAAACGTTGTTTCCAACCATTGCTCTTTTTCCTGTTAGTTCACAAACTCTTGACATTATTCTAAACTTTTATATCGTTATTCTAAATAAGGGTGCAAAGAAAAGAATTTTTACTTTACTATGCAACTATTTTTAATTAGTTTTTTGAAATTTCTTTATACAACCATTCTAATGCTTTGTTAACCGCCCTATCTATAACCTTTTCGCGCGGTTGTCCAAAATTAAATTCTTCAACAAAAACTTCATTTGGAGTAGCTATTGCTATAAATACTGTCCCGATTTCGGCTTCACTATTTCCTTTAGTTGGACCTGCATTCCCTGTTGTTGCAATAGCATAATCTGTATTGAAAATTGACCTGCAATTTAAAGCCATTTCTTTTGCCACTTCCTTACTAATCACAGAAAATTGACGAATAGTATCTGAATTAACTTTTAATACATCTATTTTAATTTGATTAGAATACGCCACTATTCCACCGATGAAACAAGCGGAAGATCCAGGAACTGATGAAATTAGTTGTGCGATTTTTCCTCCTGTACAACTTTCGGCAGTAGCCAAAGTAAGGTGTTTTTCAGATAATGCTCTTGTTAAAATCACTTCAATGGTTTCTTCCTCATCGTAGCCAATAATAATATCACCAATTAAAGGTTTTAATTTTTCTATTTCACTTAATACAGAATTTATTAAAACCGCTTCATCTGTGCCTCGAGCAGTTAATCGTAATCTAACTTTACCTGGACTCGGCAAATACGCTAATTTAATAAAACTAGGCAAATTAGTTTCCCAATCTTCAATTTGTTCTGCAATTATACTCTCTCCACGACCATAAGTCATAAGTGTTTTATGTACAATATAAGGACGCTCAAATTTTTCTACCAAATACGGAATTACTTCATTATCAATTAAATACTTCATTTCATATGGCACACCCGGTAATGAAACAAACACCGTGTTTTGATGCTCCATTAGCATTCCTGGGGCAGTTCCCATTTTATTGAAAAGCACTTTTGATTTCGACGGAACTAATGCTTGATCCCTATTTAATTGCGTAATGGGTTTTTTATAAATCCCTTCAATGATACTTTTTACTTGATCTAAAACAGCGTCGTTTTGCACTAAAACATCATCAAAATAGTCGCAAAAAGTTTTTTTAGTAATATCGTCTTTTGTTGGACCTAACCCGCCAGTAATTAAAACAACATCAAAATTATTTTGAACTTCATGTAGCGTTTTTAATATATGGCTTTTATCATCTGAAATAGATGCCATTTCATAAGTAGCAATTCCGATTTTATCTAATGCCCTGGCCATGTAAGAAGAATTTGTATCTATAATTTGGCCAATCAATATTTCATCTCCAATTGTAATAATTGCTGCTTTCATTTTTTAAATATTTTTGTAAAAATAAGAAAACCACGCTAAAGGCGTGGCTAAACAAGTTTTAAATGTATCTTTTATAATTTAAAATCTTTTTTAATTTCATCTGCGGCAGCGGCTATTCTAACTTTAAGTGCTCTAAAAACCTCTTTGATTTCTTTCCGCTTACCTTCCTCTTTTGTCCATTCGATAATTAACAAAACATCTTCATAAGCCATATCCATTCCTAATAAATCTAATGTTGGTTTAATTTTATGAGCCGAAGCGTAGGTTTGCGAATAATCTTTAAGTTCTATTGCGTTTTTCATGGCCTGAATTTCGAAAGGCACTTCTTCTAAAAACAAAGAAGCAATTTGAAGCGCAAATTCGTTATCATTTTCAGAAATTTCGTACACTTTTGATAAATTATACTGTAAAGCCATTATTTTACTTGTATTTTAAACATTTGCTTACCTTCTAAAAATCCTTCTAATACATCATTTTCTTTAACAGCTGCTACTCCTTTTGGAGTTCCTGTAAAAATAATATCTCCTTTTTTTAAGGTGAAAAATTGTGAAACATAAGAAACTATTTCATCCATATTCCACAACATCATTGAAGTAGTTCCTTGCTGAACGATTTCATTATTTTTTCTTAAATCAAAGGTAATGTTTTCTAAAGAAGGAAAAATTATTTTCGGTAAAAAGTCACCAATAATCGCTGAATGGTCAAACGCCTTTGCTTTTTCCCAAGGCAATCCTTTTTCTTTTAAAGTAGTTTGCACATCGCGAGCGGTAAAATCGATTCCTAAACCAATTTCATCGTAATATTTATGAGCAAATTTTGGACTAATATATTTTCCTACTTTACAAATTTTCACCAAAACTTCCACTTCATGATGTACATCATTACTAAACTCAGGAATTACAAAAGGTGTTTTTTTAGGCAAAATAGCGGTGTCTGGCTTCATAAAGATAACCGGCTCAGTTGGTCGTTCGTTTTGTAATTCTGAAATATGGTCGGCGTAATTTCTACCAATGCAAATAATTTTCATTTTTATTTGGGTGTTGTGTGATGGGTGTTGGGCTAAACCTTTAACCCAATACCTTAAACCATTTATCTATTTTGTATTTAATCGTCTTAATTTCAAACCTGTTAATACTTTTTTAGTATATAGCGGAAAATCCGCGTTTTGAATCCAACCAAAGTAGCCTGGATCCTTATCAAACACTTCATCCACTAAAACATTTTTATATTTACCAAAGCTAAACATTTCTTGACCTTTATCATTCAAAACAATCATACCTGCAAAATCTACAGATTTTTTACGAGTAGTAAATTCTGATAATGCTTTCATATCATTTTGCAAATCAGGATATCTTTCTAATTGTCCCAATAAAATTTCATAAGTAGCCCTAGTGTCTGCTTCTGCTGAATGGGCGTTCTCTAGAGTCTTTCCACAATAAAATTTTAAAGCTGCAGACAAGGTGCGTTCTTCTTTTTTATGAAAAATAGTTTGCACATCTACTGAAACACGATTTTTCATATCAAAATCTACGCCTGCACGAAGCATTTCTTCTGCTAATAGAGGAATATCAAATCTATCGGAATTATATCCTGCCAAATCAGAATCTTTTATCATAGCATAAATTAGGGAAGACAATTCGGAAAAAGTAGGTTCATTTGCTACTTTCTCGTTTGTAATACCATGAACTGCTGTTGTTTGAGGTGGAATTGGAATGGTTGGATTGACCAACCAAGTTTTGCTTTCTTTATTTCCGTTTGGAAACACTTTAAATATTGATATTTCAACGATTCTGTCTTTTCCAACATCTATTCCGGTAGTTTCTAAATCAAAGAAACAAATTGGCCTTGTAAGTTTAAGCTCCATTTTTATATTTTAAAGTACAAAGTTAAAAAAACCCAATAGTTAATGAACTATTGGGTGAATTATTATTTATTTATTTTTTCTTAAAAATCTCTATTTACATCAAAAGCTTCAAGATAATCCGCTACTCGTTTTACGAAACTTCCACCTAAAGCACCATCTACAACTCTGTGATCATAAGAATGAGATAAAAACATTTTCTGACGAATTCCTATAAAATCTCCTTCAGGAGTTTCAATTACTGCTGGTACTTTTCTAATGGCACCTAGAGCTAAAATACCTACTTGTGGTTGATTGATAATTGGTGTGCCGAAAACAGATCCAAAAGTTCCCACATTTGTTACAGTATAAGTTCCGCCTTGTGTATCGTCTGGTTTTAGTTTTCCTGCTTTCGCTCTACTTCCTAAATCGTTAACTGCTTTTGCCATACCAACTAAATTTAATTGATCTGCATTTTTTATTACAGGTACAATTAAGTTTCCATTTGGTAAAGCTGCTGCCATTCCTAAATTGATGTTTTTTCGTTTTATAATAAAATCACCATCAACAGAAATATTCATTCCTGGAAAATCTTTTAAGGCTTTTGCTACCGCTTCCATCATAATTGGCGTAAACGTAAGTTTTTCTCCTTCACGTTTTTCAAAAGCTGTTTTTACTTTATCTCTCCATTTTACAATATTTGTAACATCCACTTCAATAAACGACTGCACGTGTGCTGAAGTTTGAACCGAAGCTACCATATAACCCGAAATCAACTTTCGCATTCTGTCCATTTCCACAATTTCGTCTCCTCCATTTACTGAAACTGGTGCAGGATTTTGGGTTTTAGGTTGTTGGATTGAAGTTGTAGGTGCCACAACATTTGGACTTGCAACTTGAGACTTTCGGCTTTCTATGTATTTTAATATATCTTCTTTATTAACACGACCATCTTTACCTGAACCTGAAATAGATTCTAATTCGGTTAACGAAATACCTTCCGCTTTTGCCATATTTTTAACTAATGGCGAAAAGAATTTATCTGAACTTGAAAAATCTGCAGGAGTAGTTGTTTCAATAGCAACCTCAACCATTTTAGCGACATCCGCTACTGCTACTGGCGCCTCCGATTTTACTTCCGGAGTTATAGCAATGGCTTCAGTTTCAATAATCGCAATGGTTTGCCCTACTTGAACAACATCATCAATTTGAAACAAAATTTCAACTAAAGTACCAGAAACTTCAGAAGGTACTTCACTATCAACTTTATCTGTAGCAATTTCTAACACTGCTTCATCCATATCAATAGGTTCACCCACTTTTTTTAACCAATTTGTAATGGTTGCTTCTGCTACACTCTCTCCCATTTTTGGAAGTTTCAATTCAAATCTTGCCATATTATTATTGTAATGTTGAGTTCTTTAATTATTACTGCAAAATTAATAAATATTTTGATGTTTTATCACGAAAAAATCAAAAAATCAAAAAATTAGCACTTCACCTCTATCGGTTGAATTATTACTACCAATTACGTAATTTGATTGCGAAATATAGTTTTTAAAAGTAATATTCTTTGATTTATGCTTTTCCATAAAATAAATGATTTCTGCAAAAGAAAACGAATTGGTATCAAATATCAACTCGAAGTTTATGTTTTTAGTGTTTTTAAATTGTTCAAAATCAGTTAAATATTCAATTGGTTTATTCAAGTTTAATTGAATATTTTCTTTTGAAAACACTATATATTTATCAATTTTACTTACTAATTTTTGTGGTTGCTTTTGTTTGAATATCGCATATAACAAACTTCCTATTTGAAGAAACTTATCAAAAAACAACGATTTTTTAAAATGCTTTTTATAAAAAAACTGCATCGCTTCTCGGAAACGTTCTAAATATTTTTCGTCTCTAACCGTGCTTTCTCCTTTATAATGTATTACTGATGTTTCATGAAAATAAAAGTTTTCCATACCTAATTTCTGAATCATATAACTCAAATCGATATCATCTGAATACATAAAGCAGTTCTCATCAAATCCACCAACTTTTAAATACAAATCGCGTTTCATCATCATAAAAGCCCCGACTAAAACATCCACTTTTCCGGATTGATTTTCTGATAAATGTTGTGCATAATATTTTCCAAAAAATTTAGAGATTTTATATAAACCAAAAATCTTAGTAATTGCCACATAAGGTGTTGGAAGTCCGCGCTTACTTTCTGGAAGAAAATTACCTGTACCATCTATTAATTTACATCCAATTATTCCAGCTGAGAGCTGACGGCTTTTAGCTAAAAGCTTTTTAAAGGTATCTTCAGCAACAACCGTATCTGGATTTAAAATACAAATATATTCGCCTTTTGCCTGTTCTACAGCAATATTATTCCCTTTTGGAAAACCTAAATTCTTTTTATTTTCAATAAGTATAATTTGAGGAAACAGTTGTTTCATCATTTCACAACTAGCATCCTTAGAATTATTATCCACTACAATTATTTCTGCATCGATATTTATTAGTGCTTTCTGTACACTAAGCACACATTGCTCTAAAAAATAGCGCACATTATAATTAAGGATGATTACGGATAGTTGCATTTTGCTTTATTTCAATTAGTCGAATTGCAATTGATGGATAGGTCAAAGTTGCAATTTTTATTTATGAAATGCAAAAATCTAAATTTTAATTCTCAAATATTAAGTCTACTTTTGCAAAACAATTAGCGTATTGCCACATTGTATAATTGACAAATGAACAAATGAATTATCTTTCAGTAGAAAATATATCAAAATCTTACGGAGAACGTATCCTTTTTAAAGACATTTCTTTTGGAATTAATAAAGACCAAAAAATTGCTTTTATCGCCAAAAACGGTTCGGGTAAAACCACTATTATGAACATTATTAATGGTTTTGACGAACCGGATACAGGACAAGTAGTGATAAGAAAAGGAATTAAAATGGCGTTTTTGAGTCAGAATTTTAATTTGCAAGACGAATTAACCATTGAAGAAAGCATTTTTGCCTCAGATAATGAAGTTTTACAGGTAATTAGAAACTATGAAAAGGCATTAGAAAATCCAGAAGATGAAGAAAAGTATCAGAAAGCGTTTGACGATATGGATCGTTATAATGCTTGGGATTTTGAAACACAATACAAGCAAATTTTGTCAAAATTAAAACTTGACGATTTAAAACTAAAAGTTAAAAAATTATCTGGAGGGCAAAAAAAACGTTTATCATTAGCCATTATTTTAATTAATAGACCCGATTTATTAATTTTAGACGAACCAACCAATCATTTGGATTTAGAGATGATTGAATGGCTTGAAGATTATTTTGCCAAAGAAAACATTACTTTATTTATGGTTACGCACGACCGTTTTTTCTTAGAACGTGTTTGTAACGAAATTATTGAATTAGATAACGGAAAACTGTATCAATATAAAGGAAATTATTCCTATTATTTAGAGAAAAAAGAAGAACGTCAAATTTCTGAAAACTCCAGTATAGATAAAGCACAGAACCTTTTTATTAAGGAATTGGCTTGGATGCGAAGACAACCAAAAGCAAGAACTACCAAATCCAAATCACGTCAAGATGATTTTTATGTGATTAAAGAAAAAGCAGAAAGCCGCCGTAAAGAAAATGTTGTAGAGCTTGAAATTAATATGGAACGAATGGGTAGCAAGATTATCGAAATGGTAAAATTGAACAAAAACTTCCCAGATAGAACCATTTTAAAAGACTTTACCTACGCATTTCAACGTGGTGAACGTATTGGAATTATTGGAAAAAACGGAACTGGAAAATCAACTTTCTTGAACATTTTAACCAAAACTATGGAACCCGATTCTGGGAAAGTAATTATTGGTGATACGATTAAAATTGGGTATTACACACAGAGCGGCATCAACCCAAAACCAGGACAAAAAGTCATTGATATTATTAAAGAATACGGAGAATACATTCCCCTTACGAAAGGCAAAATCATTTCGGCTTCACAACTATTAGAACGTTTCTTGTTTGATGCAAAAAAGCAATACGATTTTGTAGAAAAATTAAGTGGTGGCGAACTAAAACGGTTGTATTTATGTACGGTTTTAATTCAGAATCCTAATTTCTTAATTTTAGATGAACCAACGAACGATTTAGATATTGTAACGCTAAATGTTTTAGAAAGTTTCTTATTAGATTTCCCTGGATGCTTGTTAGTGGTAAGTCACGATAGGTATTTTATGGATAAAATTGTGGATCATTTATTTGTATTTAGAGGTCAAGGTGAAATTGAAGATTTTCCTGGAAATTACTCTGATTTTAGAAGTTATGAAGATTCTGTGGAGCCAAAAGTTTTAAATAGCGTGAGCACTGATAAAGGAAGTTGGAAACAAAATCAACCAGCCAAAGCAGGATTAAACTTCAACGAGCAAAAGGAATTTAATAAAATTGAAAAAGACATTAAAGATTTAGAATACCAAAAAAAGCAAATTGAACAAGAATTTTCGGACGGTAAAGTAGCTGATGATAAAATTGAAGCTAAAGCCAACGAATTACAAAAAATCATTCAATCTTTAGAAGAAAAAGAAGCACGTTGGTTTGAATTGTCAAGTAAAATAGAATAATTATTACACAGAGATTCGCAAAGCTTTATTTTCTTTGTGAAACTCTGTGAAAACTCTGTGAAACTCTGTGTTGCAAAAAATAAAATCATACTTAATATTCCTTTGGAACTCCAAAAACGAACACGGTGTGCACTCGCCTTTTGTGTTTGATTTGGTTACGAAATGTTTTTACAATAAATCGAAATATCCAGAATACTCGCATCTAAAAAACTCCTCAAATAGAAATCGATTATTAATAAGAATCGTGCGGTATTTTGAACCTAAAACTATTTTAGAAATTGGAAATGCAAATGAATTAAATTCCATTATACTCTCTTCAGAAATAATCTCATTTGAAGATTTTCAAAAAAATATTAATGCTAGCAATGAAAGCACTTTCGACTTCATCTATTTCAACAAAAATGAGTATCAAAAATCAACTTTAGACTATTTTGAATGGTTATTACCTACTGTGACGAACGATTCCGTTTGGATATTTAATGACAATCATAAATCCATTAAAAATGAAAATACTTGGGAAATCATAAAAAAACATCCTAAAGTAAAAGTTACGATTGATGTATTTCATTTCGGAATGGTGTTTTTTAGAGCTGAGCAAGAAAAAGAACATTTTGTGATTCGAGTTTAATTGACGGAAACACAGATTTCAAAGATTATACGGATTTTATAAAATTTGATAATTGTTATTGTTATTGATTTTTGTAATTGTTATTGTTATTGATTTTTGTCATTGATATTGTTATTGATTTTTGAATTAAGTTGTAACAAAATCATGTTTTCAACTACTTATGAATTGTAGTAATTACTGTAAACTAAAAACTGCGACTGAAAACTATGAAAACTCCAATAATAGACATTAAAGGTATTACACGTGATTTCCAATTAGGAAGTGAAACGGTAAATGTATTAAAAGGAATCGATTTAGTAATAAATAAAGGGGAATATGTGGCACTTATGGGCCCATCTGGTTCTGGAAAATCGACTTTAATGAATATTTTAGGTTGTTTAGACACACCAACTTCAGGAAGTTATATTTTAAACGGAAAGCAGGTTAGTGAAATGCACGATGACGAATTAGCTGAAATTAGAAATAAAGAAATTGGTTTCGTTTTTCAAACATTTAACTTAATGCCCAGAACAACAGCTTTAGACAACGTAGCATTACCAATGGTATATGCAGGTTTTTCAAAAGAAGAAAGAAATAAACGTGCTACAGAAGTTTTATCACAAGTAGGCTTGGCAGACAGAATGGATCATAAACCAAATCAGCTTTCAGGTGGACAGCGTCAGCGTGTGGCTGTTGGAAGAGCTTTGGTAAACAAACCTTCAATCATTTTAGCCGATGAACCAACAGGAAATTTAGACAGTAAAACTTCCATAGAAATTATGAAATTATTTGGCGAAATTCATGCCAATGGAAATACGGTAATTTTAGTAACACACGAAGAAGATATTGCAGCTCACGCGCATAGAATTATTCGCTTACGTGACGGAATTATTGAAAATGATTTTCAGAATAAAGAAATTGTTGCTTATTAAAAGTAACTTATACTTCGATACTACCCGCAAAAACCAATTCTGCAGGACCTGTTAAGAATACATTTTTATACTCATCATTTTCTAGCACAAAACTAATGATTAGCTTTCCGCCTAATACATTAATATGAATACGATTCGCTTCTGTTTTATGAGTAGCATGCATAGCAATTGCCACGGCAGTAGCACCCGTTCCGCACGATAACGTTTCATCTTCCACACCTCGTTCGTAAGTACGGACTGAAAAAGTGTCAGTATTTTCTTGCTCAACAAAATTTATATTACAACCCGAAGCGTCATACAGATCAGAGTATCTTAACTTTTTACCTGTATTTTTTACATCAAAATCTTTTAAATCTGAAACTAATTGCACGTGATGAGGCGATCCTGTATACACAAAAACATGGGTATTAAAATGTTTTACTTCGGTTACATCTATCATTTGAAGTGCAATTAAATTGTCTTCAAATTTCGCAAAATGATAGCCGTCTGAAGCTTCAAAATGAGCTTCCTTATCAATAATACCTAATTGTTTTGCAAAGGCAACTAAACATCGTCCTCCATTACCACACATAGTACTGGTACTACCATCGGAATTGTAATACACCATGGTAAAATCGTATTTTTCGTGATTTTCTAATAAAATTAAACCATCGCCTCCTATGCCAAAACGTCGGTCGCATAAAAATTCAATTAGTTTGGTATTATTTTTGGGAAAAGTGTTTGTACGATTATCAATCATAACAAAATCGTTTCCTGTTCCTTGGTATTTGTAAAATTGTATTTGCATAGTACAAATATATTTATTTTTTTGCAGATAATTGCATTAGGGATTGTAGCGGCATCCTTTTTATTTTGTTCCTTGAGGCACTCGAAAGGAACAAAATAAAAAGATATAGCGAAAAGCCCGACCTGAAAGGAAATGCTCAAATGCTAAAAAGATGTTAAACATTGTTAATCGTGCGTTAAACGAAAATATAATTTAAAAAACCTATTTATATTTACAGAGTAAAAAAATAAAAAAATGAACAAAATGAAAAATTTAGGAAGTCTATTTATTGTATCATTAATGAGTGGTGCCGTTACTTTGGGTGCCTATACATTCATTGAAAACAGAAAAAATGAAAGTGATTCATTTATTACCACTTCACCAAACTATAACAAAGCGGTAAGTTACAACGGAGCTGAAAATATTGATTTTACAACTGGTGCCGAAAAAGCCATTCATAGTGTAGTACACGTTAAAAATGTTTCGGTGCGAACGTTTACAGATCCATGGGCATCCTTTTTTTACGGAGGGGGTACACAACAACAAGAACAAATAGGTACTGGATCTGGTGTAATTGTTTCAGAAGATGGTTATATTGTAACCAATAATCATGTAATACAAGATGCTAACGAGCTTGAAGTAACTTTAAACAATAACAAAGCGTACAAAGCAAAATTAATTGGTACAGATAGCAAAATGGATATTGCTTTACTAAAAATAGACGCTGATGAGAAGTTACCATTTATTGTTTTTGGAAATTCTGATAATATTAAAGTAGGGGAATGGGTTTTAGCGGTAGGTAATCCGTATCAATTGAATTCTACTGTAACAGCAGGTATTATTTCAGCAAAAGCTAGAAATTTAGATAAAGCAAGTATTCAATCGTTTATTCAAACCGATGCAGCAGTAAACCCTGGAAATAGCGGTGGTGCTTTAGTAAATACAAATGGAGAATTGATTGGAATAAATACAATGATTTCTTCACCAACAGGAAGTTATGCAGGATATTCATTTGCCGTTCCGTCTAATATTACTAAAAAGATTATTGAAGATTTAATGAAATTTGGTAATGTACAACGCGGTATTTTAGGTGTTGAAGGCGGCGAATTAAACGCAGAAGCTGCCAAAAAATACGGAATTAAACAAACGGAAGGATTTTACGTAAACAAAGTCAATAAAAATTCTGGTGCGGAAAAGGTTGGCATAATAAAAGGAGATGTAATTTTAAAATTAGATGATACTAAAATTGCTTCATCCGCAGAGATGGCAACGGTTATCAACACAAAAAGACCAAATGATATTGTTAAAGTTACCTTGTTAAGAGATGGAAAAAACCTTGCTTTAAATGTTCCATTAACAAAAAAAGAATTGATTGCTTACGAATTTAATGGAATTGAATTTGAAGAGTTAGATGCCAACGATAAAAAACGATTTAATTTAAAAAGCGGCATAAAAATCAAACAAGTAACCAATGAAGATTACATGGAATATGCTGAAGATTTAAAAGGTTCTATCGTAACACAAGTGGATAATATGCGAGCAGTAGATATGGAAAGTGTATCTGCATATTTAGCCAAAAAAGAGACAACTGAAAAAACTCGTTATCAAATTATAGCAAAAAACGGACAGATGTATCGCATCTTTTTATAAAAATCTAAATGTATTTTAAAATTCGCAAAGTAGTATTTATTTTGCGAATTTTTTTGTTTTTCATCTAAAAAATCACTCGAAAAAAAATCATAAAAAACTTTACGAAAACGATTGAAATCTATACTTTTGCATGAAATTAGTAACACAATCTTTATATTAATGAACAACAACACCATTTACGAAAAAGAAGTAGCTTTTCAGGCAGACAGAAGAAAAGCGTGTGTAGAATTTGTAAAAATTATAAGCGATTTATGGTTTGACAAATCTATTGAATTGGTCTTATTTAGAAATCAATTAATTGACAGAAATGTTTCTGACATTATCAACTTACACGAATATGCAGTTGCTTTTGTAGAAAAACCAATCAATATTTTTGATAGCGTAGAAATTGCAAGAGCTATAGAAAATTTAGATTTACCACCATCTCGAATAGATATTGGAAAATTAACCTATGAATATCATTTAGAAGATGATAAATATAATGACGCAAAAGCGTTTGTAATTGACAAATTAAAATATGCAAAAGACACATCAGAAATTGTACCAAAAGATGTTGTTTTATATGGTTTTGGTCGTATTGGTCGTTTATTAGCTCGCGAAATGATGAGTAAAATTGGTAAGGGACAACAATTACGTTTACGTGCGATTGTAACTCGTGATAAAAATGATGCGATTTTATTAGAAAAAAGAGCCTCATTATTACGATACGACTCAGTACATGGAGATTTTGAAGGCTCGGTAGTTGCCGATCCCGATAACAACGCCTTAATTATTAACGGAACTACAGTACATATTATAACAGCAAATTCTCCAGAAGAAATTGATTATACCGCTTATGGAATTAATGACGCTTTAGTAATTGATAATACGGGCGCTTTTACAACCGAAGAAGCTTTAGCAAGACACCTAACCTCTAAAGGAGCAGATAAAGTATTATTAACCGCTCCAGGAAAAGGCGTTCCAAATATCGTATATGGAGTAAACCATGAGGATTATAACCCAGATGAAGTACATATTTTCTCTGCGGCCTCCTGTACCACAAATGCGATTACACCAATTTTAGCCGTTGTTGAAGAAACTTTAGGAGTAGTAAAAGGACATTTAGAAACCATTCACGCCTATACAAACGACCAAAATTTGGTAGATAATATGCATAAAAAATACCGTCGCGGTAGAGCTGCGGGTTTAAATATGGTTATTACGGAAACCGGAGCTGGAAGTGCCGTAGCTAAAGCATTACCAAGTTTAGCAGGAAAACTAACTTCGAATGCAATACGTGTTCCTGTTCCAAATGGTTCTTTAGTAATATTGAATTTAGAGGTTTGCAGAACAACATCTATACAAGAATTAAACAATATTATGAAAACCTATGCTTTAGAAGGGAATTTAGTAGAGCAAATAAAATATTCTTTAAACAATGAATTGGTTTCTTCAGATATTGTTGGAACCGCTCAGCCCTCTATTTACGATAGTAATGCCACTATTGTTTCTGGAGATGGAAAAAACATAATACTATATATTTGGTACGATAACGAATATGGATATAGTCATCAAGTAATACGATTGGCAAAATATATTGCCAAAGTAAGACGCTATGTGTATTATTAATATTTAGTAAAAAAATATTGAATCCGTCCCAAATACATTTTGGAACGGATTTTTTTTTATTTAAATTATCTGTTTAATTTGTTTTGTGTGAAATAATAAATTGGAATTCCTAGTAATACGATAAATAAGCCTAAGCCCGTATTTTTAGTATCATAAATTAATAATATAATACTTATAATTGATATCAGTATTATATATAAAATTGGCACAAACGGGTAACCAAATGCTTTATATGGTCTTGGCGCATCGGGTTCTCGTTTACGAAGTATGAAGATGCCATAAATTGTTAAAACATAAAATAATAAGTTGGCAAAAGTAGCATACGTTAGTAAATCGCCATACTTACCAGACAAACATAAGATCGATGCCCAAATACATTGCATCCAAAGTGCTTTTTCTGGTACTTGATTTTTATTTAATTCTCCTGCGCTTTTAAAGAACAAGCCGTCTTTACTCATTGCATAAAACAAGCGTCCGCCTGCTAATATAAGGCCCGAATTACAACCAAAAGTAGAAATCATAATTAAACCTGCCATTATAAAAACGCCTGCGTTTCCAAATATAACAGAAGCAGCGCTTGCTCCTAGCCTATCTTCATTAGCATATTTAATACCTTGCCCTAAAAAGTCATTTGCTAATGGATTTCCATCTAATGGTAATAATGAAAAATAAGCCAAATTGGCTAATAAATAAATTATTGTAACTATTAGAGTTCCTAAAAATAAACTTTTGGGGATGTTTTTCTGTGGCTCTTTAATTTCTCCAGCTATAAACGTAATATTATTCCAAGCGTCAGAAGAAAATAATGAATTAATCATAGTAAAACCCAACATACCGATTATTGCAAAGCCAGTTAATACTTCTGTTGTGATTTTGCCATCAACAATTGTTGTTTTTGAAGCGGCCCACATATCTGTAAAATTAGAAGCTAAAGTATCGGATTGCAATCCAATATATAAACCAAAAACAATTAATGCAAAAAGAGCAAACAATTTAGCCGCAGTAAAAATAAATTGCAGATTTTTTCCTGTTTTTACACCTTGATTATTAATTATTGTTAGTATAACAATACTCAATATAGCTAATAGTTGTTGATATTGAATTTTATAAGTCCCAATTTCTAATACATTCTCACTTAAAGTTGGAAAAAAAATAGCCGTGTATTTAGCGAAAGCAACTGCTACAGCTGCAATTACTCCCGTTTGAACCACTGTAAATACTGTCCAACCGTATAAAAACGACATCATTTTGCCATACGCACGCTGAATATATACATATTGCCCTCCCGCTTTTGGCATCATACCGGCTAATTCGCCATAACTTAATGCTGCGGCAAGCGTTAGAAACCCTGTTAAAATCCAAGCTAATAAAATCCAACCCGCACCACCAATATCTCGAGCCATTATTGAGGTTACAATAAATATTCCAGAACCTATCATTGAACCTGCCACTAAACTAGTTGCATTTAACAATCCCAATTCTTTTTTAAATTCAGTTTTATTTTCCATATAAAGTATAGTTTTGATAAAGATAAAAAAAGAAAGTAATGAAAATAAAAAAAGGTGTAAAATTATACATTCTACACCTTTTTGTAATTTACACTAAGTATTATCTTTTATAATTCTGCTTTTTTACCCAATCTGCATATTTAGCAGCCACTTTTAAATGCGCATTATAATCTGTTGCAAATTCGTGATAACCAAATTTTTCTACACTGGCACAGAAATATAAGTAATTGTGTTTTTCTGGATTTAAAACTGCATCAATTGCCGAAACATCTGGCATAAAAATAGGGCCTGGCGGCAAACCCGTGTTTTTATATGTATTGTAAGGAGAGTTTACTATTAAATCGTTGTGCATTACACGCTTTACTACTAAGTTCCAATCATTAGATTTTTGTTTTAAAGCAAAAATTACAGTCGGGTCGGCTTGTAATGGCATATTTTTAAATAATCTATTCAAATAAACGCCCGCTACTTTTGGTCTTTCATCTGCTTTTGCCGTTTCTTTATGAACAATTGAAGCTAATGTATATACTTGAGCTGGCGTTAAGTTTAAAGCTTTCGCTTTCGCTAATCTGCCATCATTCCAAAATCTTTTATATTCTTTTGTAAGTTTTTCTGCAAATTCTTCAGGAGAAATATTCCAATAAAATTCGTAGCTATTTGGAATAAAAAACGACATTACATTATCTTTATTTAAACCATTTTCTTGTAGAAAAGTATCATTTGTGAAAATTTCTTTCAATTTTGTAGTATCTGGTTCAATTTGCGAAGCAATTCGAACAAATAAATCTTGTACTTTTTCTTGATTATTGAAGGCTAATTTTACAGGAATATTCAATCGCAACGCACGAACAATACTAAAACTACTCATGCCTTTTTTTAATAAAAACTTACCCGCTTTTACATTTGAATCATAGTCTCTTTTTGATGCTACCCAATCTATTTTAGCTTGATTTTCAATATAAGGCGCTAAAATTTTCTTTACATCTTCGTATTTTGAATCCGTTGGAACATATACAAATACTTCCTCTTCTTCAAATTTTGTATTTCCAGTAAATGCTTTATTAATTACGTATCCACCACTAATTATTAGTATTGCAGCCCCTACACTAATGATCCTTAAGAATAATTTTTTTGCTTCCAAGATTTTTATTTTTCGTTTATGAATTGAAAAAGTACCTCATCTACGAAAGTACCATTTATTTTGCACCAATCTTTTTTAATTCCTATTTTTTGAAATCCAAAATTACTAAAAAGCTGTAAACTAGCTTCATTATTTACAGTAATATTTGCAAATAATTGATGTAAATTTAAATGCGTGAAAGCATAATTTGTAATCAATTGCAAGGTTTCTTTTCCAATACCTTGATTTCTAAAGTTTTCTGAAATAATAATTCCAATTCCAGCACGACTATTTTTCGCATCAAAATCAAATAAATCTATGCATCCGACTTTTTCGTTGGTTTCTAAAAAAACTATTACCAATCGTAACTGTTTGGCTTCATAAATATCCAGATGTGCGTTTTCTAAATAGTGCTTCAATACCCATTTACTGTAGGGTGTTTGCGTATTGCTTACTTCCCAAATAAATTCGTTGTTTTCTATTTCGTATAGAAAATCTAAATCTTCGGGTTCGAGAGCTCGTAAATGAATATTTTGTCCTTTTAATGTCATAATTAATTTTTTACCTAAAAAAGATATGCTTTTTAAACTTTCAATGCTTCTGCAATTTTTAAAGCACATTTTTCACCATCAATGGCGGCAGAAATAATTCCACCTGCGTAACCCGCGCCTTCTCCGCAAGGATACAATCCTTTGATTTGAACGTGTTCTAATGTATTATTATCTCTTGGTATTCGAACGGGTGAGGATGTTCTACTTTCTGGCGCATGCAAAATGGCATCATTAGTAAAATAACCTTTCATGGCTTTTCCGAAGGCAGAAAAACCTTCGCGCAGCGTTTGTGTTAAAAACGTCGGAAAAACTTCACCTAATTCTACAGATGTGGTACCAGGAACATATGAGGTTTTTGGGATGGCTGCCGAAACTTTAGCTTGTGTAAAATCAATCATTCTTTGAGCGGGAACTTTTTGTGATTTTCCAGCTAATTGCCATGCTTTTTGTTCAATAGCTTTTTGAAATTCCATTCCTGCTAAAGGTCCAAATTTTTCAAAAGGCTTAAAATCTTCCAAACGCAATTCGACTACAATTCCAGAATTGGCAGTGGCTTGATCTCGTTTACTTGGACTCCAACCATTTGTAACCACTTCACCATCAGCAGTGGCACAAGGCGCAATTACGCCGCCTGGACACATACAAAATGAGTACATACCACGTCCACTAACTTGTTTTACAATGGAATAAGGTGAAGGTGGTAAAAATTCGCCACGGTAATCGCATGAATATTGAATTTTATCAATCAACTCTTGTGGATGTTCTGCTCGAACACCTAATGCAAATGGTTTTGCTTCAATAAAAATATCTTTTTTATGAAGCAATTCAAAAATATCACGAGCAGAATGTCCTGTTGCTAAAATAATTTTTTTAGCATAAATCGTTTCTCCTTTTTGAGTTACAATTCCGTCAACTTCATTATTTTTAACTAAAATATCGGTAACTCGAGTTTCAAACAAAACTTGTCCGCCACATTCGATAATTTTCTCTCGAATATCTTGAATAATTTGAGGTAATTTATTAGTTCCTATATGTGGATGTGCTTCTACTAAAATTTCATCTGTTGCACCGAAAGCTACTAACAATTTTAAAATTCTATCTACATCGCCACGTTTTTTTGATCGTGTATATAATTTTCCATCCGAATACGTTCCTGCGCCGCCTTCCCCAAAACAATAGTTGGAATCGGCATTAACAATTCCGTCAACATTTATGGCTTTTAAATCTCTACGTCTGCCTCGAACATCTTTACCTCGTTCTACAACTATTGGTTTTAATCCTAATTCTATTAATTGTAAAGCTGCAAATAAACCTGCAGGTCCTGCACCAATAACAATAACTTCTTGCTTATTCGAAACGTTTGGATAATTGGGCAGTTCTATTTTAGATTCAGTAAATACTTCATCTTTAAAATAAATATTTAGTTTTAAATTGAATTTTATAGCTTTTTGACGCGCATCAATAGAACGTTTGAGTATCACAATTTTTTGTAAATCGAATACGGAAGTTTGCACCAATTTAGAAACATATTGATATAACATTTGTTCGTTATTGGCCATTTCTGGAGAAACTTGAATAAGTAGTTCGCGAGGCATTAATTATAAACTTAAATTATTAAGCAAAAGTACGAATTTAATTATGGAATAGAAATCAATTTGAAAAGTGCTAAAATGATTTGTAACTTTGCTGAATGAGACAAATTAAACTAATTTGGGATTTTCGAGGACAAGCTGCTGCTAAAACAGCGGAACATCATGAAATTCATTTGAAAGAATTTTTAGATAAAGAAAATTACAAGCTAAAAATTACTGGCTTTGAAATTTTTAATGAAATGTACGCTATTGCTTATTTAGTGGTAGAAGAAGCCGATATGATTGCTTTTAGAGATGCCTTACGGCCTCATCGAGGAGAAGTTTATTTAGTCGAAAGTCGAAAGTCTTAAAGTCGAAAGTAAATCCATAAGTTACTTTATGACGTTCGACTTTTGACTACATTTTTAATTCGCTACTTCACTTATAAATTTAATTCGCATCAAACGCAATTCTTCAGTATCATATTCACCGTCAAATTCTTTTAATGCGTTTTCTATGTTGTCTGATTCAGATTCCATAAAATAATCGTGAATTTCTTCTTGCTGCTCTTCATCTAAAATTTCATCAATCCAATATTTGATATTTAATTTGGTTCCAGAAAACACAATTTGTTCCATTTCTTTAAGCAAATCGTCAAATTTTAAACCTTTAGCGGAAGCTATATCATCTAAGGCTAATTTTCTATCTATATTTTGAATAATGTACAATTTATTTATGGAATTGGCTCCTGTAGATTTCACCACTAAATCATCTGGGCGAATAATATCGTTTTCATCTACATATCTTGAAATCAATTCAATAAACGGGTTTCCGAATTTTTTTGCTTTACCTTCTCCTACTCCGTGAACATTACTTAATTCTTCAATTGTAATTGGGTATTTTAGCGCCATATCCTCTAAAGAAGGATCTTGAAATACTACAAAAGGAGGAACATTGTTCTTTTTGGCTTCTTTTTTTCGTAAGTCTTTAAGCATTGACATTAATACTATATCGGCGGTACCTGTAGCTTTTGCTGCGGCAATAATATTTTCATCTTCTTCTTCGCTAAATTCATGATCTTCTGCCACCATAAATGAATACGGTTTGGCAATAAACTCATTTCCAGCTTGAGTTACTTTTAAAACACCATAACTTTCTATGTCTTTTGAAATTAATCCCGCCACTAAAACCTGACGAATTAATGCCATCCAATACTTTTCGTCATGAGCGGCACCACTACCAAAAGTCTTTAATGCATCTATTTTTTGTGCTTTAATAATGGCATTAATTTTACCTACTAAAGCCAATATAACTTCCTTAGATTTAAATAACTGTTTCGTATCGATAATTACTTCAAGCAAAGTAACAATCTGATTTTGAGCTTCAGTTTTAACTTTTGGATTTCGAACATTATCGTCCATATCTGCACCTTCTCCATTAACTTCGTCAAATTCTTCTCCGAAGTAGTGAAGTAAATATTTTCTTCTTGACATAGAAGTTTCTGCATACGCTACCACTTCTTGTAATAAAGCATAACCAATTTCTTGTTCAGCAATTGGCTTTCCAGACATGAATTTTTCTAGTTTTTCAATATCTTTATAGGAATAATAGGCCAAGCAAATTCCTTCGCCATCATCTCTACCAGCCCTACCTGTTTCTTGATAATAACTCTCTAATGATTTTGGAATGTCGTGATGAATTACAAATCGCACATCTGGTTTGTCGATACCCATACCAAAAGCAATGGTTGCAACAACTACATCAACATCTTCCATAAGAAACATATCTTGATGCTTGGCACGTGTTTTCGCATCTAAACCTGCATGATAAGGCACTGCGGAAATTCCATTTACTTGTAAAACTTGAGCAATTTCTTCCACTTTTTTTCTACTTAAGCAATAGATAACTCCTGATTTTCCTTTGTGTTGCTTAATAAATCGTATAATATCACCTTGAACATTTTTTGTTTTCGGTCGTATTTCGTAATATAAATTTGGTCGGTTAAAAGAAGCTTTAAACGTATTGGCATTCGGCATATCTAAATTTTTCAAGATATCTTCTTGTACTTTAGGCGTAGCCGTTGCGGTAAGTCCAATAATTGGCACATCACCTAATTGCTTAATAATACTTCTTAAATTTCTGTATTCTGGTCTAAAATCATGTCCCCATTCAGAAATACAATGTGCTTCATCAATGGCTACAAATGATATTTTTACAGTTTTTAAAAACTGAATGTAATCCTCTTTTGTTAATGATTCCGGAGCTACATAAAGCATTTTAGTTTTTCCAGATAAAATGTCTGCTTTAACCTGATTTACTTCAGTTTTGTTTAACGAAGAATTTAATACATGAGCAACACCAACATCTGACCCCATACTTCTAATGGCATCCACTTGATTTTTCATTAAAGCAATAAGCGGAGAAACCACAATAGCCGTTCCGTCTAAAACCAATGCAGGTAATTGATAACATAATGATTTACCACCACCAGTTGGCATAATTACAAAAGTGTTATTACCAGAAATAATACTTGTAACTACTTTTTCTTGTAATCCTTTAAATTGAGAAAATCCAAAGTATTTTTTTAACTCTTTGTATAAATCTATATTCTGTTCTTTCATGAAATAATGGGTTGGACTTATAAACACATAATTTTGACAATTATTATTTGAATTTTGTCTAAATTTGCAATCATAAAGATACAACTATTCTTTAAAAACAAAAATATAATTCATTTAATTTTGAATACAACAGAAACTATCTTAGAAAACGCAAAGCAATCTATACTATCACAAAGCGAAAGTATTGCGAAACTTACTCAATATCTTACAGAAGATTTTGCCAAAACTGTACAACTTATTTTTGAATCTAAAGGAAGATTAGTCGTAACTGGAATTGGAAAAAGTGCCATTATTGCTCAGAAAATTGTAGCTACATTAAATTCTACGGGAACACCATCTATATTTTTACATGCTGCAGAAGCCATTCATGGCGATTTAGGAATGATTCAAAATGGCGATCTTGTTTTATGCATTTCAAAAAGCGGAAATAGCCCCGAAATTAAAGTTTTGGCGCCAATTATCAAAAATTTTGGCACTACATTAATTGGAATGACAGCTAATCCAAGTTCATTTTTAGCTACTTCTTCCGATTTAGTTTTATTGGCACATGTAGATGATGAAAGCTGTCCACTTGGTTTAGCACCTACAAATAGTACTACTGCGCAATTGGTTTTAGGCGATGCTATTGCCGTTTGTTTGATGAAATTAAGAAATTTTCAGGCAGAAGATTTTGCTAAATATCATCCAGGTGGTGCCTTGGGCAAAAAACTACTATTGCGTGTAAAAGATATGTTAGACACTACACACGCGCCACAAGTAGCTCCAAGTGCTTCTATAAAAAAAGTAATTATGGAGATTTCCGAAAAACGATTAGGCGTTACCGCTGTTGTTGAAAATGGGGTTGTAATCGGAATTATTACAGATGGTGACATAAGAAGAATGTTGACAGATAGAGATAATTTTTCAGATTTAACTGCTCAAGATATTATGACAAAAAATCCAAAATCAATTGCTTCAACGGTTTTGGTTGCTGACGCTTTAGATGTATTGGAAGATAATAAAATTACACAATTGATGGTGATTGATAATGGAAGCTACAAAGGCGTATTGCATGTTCATGATATTTTAAAAGAAGGAATTGTTTAAATAGATTATAGATAAAAGACTAAAGATCATAGACAAAAAGTCGTGTTTAAGAAATAATAATCAATTAATGGCAATAAAAAATTAATGGCAAAAAAGAACAAAAAAAACATTAACGAAATGACTTTTTTAGATCATCTGGAGGAATTAAGATGGTTGTTAGTAAGAAGTTCTGCGGCTATTTTAACAGGTGGTGCCATAGCTTGGTTTTTTAACGATTTTATTTTTAAGACTATTATTTTCGGACCTATGAAAGGTGATTTTATTACCTATCAGTTTTTTTGTGATTTGGCAAACAAATACGATTTAGACAAAAGTTTTTGCGACACTACATTAAATTTCAGCATTCAAAATACCGAAATTGAAGGACAAATATCTTTATTAGTTTGGACGTGTATTACAGCAGGATTTATCATTAGTTTTCCATATATATTATTACAGTTTTGGAATTTCATTAGTCCAGCTTTGTATAAAAAAGAAAAAAGAAATGCGGTAAAATTTATATTTATTTCCTCATTATTATTCTTTTTAGGTGTATTATTTGGTTATTTTGTTTTAACACCATTATCATTAAATTTTTTATCAACATTTACCGTATCTGATGTAATTAAAAACGACATTAATGTAAATTCCTATATCGGAACCGTAAAAACCACTACTTTAGCGACTGGTTTAATTTTCGAATTACCTATAATAATTTATTTTTTATCTACATTAGGATTAGTAACACCTTCTTTTTTAAGAGAATATAGAAAATGGGCATATGTAATTATCTTAATTATAGCCGCAATAGTAACACCACCAGATGTAATTAGCCAAGTTATAGTAACTATACCGCTAATTATACTTTACGAAATTAGTATTTTCATTAGTGCTTTTATTTTTAAGAAAAACAACAAATCCATAACCACAACATAATGAGTGATTTAATTTCTGAGTTTAACGACTATCGTGATAAAATGAATGAAAAATTGTTAGCAGATGACAATAAAGTAATAAAAAGAATTTTCAATTTAGACACCAACGCATACAGCGAAGGTGCTTTAGATGTTAAGACTAAAGAATTATTAGGATTGGTAGCTTCTGCAGTTTTACGTTGTGATGATTGCATTAAATATCATTTAGAAACGGCCTACAAAAACGGAGTAAACAGAACAGAAATGATGGAAGCTATGAGTATTGCTACTTTAGTTGGTGGTACAATCGTAATTCCGCATTTGCGAAGAGCTTATGAGTTTTGGGAAGCGTTAGAAAATAATTAGTCCATTTGAAAATTAATCAATTTGAAAATTTAATTCTTTGTTAATTCATTTTTTCTATTGATTATTTTTACTTTATTTGTTTATTGATATTATCTTAGGTTGGTTTTGAGCATGGACTCATTTTCTAATCTTCAAATTTTCAAATTAGAATCATGAAATTAAGAGCCGAAAATTTAGTTAAAACATACAAAAAAAGAAGTGTAGTAAAAGGCATTTCAGTAGAAGTGAACCAAGGAGAAATTGTGGGTTTATTAGGTCCAAACGGTGCTGGAAAAACAACTTCTTTTTACATGATTGTAGGTTTAGTAAAACCAAATTCTGGAAATATTTATTTAGATGATATGAATATTACCGATTTTCCTATGTACAAAAGGGCTCAAAACGGGATTGGTTACCTAGCACAAGAAGCCTCTGTTTTTAGAAAATTGAGTATAGAAGACAATATTTTGTCGGTTTTACAATTGACAAATTTGACCAAAGCGGAACAAGAAGCGAAAATGGAAAGTTTAATTGAAGAATTTTCTTTAGGTCATATTCGTACAAACCGTGGCGATTTATTATCGGGTGGTGAACGAAGAAGAACAGAAATTGCACGTTGTTTAGCAACTGATCCAAAATTTATTTTATTAGATGAACCTTTTGCAGGCGTTGACCCAGTTGCTGTGGAAGACATTCAAAGAATTGTAGCACAATTAAAAAACAAAAACATCGGAATTTTAATAACCGACCATAATGTGCAAGAAACATTAGCCATTACAGATAAAACCTATTTAATGTTTGAAGGTGGAATTCTAAAGGCTGGAAAACCTGAAGAATTAGTAGAAGACGAAATGGTAAGACGTGTATATTTAGGTCAGAATTTCGAATTAAGAAAAACAAAAATCGACTTCAATGCTCCGAAAGAAGTTGAGTTAGAAAAGTAATTTTCTAATCATATTCCTATCGTATGAAAAATCCTTCAAAAGAACAATCAGAAGCTTGGCGCAGAGACCCAAATAATTGGAAATTTGGCGTATTTTATTTCAATCCAGAAGACGAAAGATTATTACCCCCAAAAAGAGAGGGTTGGATGGGTTGGACCACTAACTTTGCCAATTCAAAATCTGTTGCATTACTAATTGCAATTATTTTTTTAATCCTATTTCAAATGGCGTTTTTACCTAAAAATTGGATTATTTAATACACACTTTCTTTAAATCTTCTACATTTCCGTTGAAAACATTCACATCTACTAGCTCGTTGATGCCGTGAAGTTGCGCTTTTTCGGTAAATTGCCACATTAAATACTCCTCTTCAATTTTTTCTTTCCAAGGATTGTAATTGGCTATCCAAAATTTATAATTTGGAAAATCTTGTTGTAAAAAATTTTCAAAATATTTTTCACCCGTATATATTATCGGTTTCACGCCGTACTGTTTTTCTACTAGTGTTAACCAATTTTGCAAACCTTCTTTAAGTTTGGTCATCGATTGTCCTTTTGGCATTTTTTCGATATCTAAAATTGGTGGTAAATGTCCTTTTCGTAATTTGACATTCTTAATAAAATTATTAGCTTGATCGGTGGAGTTTTCATCGGGACGATAGTAATGATAAGCACCTTGAATATATGTAGATGCGGTTAAATTCTTCCAATTTTTCTTGAATTTCAAATCGACTTTATTACTTCCGGCTGTAGCCCGAACCACAACAAATTTAATTTCAAATTGTTCTTCAATAGCTTCCAGATTTTCCCAATCAATTGTACCTTGATATTGAGAAACATCAATGCCGAAAATTTTACCCTCGTGATTGGCTACGATATCATTTATACGTTTATCTTCTAATTTTCTCTGATTTGCAGTTAATTCGGTGTTTTTAGTTTTAAATCCCAAATAATATAAAAACACCTCTTTTTTCTGATATAAGAAAACAATCGTACATAACAACAAAAAAAGTCCAAGAATCCATTTGAAAGATTTCGGACTAATAACATTCTGTTTTTTTCTTTTAGAAGCGTATTTTCTTCTGGTTGCCATTAAACTTTTTTAAGAATCGTATTATTTACAATTGATAAAACCACATATAGTAAAATGATAATTGGAATCGCAATGAATTCAAAAATCGCAATTAAAATAACCGAAATAATCATAAAAACGACTTGCATTTTATATTTTTCCCAGCTGAAACTTTTTACTTTTAAAGAAAATAAAGGTATTTCTGCGTTTAGTAAATACGAACTTAAAACTGTAACTCCAACTAATACGAATGGATTACTTAAAAAATCAACCAACCATTCAAATTCTGAATGAAACTGAATCATTGGAATACTCATAATTAACAAAGCATTTGCTGGTGTTGGCAAACCAATAAAAGAATCCGTTTGACGCGTATCTACATTAAATTTTGCCAATCTGTAACAAGATGCTAAAGTGATTAAAAATCCTAAATAAGGTACAACACCCATATAATACGTGTCTTCTGTTAAATTATATTGTGATTGGTTTTCCTGAATATCGCCAAGCATTTTGTACATTACCAATCCTGGCACCACGCCACTGGTAACCATATCTGCTAAAGAATCTAATTGTAAGCCAATTGGACTTTGAACTTTCCAAATTCTGGCAAAGAAACCATCCCAAAAATCAAAGAAAATACCTAAACAAACCAATGAAAAAGCTTCATTATAATTACCGTTAAATGCGTGAATTAAAGCCAGTAAACCCGCAAATAAATTCAACAAAGTGATGGTATTTGGAATGTGATTTTTTATGCTCATGAAGTGATGTTTTTCTTTACTATGAATTTTCTATAGCAAATGTAAACAATAAATTGAAAGAATTTGAGTTTATTAAATAAGAAATTATGATATTTGTTGTAAGATTTAAATGGTTTGAAAAAAATAATTGTAACCCTCGTGCTTTTGACTTCTACGTCATTTTTCGCACAGACTATACGTAAATATTCCAATGAATTTTTAAACATTGGTGTGGATGCTGCTGCTTTAGGAATGAGTAATGCGGTAACCGCACAAACTTCCGATGTGAATTCAGGATATTGGAATCCTGCTGGGATTTTACAATTGGAAGACAAACAAATGGCTTTAATGCACGCAAATTATTTTGCCAATATTGCTCATTATGATTACGCTGGTTTTGCTATGCCTATTGACGACCGAAGCGCTTGGGGAATTTCTTTAATACGTTTTGGTGTGGATGACATTTTAAATACCACTCAATTGATTGACAATCAGGGTAATATTGATTATAACAGAATTTCTCTTTTTTCTACTGCCGATTATGGTGTAACGTTTTCATACGCCCGAAAATTACCAGTACAAGGTTTTAATTATGGGGTGAATGCAAAAGTAATTCGAAGAATTATTGGCGATTTTGCCTCCTCATGGGGTTTTGGATTTGATGTAGGATTACAATTTCAAAATAAAAACGATTGGAAATTTGGTTTAATGTTACGTGATATCACCACAACATACAACACTTGGACCATAAACGAAGAAGAATATGAGAAAATAAAAAATGCGGTTCCTGGTGAAAACCAAGAATTACCAGAAAGCAGTGAAATTACGTTACCAAAAGCACAATTTGGATTGTCAAAAAAATTCGAATTTCATTACGATTATACCTTAACAACAGCAGCCAATTTAAATATGGAATTTGCACAAACAAATGACATCATTTCTACTAGTATGGTAAGTATTAGTCCTGCTGTTGGATTTGAATTTGGCTATATTGATTTGGCTTTTCTACGAGCTGGTGTTGGGAATTTTCAACAAATTACACAAATTGACAATACAAATAAAGTGAGTTTTCAACCCAATTTTGGTTTAGGATTTAAATACAAAGGTATTCAAGTAGATTACGCCTTAACTGATTTAGGTAATCAAAGTGCTGCATTATATTCTAATGTGTTTTCTATAAAAGTGGATTTAGGAATTTTTAGAAGATAATTTTTTGATAATATAGATATTAGACTTTTAATAGTCTTCAAAAAACAATTAATATGCTAAAAAAAATACTATTCTTATTACTTCCCATTATTAGTTTTTCGCAAAACGTAATTTTATCCGACAATGCTGAAGTTAGTATTTTAACTTGCGGAACGGCACCTGTTTCTTACGCGATGTATGGACACACTGGAATTCGAATTACAGATAATGTAAATCAAATTGATGTGGTGTATAATTATGGTGCTTTTGATTTTACAACACCCAATTTTATAATGAAATTCGTAAAAGGTGATTTACAATATTTTGTAACTAGTGAAAATTACTACGATTTTGAATACAATTACAAATTAGACGGCAGAAGTATTGTCTCACAAGAATTGAATTTAACCACTGCACAAAAACAACAACTTTTGAATGAACTTAATAGTAGTTTAACTTCCGAAGAACGTTTTTATACCTATAAATTTATTGATAAAAATTGTACAACAATGGTTGTAGATAAAATCAATAAAATATTAGGTCAAGAAATTTTAAAACAAACAAAACCAGAACTAAGTTATAGAGAAATTTTGTATCCATATATGTCCGATTTTTATATGAAATTAGGGATTCAAATTATTTTTGGAACTAAAGTTGATCAACCTGCTACTCGCCTATTTTTACCTTTAGAATTTGAAAAAGTATTAAATACAGCTACTCAAAACGGAAAAAAAATCGCAAAACCTGCTGAAATTTTAAATAAAGAAACCATTACAAAGCCGTTTTCCTATATAAATTCTATATATTCTTTATTAGCTGCGATTGTAATTTTGATTTTAATAAACAAAAAAAGTATTCAAATTACCTATTTTATTTTTGCAGGATTCTTAGGTATTTTTTTCAGTTTAGTGGGCTTTTTTTCACTACACGAAGAAATTTTATGGAATTACAATATCATGTTATTTAATCCGTTATTGTTGCTGTTTGCTTTTTTCTATTGGAAAAATAATACTTCAAAAATCATTTTATTTGGGCAAATATGCATTGGTTTTACGCTGATTTATTTGGCATATATTCTTGGAAAAGTCCAAGTACTAATCGTATTACCAATTGTTATATTACATTTATTTTGGTTGATTAAGATTGTAATGAAATATAAAAAGATGAAAACGCAATAGTTTTTCATAAATTATTAAATAAAAAAACGCCAAGCTTTCACTTGGCGTTTTTCGTTTATATAAAGTATAAATTAATTCGTTAATAATTTATGCGAAGGCGCAAACTTTGTTAAGTTGATTCCTTCTACTGCTTTTTGGTATTCTTCGATTGTTGGTGTTCTCCCTAAAATTGTTGATAATACCACAACTGGAGTGGAAGAAAGTAAGGATTCTCCTTTTTTACCTTCTGCATCTTCCACAACTCTTCCTTGGAATAAACGTGTAGAAGTAGCCATTACGGTATCTCCTTTTGAAGCTTTTTCTTGGTTACCCATACAAAGATTACAACCTGGACGCTCTAAGTATAACATATTTTCGTATTCTGTACGCGCTGCAGCTTTTGGAGCATTGTCATCAAATTCGAAACCAGAATATCTTTGTAACACTTCCCAATCGCCTTCTGCTTTTAATTCGTCAACAATATTATACGTTGGTGGAGCCACTACTAAAGGTGCATTAAATTTAACTTCTCCTTTTTGTGCTTCCACATTTTTAAGCATTTGAGCCAAAATTTTCATATCTCCTTTATGCACCATACAAGATCCAATAAATCCTAAATCGACTTTTTTGTTTCCTCCATAAAAAGATAAAGGACGAATCGTATCGTGCGTATATCTTTTAGAAACATCTTTATTGTTTACATCTGGATCTGCAATCATAGGTTCTGCAATCACATCTAAATCTACTATAACTTCTGCGCTATATTTTGCATTAGTATCTGGTCTTAAAGCAGGTTTTTCACCCGATTTAATTTCTGCAATTCGTTTATTTGCTTTATTAATTAATCCTTGAAGCACTTTATTATGATTGTCCATACCTTTATCAATCATAATTTGAATTCTTCCTTTTGCTATTTCTAAAGATTGAATTAACGTATCATCTTCAGAAATACAAATTGATGCTTTTGCCTTCATTTCTGCAGTCCAATCTGTAAATGTAAAGGCCTGATCAGCAGTAAGCGTGCCTAAATGCACTTCAATAATTCTACCTTGGAACACATTTTCACCACCAAATTGTTGCAACATTTGTGCTTGAGTTGCGTGAACCACATCACGGAAATCCATATACGGTTTCATTACACCTTTAAAAGTTACTTTTACAGATTCTGGAATTGGCATTGACGCTTCTCCTGTTGCCAGCGCTAAAGCTACTGTACCTGAATCAGCTCCGAAAGCTACACCTTTAGACATACGTGTGTGCGAATCTCCACCGATAATAATGGCCCATTCGTCTATAGTAATATCGTTTAGAACTTTATGAATAACATCTGTCATGGCGTGGTATACCCCTTTTGGATCACGAGCCGTAATTAATCCGAAATCGTTCATAAACTTCATTAATTTAGGAATATTTGCTTGAGCTTTTTTATCCCAAACTGAAGCGGTATGGCAACCTGATTGATACGCTCCATCAACAATTGGAGAAATAACGGTAGCAGCCATAGATTCTAATTCTTGAGCCGTCATTAATCCTGTGGTATCTTGAGAACCTACAATATTAACTTCAACACGAACATCTGAACCTGCATGCAATACTTTTTTAGAAATCGTTCCAACAGCATTTCTATTGAAGATTTTTTCAACTGCGGTAAGACCTTGTCCATCAATTGAGATTTCTTTTGAAGGCGCATATACTAAAGGCGCTTCAATTCCTAATGTTTCAGCTGCAAAAGTTTGAATTTTCTTCCCAAAAACAATTGCGTAAGAACCACCCGCTTTAATAAACTCTAATTTTTGAGGTGTGAAGGCTTTAGAAACATCAATTAATTCTTTATCGCCATTATATAATTTTTTTGTTTTTGTATTTATGGTAAGAACTGTTCCTGTTGCTACAGAATACACTTCTTCTAAAATTGGATCACCACTTTCATTACGAATAACTTCTCCATTTGAATCCGTCTTTTTAACCCAGTTTTTTAAATCTAAACCAATTCCACCCGTTACATCTACAGTTGTAAGAAAAATTGGAGAAATTCCGTTTGTTCCTGCAACAATTGGCGCAAAATTCACAAAAGGAACGTAAGGACTGGCTTGCTTACCTGTCCAAAGTGCTACATTATTAACGCCCGACATACGAGATGATCCCACACCCATAGTTCCCTTTTCGGCAATTAGCATAACGCTTTTATCTGGATGTTGTGCTTGTAAAGCTTTAATTTCTTCTTGCGCTTTTGGTGTAATCATACATTTACCATGTAATTCTCTATCTGAACGAGAATGTGCTTGATTACCTGGAGAAAGTAAATCTGTAGAAATATCACCTTCACCGGCAATATAAGTTACTACTTTAATTTCTTCAGCTATTTCTGGAAGTTTTGTGAAAAATTCTGCTTTTGCGTAGCTCTCCAAAATTTCTTTTGCAATACTATTTCCGTTTTGGTAAGCACTTTTTAAACGATCTGTATCGGCATCATAAAGATAAACTTGCGTTTTTAAAACAGCCGCAGCGTCATTCGCAATATCAATATTAGTACCTAAAGCTAAGTCTAATAACACTTTTATTGAGGGCCCGCCTTTCATGTGAGATAATAATTCAAAAGCGAATTTAGGCGTAATTTCATTTACTACAGATTCACCAAGAATAATCTCCTTTAAAAAATTAGCCTTTTCAACTGCTGCACTTGTTGTTCCTGGCAATGTATTATAGATAAAAAACGAAAGTGAATCTTGTCTGTTTTCGTTTGTAACATCTTTTATTTGAGCAACGATTTCTTTCAAAAGTTCAGCACCATCAATAGGTTTTGGATGTAATCCTTGGCCTTTTCGTTCTTCAATTTCTTTGATGTACTCTTTATAAATATTTGTTTCCATATCAAAATTATTATGATAATTTATTTAATCTGTTTTTAAAATTGATACAAATTTAACCAATTCTTTTTAGATTAAAAAATTTATAATAAAAAACGATATTACCGGAATTTTTATTTGTAATTATTCTATTTTAATGAATTTAATTCAAAAATAAAACAAAAAAGAAGTGATAATTTAAGAATTCTTAATTTAAGTAACTTAAACTAAGAAATTCAAAAAAAACCATAGTGAATTTTGCCAAATTAGCAAAACACAGTAGTCTTAAAATAATTTTCTGATGATAGCTTCTTCAGAGATTCCTTCCGCATCTGCCTTGTAGTTTTTTACAATTCTGTGGCGTAAAATCCCGAATGCTACTGCTTGAACGTCTTCAATATCTGGAGAGAATTTTCCATTAATAGCGGCATTAGTTTTTGCTGCTAAGATTAAATTTTGAGACGCGCGAGGACCTGCTCCCCAATCTAAATAATTTTTAACTAAATCAGGCGCTAAAGGATTATTTGGTCGGGTTTTTGAAACCAATGTTACAGCATATTCAATTACGTTATCTGTAACAGGAATCTTTCTAATTAAATTTTGATAAGAAATAATTTCTTCTGCAGTAAACAGTGGATTTATTGTTGTTTTAATATCTGAAGTTGTAGCTTTCACTACTTGTACTTCTTCTTCAAATGTAGGATAATCTAAATTTATGGCAAACATAAAACGATCTAATTGTGCTTCAGGCAACGGATACGTTCCTTCTTGCTCAATTGGATTTTGAGTAGCTAACACAAAAAAAGGCAAATCTAATTTAAAACTTTGTCCAGCAACTGTAACCGATTTTTCTTGCATGGCTTCTAGTAATGCAGCTTGGGTTTTTGGTGGCGTTCTGTTAATTTCATCAGCCAAAATAATATTTGAAAAAATCGGGCCTTTTATAAATTTAAAATTACGTGTTTCATCTAAAATCTCACTACCTAAAATATCGGATGGCATTAAATCTGGAGTAAACTGTATGCGCTTAAAATGCAACCCTAATGCTTCAGAAATAGTATTCACCATTAACGTTTTCGCCAATCCTGGAACTCCTACTAACAATGCATGTCCGCCAGAAAAAATACTCAATACAATTTGATTGACTACATCGTCTTGACCTACAATAACTTTAGCAATTTCTTGTTTTAATTGCTTTTGCTTACTTACTAATTTTTCAATTGCTGCTACGTCTGACATATCTTAAGGTAAAAGGTATTGGGTATAAGTTAAAAGGTTTTGGATAACTAATTTATTTTTTTAACCAATTATTTTCAAAAGTACATTCTTTATAATCGTTACTTACTTTAATATAATTTTTTTCAATTTTTTCAGCCATCCATTTACCAATTTCATTAAATTGTTTATCAGAAAGCGCTAATTCTTTTATTTTAATATAATCTGTACCATAATCTGCTTTGTGTTCTTCTGTTTTTTTATTGACTTTAAGGATTTTAAAGAATTTAGTACCTTGTCTTTCTTGGTCTAAAATTACTTTAGAAATTTCGCCTTGTGTCATTCCATTAACTTGGTTGTATAAAGCAGGATCTAATTTTGAAATTTCAAAACGAGGCTCAGATGAACGTGGATTTAATATTAGTCCTCCATTATTTTTTGTGTCTTTATCATCTGATGACGCTTTGGCAGCATCTTCAAACGTAATTTCGCCTTTTACAATTTTTTCACGAATACCATCAATTTTGTCTGAAGCTTCTTTTATAGCTTTTGATGTTACTTTTGGACTTACTAAAATATGACGTAATTCAATATCTTGACCAATAATTTTTTCTACAAAAATAATATGAAAACCAAATTCCGTTTCAAAAGGTTCTGATATTTCACCTTCATTCATACGAAAAGCCACATCTTTAAATTCTTTTACAAACTGTGTTTTTTTATTCATTTTATAATATCCACCGTTTGAGCTTGAACCCGGATCTTCAGAATAAATAACGGCTTTGCTATAAAAACTTCCCCCATTATTTATAACATCGTTTTTAATTTCTTTTAATTTATCAATAGCTTTTTGCTTATCTTCTTTAGAAATTACTGGTTTCACTACAATTTGAGACAATTCTATTTCTGCGCCAATTGTTGGAATTTGATCAGCAGGAATTTTATTAAAAAACTGTTTTACTTCATCAGGTGTTACTGTAATTTCATCAACAATTTTACGTTGCATCTGAGAAGTTAGTTTATTTAATTTAATGATTTCGAAAAAATAACTTCTAAAGTCTTCTTCGTCTTTTTTCTTATAATATTCAAATAATTTTTCTTTTGATCCGATTTGTTCCACCATAGTATTCATTTGGCTATCCATAAAAGAATTTACTTCTTCATCTGTAACCAAAATACTATCTTGTACCGCTTGATGTGCATATAATTTATCTTCTAATTGTTTACCTAATAACTCACATCGTGTAATTTTTTCAGTATCTACTCCTTGGGTTTTTAATTCTAAAAGCATTAAATCTATATCAGAATCTAAAACAATATAATTTCCTACCACAGCAGCAACACCGTCCACTTTTTGCTTTTTTTGTGCAAAAGTAATGGATGAAAATAATAAAAAAGCAAGCGTTAAAAGATTGTTTCTATTTGAAAATTTCGAAATCATTGTTTGTATTGGCATCATTAGTTATTTCTGTTTTTATTATTTTAGTTGCTGTTTTACATTTTCAAATACAGCGGTATTGATACTTATATTAAATTCTTTTTTTAACTCATCCACCCAAGTGGATTCTAGATATTGCTGGTAATCATTAATTACTTTGTTTTTACAGTCTTCAAGAGCTTTTATTTCTGCAGGTTTGATATTTTTCACATGAACCACAAAACTATAATTTGCATCATTATACGTATTATTTGAACCTATTGTTAGATTTGAAATTTTATCTAAAACATCATAATTTTTCTCATATAAACCAGATTTCACCATAATGGCTACTTTATCTTTTTTATTTAATTTCGATTTGATATATTCAATACTTTTACCTTTTTGAAGCATTTTTTGCGCCGATTCTATCACGGTTGCATCAGTAGACGACAAAATATCTACATCAAATCTTTCTTTCCAATTGTATTTGGATTTATTTAAATTATAGAAATTTTGAAGTCCTATAGTATCTGTCTTTGATTTATCCCAGATTTCTTTTTCCATTAAATCAAACAACAACAACCCATCTCTGTATTCGTCCATAACATTTTTGAAATCAGGAAATTCTCGCTCTAAATTATCAGTATAATATGCAATTAATTGTTCTCCTTTCCACGATTCAAATAATTCCGACACTAATTTCGTAACTGGTTTAGTAGTCTGTTTGTTTTTTTGTTGCGATTGCATGTAGCTTGCAAAAGACATTGTAGCCATTTTTTTGGTCTTGTCAATAACAAGCAAATCGTCTTTTATTGAATTGTCTTCTTTTGGAAGTTCCCACGTTTGACTGTAAATGGCATCTGTAACCGTTTTTTCAATATTTTTATATTGCGTTTTGTTTACTTCAATTGTATATTTAGATTTTAATTTACTAGCCAATGTGTTCGTAATAATTATTGAACGCTCATCTCTTTTAATTTTATTTTCTAATTCGGATTTTGAATCCGCAAATGATTTTACTGGATGCTTTTCTATTAATTTTACAATATGCCATCCAAAACCCGATTCAAATGGCTGTGAAATATCTCCGCTATTTTCCAAAGAAAATGCTACACTTTCAAAAGCTTCAGAGCTTAATTGTCCTGTTCCAAAACGTTGTAAAACTCCACCTTTAACTGCAGTAGATTTATCTTCAGAAAACTGACTTGCTAATGCTTCAAAACTTTCACCTTGTTGTAACTTTTTCGAAATATCATCAATCGTTTGTTTTGCTTTTAACTTGGCATCATCGTTAGCATCTGAAGGGTTTAATATCATAATATGAGCCACCGTAACTTCGCCTTTATTGTCTCTACTATCTGTAACCTTAATCAAATGATAGCCAAAACGTGTACGAACTGGGTTTGAAATTTGCCCTACTGCTGTTTTATAAGCCGCAGATTCAAAAGGGTATACCATTCTAAAAGCAGAAAAATAGCCTAAATTACCTTTATTGTCTGAAACGGATGGATCTTGAGAATTAGCCAATGCAACCGATTCAAAACTTTCACCATTTTCAATTTGTTTTTTTAAGGCAAGTGCTTTGTTGTAAAATGCCAACGTATCTGCACCCTTAATACTTTCATCAAATGAAAGCAAAATATGCGATGCTTTTACTTCCTTTAAACTTCTATTATAGGCTTCTTCAATTAATTGATTGGTAACTTTTGAATCATTCAAATACGATTTAGAAAGTTGATTTCTATACGAATTCAATTCACTTTGATACTTTGTGTTATTTTGTAAACCTAATTTATAGGCTTTATTAACTTTTAATTTATATCCAATAAATAATTCTAAATATTGATTTAAATCTTTTTGCGAATCGTCTTTAACTAAATCTAAATTTTTAAGATAAATTCTTTTAAATTCATCAATTTTATATTCGTTTGAATCAATAGAAAAAAGCACCTCATTTTTGGTGTTTTGAGCTAACAAATTAAAGCTAATTGTTAAAAATAAGACTAAAAAAAAGTTTTGAATTTTCATTTTTTTATATTGGTTTTGTTTGCGACAAGCAAAAATAGGAAATGATTACAATTATACAACTAATTGAAGCTATATTAACTAAATTTTTAGATTTTCAAACCCAAAAAAGTAGTTTTTAATTTTAAAAAAAAATCTCAACTTAACATTGAGATTTTTATCTATTATTTTCTGTTTTCTCTAGCTATTAAAGTATTTTTCAAAAGCATTGCGATGGTCATTGGGCCTACTCCACCAGGAACTGGCGTAATAAATGATGCTTTCTTAGAAACATTTTCAAAATCAACATCACCAACAATTTTATAACCTTTTTCAGTTGATTCATCAGTAACACGGGTAATTCCTACATCAATAACTACTACATCATCTTTTACCATTTCTGCTTTTAAATAATTTGGTACACCAAGTGCTGAAATAATGATATCTGCTTGTGAAGTAATTTGTGTGATATTTTTAGTGTGTGTATGCGTAACTGTAACAGTTGAATTTCCAGGAAACCCTTTTCTACCCATTAAAATACTCATGGGACGGCCCACAATATGGCTTCTTCCAATAACTACTGTATGTTTTCCTTGCGTTTGAACGTTATACCTTTCTAATAATTCTAAAATTCCAAATGGTGTGGCTGGAATAAATGTACTCATATCCAACGCCATTTTTCCAAAATTTTCTGGATGAAAACCATCTACATCTTTTGATGGATGAATGGCCATAATCACTTCCTGAGTATCAATTTGTGGAGGTAATGGTAATTGCACAATAAACCCATCTATATTTGAATCTTCGTTTAATTCGGCAATTTTTTTAAGTAATTCTGTTTCAGAAGTAGTACTTGGCATTTTAATCAATGTCGATTCAAAACCTACGCGTTCACAAGCTTTTACTTTACTTCCAATATAAGTTAAACTTGCCCCATCATTTCCTACAATAATGGCAGCTAAATGAGGAACTTTTTCACCATTGGCTTTCATTTTTGCTACTTCAGCAGCAATTTCTTCTTTAATTTCTTCTGATACTTTTTTTCCGTCTAGTAATTGCATTGTGATTGTTTTTTTTAGTTTAAAAGTCGAAAGTCTTAAAGTTATAAAGACTTTGAACTTTTTATTTCATTCCAGGCATCGAAGGCATTCCTTTCATTCCGCCCATCATTTGCATTAATTTTTTTCCGCCGCCGCCTTGCATCATTTTCATCATTTTACTCATTTGATCGAATTGTTTCATTAACTGATTGACTTCTTCGATTTTTCTTCCTGCTCCTTTTGCAATTCTTGCTTTTCTTTTTACATCAATAATCGCGGGTTTACTTCTTTCTTTTGGCGTCATTGATTGAATAATGGCTTCTACATGTTTAAAGGCGTCATCTTCAATTTCAACATCTTTTAACGCTTTTCCAGCTCCAGGAATCATTCCGACAAGGTCTTTCATGCTTCCCATTTTTTTAATTTGTTGTATTTGAGCTAAGAAATCATCGAAACCAAATTCGTTTTTAGCAATTTTTTTTTGAATTTTTCTAGCTTCCTCTTCATTATATTGTTCTTGTGCTCTTTCTACTAAAGACACTACGTCACCCATTCCTAAAATACGTTCCGCCATACGAGAAGGGTAGAACACATCTATGGCATCCATTTTTTCTCCAGTACCAATGAATTTTATAGGTTTATTGACTACCGATTTAATTGAAATTGCAGCTCCACCACGAGTATCTCCATCTAATTTGGTAAGGATAACCCCATCAAAATTTAATCTGTCGTTGAACGCTTTTGCGGTATTTACTGCGTCCTGACCCGTCATGGCATCTACTACAAATAACGTTTCATGAGGCAGAATGGCTTTATGAACGTTTGCAATTTCGTTCATCATTTCTTCATCAACCGCTAAACGACCAGCCGTATCAATAATTACTACATTAAAACCATTTGCTTTTGCATGTTTAATTGCGTTTTCAGCAATTGATACTGCGTTTTTATTTTCAGGTTCAGAGTATACTTCTACACCTATTTGATCCCCTACAACGTGCAACTGATTAATTGCTGCAGGACGATAAATATCACATGCTACTAAAAGCGGGTTTTTAGATTTTTTTGTTTTTAAAAAATTAGCTAATTTACCAGAAAAGGTAGTTTTACCAGAACCTTGTAAACCAGACATTAAAATAACAGTTGGATTTCCAGACAAATTCACACCTGCAACATCGCCACCCATTAATTCAGTTAACTCATCTTTTACTAATTTTACCAACAACTGACCTGGTTGTAATGTAGTTAATACATTTTCACCAATAGCTTTATCTTTAACTCTTGTAGTAAAATCTTTAGCAATTTTAAAGTTCACATCGGCGTCTAGCAATGCGCGACGAACTTCTTTTAAAGTATCGGCAACGTTTACATCTGTAATTTTCCCGTGACCTTTTAATATATGAAATGCTTTATCTAACTTATCGGTAAGATTATCAAACATAATAATTGTGCTTTTTAATGAAATGCAAATATAAGGTAAAGTTGTAAAGTAACAAAGTGAGCTACTAGCTAAATGTTAATTTTTAAAAATAAAAAAACCGTTCTGAAAATTCGGAACGGTTTTTTTTATTATGTGAAACATATTATTTTTTAGAACAACATGATTTTTTTTCAGTTGAAGCACACGATTTTTTCTCTCCTGCTTTTTTATCTGAACAAGAAGATTTCTCCGTTTTCTCTTTTTTCTTTTCTTTTTCTTTTTCTTTAAAGTTAACTACAGAAGCAGAAGAAACCATAACTGCCATTAAGGCAACAATTGACAATACTTTTTTCATGATATTTATTATTATTTGTTAAACTTAATTATTTTACACTATCCAAAAGTACTAATTTTTTAATACATAAATGGTAAATTTTTCTTAATTTTTTTCGAAGGTTAAATAATCTGTTCCACCGTTACCTCCGCTTATATCAATTAATTGAATTTTGGTATCGGTTCTTGAAACAATATCCCAGTCATCCGATACATCTACAAAGTTAGCTGGAGAAGTAAAGGATATATTAAAATCTAAATCATTTAAAGTGTCGTCATTACTATTTGAATCGGTAACTGACCAAGTTCCGTTTGTCGTCATACCATTTCCTACTGCAGTAAGCACATTATTTGAAGCAAATGTAAAATTATAACCTGTAAAATTTGACGTTTCATTTACTCCTGAATCCACATAATTTGTTATGCGCCAAGTACCTGAAATAACTGTATTAATAACTTGTGTTTGATTCACATTTGTTGGTACATCATCTTCATCAGTACACATAGAAGCCACATTAAGTAGAAATAAAAGTGAAAAAATAGAAATTATTTTAATTTTTTTCATTTTGTAATTTATTAATATTCGTTAAACAAATATAGTCTTTTTTTTTAAAAATTTTAAATTACTTTATTACTTAAAACTGGAAATAAATAAATGGCTGTGGGCCTGCAGAAGCTGTAGCATAAACTAACCAAAATACCAAACCTAAAATAATAGCACGTGAAATTAAAGGCATAGCTTTATACACATTTTGAATGGCAATGGTAACTTTTTCGGGAATGTAATGCCAAAAATAGCCAAAAAACATCAAAATAAATACATTTTGATACCCTTGTATAATAGTGAGCCATTGATTGAAATCAAATGTTACTTTTCCAATATTATTTATTATTTGTAGTGCAGTAGTAAAATCTTTAGCTCGAAAGAAAATCCAACAAAATGCTACAAAATGAAAAGTTACTAGAATTCCAATAATTTTTAAAAAAGGTGTTAAGAAAAATATTTTTCTTTTCGATGGCGGATAATATTCTAAAAATATTTTATGAATAGCAAGAGCCATACCATGTAAAGCACCCCAAATTATAAATCGCAAACTGGCACCATGCCACAATCCACCTAATAACATAGTTGTCATTAAGTTCACATTGGTATACATGGTTTTTTCTCTTTCTTTTGAAAAAATAAAAGTAAAAGCAAATAAAATTGTTGAAGCGATACCAATAATTAGCGGAATTGTACTTGTTGAAGCATACGAAATTCCCCAGACAATTAAACCTAAAAAAAATAAACTTGGAAATAAAAACCCAGCAAAAGTGCCATTACGGTTACCTCCTACTGAAATATACAAGAAATCTTTTAACCAAGTAGATAAGGAAATATGCCAACGACGCCAAAAATCAGTTATAGAAGTCGATTTATATGGAGAACGGAAATTAGTAGGTAATTTGAATCCCAATAATAACGCTACACCAATTGCCATATCTGAATATCCAGAAAAATCACAATAAATTTGAATTGTATAGCCATAAGAGGCCATTAAATTTTCGAAAGGCGTATAACTATTTGGTAAATCGAACACACGATCTACGAAGTTTAAAGAAATATAATCTGAGATTACTGTTTTCTTAATTAACCCTCCAATAATTAATAGAAACGCACGATTAATATCGTCTTGTGTTACATTTAATTTCTGGTATATTTGTGGTAAAAAGTCTTTGGCTCTAACAATAGGCCCAGCTACTAATTGTGGAAAAAATGACACAAAAAACAAATAATCCATAAAGCGTTTTGTAGGGACAATTTCTTTTCGATATATTTCAATAATATAACTTATGGATTGAAAGGTATAAAATGAAATCCCTACAGGTAATATTACATCAAAAAAAGCTAATTTTCCTCCCGTTAAGTTATTAGTAATATCTACTAAAAAATTACTGTATTTGAAATATCCTAAAAAACCTAAATTTAGGATAATACTGAAGGTTAAACATAACTTTTTATTTAAAACACTAGAAGTTCGATGTACCAAATTACCTAAATTATAATCGACAACTGCCGAACCTAAAAGCAATAAAAAGTAAATACCACTTGATTTGTAATAGAAAAACAGCGAAAATAAAATTACGTAAATCATTCGCAAAGTATCTGCTTTTCTTAGTAAAACATACCAAAAATAAAACACTAAAAACAAACCTAAAAACAAGCCTGTATTAAAAAGTAATGGTTCTTTTTCGTTGTAAACAAACCATTTTTCAATTACTTCTGTAGTAACTTGACCAATATTTTTATTAAACCAATCTTGCAACACTATATTCTATTTTTCAGATTTATATAATTCGTAGGATTGAATAAACGCATCAAAAAACAATTCGCCTTGTTTATCATAACCTGCATTAGAGTAATGCACTTTATCTCTTGCCATTAATCCCATTCTTGAATTCATTGAAATATTCTTATTTCCACCAAAAATATCTAATAAATTCCATACCGCATAGTTTTCAGCTGGAGCCATTTCAATAATTTTTTCAGCGTATTTTTCTATGTAAATATTTTGAGATTTTCCATGTAAAACAGAAGGTGGTGGCGTAGTTAATAAAAATGAAGCTTCTGGGCATTTTTGTTTTATTCCGTCAATCATTGTTTTTAAATTCCCAAAATAAGTAGCAATATCTTGTTTATCAAAGCTTTCATTAGTTCCCAAAGAAATTACAAATAAGTCAGCTTCTAAGCTTGGTAATTGCTCAAAAAACAAAGGAAATTTATTAAAATCGCTGCTTTTTGCACCATTAACTCCTATTGAACTATACGTAATTCCTACGTTGTCATTTTCTAAAATTAAACCATTTAAAGCAAATTCAGAACTATTTTCATTTCCAATAATTGTAATTTTATCAATTGGTTTTTCGGAATTATATATATTATAAATTGGAGTATTTTCTAAAACAACAGGTTCATAAACATACTTTACAGTTGAAACTGTTTTGTAAGTAGTAACCGTTTTTCCGCCAGGAATTTTTAAAATTTTACCATCTCTAATATTATCAGATGTCAATCCGTTAGCTGTTTTTAATTGTTTTAAGGAGATGTTATATTTATCAGCAATACCACCTAAAACTTCACCAGGTTTTACTTTATGAGAACTTATTGCTGGCGTTTTAACAGCCACTTTTTCTTGAGTAGTAAAACTTTTTTTAGCAAAGGACACATTAAAAATATTTTCATTTTTAGGGGAAATGACTTTTAATTTTGTGAAATCGAATTGGGCATCTTTTACTAACATATCAATATGAAAGTTTTTTTGTTTTGGTTCAAAAGAAATCCCGCTTAAACCAACAGGTTTTGAAGTATCTGCATATAAATTTCGTGTAGCAGAAAAACCGCCAGAACCAGTAAATTTTATAGGTGAACTATTATTTGTATTTGCTAAACTGTATGGAAAAGTAAAACCAAAACCGGCATTTCCGAAATTTTGCTGCATTCTTTGGCGTATTTTTGCCGTAAAAATATCGGCTTGAATGTGCGAATCACCAATGTGAACTATTCGTACTTTTCTATCTTGATTTTCTTCAAGTTGGTATAACTTATCAAAAATTGTAGCCAATGCTTTTTCATTAGAAATAACATTATTAAACGCTTCAAAATTAGCGGTATCAACAGCAACTAAAGCGCTATCTAAAGCAACTTTTACAGAATCGTTTTGTGAAAAACCTAATGCTGTAAAAAACAATATATATATAAACTTATTCATTTAAAGTATCTTTAATTACAGTTACAGAATCACTTACCGTTGTGTTGGGTTTGCTTTTTTTCTTGGCTAAAATGCGTAATTTTTTATATTCTTTATAACCTGTATCTATTTGTTTATAAATAAGTTGTGCAATTTCTTTTGCACCTCTATAATTAAAATGTGTGTAATCTTTATTTGCTTTTGCTGGTACATTTTCTACCCATTTTACCATAGAACCATCACCACCCATAAGAGTGAACAGATTTACTAAACCCGCTTCCGATTTTACTGCATATCGTTTTTGAGCCATAATTAAAGGTACAACGGCTGAATCTGTTTTCATTTGCATATCGTACTTAGTGGATTTATCGGCAGTTGTGATGATTAAAATTGCAGCCCCAGGAAAACACTGTTTTAAGTGATTTACAACTGAAGTCATTTTTCTTTCGTACCAAGAATAATTTAAAGAACCATAATTTAAAACGTTGGTTCCAAATTGTAAAATAATTAAATCATAACCTAACTTTTGCTGAAAAGCATTCATTAAATCAATATTGAAAGATCCTAACGGCAAACCAGAATTTCCCCGAGATGAAAAATTATCAACATGAATTCCTTTTCCATTATCAAAATTAAATCCATAAAAAGGTATAGAATCTGCATTTATGAAATTTACTTTAATATTATTTCCTGTACTTCCAATTTGAGTTGTATTTAAAATAGCGTTTGGAGTAAGTTTTTTATATATGGTATCTTTTCCAAAAACTTGACGTAACCTTCCGTTTTTATTTTTAGAATTACCGTAAAAAAGCGTGGGATTATTTAATGCTGTTGAGAAACGATTTCTTCCTGCTTTGAATTTTACCCAAGTAGGATTTACAGTGTCTTTTGTAAAGAAAACAGCGCCATTAACACCAAAAGAACGTAAAGGACTTTTTGTTTTTAAATACGATTGCGTTTTCCAGTTGGGAGAAAATTCGTGCAAAATTGAACCTCTGGACCCTGCTGATTCTGAAGTAATATTTACAAAACCAACTCCTTCTCCACCAAAAACACTTTGAAATTGGGTACGAACATCTTGCACAATTAGGTCACCATCTGTCATGGAGTCTCCAAAATAGGCAATTCGGGCTTTCCCTTTTTTATTGGTTTCTAATTGATATAATTTTTCAAAAAACGGAATTAAATATTGATACCCTTTATACTGTTCGAATTTTTCACTGGAAAATTTAATTCCTAACGGATTGGAAACAAATGAAATGGTTTTATTAGTCAAAGTGTCTTCTTCTGAAAGATTGGCACCTTCTGCAACCGCTTCTAACATCAAACTATCTACCACAACATTTTTGCTATTTGCAGTTGCTTCAGGAAAAAGTTTTTTTGGTAAAAACGATTTAAATCCAATAAATGATATAATTGCAATTACTACAATTAGCCAGGATTGAAAAAAATAGGTTTTGTTTTGTTTCACTTTATTATTTTTATTACTTCAAAATTCGTTAATCAAAATTCATTGTTCAACATTTTTAAACTTGGAACACTTAACTTACAATATTAAATGTTAAAATGTGCTTACATACGTTCAGGAACATTAATTCCTAATAATCTGAAAGCATTTTTAATTACTTGGCTTACCGATTTTGACAGTTGTACTCTAAATACTTTTTTCTCTAAATTATCTTCTCCTAAAATGGAAACATTTTGATAAAATGAATTGAATTCTTTTACCAAGTCGTAGGTATAATTCGCTACTAATGCTGGACTGTGATTTTCAGCAGCACTTTGAATGATTTCAGGAAATAGTTGTATTTGTTTAATTAATTCTTTTTCTTTTTCGTGTAATTCAGAAAGTGTTACATCTTTACTATACTCGAAAGTAGCTTTTCTTAAAATCGATTGAATACGAGCATAGGTATATTGAATAAATGGTCCTGTATTTCCATTAAAATCTACTGATTCTTCTGGATTAAACATCATTTGTTTTTTTGGATCCACTTTTAACATATAATATTTTAGTGCACCCAAACCTATGGTTTTATACAAAATTGCTTTTTCCTCTTCAGAATAGCCATCTAATTTTCCTAAATCTTCAGAAATTTGTTGTGCTGTCGTAGTCATTTCCTCCATTAAATCGTCAGCATCTACAACGGTTCCTTCACGTGATTTCATTTTTCCAGAAGGTAATTCTACCATTCCGTACGATAAATGAAATAAATTTTCAGCCCATTCATATCCTAATTTTTTAAGAATTAAGAACAATACTTTAAAATGATAATCCTGTTCATTTCCAACCGTATACACCATTCCTCCTATGTCTGAAAAATCTCTAACACGCTGAATAGCCGTTCCGATATCTTGCGTCATGTACACAGAAGTGCCATCTGAACGCAATACTATTTTTTCGTCTAAGCCATCTGCCGTTAAATCAATCCAAACCGAACCATCTTCTTTTTTAAAGAAAACACCACGACTTAAACCTTCTTCTACTACATCTTTACCTAGTAAATACGTTTTACTTTCGTAATAATAACTATCAAAATCTACTCCTAAATTAGTATATGTTACGGAAAAACCATCGTACACCCATTGGTTCATGGTTTTCCAAAGTGCAATAACTTCTGTTTTTCCATTTTCCCAATCTAAAAGCATTTGTTGCGCTTCTAAAATAAGTGGCGCTTGTTTTTTGGCTTCTTCTTCTGTTTTTCCTTGCGACATCAAAGCAGCAATTTCAACTTTATAAGCTTTATCAAATTCCACATAAAAATTACCAACTAATTTATCTCCTTTTAAACCTGTTGAAGTGGGTGTTTGTCCGTTCCCGAATTTTTGCCAAGCCAGCATCGATTTACAAATATGAATACCTCTATCGTTAATAATTTGTGTTTTATATACTTTTTTTCCTGATGCTTTTATAATTTCAGCAACGGAATAACCCAATAAATTATTTCTAATATGACCTAAATGCAAGGGTTTGTTTGTATTTGGTGAAGAATATTCTACCATTACGGATTTATCACCTTCTGTAGGTGCTACAAAGCCATATAAGTTATCGTTTTTTATGCTATTGAAATAAGAAATATAATATTGATCTGAAATTACTAAATTTAAAAAACCGGCAACTACATTAAATTTTGATACCTCAGCAACGTTCTCGACTAAATATTCGCCTATTTTGGTTCCTATTTCTAATGGATTGCCTTTAATTTGTTTTACCAGCGGGAAAACTACAATAGTTATATCGCCTTCAAAATCTTTCTTTGTAGATTGAAATTCCACTTTTTCTATAGAAATTTGAAATAGTTTTTCAACAGCATTTTTTATAGGTTCGAAAAGAATTTCTTGTAATAACATAATCGTGTTTTTAATAGCGTGCAAAGATAGAATTTTTAACCAATTGAAAAGTTCATTTGTAACAAAAATGCACAAATTTTGTCTAATGAACAAAATTCATATTTTATGCTGTAATTTCTTCTTGTTTTTAAACGAAATTTAGCAGCTAAATTATTATTCAAAATCATTAACAAAAATCATGAAATTAAAACACATTTTCAGCGCCTTAGTATTAGTTTTTTCAACTGCAAATTTAGTAGCTCAACAAAACAACCCTGGTATTATTAGAGGGAAAATTATCGATAAAACGTCAAACGAACCGGTTGGTTTTTCAACGGTTAGCGTTTTAGAAGGCCAGAAACCAGTGGCTGCCATTTCAACAAAAGAAGACGGAAGCTTTGAAATAAAAAATTTAGAATTAAAAAGCTATGTTTTAAAAGTCAACTTTATTGGGTACATTGATGCATCAAGAACGATTACTTTGTCTGAAGGAAATAAAGAAATTAACCTAGGAAATATTACTTTAGAAGCGAATGTGAATACCATTGAAACAGTATCTATTGTAAAAGAACGCTCTACTATTGAACAAAAAGCAGATAGAAAAGTAGTGACAATTGGTCAAGATTTAATTGCCTCTGGAACTACGGCATCGGAAATTTTTAATAACATTCCAACGGTAAGCATTGATCCACAAACCAAAGAATTAAGTTTACGTGGCAATAGCAATGTTAGAGTACTTATTGATGGAAAACCCACCAACATTGATGCCGGACAGTTATTACAACAAATCCCGTCAGCCTCTATAAAGCAGGTAGAATTAATAACCAACCCATCTTCTAAATACAATCCTGAGGGAAATAGTGGAATTATTAATATTATTTTAAATAAAAACACACAAAAAGGATTTAACGGAAGCGTAACTACAGGTTATACATTTGGAATTACACCAAAAACAAATCAGTCTTTGAACCTAAATTATAAAGTGGGAAAAGTAAATTTTTATACAAATTATGGCTTTAATCACGGAAAAAACAGAAGTTTTGGTTTTGTAGAATCAGATCGTCCGAGTATAGAAAATAGACAAGATTTTAATTTCACCAATACCAACACGTCTCATTTGGCTAAAATTGGAGTGGATTATTACATTAACGACAACAATACTTTATCGTTTTTTACAAACTGGAATATTGCAGACGGGAAAGGAAATTCAACTACAAATGTGAATTATTATAATCCTTCTAAAATAGATGAATTACAAACCAACACCAATAACAGCGGAAATATAACACAAACCTACGATTTAAACTTTAAGCATAATTTTAAGAAAAAAGGCGAATTAATTGAATTTCAAGCAAATTACGCGAAGACATCAAACGAAGATATTTCTTATTTTAGAAACAATGGCGTATTAAGATTAAATGACATAGACAGCAAAACGAATTATGCACAGTTTAATATTGATTATACGAATCCGATAGACGAAAACTCAAAAATTGAAATGGGTTTTGAAAGCAGAATTCAAGATGGACAGAATAATTTTTATAATGAATCGTTACCGTTTTATGGTTCAAATCCATTTACTTTTAATAGAAATATCCATGCGATTTATACAAATTATAGCAAATCTTTTGGAAAATTTAGTGCTCAAGTGGGTGTTAGAATCGAAGAATATACTTTAGATGCTAAATTTGAACGAGATGAAAAAAATCCAAATTATTTTGAATCCACTTCAGTTGAAGATGAAATATTTACAGCCTACCCATCTGCGTATTTATCTTATAAATTAGATGACAACAATACTTTTAATTTAAACTATACAAGAAGAGTAGATCGCCCAAGTATTGGACAAATAAATCCTATTAGAGAATGGACAACACCTTTGATAGAATCTAGAGGTAATCCAGCATTAGAGCCACAATTTACCAATTCATTTGAAATTAATCATACCAAAATTTTCAGTTTAGGAAGTGTGACTTCTGCCGTATTTTACCGATTAATTAATGCTGAAATTTCGAGAGTTATTTTTCCAAATCCGTTAAACAACATTCAAAACATTATGTCGTTTGATAATTTTGACAATAACAGCCAATTGGGCGCGGAAATAAACGCCAATTTAAAAGTAACAAAATGGTGGTCAACTAACGCAAGTGCCGATGTATATTACAAAACCGTTCGCGGAACTGTTACAAACATCAACACCAACTTACCAGAAAATAAAGAAATAAACGTAACCACTTTTAACACAAGATTAAACAATACTTTTACCGCTACCAAAAAATTACGCTTTAATTTATTTGGAATGTACAGAAGTCGCGATTTAGGCTTGCAATACCTAAGAACACCTATGTATCGTGTAGATTTTGGAGCAAACTATAGTGTGATTGGCGGAAAAGGAACGCTTTCTGCGAGAATGAATGATATGTTTAGAACCCAATTTTTCGGATTTAATGGAAACATTCCATTCCGTCAAGATGGAGAATTTAGATTTGAAAGTCGCACTTTTTACGTAGGATTTAATTACAATTTTGGAAGTGGTAAAAACAAAGAATTACAACGCAAACAACGTGAGAAAAATGAAACCCAAGGTGGGGGCATGTTTTAGGTGTTGGTTTTGGGTTTAAGGCAAAAAAGCGTTCAGAAGTTTCTGAACGCTTTTTTATTATATTTGTTTTTACAACATCAATAGTAAATTAGGTTAAATATTTATTCTCTTAAGTACTTCACTCAAATAAAAAAAGAGTATTATTTTTCTGGTTATATTTTTTATTGTTAAAAATCGAATAAGTCTTTTACTGAAATATGTGAAGCATTTGCAAGTTTAAAAACGGAATTTATCGTTGTGTTTATTTCTGCACGTTCAAGCCTTCCAACTTGATTTATGGGTATATTAGCATGCATTTCTTGTGAAAGCATATTTTTTATTCTGATTTCTCTAATTTTTTTTCCAAAATTTTTAACAAAATTTTCTTCTTCACTTTTCAAAATGTAAAATTGATGATTAGATAAAAATTTCATAAACACAAATATGTGTTATTTAAAAAATATTTATTACATTTGAAATAGAAGTATTGAATAATCCCCAAATTAATCAAAACCGTAAAAAAAACATCTTAACACCATAAAAACAATTTTTAGGATTGTTCATATTTGTAATTTAAAGAGTATTAATTTAAATATAAACAGGTATGAAACAAAAAAGTAAGCACACTTTAAAAAAACTACTTATCTTTGGTATAGCATTTTTGCTAGCCAGTTGTAGTGAAGAGCTATTTGACGAAGCCATTGAATCGTCAAATAAAAGAGCGATTAAAGAAATTAGATTTAACGAGTTGTACCAAGACTCTAAATTTAAAAATTTAATTGAAAAAGTAAGTCACACTTCAAATGCCGCTAGAACGTCCTTTGAAAACCAAAATGGCTTTACAATTTCCGATGGGTTTGTAAAAGTGATTGAAACAGATTCTGTCATTTCATATACTATGCTGATAGAAAGAGATGTTGTTACCGATACCATTTCTTTTGAAAATTTAGTAATTCAGGAAAACAAATTTAATACTTCTGAAAAAGCATATAGTATTAAATATACACCTACGATTATTGCACCGTCTGGAGATGATTCCTTTTATTATGAAGGAACCGAAGAAATAAAAAACTTAGCTTTTACAGGATTTAATAGAGCAGATTCAAATGCAATTGAAACTGCATCAAATTGTAGTGTTTATATAGTTTAAGTATGGTGTTCAAAACCTTATAATGGTCAAACTAAACATCATATTGCTGGTGCTAATTGCGATATAAGCACTCAATATTATAAGTTAGTTAGCATTATTTCCCCTGATGATTGCGATCTTACCAATAGTGGTAGTCCAAACAGCGGTACTCCAGATGCTCCGCAAGAACCTACCGGACCTGGCGATACTGGAGGAATTACATCGCCTGTAAAACCTAATCAAGGTTTTGGAAATAATCAACAAATATTTCCTGATACTCCTTGTGGTAGAATGCAAAAAAAATCTAGTGGGAGTAGCTTCAAAAAAAAGTTTAATGATTTAAATACATTTTCAAATTTGAATAAAAAATTTGAGACTGGATATTATGAAAAAGCCGATGGTTCATTTAATTTTATGACAGGTTCTAACGAAAAACGTACTTTAAAATTTGAACCAGGAACAACTTCATTTATGCACATTCATATGAATGATTATATTACTATAGATGCAGATGGTAATGAAGTCATGAATTACGGAGTCAAAATGCTTTCCCCTGGCGATATTGGGTCACTTATTGAATCAGCGAGCAATTCAATTATTGGTGGTTTGTCACCATATGAAGCTTATGGCATGATGGTGTCTAGTGAGGGGATTTTTTCTGTAAATTTGACAGATATTAATAATGTTGATTTATCGCCTATTATGAAGGCAGAGATGGATTTTTCTTATTTACAAAGAGCTAGCAAAATTTTCAAAGAGACATCGGCAAATTCTGCTGAACGAAAAGAAAAACTTCAAAAAATGTTACTTGAATTATTAAAAGAAAAAGGATTGGGTGATAAAATAGCATTATTTGAAGGCGAAGTAGAGCAAGTGCCGGGGCAACTTCCAAAAATAAATTGGACTAGAAAAACAATAGATTCAAATGGTAATTTAGTAGAAACACCTTGTTAATTTAAAACATAATAGTATGAGAAAAATAATATTTATAGCAATTATATTGCTTTCAATTAAAGTGCAAAGTCAAGTAGGGGTAATAGTGCCTTTAGACACATGGGAAACTGTCCCTAGTGGGACATATATTAAGGATATTGATAATGTGTATTTACCTTATGTAGGTACTTGGAAGGGTGTTTTATATGGTAGGGAATATACTTTTGTTTTTCAAATATTTCCACAACATTTAATTACAAATCCTATTGGAACTTATTATTATGAAGATATTTTAAAAGCAAAATATGAAGTAAAAGATATAGCAACTGGGAATGTCATATTTACAACTATATCAGCTGTAAATTATGAAGATTTTTGCATAACAGCTCTAGGTTCTCCTAATAATGGTAGGCAAAATTTCTTATTTAGAGATTTAACAAATTGTGCTAATGGTATGACTTTTGCATTATTTAACATACCAGGTACTACTAATCAACTTAGGTATGGTGGTTTTACATATACTGATTTCTATATTGCGGAAGGATGTCCATATGCTGACAGGTATGATATACCAGTCCCAATACCAAAAAATGGATTAATATTTACAAAACAATAAAAACATAAAGCGGCAGCAATGTCGCTTTTTTATTACCTAAAAATGCTTTAAATTTATAAATTAAACTATAATAATCACAAAAACTCAATTGCAAAATGGAACAAAATAAGTTTGTCTTCAAATGGTAATAGTATAGTAAATAAACCTTGTAATTAAAAATAATATGAAAAAATTAATATATACAATAGTAGTTTTATTGGTGGCTTTACATTCAAAAGCACAAAGTCCGGTAGTAAATATAGAAGATGATAATGGCGAAAGACCACAGAATATTTATTATAAAGATATAAACAATTTATTAGATCCGTATGTAGGAACCTATATTTATACTAATGGTACAACTAGTTTAAAATTTGTGTTGCAAAAGAAAGTGCAAGCATTTGATGGATGGTTTTATGAAGATGTAATTGTAGGGGAATACCAATATATAGAAAATGGTGTAGAAAAAGTAAACACGTTAAATAATTTTAATATAAATCATACAGATTCATGGGATTATAATATTTTAGGTAATTGGATTATTAAGATTGGGTTACCTGGTTGCGAGGAGTGCACCCCAACTGAAAAAAGATTAAGATTATCTCTGAGAGATACAGTTTCAGGCGCTTGGGCAAATTTAATTCTTGCGAAAACTATTGTAAACGGACAACAAGCTATAAGACTTAACTTGATGTGGGATATCAGAACACATATTTATGGTACACCTGAATTGACTCCAAGGAGTTTTCTAGGAGGTGAGTTTATTTTAATTAAACAATAAATATTTTTTTACCAAAAAAAGCGTTCAGAAATTCTGAACGCTTTTTTATTATCTATTGTCTATTATCTATACTCTAAAAAATTACCATCTTATAATCACACTTCCCCAAGTAAAACCTGAACCAAATGCGGCTAAAACAACTAGATCGCCACTTTTAATTTTACCTTTTTCCCAAGCTTCTGTTAAAGCAATCGGAATAGATGCGGCAGTAGTATTTCCATAATTCATGATATTATTATACACTTGGTCATCTGACAATTTAAATTTCTGCTGAATAAACTGAGAAATTCTCAAATTCGCTTGATGCGGTACTAATAAATCAATATCTGAAATTTGTAAATTATTGGCTTGTAAACCTTCGTTAATGACTTCACTAAAACGAACTACCGCATTTTTAAATACGAATTGTCCATTCATATAAGGAAAATAACTTTCGTCATTTGGATCATTATCTGCAAGAATATCGGTTACCCAGCGTTTTCCCATTCCTGGTGCAATGAGGGCTAATTCTTCTGCGTGTTGCCCTTCGGAATGTAAATGAGTTGATAAAATTCCTTTATTCAAATCCTCTTCTCTAGAAAGCACGGCTGCTCCTGCTCCATCTCCAAAAATCACTGAAACACCACGTCCTTTATCAGACATATCTAATCCGGTGGAGTGTACTTCGGAGCCAATAACTAAAATATTTTTATACATTCCTGTTTTAATGTATTGATCGGCAATTGAAATGGCATACACAAATCCAGAACATTGATTTCTAACATCTAATGCGCCAACTGTTTTTAATCCTAAATCGCGTTGCACTAACACACCAGGACCAGGAAAATAATAATCTGGTGAAAGTGTGGCAAAAATTACAAAATCAATATCTTCTTTGGCAACATTTGCACGCTGCATAGCTATTTCAGCAGCTTTAACCCCCATAGAAGTGGTGGTGTCTTCTCCCCTAATGATATGACGACGCTCTTTAATTCCTGTTCTTTCCTGAATCCATTCGTCATTGGTATCCATTATTTTGGATAAATCATCATTTGTTACAATGTTTTCTGGCACATAATACCCTAAGCCCGATATTTTTGAGTGGTACATATTATTAAATTTACTAAGCAAATTTAAGAAAAATATGCTTTAACTTATTATTTATCTATTGGTAATCTTTCCTTAATCGCAAGATTGATACTACTGTATTTAGCAATAATAACTTCTGATTCAAAAAATATAAGTTGATTTTCAAATTTGGCTTCAATTAAATAATATTTCCCTTTAAAATAAGAAGAAACTACCTCAACTTGAATATCAGATTTTTCTACAATTTGCAATTGATTGGGATAAATTAACTGTGTTTTACCATTTATTTCCATTTCATTTACCTCACCAAATAAAGCAGCTGTGTATAGGTATTTAGGATGGTAATATAATTCAAAAGGTGTTGCTTTTTCTAAAATGGTAGTGTCTTTTAAAACGATAACCTCATCTGAAAATGACAAGACATCGTTAATATCATGACTAGCAACTAATGTAGTTATTTGTTTATCTTTTAAATATTTAAATATTTTTCTTCTTAATTTGTTTTTTCTAAAATTATCAATGTGTGAAAATGGCTCGTCTAACAACAAAACTTCTGGCTCTTGCGCTAAAACTCTTGCCAACGCTACACGTTGCATTTGTCCACCACTTAAAAACTTTGCCTTCACGTGCTTAAATTCAGACATTTCTACTAAATGTAACAATTCATCAATTCGATTTTGTTTTTCATTTGGATAAAAATTGGATAAAAATTTTCCAACGTTTTCTCCTACCGTAATAAATGGCATTAAATCGAAATCTTGAGCTAAATATTTCATAAAAGGCATTCCGGGAACAAGATGAAATTTAGGCCCTAATATAGGTTCTGACTTCCAAGAAAGATGGCCTTCGTTGCAGTCATATAATCCGTAAATTAATTTTAACAAGGTGCTTTTTCCGCAACCACTTTCTCCAATTATAGCTAATTGACGCCCTTCATTTACTGTAAATGTTAGATTTTGTAAAATGATTTTCTCATGATAAGAAAAAGAAGAAATGGCTACTTGAAGCATTTGAAAATGTTAAGAAAATAATTCAAAAAGTAAAGTGTAAATATATTACTTTAAATGTAACCAAAAAAATATGTTATTCTTAAAAAATAAAAATGTCAATTTGTCAGCAAAAGTAATATTGGTACTTAATTTGACAACTTTTATTGTGTAAAATTAATTTAAACAAATACAATATGACATCAGGAAAAATTAATGTTTCGGTGGAGAATATTTTCCCATTGATTAAAAAATTTTTGTACAGCGATCACGAGATTTTTCTACGTGAATTAATTTCTAACGGAACCGATGCCACTTTAAAATTAAAACATCTTACCAGCATTGGTGAGGCGAATACGGAATACGGAAATCCGATTATAGAAATTAAAATTGATAAGGAAGGAAAAAAACTTCACATTATCGACCAAGGTATTGGTATGACTTCAGACGAAGTGGAAAAATACATTAACCAATTGGCGTTTTCAGGTGCAGAAGAATTTTTAAACAAATACGAAGATGCTGCTAAAGATTCTGGAATTATCGGACATTTTGGTTTAGGTTTTTATTCTGCTTTTATGGTTGCCTCTAAAGTTGAAATTTTTACAAAATCATTTAAAGAGGAACCAGCGGCACATTGGACTTGCGATGGAAGTCCTGAATTTACTTTAGAACCTCATGACAAAACCGACAGAGGAACTGAAATTGTATTACATATTGCAGAGGATTCATTAGAATTTTTAGAAGAATTTAAAATACGTGAATTACTTACTAAGTATAATAAATTCATGCCTATTCCAATAAAATTTGGAACAAAAAAAGAAGCATTACCGAAACCAGATGATGCAGGTGAGGACTACAAACCTGAATATATTGATGTGGATAACTTTATCAACAATCCAAATCCAGCTTGGACAAAACAACCAAGCGAATTGTCAGATGAAGATTACAAAAATTTTTATAGCGAATTATATCCTTCGCAATTTGAAGAACCTTTATTCCACATTCATTTAAATGTAGATTATCCTTTTAATCTAACGGGTATTTTATATTTTCCAAAATTAGGTTCCGACTTACAAATTCAGAAAGATAAAATTCAATTATATCAAAATCAAGTTTTCGTAACAGATAATGTGGAAGGAATTGTACCCGAATTTTTATTAATGCTTAAAGGAGTGGTAGATTCGCCAGATATCCCGTTAAACGTTTCACGTTCTGGATTACAAGCGGATAGTAATGTTAAGAAAATTTCAAATTATATTACTCGAAAAGTTGCCGACAAATTAAAATCGTTATTTAATGAAAACCGTGAGGATTTTGAAGCAAAATGGAGTGATATTAAAATTGTTTTGGAATACGGAATGCTTTCTGAACCAAAATTTTATGAAAAATCGGGTGATTTTGTTCTATATCCTACAACAGAAAACAAATATTATACTTTAGCAGAATTAAAAGAAGCTACGAAAGATTTACAGACAGATAAAGATGGAAAATTAGTTGTTTTATATGCTTCAAATAAAGAAACACAACACAGTTATATAGATATTGCAACTAGTAAAGGATACCAAGTTTTACTTTTAGATTCCCCAATAGTATCGCATTTGATTCAGAAATTAGAAGCCGACAATGAAAATTTAACATTTGCAAGAGTTGATGCAGATCATATTGATAAATTAATCAACAAAGAAGAAGTGCAAATTTCTAAATTATCAGATACTGAAAAAGAAACATTAAAAGCTTCTTTAGAAACTGTAATTCCTAAAGCGTATTCTGTACAATTAGAATCATTAGACAGTGATGCCACACCATTTATAATTACGCAACCCGAATTTATGCGTCGTATGAAAGAAATGAGTCAAAGTGGCGGCGGCGGAATGTTTGGAATGAGTAATATGCCTGAAATGTATAATTTAGTGGTAAATGCCAATTCGGAATTAGCAACTTCTATTTTGCAAGCCAATGAAGAAACTCAAAAAGAATTAGTTAAAAATGCTTTAGATTTAGCTAAATTATCACAAGGATTATTAAAAGGAGAAGAATTAACTGCTTTTGTAAAAAGAAGTTTTGAAACCTTAAAATAGCATTTATACTTCATTTAGAAATCCTGGCAGTTCGTTTTTTCTGTCAGGATTTTTTTAATAAGATGATTAAAAATTAATTTCCAATAACTGTTCCTTCTTCTTTTTTATCATCCTTTAAAATATTTTGTTCTACTTTGGCAGCTTTATTTTTTGTTGGTAATTTATAATTTATGGTAAAGCCAAATTTTCTAGTATCATTCTTATTGTATGATAATAATGGATCATTTATTGGTCGGAATAAACTTCTATTCATATTAAAAATATCATCGCCAAAAATAGTAACCGTTACTTGATCATTTAGAAACTTCTTGCTAAACGTCATATCTAAATAATTATTAAAAGGTTTATCGGCAACAAAATAAAAGTAATTTCCACCTGAAGTGATGAATCCAAATTCGGTTATAAATTTTATATCTTTTGGTAAAATTATTTGAGACATTACGTTTAAATTCCAAAACCCTTTTGTTTCTATATTAGGAATTTGATGCAATTGATATCCCGTATAAAGATATAAAAAGTTGATTTTATCCGGATTAAAATCAAATTTCATAGTTTCTTTTAAGCCTTTTGTAAATAGCATATATGGTAAAGGAAGTGCAAAATTAAAATTATGAATTTTAACTTCCGATACGTTAAAATTACTACTTTGTACTAAATTACCATTTAAACTTACTTGTTGTACCACTTGATTTTTTGCACTACTTAAGTTGTACCCTAAATAAGCATAATCAAAAGCACTAATTTTAAATTCAAAATTATCAAAAATTGTAGGTTGTAAATTTGGATTTCCAACCGTAGTTAAATTCTGATTTTGATACGTGGTATTGTTTGGATTTAAAGCAGAAGTGGATGGCAACGTGATTTTCTTATTGTAATTCATATTTAAGAAAATTTGAGGCGAAAAATTATATTGTACAGTTGCGTTTGGAAACCATCTAAATTGGTCAAACGGAATTAAATTACCCGTAGTGGTTTTGCCATTAATTTCATATTTTTCAGCTCTGGAACCTAAAATAAAATCGAACTTATTGTATTTCGCTTGAAATTCCAAATAAGTAGCAGCCGTTGTTCTTTGATAGTCTAAATTTATGCTTCCAAAATTTTCGGCTTCAAAAAGAAGTTTTTCATACAAGGCTCCAAAACTAACTTTGCCTTCATCTAAAATTTTTAAGCCTTGTGAATAGTCAAATTTTCCGTTGTAATAATTTTGATTTGAAAAATTATCCAAAACTGCATTTCTAAAAACGTTTGAAAATAAATTGAAATCATTTTTATTGTTGTTATAATTAAAAACAAAATCTAATTTTTGACTTTTATCATCAAATCTTTTCTGATACGTTATAGTTGCATCTTAACGCGTATTATGAGATTTACCTTTATCAGAAGTAACAAATCCTAAACCAAAACCTTCTGTTTCACTGTTACTATTTGCAAGATTAATATCATAATTCAACAACAACCTATCCTTATTAATATCAAATGTAATCCCTGATTTTAAAAATTGGGATCTATTTATTTTATCACTTTCTACTTTTGATAAAATAGTGTTAGAACTAGTATTTAAAAACTCAGACCAAGTGGCATTTTCTCTATAATTTTGTCCAAAATTTAATTGCCAACCGAAATATTTATTCTTAGCATTTAATAACACGCTGTTATACGTTCTAAATCGAGTAGTATCGTATGTATTAATAGCAGAACTACTAGTATAAGTAGCACTTAAATATTTTTTCGCATTTTTATTTGTAATAATATTTAAAATCGCACCACCTGATGTTGCAGGAAACTCAGCACCTGGTTGCGTAATTACTTCAATTCGTTCAACAGAATTTGCAGGCATTCCTTCTAAAAATGAATTCAATTCTGCACTTGAAATATTTAAGGGTCTTCCATCTAAAAAAACCTCTAATTGTTTTCCCTGATACATCATTCCAGCCACATCTGAAGAAATCAAACCTGGCAACTGCTTGATGGTTTCCATTAAAGTACCTGCGTTTAAATTGGGTTGATCCGAAATATTAAAAATAGTACGATCTGGTTTTTGTTCAATTGCTTTTTTTTGTTTAAAAATTTTAACCTCTTCAATCTGATTTTCTTTTTGAATATCGTCTTTTTTTACTTTTGTGGTATCTTGAGAAAAAGCAAAAAATACAAAACAAGTAGAAAACAAGAAATTTAGTACACCTTTTTTCATGAAAAAATTAATATTTAAATTTTATTACTTGTAAGACAAAAAAATGAGAAAAAAGTTACACTATATTTTGATAAAAAAGTATCTTTAAACTTTATATTATTAAATTTCAACTAATGAATCTTTCTATTGAAACTCCAGCTTTATTGTTTTCTGCAACATCACTAATTTTATTAGCCTATACCAATAGATTTTTAACTATTGCTCAGATTGTGCGAAGTTTAAAGAAAAACTACGATCAAGAACAAAATAAATCGATTTTAGTGGAGATAAAAAACCTCAACCAAAGAATCACATTAATTAGATACATGCAACTTTTTGGCGTATTGTGTTTGTTTTTATCCGTTTTTGCGATGTTTTTATTGTTTTTAAATTATGAAACTATAGGAATTTATATTTTTGGAATCAGTTTATTATCCTTACTAATTTCATTAGGTATTTCATTTTGGGAAATTAGCATATCCGTAAATGCGCTTCGAATTCATCTTAAAGATTTAGTTGAAGACGAAAAAAAATAAATGGCTAAATTCTAAGTTCCTTTGTAGCGTAAAAAAAAATGAAAAACAATATACTAAATGGCGTCTTCTTAGTAGCATTAGGCGCTACCAGTTATGGCATGTTAGCCACCTTCGTAAAACTAGCATATAAAGATGGTTTTACTACAGCAGAAATAACTTCTTCCCAATTTATCTATGGAATTCTTGGCATGCTTTTAATTAATTTTTTCCAAAAAATTTTCAAGAAAGAAAAAGCAAATATGGCTACATCAAAAAATATTTTGCAACTAATGATTGCGGGAACTTCATTAGGAATGACAAGTGTTTTTTATTATTTGTGTGTAAAATATATAGACGTTTCCATTGCTATTGTGCTCCTTATGCAAACCGTTTGGATGGGCGTCTTATTAGAATGGATTTTAGATAAAAAACGACCTTCAACTCAAAAGATAATTTCAGTAGGCATAGTTTTAATTGGAACTTTTTTGGCCACAAAATTATATGAATTTACTTTTCAATTAGATTGGAGGGGAATTATTTGGGGAATTTTAGCTGCAGTATCATTCACCACAACCATGTTTACGGCAAATAAAGTAGCTTTAGAAATTTCTTCTGTACAACGAAGTTTATTTATGCTTTTAGGTGGCGCGGTAGTTGTATTTGCTTTTTCGGCATTTACACAAGTTGGTGCTTTAAACTTTGAAATTTTCAAAAATTACGGCTTGTTTTTAGCGCTTTTTGGAACGATTATACCGCCTTTATTACTAAATGCAGGTTTTCCAAAAACAGGTTTGGGCTTAGGAAGTATAGTAGCTTCTTTAGAATTACCGGTTTCTGTACTAATGGCTTTCCTAATTTTAAATGAAAAAGTTGTCGTTTGGCAATGGTGTGGCATACTATTTATTATTTTAGCTATTATTATAATGAATCTTAATTTTTCAAAAAAGGTATACTAATATCAAAAAAATAACAATAAATTAGCGGTGAAATCCATCGCTTTTTTTATGTTTGAATTATTTAACAAAGAACCCATTTATTTAAATTTACCCGATGCGGAGTTTATTTATTATCCAAATTTTTTCTCTAAAGAAAATGCCGATTTATTTTTTGAAACCCTATCTAAAGAAATAGCTTGGCAACAAGATGATATTACCATTTTTGGAAAAAAAATAGCCCAACCCAGATTAACAGCTCTTTATGGAAATGACGGAAAATCCTACGGATATTCAAATATTGTTATGCATCCACATCCACTTAATACCACACTTACCTTCATAAAAGATGAAGTTGAAAACACTATAAATGAACACTTTACAACCATTTTATTAAATTTATATAGAAACGAAAAGGACAGCAACGGCTGGCATGCCGATAATGAAAAAGAATTAGGTATAGACCCTATTATCGCATCCGTAAGCTTTGGAGAAGCAAGAATGTTTCAAATAAAACACAATACAAAAAAAGAAGTCAAGCAGACTTTATTATTAGAACATGGTAGTTTATTGATAATGAAAAATGGCGCTCAATTACATTATAAACATCAAATTCCAAAAGCCACTAAACCAAAAAATCCAAGAATAAATTTAACTTTCAGAAAAATTATTTAAAAAAAACAATAATTTTTTGCTTCAAAATATTTTTTTTATTAATATTGAATAATGAATTAAAATAAGATAGAATAATTAACAAATTATGCTTTTCACTAATGAAAAAAAGTAAAAAGATCGAATTAAATTACGAAGATACAGAACGTGTAATTAGCATGGCTCAAGAGGAAAAAAAGCCCTTTGAAGTAATTAAAGTAGAATTTGGCATTTCCGAAAGTGAAGTAACGGAGATTATGCGAAAAAAACTTTCTAAAGACAATTTTGAACTTTGGAAAAAGAAAGTTGCTGCAGGAAAACCCAAACCAAAAGCATTTAAAACCAATGTTTTAGAAGACGACATTGACGATTTAGATAGCAAATATTATTTTAAAAATAAATTTGATTAATAAAATCCTGTCTGATACTCTAATCACGACAGGATTTTTTTTGTAACAATTTTATGCTTTTTACTACATATTCCATATGAAAAATAAAATGAAAATGAAAAAAATAGTACTTACCCTTAGTTGCGCCATTTTTTTAATGAGTTGCAAAACGTCTAACGTTACTAAGGCAACAAAAAATGACGTATCTGTTAGTATCGATTTAGTAAATGTAACTGACGATAAAGTAAAAGTTACAATAATTAATCCAACAATAACAACTGAAACTACCACATTTAATATTCCAAAAATTGTTCCAGGAACCTATTCGGAAGACAATTATGGAAGATATGTAGACAATGTTAAAGCTTTTGACCAAAAAGGAAAATCTTTAAAAATCGCTAAAATAGACGAGAATTCATATACGATTTTTGAAGCAACCAAATTGGCCAAAGTAACTTATTATGTTAGTGACACGTTTGATACAGAAGGCGGAGCCGGTTTTGGAGAAAGTGAAGATATATTTTCACCTGCTGGAACAAACATTAAAGCTGGAGAAAATTTTATGCTTAACACACATGGTTTTGTAGGCTATTTTGAAGGAAAATCTGAAATCCCTTACTCGGTAGAAGTAAAACACCCTGCAACTTTATGGGGTGCGACTTCATTAGTTGATACCAATCCAAGTAATGAAGTAGATGTTTTTAACGCAGAAAGATATGGCGCTTTAGTGGACAATCCTATAATGTATTCTAAACCAGATTATACGGAGTTTAATGTTGAAGGAATGGATATTGTAATCAGTGTTTATTCTCCAAATGGAAAATACAAAGCGGCTGATATTACTCCAGAAACTGAAAAGTTCATGAGAGCTCAAAAAAAATTCTTAGGTAAATTTAACGCCAATAAAAAATATACCGTTTTGTTATATCTTTCAGATATGGCCGCAAAAGACGCGAAAGGATTTGGAGCTTTGGAACATATGACGTCAACAACTGTTGTAATGCCAGAAATGATGCCTTTAGAAGCGCTACAAGAGCAATTAAAAGATGTGGTTTCACATGAATTTTTTCATATTGTAACACCATTAAGTGTACATTCAAGAGAAATTCATTATTTTGATTTCAACAAACCTCAAATGTCAGAACATTTATGGATGTATGAAGGAATTACCGAATATTTCGCAAATTTATTTCAAGTAAATCAAGGCTTAATTTCTGAAGAAGATTTCTACAAAAGAATGAATGGAAAAATTGAAGAAGCAAATGCAATGAATGACAAAATGAGTTTTACAAAAATGAGTAAAAACGTTTTGGAACAACCTTATAAAGACCAATACTTAAATGTATATCAAAAAGGAGCTTTAATTGCTATGTGTATTGATATTCAAATGAGAGAATTAAGCAATGGACAAAGAGGAATTCTTAGTTTAATGCAAGATTTATCTAATGAATTTGGAAGCAACAAACCATTTAAAGATGAAGAATTATTTGCAACAATTACTCGAATTACCTATCCGCAAATTGGAGAATTTTTAAATACCTACGTGGCTGGTGAAACACCAATTCCTTACGAAATATTTTTTGCTAAAATGGGTGTTACAAAAGGAAAAACGATGGCAACAGGAAATCCTTTTCTGAAAGACGGAAGAATGCCATTAATTACAGTTGATAGAGCTACAAAACAAATTAAAGCCCTAGAAGATGTTAGCAATAATATTTTTATGACTACTTTAGGAATTCAAGGTAATGATGTTTTAAAAGCATTTAATGACAAAGAATATAATTTAGATACTGTTTACGATTTACTTATGTCAAGTGAATCTTGGAAAGACGGTGATGCTATTTCAGTAACTGTGACTAGAGATGGTAAAGACTTAGTTTTAAAAGGTAAAATTAATTTGCCTAAAGAAGAAAAATCAGGTTATATAGCGACCGATAAAACAAAAGAAGCCATCAAAAATGCTTGGTTAAAAGGCTAATTAAATTGGAATAACTAATTTAAAATCCTCAAATTACTATTAATTTGAGGATTTTTTTATTTTCTTTGCACTTCAAATAAATTGAAAATAACACCTTTTAAATGAAAAAAATAGTTACAATACTTTTAGTTACCATTTTAGTAGCTTGTAGTAAAACAGAAAGCAATAAACCTGGGAATTTAGAAATATCTGGAAGTATAGAAGGTTTAAAAAAAGGAAAACTATACATTCATAAGCTTAATGATTCCAATTTAGTATTTTTAGATAGTATAATTATCTCTGGGAAGTCTAATTTTGAAACCAAATTTCAATTAGATGAACCTCAAATGTTATATTTATCTTTAGATAGAGGAACTACCGAATCTATTGACAATAGTATTCAGTTTTTTGCAGAACCAGGTAAAATGAAAATAGAAACTACATTGCAAGGCTTTTATGCCAATGCAAAAATTACAGGTTCAGAAAATCAAAAAGTGTATGAAAAATTCTTAAAAATTAAGTCGAAGTTAAATGACGAAAAATTAGAATTATTAGAAAAAGAATTAAAAAACAAAACCGCAAAAAATGCAACTGTAACAGAAGAAATTCAAAACAAACGCGATAAATTAACCATCAGAAAATATTTATATACGGCTAATTTTGCATTAATTAATCCAAAATATGAAGTGTCGCCTTATATCGCTTTAAGTGAAATTCCAGATGCGAATATTAAATTATTAGACACAATCAATAAAATGTTAGTTCCAAAGGTTGCAAAATCTAAATATGGAAAACGTTTAAAGGAATGGATAATGGAAAGAAAAAAAGCAGAAGAAAAATAAAGTAATTTATAATATCATTCTGACTTTTAAATAAATATGATTTGGATATTATTTAATTTCTAATCTTGAAATTAAAGGAAAATGATCGCTGTTATAAAAATCATTTAAAGTTTCAAAACTTTTTATTTGAATGGTTTTATCTAAAAAAATATAGTCAATTCTAGCTGGATAATATTTAAAATTATAGGTTTTTCCAAATCCTTCTCCATTTGATTCGAAAGCGTCTTGCATAGTTCCTTTTATGGTTCTGTATACGAAAGAGAAGGCACTATTATTCATGTCGCCACAAATAATTTTTTTGTATTTACAACTACCATAATGCTTTTTTAAGAGTGAGGCTTGTACCTCTTGTTTCGTAAAGGCATCGCTAATTTTTCTAAAAATATACTTGGTTTTAGATTCATTCATTTTCTGAATTTCCTCTTCTTCAATATCGGTGCTAATTTTTATGGATTGCAAGTGCATACTATAAATTCGCAACGTATCATTCCCTTTTATAATATCGGTATAAACCACATTATTTGTAGAATTTGGAAAATTAATAACGCCTTTATCAATAATTTTAAACTTAGAAAAAATAGCATTTCCTACGATAATATTTTTACCTTCTTTGAAAACATGTTGGTATTTATAATTCGAAAATTTTGTTTTTTCTAAATTCGAATACTCTTGAATACACAAAATATCTGGATTTTTTTCGCTTACCAATTCAGCTATTTTGGTAGGAATATTCGCTTTTTTGTACCAATTAAATTTATTGAACAAACGAACATTATAACTCATAATAGTAAACTCTTTTTCTGAATTTGGCAATTCGGTTGGTTTTAAATTATAAAACTTATTTATAAATGTAATTCCTAAAAGCAACACCAATCCAGACACAAAAATATATTTTTTGAATTGGATCAACCAATACATAAAAAACAATATATTCACTACCAAGAAAAAAGGTAAAAACAAACTTAACACACTCAAAAAAGGGAACCATTTAGGTGCTAAAAACGGCAATAAATAAGCCATTAATGTAATAATAGCAACTACTACATTAAAAAACAACATGGTTTTTGAAATAAATGACATTTTTTTTAGCATCTATTTATTGGCTGCAAAAAGAAATTCTTTTTCTTCTTTGGTTAAACTTTCATATCCCGATTTACTAATTTTTTCGAGTATTTCATCAATTTGTCTTTGTTTGAAATTTACATCCGATACACGAACAGATTGATACTTTTTTATGGGCTTGTTTTTATAAACTTTTTTAAATGTACTGTTTTTTTTCTTTTTTATTGAAAAAACAGCACTTATATCGATTCCTTTTTTCATCAACACTGCAAAAACAAAACCGACCACACTGCCAGACAAATGTGCAATATGACCACCTGTGTTTTCAGTTAATAATTGTGCGACATCTATAAAAATATAGAATACTGCAATATGCCAAATTTTCAAATATCCAATTAAAGGTAATCGTAACGAATAATTTGGAGCATAGGTAGCAACAGATATAAAAAGAGCCATTATAGATGCACTGGCACCAACTATTAAATTAGAATAATTAAAAAAATATCCGTACCCTACAAAAATTAAACCTGCAAAAAAACTACCAAAAAAGTAAACGGTTAAAAACTGTCTGGTTGTAAAAAAAGTATAAAACAAGGTACTTATGTAATACAAAAAAATCAAATTAAATAATAAATGAATTGGTTCAGAATGCAAAAACCCATAAGTAATTAATGTCCACGGAAACCATAAAACATCTTTATAATTAGAAGACAAAGCCAACCAATTTGGATATTGAAACTGATTTGAAACAAAACTAAAACACAAAGCACATATAAGAAACACCAGAATATTAATAAAAATTAACTTTTGGGACACATCACTGTTTTTATAATGTTGTTTTATTTCGTTTAGAAAATTCATTTATTTTATCGTTTTGACTTTTTGTCTTTTTATTAACCATATAAGTCATATAAGGAAGTATAAGAATATGACTTTTCAACTTTTGACTTTTGACTTTTCTACCTAATTCCACCTAGTATGCGTAAACTTATTGTTTCTCCAAAGCATCATTAAGATAAAACCTGTTAATGCACCACCAATGTGGGCAAAATGAGCAATATTTCCACCGCCTGAAAAAATTGAAAAACCAGTTACGCCTGAAAACAAATCTAAACCTACAATAATTGGTACAAAAAACTTTGCTTTAATTGGCACAGGAATAAACATCATCATTAATTCAGCCATAGGAAACATAAAAGCAAATGCTACTAATAAACCATAAATGGCACCCGAAGCACCTACACAACTACCATAAATTAAAGATAATTTGTCGAATTGTGTTTGTGTGCAATTCACATTATTTAAAATTTGACTAACCTTTCCTGTTGATTGACCTGCGGAATTAAACACATCACTTAAAGGCGTATCAAAAATTACTTTCATATCTTGAGCAGACAGCCCTAATTCGTTAATAACTTGATGAATTTCATAATAATTCATACCTGTTTGAACAAAAGCGGCACCTAAACCACATGCAAAGTAAAAAAACAAAAACTTTTTTCCACCCCAAAAATGTTCTAAAGCCGAACCAAAAGAAACCAATGCAAACATATTAAATAAAATATGCATGAAATTTGGCATAGGCGCATGCATAAACATGTGTGTGAAAGGTTGCCAAAATCGGAACTTTTCACTTTCGAAATAAAATAAGGATAACGTTTCGTAATTTTGAGGCATAGCCTGACTCAATATAAAAACCAAAACATTTATTATTAATAGTTGCTTTACAACCGGTGTCATATTATTAAACATACTTAAAATCTTTTATCTAAATCTTCTGTGGTTAATGTAATAAAAATAGGTTTTTGAAACGGTGAAACATTGGGCTCTTTACAAGCAAATAAACCATTTACAATATTTTCTAATTCAATAGTGTTCAGATATTTTCCCGATTTTATCGCCACACTTTTTGCCATAAATTTAGAAATACTATCACTTAATGAAAAACTATCTTCTGGAACATTTTCTTGTAAATTATAAATCAAGTCATGTAAAATCTCCGTTATATTTGATTCTGAAATTTGAGCGGGTAAACCCGAAATAATTAACACATCTACTCCCATTTTTTCAAAAGCAAAGCCAATACCTTCTAAATTGGGTTGAATTTCTTTTAAATACAGCATCTCATCTCTTGAAAACTTAATTTCTAAAGGGAAGAGTAACTGCTGACTTGAGGCTTGATGAATAGTAATATTCGTTAAAAATTGTTCATATAAAATACGTTGATGCGCTCTATTTTGATGAATAACTAATAATCCTGATTTGATACTATTAATTATATATTTTCTATTGAATTGATATAGTAATGTATGACTTTCTGTAGGCTTATCATCAAATAATTTACTAGTTACTAAATCGGTCTCAAAAGTATCCAATGAAACCTCACTCGCATCTTGCTTCAAATTGGTATATAAACTCTCCCAATTGGGTTGTGCTTGTGTGTTTTTTGTATATGAAACAGACGGGGCTGAATATTTTTTAGTTTCGTTTTCCGTTTCAAAAGGATTAAACGAACGATCCACCTGTATAGTTGGTGTACCTAATGTTTTATCTTTATAATCATACGGAACATCTAAGTTAGCATCCCTCTCAAAATCCAATATTGGTGCTACATTAAACATACCTAAACTATGCTTCACTGTCGCACGTAAAATGGCATATAACGCTTGTTCATCGTCAAACTTAACTTCTGTTTTAGTGGGATGAATGTTGATGTCAATTGTGTGTGGCGGGACTTCTAAAAACAAGAAATAACTGGGTTGATTATTATCTCGTAATAAACCATCATAAGCATTCATGATAGCATGATGCAAAAATGGACTTCTTATAAATCTATTATTCACCAGAAAAAATTGCTCTGATCTGTTTTTCTTGGCAAATTCGGGCTTTCCAACAAAACCAGTAATTTTCAAAATTTCAGTTTCTTCCGTTACAGGAACTAATTTTTCATTTGTTTTCCCTCCGAAAATATTTACAATTCGCTGACGATAATTCGAGCTTGGCAAATTAAATACTTCACTTCCATTACTAATCATAGTAAAGCTAATTGCAGGATGAGCCAAAGCTACACGTTCAAACTCGTCAATAATATGTTTTAATTCGATATTATCCGATTTTAAAAAATTTCTACGAGCAGGAATATTAAAAAATAAATTTTTTACTAAAAATGATGTGCCTTTTGGCAAAACAGCTACATCTTGTGTAATTACTTTACTCCCTTCAATGATGATATGAATACCTAATTCTTCTTGAGCTTGTTTGGTTTTTAATTCTACGTGAGCGACTGCTGAAATGGACGCTAATGCTTCACCTCGAAATCCTTTTGTATGTATGGCAAACAAATCTTCCGCATGACGAATTTTTGAAGTCGCATGACGCTCAAAACACAACCGTGCATCGGTAACATTCATTCCTAAGCCATTGTCAATAACCTGAATAAGCGTTTTCCCAGCATCTTTAACGATAAGTTTGATTTCGGTTGCCTTTGCATCAACAGCGTTTTCAACCAACTCTTTAACCACAGAAGCTGGTCGTTGCACCACTTCTCCAGCAGCAATTTGATTGGCTACATGATCAGGTAATAATTGAATAATTCCAGACATTAATCTGTTTTGGTTTTTATTTTGGTTATGTTACAAATTTAAGAAATTAAAAACGTATTATTATATCTCAAAAAATACAAATTTGTAAAAGTTAATAACAAAATAATTCTGTGAAAAATAAAAAATCACAGATTACTATGAATAGAAACCTGTGATTTTTATTTTAATTAACTTTGTAAAGTTTAATATCGTTTATTTAAATCTATCATTTTAATTGCAGCAATTGCCGCTTCAATCCCTTTATTTCCATGTTTACCTCCACTTCTATCGATAGATTGTTGCATAGTATTATCTGTTAAAACACAAAAAATAGTAGGCACATCGTACAATAAATTTAAATCTTTCATACCTTGGGTTACGCCTTCGCAAACAAATTCAAAATGCATGGTTTCGCCTTTAATCACGCAACCGATAACGATTACGGCATCTAACTCCAATTTTTCATGCATTTGTCGGGCACCAAAAATCAGTTCAAAACTTCCTGGAACGTTCCAACGATTTATATTTTCCGGCAATGCCCCACAATCTGTTAATGCTGCAAAAACACCATTATACAAACCTTCTGTAACGTTTTCATTCCATTCTGAAACAACAATCCCAAACCGAAAATCTTTCGCGTTTGGGATTGTGTTTTTATCGTATTGAGATAAATTTTTATTTTCGGTTGCCATTATTTTTCCAATGAAGCAATTAAAATATCTACTGAACTTCCTTCTTGTGAAGTTTCGTATTTTTCTTTTATCGTTTTTAAATAACCTAAAGCTTCATCATTTCTCTTTAAAACAATTGCCATATTAGCTGCCTTTAATAAAAATCTTGGCGTCACAAAATCATTTTCATCAACATTAGCTGCTTCAACATATAATTTCAAAGCCTCTTCATTATTATTTAATTCTGCATTTGCGTCCCCTTTTGCACCGATAGCCAAAGCATGTAAATTTAATTCTTTAGTTGAAAAATTATCTAAATGTTCTATTGCTTTTTTGAAGTCTTTCAAATGCAAACAAGCCATACCTGCAGAATATTCTGCTAAATTAGCTGCTTTTGTACCTGAATATTCAGAAATAATTCCTTCAAAACCTAATTTACCTTCACCACCTTTTAAAGACAATTTAAATAAAGAATCTTGTTTTTCTGTAGCGTCAACCGCTTTTTGAAAATACATTTGTGCCTGATTCATTTCTTTAAATGCTTCTTCTTGACTTGGAGTAGCAATAAATTTATCATATAAAATATATCCTAAAGTAGCAATTGCAACTGCTGCAATTACTCCTAAAATCGCTTTTTGATTTTTTATAACCCACTCTTCTGTTTTATTTGCGGTTTCATCTAACGTATTAAAAACGCCAGCAGTTGTGCTTTCACTTTCATTTACGTTAATTTCATCAACACTTGTGTCAAATGCTGGATCTTTTTCTACTTCAGGTTTTGGTGATTTATAACCTCTTTTATTATATGTTGCCATTGAACTAAAATTTTATTAGAAGTGCAAAAATATACTTTTTATTTAAATTTAAAAGTTCTTTTATTTATATTTTTAAAAATTGAACTTACATTTGTACTCGAAAGTGTAATTTTTGACACTTTTTATCAAAAAAACGTGATTTTAAAAAAACTATCTTTACTTAATTATAAGAATATTGCCGAAAATTCTTTTGAATTTGAAAGCAAAATAAATGCTATTGTGGGAAAAAACGGTATTGGAAAAACAACAATTTTAGATGCAATTTATCATTTAGCGGTTGGTAAAAGTTATTTTAATCCGCTTTCAACACAAAATATAAAACACGGTGAAGAGTTTTTTGTAATTGACGGGGTTTTTGAAAAAGAAAATCGTACCGAACAAATTATTTGTAGTTACAAAAAAGCACAAAAGAAAATTTTAAAACGCAACGGAAAAATATACGAAAAATTTTCAGAACATATTGGATTAATACCAATTGTGATTATCTCGCCAAGCGATACAGATTTGATTATTGAAGGAAGCGAAACCCGAAGAAAATTTATTGATACTGTAATTTCTACTTTTGATACTTCTTATTTAAACACATTAATAAACTACCAGAAAACGTTACAACAACGTAATGCTTTACTAAAGTATTTTGCATTAAATCAGGTTTTTGATGCAGACAATTTGAATATTTACAACGAACAATTATCGGAATTTGGACAACTAATTTTTACCAAGAGAAATGATTTTTTAGAAAAATTCATTCCTGTTTTTCAAGAATTATATGAAGTTATTTCAGAAAATGCTGAAAAAGTAACTGTTGAATACGAAAGTCAACTTCATGAAGACAATTTGGAGAACTTACTAATTCAAAATCTTCAAAAAGACAGAATTACGCAATATACCACTTGCGGGATTCATAAAGATGATGTGCTATTTAATATTTCCGGTTTTCCTGTAAAAAAATTCGGATCACAAGGACAACAAAAATCATTTTTAATTGCATTGAAATTAGCGCAGTTTGATTTCATTAAAAAACACACAAAAACATTGCCGATTTTACTTTTTGATGATATCTTTGACAAGTTAGATGCGTTTAGAGTGCAACAAATTGTAAATATGGTAAACAATGATGTATTTGGACAAATTTTTATTTCTGACACACATCCTGAACGAACCGAAAACATCATAAAACAGACGCATAAAAGCTATAAAATATTTAATATTTAGATTTTTATTAGATATTTTAGACTTCTAGATTAGTAGACTTTTAGACGTTAAAAAATCAACAAAAAACAAATAAACAATATAATTTTTATAAAATGAAAAATTTAAAATCAATTATCGCAACAGCAATTATTAGCTTATCAATTAGTTGCACCAATAGTCAAAACTTTAAAAGTGTAGATGCAGCAGCATTTAAAGCTACCATAATAAAAACCGACGACGCACAAATTTTAGATGTTAGAACACCTGGAGAATATGCTAATGGAAAAATTGCAGACGCTAAAAATGCCGATTGGAATGGTGGGGATTTTGATGCACAAGTAGCTAATTTAGACAAAACAAAACCCGTTTTTGTATATTGCTTAAGTGGCGGGAGAAGCAAAAAAGCAGCCAATCATTTAGTAGAATTAGGTTTTAAAAACATTATCGAATTAGATGGCGGTTATATGGCTTGGGAAAAAGCAAACCCAAAAACCAATGCCTATTGGTCAGGAATGACGCAAGAAGCGTACAACAAATTACTGATTTCAGAAAAAACGGTTGTAATTGATTTTTATGCTGAATGGTGTGGACCTTGTAAAAAAATGGGACCGTATTTAGATAAAATCAGTAAAGAAATGGCGGAAAATGTTATTATTCACAGAATTGATGCTGATAAAAACAAATCGTTATTTAACGCATTAGGCTACCAAGGTTTACCAGTAATTATTGTAATTAAAAACGGAAAGCAAACGTTCTTTAAAAACGAGTTTGTTAGCGAAGAGGAATTGAGAAAAGTTTTATAAAAACTAAATAAAATGTGACTTCGAGAACCTCAGACACCAGTTAGCTTAGTTTCTCAATTACAAAACCAAAATTAAAATCACTTTTAATTATTTACTAATTACCATTCACTCAAATATGAATATCGTACAACAACAATCGTTAAAAAAATACAACACCTTTGGCATTGAAGCGTTTGCAACGGAGTTTTGCGAAGTGAATTCAATTACCGACATAGCAAGTGTATTAAAAGAAAATCAACAGAAAAAACTGTTTATTTTAGGCGGTGGAAGCAATATGCTTTTAACTCAGAATGTTGATGCTTTCGTGATTCACATCAATAATAAAGGCATTGAAGTGGTTGATGAAAATGACGATTTTGTTTGGGTAAAAGCTAATGCTGGCGAAGTTTGGCACGAATTTGTTCAGTTTTGCATACAAAAAAATTATGGTGGGATTGAAAATTTATCATTAATTCCAGGAAATGTTGGCGCAACGCCAATTCAGAATATTGGTGCGTATGGCGTAGAAATTAAAGACACCTTTGTTTCGTGTGAAGCAATGAAAATTGACACCCAAGAAATTATCACTTTTGATAAAGCAGCTTGTAAATTTGGCTATCGAGAAAGTGTTTTTAAAGCCGAATTAAAAAACCAATATGTGATTGTTTCGGTTGTTTTTAAACTTACAAAAAAGAATCACAAACTAAATACGTCTTATGGTGCGATTGATGTAGAATTAGAAAATATGGGCATCAAAAACCCAACCATTCAAGACGTTAGTAAAGCTGTAATCGCCATTCGTGAAAGTAAATTACCCAATCCGAAAGAATTAGGGAATAGCGGAAGTTTCTTTAAAAATCCGATTGTTCCGATTGAAGTTTACGAAAAAGCCAAAGCGAATTATCCAGATATGCCACATTATCCAGTTTCAGAAACACATGTGAAAGTGCCTGCGGGTTGGTTAATTGAGCAAGCTGGTTTTAAAGGTAAGCGTTTTGGAGATGCTGGAATTCATACCAAACAAGCTTTAGTTTTAGTGAATTACGGAAATGCAACAGGAAATGAAATTTGGAACGTGGCGCAAAATATCCAAAAAACTATTTTGGAAAAATACGGGGTTAGTATTGAAGCTGAAGTGAATGTGATTTAATTTACGAATTACGATTTGAGATTTATAAATTTTATTTACAATTTACACGTAAAAATTAAACTTGAATCTTTAAACAAATAAGCCTAAATTTGCACAACTTTTAAAAAATACATGGAAACAACATTATTTATACTTTTTATTGCATTTTTAGTTTTTTTTGGCATTCAATTTGTTTACCAATCGTTTGTTTTCAGTCGTTTTTCGTTTGTTAAACCTAAGAAAGAAACGCCAAAAAGCGTACCTGTTTCAGTACTTGTTTGGGCAAAAAACGAATATGAAAATTTAGTAATACAACTTCCTATTTTAGTTTCTCAAAAGTATCCAAATTACGAATTAGTACTTATTGATGATGCTTCTAATGACGAAACATTAGACTTATTTGAAGAATATGAAAAGCAATATCCTTTTGTTAAATTAGTTAAAGTAAAAAACAATGAAGCTTTTTGGGGAAACAAAAAATTCGCATTAACCTTAGGCATAAAAGCAGCAAAAAATGAATATTTATTATTTACAGATGCGAATTGCAATGTAATCTCTGAGGATTGGATAGTAGAAATGACCTCGCATTTTTCATTCAAAAAAACTATCGTTTTAGGATATGGTGCCTTTAATAAAATTAAAGGTTCTTTATTAAATAAAATAATTCGCTTTGACGGTGTTATTTCTGCCATACAGTACTTTTCTTGGGCAAAAACAGGAAAACCTTATATGGGAATTGGAAGAAATTTAGCATATAAAAAATCGGAATTTTTCAACGTAAACGGATTTATCAATCACATTCGAGTTCGTTCTGGAGAAGATGATTTATTTATTAACGAAGCTGCAAATGCAAGCAATACAACCATTTGTTATAGTCCAAATAGTTTTACCTATTCTGAACCAAAAACTACTTATAAAGCTTGGTTAAATCAGAAAAGAAAGGAAACCTCAACCAAAAAACATTACAAGATTTTTGACAAAATGCAACTTGCACTCTATTTCATTGCACAAATATTTTGTATTGTTTTGGCCATAATTTTACTATCTTTCCAATATAATTGGATTATTGTATCAAGTGTTATTGGTTTTAGATACATTTTTAACTGGATAGTTTTTGGTTTTGGCGCAGCCAAATTAAAAGAAAAAGATATTATTTTTTGGTATCCAATTTTTGAAATAATTTTAATCATAACTCAAATACGAGTAGCTTTTACCAATTTGATACACAAACCCGAACATTGGAAGTAAAACAAGAAAAAATAGGTATAAACATTCAAAAAGCAAAACTTGGCGATCAAGTGGCTTTTACTTTTCTTCTAGATTTTTATTGGAATGAAGTGTACGGATATATGCTAAAACGTACTGAAAATGAAACGGACACAGAAGATATCGTAATAGAAACATTTGCTAAAGCATTTGATAAAATAAGTACATACAACCCTGAATTTGGATTTAATACTTGGTTAATTGCTATTGCTAAAAATGCTCATATTGATTTACTTCGCAAAAAAAAGTCTACGTTGTTTTTAGAAATCACGAGTGAAGAAAATGGCTTAGCCAATCAAGTTTTAGACAGTACACCAACTATCGAAGATAAGTTAATTACTGAACAAAACTTATCGCAATTACTACTACAAATTAAGCAATTAAAACCTGCCTATCAAGAAGTTATTCAATTACGCTACTTTCAAGAAATGAGTTATCAAGATATGGCAGAACAATTGAACGAACCGCTAAACAATATTAAAATAAAACTGCTTCGCGCTAAAAAATTATTAGCAGAAATTATTAGCAAAAAATAATAATAATTCAACTTTTTACTTCAAAAACAGGTTTTTTGGCACGATTATTTCATATAGTTTAAATTATACACAAGTTGTAACCTTTAAAACTATATATTATGTCAAACTTCAATGTACAAAACGAAAATTGGTTAGAAATAGCTTTCGAACACCGAAACAAAGCGTATGGCGCTTACCAATTAAGAAAAGAAAGCGATGCAACTACCATAAAAGCCATGCTTCTAACTTTTGGATTTATTGCTTTTGGAATTGGGTTGTTTTCCTTTACAACTCCTGAAATTAAATCTGAAGATGTTATAAATTGCCCTATCACACCTCTAGAAAAATTAACGCTAGTTAGAATAACGCCACAAATAGAACCTAAATCTGTTATTAAAAAAGGAACCGATAAGCCAAAATTAAATATAACTCCTAATAAAGTCCCACCAGTTGTTGTAGCTAGAACAGAAGTAAAACCTATTGTGGAACCCATAAATCCAGATTACACTACACCCTTCAATCCAAATGGAAGTGAAAATGGGAATCCGGGACCAATTGGAAATCCGTTAGGCAATTCTACTACTCCAAGTACAACAAACACGCAAGGAAGTGGAACTGGCACTAGTGTATATAAAGGCGTATTGGGTACAGAAGCAAGTTTTCCTGGGGGAATTAACAAGTTCAGAACTTTTATTGCTGAAAATTATAAAGTTCCAAATTCTTTCGATCAAGAAGTTTTATTTATTGAAATGGTTTTTGTAATTGAAAAAGATGGATCCATGACCGATATCCGAATGGTAAGTAAAGGAGATAAAGCATTAGAAAAAGAAGCGATAAGAGTGTTAACATCAATGAAAAAGAAATGGACACCAGGCCGTGTTAATGGCGAAGTGGTAAGAAGCGAAAAAAGACTTCCAATTCAAATTAATCTACTTGAAACAGAATAAAAATAGTTATATTTTCTTGTAATTTTCAAAACCATATAATACGTTTATTATGTGGTTTTTTTTTGAAAATATTTCAAAAAACAGAGTAAAACAAAATAATTAAACAAAAGTTAGCATTATGTTACAATTGAAAAATAAGACTTTAAAAAAGGAATTAATTTTATTGCGTTTTGTATATTTGCAGTAGATTTTATATTCAAATTATGGCAACAGAAAGCGTATTTCCTCCTACACCAAAACCTAAATGGCTTCGTGTAAAATTACCAGTTGGACAAAAATATACGGAACTTAGAGGTTTAGTTGACAAGTACAAATTAAATACCATTTGCGCTTCTGGTAGTTGTCCAAATATGGGAGAATGCTGGGGTGAAGGAACAGCGACATTTATGATTTTAGGAAACATTTGTACTCGTTCTTGTGGGTTTTGTGGAGTTAAAACAGGTCGCCCTGAAAATGTAGATTGGGAAGAACCAGAAAAAGTAGCCCGTTCTATTAAAATTATGAATATTAAGCATGCTGTAATTACAAGTGTTGATCGAGACGATTTAAAAGATATGGGAACCATTATCTGGGCGGAAACCGTAAAAGCCATCAGAAGAATGAATCCGAAAACTACCTTAGAAACACTAATTCCGGATTTTCAAGGAAGTGAAAAACATTTAGATAAAATTATAGAAGTAGCACCCGAAGTAGTTTCTCATAATATCGAAACAGTACGAAGATTAACTCGTGAAGTACGTATTCAAGCAAAATACGATAAAAGTTTAGCGGTTTTAAAATATTTAAAAGAGCAAGGTTTAAACCGAACTAAATCTGGAATCATGCTTGGATTAGGCGAAACAGAAGAAGAAGTGATTCAAACTTTACACGATTTAAAAGACGCAAAAGTTGATGTGGTAACTATTGGTCAATATTTACAACCAAGTAAAAAACATTTGCCTGTAAAAGAATTCATCACACCTGAACAATTTGAGAAATACGAAAAAATCGGTAAAGAATTAGGTTTTATTCATGTAGAAAGCGGCCCGTTAGTTCGTTCTTCATATCATGCTGAGAAACATATTCATTAAAATAGTTGATTCGGTTATTTGTTTTTTGTTTAGAAGTAGCCCCTTTTAACATACAATCGAATTAACAAATAAACAAACAAACTAAAAATGAAAATACGTGTCGCTATAAATGGTTTTGGAAGAATTGGAAGAAATGTTTTCCGATTATTACTCGACCATCCCCAAATAGATATTGTAGCAATAAATGACATTGCAGACATCAAAACCATGTGTCATTTATTAAAATATGATAGCATTCACGGTGTTTTACCACATTCTATTTCCACCGAAAATGAAACGTTATTACTTGACGATTTACAATTTCAATTTTTCCACGAAAGTGATATTTCTAAATTACCTTGGAAAAATCTAAATATCGATTTAGTGATTGAGTCTACAGGAAAATTTAAAACTACAGAAACCGCTGGCTTACATATTTTAGCTGGAGCGAAAAAAGTAATTTTATCCGCGCCTCCCGAAGATGAAAAAATCAAAACAGTAGTTTTAGGTGTTAATGAACATATTTTAGATGGCTCGGAAACAGTTATTTCAAACGCAAGCTGCACTACAAATAACGCCGCTCCAATGCTTAAAATAATTCAAGAATTGTGTGGTATTGAACAAGCTTATATAACAACTGTTCACTCCTACACTACCGACCAAAGCTTACACGACCAACCACATAAAGATTTAAGACGTGCGCGAGGTGCTTCGCAATCTATAATTCCAACTACAACGGGTGCTGCAAAAGCAATAACAAAAATTTTTCCAGAATTGAATGGAAAAATTGGCGGATGTGGCATTCGAGTTCCTGTTCCGGATGGATCATTAACAGATATTACTTTTAATGTAAACAAAAAAGTTACTATTGAAGAAATTAATTTAGCCTTTAAAAATGCCGCTGAAAACGAATTGAAAAATATTTTAGCCTATACAGAAGATCCAATTGTTTCCGTAGATATTATTGGCAATAAAAATTCATGTGTATTTGATGCGCAACTAACTTCCGTAATTGACAAAATGGTTAAAATAGTGGGTTGGTATGATAATGAAATTGGATATTCTTCGCGTATTATTGATTTAATTCTTTTTTTATCAAAAAATAATGATTAATTTTAACATTATTAAATTCATATTTTGAATACTAAATAATGAAAAAACTCTTTTTTCTTATTACTCTTTTTTCTCTATTTACTTTTTCTCAAACTAAGAAAAACAAAACGGATAGTATCAGCTATTTTCTAGAATTAGCCAACTATTCTTTTGAAGAAAAATACAACTCTAAAGATGCCATAAAGTATGTTCAGAAAGCAATTGAATATTCAAAATTGTATAAAAACAATGAAAAATTATATGATTGTTACTATTTTTTAGGAAGTATCTATTTAGAAAACAACAACTATAATGAAGCAATAATAAACTTAATAAAATGTTCTAATTACTTTGAAATCAATCAAATAAACTCTTCTAAAGTAGCAAAAACTAATTATGCATTAGGAACTTTATATTTAGAAAAAAGAAATTTTAAAATCGCCAAATTATATTTCAACAAATCCTATTCCATTTACAACAAAATCAGCTCTAATAATACATTGGTGTTAATTGAACTTCAAAAAGGATTAACTTTAAAAGCTAATAATAAATTAGAAGAAGCGATTATTGTATTTAATAATATCGCCAATAAGAGTAGAGATGTAGAACCAAGTAAAATTGAAGCTCTTTATCAGCTTAGCAAAATTTATTTCTCGCAAGAAGACTACGAAAAAGCATTAGATTTTTCTAAAAGAGCTTTGAAATTGGTGGAAAATAATACTGTTGGCATTTCAAAAAAGAAAATTTTAAATAATCTTATTTTGATAAGTGAAAAGCAAGAAGATTATAAATTATCTAATTTTTATTTAAAAGAATTTTTAACCTTAAATGAGTTTAAAAACAACTCTAGTCTTTCTAATACAGACTTACTAATCAACAAAAAAGAGCACGACAATCAATTAGAAATAGTTGAGAAACTTGAAAAAGAAAAAAACGAACAATTAAAAGCTATTCGATTTAACAAGCTAATCAGTATAATGAGTATTGTATTAATTGCTATTTTATCATTATTGAGTTTTTCTTTATATAAAAACAACAAAATAAGAACGGTTACAAATAAACTTTTACAAGAAAAAAACGAAGAATTGACCGATCAAAAAGAAAAAGCAGAGCTCGCCTCGAATGCCCGATCTGAGTTTTTATCTACGGTAAGTCATGAGTTACGAACACCTTTAAATGCTATAAATGGAATTACACATTTACTTTTGCAAGAAAATCCAAAATCAACGCAATTAAATTATTTAAAATCGCTAGAGTTTTCCGGAAATTATCTTTTAAGTTTTATTAACGACATATTAGAAATTAACCGACTAGAATCAAATACAATTCAAATTGAAAAAATTAATTTCAATTTAGAAAAATTAATTCAAAATATTCGCGAATCGTTCAATGGGTTTATAGAACAAAATAATATTGATTTTAAATTAGATTTAGATTTAGAAAACCACAAAAATTTACTTGGCGATCCAACAAAATTATCTCAGATTTTAATAAATTTAATCAATAATTCCATCAAATTTACCAAAAACGGCAAGGTAACGCTTTCCGTAAAAACAATAAAAGAAGTTGAAGATACAGTAACGTTAAATTTCGTAATTCAAGATAATGGTATAGGAATACCAGAAGACAAAATTGCAAACATTTTTGATAGTTTCTCTCAAGGTTCTGTAGAAATAAACAGAACATATGGCGGAACTGGTTTAGGACTTTCAATTGTCAAAAAGATTATTGAATTATTAGGTAGTGAAATCCATTTAGAAAGTAAAGAAAACGAAGGGACTAAACTGTATTTCGATTTAAATTTTGGGAAGTCTAACGCAGAAATTATCTTAAACCATGAAAACAAGAAAGTTACTTCATATGTAAACTTAAAAAATAAAACCGTTTTATTGGTTGAAGACAACAAAATCAACCAAATGATTACTAAAAAAATGGTCGAAAACAAAGGTATGATTTGCAGTATTATTGATAATGGAGAAGATGCTATTGTAGCTATGCAAAATAACACCTTTGATTTGGTTTTAATGGATGTACACTTAACAGGAATTAACGGAACAGAAGCTACTGCGGAAATTAGAAAATTTGATAAAACTACACCGATTATAGCATTAACCGCAATTTCTTTAAACGAAAATAGAGAAATGTTACTTTCTTTCGGCATGAATGAAGTAATTACTAAACCTTTTAATCCAGATTATTTCTATACTGTAATTAGTGAATTTTTAGTTTAATTTTTTTACCCAACTAGTAAGTGTCGAATCAAATTTTTCTTTTTCTGAGATAAATTTGGTTTGTATAGGCAAATAAAATAAGTTACTCCCGTTTATTTTTCCGTTTAAGCGCATAAAATCTTTTTCTGTAGTCACTATAATTTTATCTTTTGAAAGTTCATTTAATTCTAAAATTTCCACTTCTGAAAAATTATGATGGTCGGGATAAATCATAACTTTATCGTTACCTGAATTTAAATAATCAATAAAATATTTTGGTTTAGCAATTCCGCAAAGAATTACTTTTTCTATTGTTTTAATTTCAGAAACTTCTATACTGTTTAAAGAGCTATAAACATTAGTATCATAATCAATTGAAGTAAAAAAAACGGGTACACTTACGTTTAATTTTAGTTTTACTTTATCTTTGTTTTTTTCTGTAATATTTTGAGGACATTTCGTTACAACAATTATGTTGGCGCGCTTTTTACCAATGGCACTTTCCCGCAAATTTCCATAAGGCAAAATAAAATCATCTGAAAACAAATCGTCATATGCTGTTAATAAAATATAAAAACCTGCTTTAACTTTTCTATGCTGAAACGCATCGTCTAACAAAATAATATCTGGATTGCTATTCGAAATTAAGTTTTCAATTCCAATTTGTCTGTCTTCACAAACGGCAACAGCAATATCTTTAAATTTTGTATGAATTTGATACGACTCGTCACCTAATTCGGCAGCAGAAACAATATCATTTGCCGACACAAAACCTTTTGTACTTCGTTTGTATCCACGACTTAAAACAGCAATTTTATAAGTATCTTTTAATAATCGAATGATATATTCTGTTTGAGGCGTTTTACCTGTACCTCCTGCGCTTAAATTTCCTATTGCAATAATCGGTAAATCATATGATTTTGAAGTAAAAATACCTAAATCGTATAGCCAATTTCTAATAAAAGTGATTAACCAATAGAAACCCCCAAGTGGAAAAAGTAATTTTCTTAAAAAAACCATAGTTAGTTATCTAAATTATCACCTACAAAAGTACAAAAATCGCATGAATTAAATTTCAAGTAAATTATATTTAAAATCAATTGCATTTTTTATCTTTGAAAAATACAAAATTACTAAAATATAAAATGCAATTATCTGAAATCACAAAACATCTAGAGCAATTAGCTCCTTTAGCTTATGCTGAAGATTTTGACAATGTTGGGCTGTTAGTTGGTCATACAAATGACATTACTGGAATTTTGGTTTGTCATGATGCTTTAGAAGAAGTTATAGATGAAGCCATTTCCAAAAAATGTAATTTAGTAGTTTGCTTCCATCCTATTTTGTTTTCAGGATTAAAAAAAATAACTGGAAAAAATTATGTCGAACGAGCGATTATCAAAGCCTTAAAAAATGATATTGCCATTTATGCTGTTCATACTGCATTAGATAATCATCAAAATGGAGTGAATAAAATTTTCTGTGATGCGCTAGGTTTAACGAAAACTAAAGTTCTAATTCCCAAACAAAATTTCATTTATAAATTAGTTACATATACTAAACCTGAAAACGAAAACCAAGTCAAACAAGCCTTATTTGAGGCAGGTGCTGGTAGTATTGGAAATTATGATAATTGTAGTTTCGTTTCTTCTGGAATTGGCTCTTTCATGGGTAATGAAAACAGCAATCCAATAATAGGTGAAAAACATGTTTTACAAAATGAAGACGAAATTAAAATCGAAGTAACTTTTGAAAAACAGTTACAAAATACTATTTTGCGTGCCCTCTTTTCAAATCATATGTACGAAGAAGTGGCCTATGAAATTTACAAAACTGAAAATGAACACCAAAATATTGGCTTAGGTATGATTGGCGAATTAGAACAGCCCATGAAACCCATCGACTTTTTACAATTTGTGAAAGAAAAAATGGAATGTGGAGGCATTCGTCATAGTCAATTTTCAACAACTCCAATCAAGAAAGTAGCAGTTTTAGGTGGAAGTGGAAGTTTTGCTATAAAAAATGCCATTGCAGCTGGAGCAGATGCTTTTTTAACCGCTGATTTAAAATATCATCAGTTCTATGAAGCTGAAAACAAGCTGCTTTTAGCGGATATTGGACATTTTGAAAGCGAAAGATATACAAAAAATTATATTGTTGACTTTCTTAAAGAAAAAATCACTAATTTTGCAATCATTTTATCAGAATTAAATACAAATCCCGTTAAATATTTTTAACAATATGGCAAATACAAAAGAACTAAGCGTAGAAGAAAAGTTAAGAGCAATTTATGCTTTACAATTAATTGATTCTAAAATTGACGAAATTAGAAACGTAAGAGGAGAATTACCTTTAGAAGTGGAAGATTTAGAAGATGAAGTAGCTGGATTATCTAAACGTTTAGAGAAATTAAACGACGATTTAAAGAACATTGATAATCAAGCAAAAGAAAAAAAGAACAATATTGATGACCATATGGCAGCAATAAAAAAATATACGGAGCAACAAAAAAATGTGCGAAATAATAGAGAATTTAATTCTTTATCAAAAGAAATTGAATTTCAAGAATTAGAAATTCAATTAGCTGAAAAGCAAATTAAAGAAATGAAAGTTACTTTAGAAAACAAAAAAGAAATTGTTAATCAAACTAAAGACAAACTGGATAGTAAGCAAAATCACTTAAAACATAAAAAAGCAGAATTAAGTGATATTATGGCAGAAACAGAAAAAGACGAAAACTTTTTAATCGAAAAATCTAATGATTTTAGAGGAAAAATTGAAGCGCGTTTATTAGCGGCTTACGACAGAATTAGAAATAGTGTTGTAAATGGTTTAGCAGTTGTTTCTATCGAACGTGGCGCCTCTGCAGGTTCTTTCTTTACCATTCCACCACAAACTCAAATGGAAATTGCTGGTAGAAAGAAAATCTTAACAGATGAACATAGTGGTCGTATTTTAGTTGATAGTATTTTAGCTGATGAAGAAAGAGAAAAAATGGCGAAAATTTTTGCCAAAATGTAATAGTATTAGTCGAAAGTTTAAAGGCTAAGGTCTAAAATTCGAAATATTAGACTTTTACTCCATATAAAAACCAAATTAAAAATTCCAAACTCCAAGTTTTAAATTTGGAATTTGGAATTTTTTTTATTGGAATTTTAAACAAAATAAACCTCACAAACATTTAAACTAAAATACTACCTTTGTCTAATGGAAGAACAATTCGTACGCATAAATAAATATTTGTCAGAATCAGGATTTTGCTCTCGTAGAGAAGCCGATCGATTATTGGAAGAAGGCAGAATCACCATCAACGGAAACGTACCAGAATTAGGCACCAAAGTAGCTCCAGGAGACGAAGTTCGTGTGAATGGCGAATTAGTGACCAACGCCAATAAAAAACCTATTTATTTGTCTTTTCACAAACCTGCAGGAATTGAGTGTACAACTAATGTAAACATTCCAGACAATATTGTAGATTACATCAATTATCCCGAACGTGTTTTTCCTATTGGAAGATTAGACAAAGCCAGTGAAGGATTAATATTTATGACCAATGATGGCGATATTGTAAACAAAATTTTACGCGCCAGAAACAACCACGAAAAAGAATATATAGTTACCGTTGATAAACCAATTACGGAAACGTTCATTAAGCAAATGAGTAATGGCTTGCCTATTTTAGATACCATTACCAAAAAATGTAAGGTAGAAAAAATGAGTCAGTTTGTATTTAAAATTGTTTTAACACAAGGTTTAAATAGACAAATTCGTCGTATGTGTGAATATTTAGATTACGAAGTAACTTCTTTGAAACGAATCCGAATTATCAATATCACTTTAGATGTTCCTGTTGGTAAATACCGCCCGCTAACAGACAAAGAAATCGTAGAATTAAATACACTGATTGAACCGTCGAGTAAAACAGAAGACGCCAGTATTTTGAGAGAGAAGAAAACCAATTACGGAAGCCGAAATTACGATAAGCGAAATAGATAATTTTTTTTATGCGTTCCCTTTCAGGTCGTGTCTTCCGCTATATCTTTTTATTTTTTGTTACCTATTAAAACCTTAGACAACAAAAAACAAAAAGGATGCCGCTACAACCACTAACGCAAAATGCTGTTTTCATTAGAACAGATATTCCATTACGTAGTCGTCCATAACGTAACTATTTCCTATATCAATTACTTCCTCTTTTACATTAGTGAAACCTAATTTCTCATAGAAAAATTTAGCACTATTGTATTTATTAACATTTAAATAAATACCTTTCTGATTATTGGTTTTAGCGATTCTTAAAATTTCATCAATCATAAATTTTCCAAAGCCTTTACCTTGATTTTCTGGTAACAAATAAATTTTATGAATTTTAAGCCAGCTCTTTTCATTACAATTAAATTCGTAAGCTACAAAACCAACAACTTTGTTATCTTCAAAAAATAATTCAAAAATTTGACCCGCATTCATTTGATTTTCTAAATTTTCAACAGAATAAAAGGTATCCAACATATAATTTAATTGGTCTTTTGATAAGATTTCACCATAAGCAATTGGCCAAATAGCATAAGCCAAATCTTTGATAATGGCTAATTGGGTTTTATTTATTTTTTCTAAATGTATCATAATAATAAAAAGGCGATTACAAAAAAAAATGCAATCACCTTGAGATCTATAATTAAAAATTAAATACTATTCTTTACTATGCCTGACCAGTTGGCCCAAAATTTAGTGGTATTGGCGGATGCTCTTCCTCTTTTATTTGTCCGTGTGTGCTTTCAAAACGATGAATGTTTTCGTTTAATGCTTTTAATAATCTTTTAGCGTGTTGTGGTGTTAAAATAATTCTTGATTTTACTTTAGCTTTCGGAACGCCAGGCATTAAGGCAATAAAATCTAATACAAATTCGGTATTGGAATGGTTGATTATGGCTAAATTGGAATAGGTTCCTTCTGCTACTTTTTCGTCTAGTTCAATATTGATTTGACCTTCTTGGTTGTTGTTTTCCATTTTTATTGGGTATTGGATAATGAATAATTTCTAAATTTAGACTTTCGACTAATGCAATAATACAAAAACCTTTTGATTAAAAAAAAGCCTAACAGAAAAAATCTGCTAGGCTTTTTTGATATATTAAGAATTAAGAATTAGTAATTAAATTCTTCTTTTCCAGCCATTAATTCGCTGTATTCTTCTTTAGAACCTACAATTATGTGATCATAATCTCTCATACCTGTACCTGCAGGAATTCTGTGACCTACGATTACATTCTCTTTCAATCCTTCTAATGTATCAATTTTACCAGCAACAGCGGCTTCATTTAACACTTTAGTAGTTTCCTGGAACGATGCCGCAGAAATGAATGATTTTGTTTGTAACGATGCTCTTGTAATACCTTGTAAAACTGGTGTTGCAGTAGCCGTAATTACATCTCTTGCAGTAACTAAGTTTTTATCTTCACGTTTTAATAATGAATTTTCATCTCTTAATTCTCTAGGAGAAATAATTTGTCCTGGTTTTAAGCTTGAAGAATCACCCGCTTCTTCTACCACTTTCATTCCGTATAACTTATCGTTTTCTAGAATAAAGTCTGAAGTATGTGCTAATTGATCTTCTAAGAATAACGTATCTCCTGGATCTTGGATTCTTACTTTTCTCATCATTTGACGAATCACTACTTCGAAGTGTTTGTCATTAATTTTTACCCCTTGTAAACGGTACACTTCTTGAATTTCATTTACCAAGTACTGTTGTACAGCAGATGGTCCTTGAATTCTTAAAATATCTTCTGGAGTAATTGCTCCATCTGATAATGGTGTTCCGGCTCTTACGAAGTCGTTTTCTTGAACTAATATTTGAGCGGAAAGTTTTACTAAATATTTCTTAACATCTCCAAATTTAGATTCAATTGACAACTCACGGTTTCCTCTTTTTACTTTTCCGAAAGTAACTACACCATCAATTTCAGTAACTACAGCCGGGTTTGAAGGATTACGAGCTTCTAACAACTCGGTAATTCTTGGTAAACCTCCTGTAATATCACTAGCTTTAGAAGAACGACGAGGGATTTTAACAAGAATTTTTCCTGCTTTAATTTTCTCACCATCATCAACCATAAGGTGTGCCCCTACTGGTAAGTTGTATGATCTAATTAATTCTCCATCTTTACCATAAATATGTAAGGTTGGAATTAATTTTTTGTTACGACCTTCAGAAATTACTTTTTCTTGGAAACCTGTTTGCTCATCAATTTCAACCATGAATGATTGTCCTTGTTCTAAATCTTCATAAGCAATTTTACCTGTAAATTCAGATACAATTACTCCATTATAAGGATCCCATTTACAAATAGTAGCTCCTTTTTCTACTTTATCTCCGTCTTTCACAAAAATAGTAGAACCATAAGGAATATTATGAGTACTTAATAAAATACCTGTATTAACATCAAGTAATTTTAATTCGGTAGAACGAGAAATTACGATATCGATAGGTTTTCCATCTGCATCTTCACCTTTTACTGTTTTTAAATCTTCGATTTCTAATTTTCCAGCAAAACGAGCAGAAATTCCCGCTTCTTCAGAAATACCCCCTGCAACCCCTCCAACGTGGAACGTACGAAGTGTTAACTGTGTACCTGGCTCTCCAATTGACTGCGCAGCAATTACACCGACAGCTTCACCTCTTTGTGCCATTTTACCAGTGGCTAAATTACGACCGTAACATTTTGTACAGATTCCTTTTTTAGCTTCACAAGTTAATGCCGAACGCACTTCAACTTTTTCAATTGGTGAAGCTTCAACAGCTTTAACAATTGCTTCTGTGATGTGTTCTCCTGCATGAATTAAAATTTCAGAGTTAAATGGATTTACAACATCTTGTAATGCTACACGTCCTAAGATTCTTTCTCCTAATGTTTCAACAATTTCTTCGTTTTTCTTTAATGCAGAAACTTCTACACCTCTTAATGTACCACAATCAACAGAATTGATAATAACATCTTGAGATACATCATGTAATCTACGAGTTAAATATCCTGCATCGGCAGTTTTAAGAGCCGTATCCGCTAATCCTTTACGTGCACCGTGAGTAGAAATGAAGTATTCTAAAATTGATAATCCTTCTTTAAAGTTAGAAAGAATTGGATTTTCAATAATTTCACCACCACCTGCAGTCGATTTTTTCGGCTTAGCCATTAATCCACGCATACCAGTTAACTGACGAATTTGTTCTTTAGAACCCCTTGCACCAGAGTCAAGCATCATATATACCGAGTTGAAACCTTGTTGGTCTTCACGGATATTTTTCATAGCTAATTCTGTTAATTGTGCATTGGCAGACGTCCAAATATCAATTACCTGATTGTAACGCTCGTTATTTGTGATAAGTCCCATGTTATAGTTCATAGAAATACCTTCTACTTGTACACGAGCATCAGCAATTAATTGCGTTTTTTGTTCTGGAATACGAATATCACCTAAACTGAATGACAATCCACCTTTAAATGCGAATTTGTAACCCATATCTTTCATATCATCTAAGAAAGCTGCTGTAGTAGGCACATCCGTAACTGCTAAAATTTTACCAATAATATCTCTTAACGATTTTTTTGTTAAAACTTCATTTATATATCCTGCCGCTTCAGGTACTACTTCATTAAATAATACTCTACCTGCAGTAGTTTGAATAATTTGGTTTACTAACTCTCCATTTTCGTTAAAATCTCTTGCTCTAATTTTCACTCTAGCATTTAATTCTAATCTTCCTTCGTTTAAAGCAATATTTACTTCTTCCGCAGAATAGAAAGTTAATCCTTCTCCTAAAATAGTATGTTCAGGAGTTGATAAACGCTCTTTGGTCATGTAATACAGACCCAATACCATGTCTTGAGAAGGTACCGTGATAGGTGCTCCATTCGCAGGATTCAAGATATTATGAGACGCTAACATTAATAATTGTGCTTCCAAAATTGCTTCTGGACCTAAAGGTAAGTGAACCGCCATCTGGTCACCATCGAAATCGGCGTTGAATGCCGTACATACTAATGGGTGTAACTGGATTGCTTTTCCTTCAATTAACTTGGGTTGGAACGCTTGGATACCTAAACGGTGAAGTGTAGGCGCACGGTTAAGTAATACTGGATGTCCTTTGATAACATTTTCTAAGATATCCCATACTACTGGTTCTTTTTTGTCGATAATTTTCTTAGCCGACTTTACTGTTTTAACAATTCCTCTTTCGATTAACTTACGAATAACGAATGGTTTGTATAATTCAGCAGCCATATCTTTTGGCAATCCACATTCGAACAATTTCATTTCTGGTCCTACAACAATTACTGAACGCGCAGAATAATCAACACGTTTTCCTAATAAGTTTTGACGGAAACGACCTTGTTTTCCTTTTAATGAATCGGATAAAGATTTTAATGGTCTGTTTGATTCTGTTTTAACTGCAGAAGCTTTTCTTGTATTATCGAAAAGTGAATCTACCGCTTCTTGTAACATACGTTTTTCGTTACGTAAAATTACTTCTGGCGCTTTAATTTCCACTAATCTTTTTAAACGATTGTTACGGATGATTACTCTTCTGTATAAATCATTTAAATCTGAAGTTGCGAAACGACCACCATCTAAAGGCACAAGAGGACGTAATTCTGGTGGAATAACCGGAATTACTTTTAAAATCATCCATTCTGGACGGTTTTCTCTGTTTTTGTTAGATTCACGGAACGATTCAACAACATTTAATCTTTTTAATGCTTCTGTTTTTCTTTGTTTAGACGTTTCATTATTAGCGGCATGACGTAATTTGTATGATAATTCATCTAAATCTGTACGTGCTAATAAATCCATAATACATTCAGCACCCATTTTGGCGATAAATTTATTTGGATCGTTGTCATCTAAATATTGGTTTTCCATTGGTAAAGTATCCACAATATTTAGATATTCTTCTTCTGTTAAGAAATCTAATCTGTTTAATTCTTCTCCTTCTGGACCTTTAGCAATACCCGCTTGGATTACTACGTATCTTTCGTAGTAAATAATCATATCTAATTTCTTAGAAGGCAATCCTAAAACGTAACCAATTTTATTTGGAAGCGAACGGAAATACCAGATATGCGCAATTGGCACTACAAGATTGATGTGCCCAACTCTGTCTCTACGTACTTTTTTCTCGGTAACTTCTACCCCACATCGGTCACAAACGATTCCTTTGTAGCGAATTCTCTTATATTTTCCACAAGCACATTCGAAATCTTTTACTGGTCCGAAAATTCGTTCACAGAAAAGCCCATCTCTTTCTGGTTTGTGAGTACGGTAGTTGATTGTTTCTGGTTTTAACACCTCACCTCTTGATTCACCTAACATGGCTTCTGGCGATGCCAAACCAATTGTTATTCTGTTAAATCTTTTAACTCCTGTACTTTTGTCTTTGTTATTTCTATTATTCATCATAGTTTTTACTATTGATTTATGTGCAATTTAAAATTGATTCTTATTTAAGTCGAAAGTTTGAAAGTCAAAAGTCAAAAGTCGCATTAGACTTTCTGACATTAGAACTTTTTGACTTTGGACTTAAAAACTACCTCGGCTTACTTCTCTAAACTTCAACATTAACGTTGTAAGTGCTAGTTATATTTCTATAAAAAATCGGAACGGTTTACGGGTATAAATCCTAAAAACTCTTATAATAAGTACTCAGTCCCAATTGAATGGAACTGACTACAAATTTTATTTATTCTTCTAATCTGATATCTAAACCAAGACCTTTTAATTCATGCATTAATACATTGAATGATTCAGGTAATCCTGGTTCTGGCATAGTTTCACCTTTAACGATTGCTTCGTAGGTTTTTGCTCTACCGTTTACGTCATCTGATTTAACAGTTAAGATTTCTCTTAAAGTACTTGATGCACCGTATGCTTCAAGTGCCCAAACCTCCATCTCTCCGAAACGTTGTCCTCCAAATTGCGCTTTACCTCCTAAAGGTTGTTGCGTAATTAATGAGTATGGTCCGATAGAACGTGCGTGCATTTTATCATCAACCATATGCCCTAATTTAAGCATATAAATAACCCCTACAGTTGCCGGTTGATGGAAACGTTCTCCAGTTCCACCATCGTATAAGTACGTATGACCGAATCTTGGAATTCCAGCTTCGTCCGTATAGCCATTAATTTGATCTAATGAAGCACCATCAAAGATAGGCGTTGCAAACTTTTTACCAGTTCTTAAACCAGCCCAACCTAATACGGTTTCATAAATCTGTCCAATGTTCATACGAGAAGGTACTCCTAATGGATTTAATACGATATCTACTGGTGTTCCGTCTTCTAAGAAAGGCATATCTTCCTGACGAACGATTTTTGCAACAATACCTTTGTTACCGTGACGTCCTGCCATTTTATCCCCAACTTTTAACTTACGTTTTTTAGCGATATATACTTTAGCCAATTTTAAAATTCCGGCAGGTAATTCATCTCCAACAGAAATTGTAAATTTCTCTCTTCTTAGTACCCCTTGTAAATCGTTTAATTTGATTTTATAGTTGTGTACTAAATCGTTAATTAATGAATTGGTATGTTCGTCTGTAGTCCATTGTCCTTTTGTTAAGTGAGCAAAATCGTCTACCGCTTGTAACATTTTTTTAGTGAATTTTTTTCCTTTTGGTAATACTTCTTCACCTAAATCATTAATAACACCTTGAGATGTTTTCCCGTCTACTATTAAGAATAATTTATCAATTAACCTGTCTTTTAATTCGGTGAATTTCACTTCGAATTCCATTTCAAGTTTGTCTAAATCTTCTTTGTCTTTAGAACGCTTACGTTTATCTTTAACTGCTTTAGCAAATAATTTTTTATCTAAAACAACACCATGTAAAGATGGAGATGCTTTTAACGAAGCATCTTTTACATCACCTGCTTTATCACCAAAGATAGCACGTAATAATTTTTCTTCTGGAGTTGGATCTGATTCTCCTTTAGGTGTAATTTTTCCGATAAGAATGTCACCAGGTTTTACCTCTGCTCCAATTCTAATCATACCGTTTTCATCTAAATCTTTAGTAGCTTCTTCTGAAACGTTAGGAATATCATTTGTTAACTCTTCATTACCTAATTTAGTATCTCTAACTTCTAATGAATAATCATCTACGTGAATAGAGGTAAAAATATCATCTCTAACTACTTTTTCAGAAATTACAATCGCATCTTCAAAGTTATACCCTTTCCAAGGCATGAAGGCAACTTGTAGGTTTCTTCCTAAAGCTAATTCTCCGTTTTGAGTAGCATATCCTTCACAAAGTACTTGACCTTTTTCAACTCTTGTTCCCTTTATTACGATAGGTTTTAAGTTAATAGTAGTACTTTGATTGGTTTTTCTGAATTTGATTAAGTTGTATGTTTTTTCATCTTCATCAAAACTTACCATTCTTTGTTCGTCAGTACGGTCGTATTTAATGGTCACTTTATCAGCATCAACATACGTTACAATACCTGAACCTTCTGCATTAATAAGCACACGTGAATCAGACGCTACTTGTCTTTCTAAACCAGTTCCTACGATAGGAGCTTCTGGTCTTAACAAAGGTACTGCCTGACGCATCATGTTAGAACCCATCAAGGCTCTATTCGCATCATCATGCTCTAAGAATGGAATTAATGAAGCAGAAATAGAAGCAATTTGATTTGGTGCCACATCTGTATAATGCACTGCAGATGGTGAAACAACAGGAAAATCTCCCTCTTCACGAGCAATTACATTATCAGCGGTAATTTTACCTTTTGCGTCCATTTCAATGTTTGCTTGCGCAATCATTTTTCCTTCTTCTTCTTCTGCGCTTAAATAAACTGGAGTTGACTCTAAATCTACCACACCATCAGTTACCTTACGGTAAGGTGTTTCAATGAATCCCATTCCATTTACTTTTGCATATACACCAAGTGAAGAAATCAAACCAATGTTTGGTCCCTCAGGTGTTTCAATAGGACATAAACGTCCGTAATGAGTGTAGTGAACGTCACGAACTTCGAATCCTGCTCTTTCTCTAGATAAACCTCCAGGTCCAAGTGCTGATAAACGACGTTTGTGAGTAATCTCTGCTAATGGATTGGTTTGATCCATGAACTGAGATAACTGGTTGGTACCAAAAAATGAATTAATTACAGAAGATAACGTTTTTGCGTTAATCAGATCGATAGGTGTAAAGACTTCGTTATCACGCACATTCATTCTTTCACGAATAGTACGAGCCATACGAGCTAAACCTACACCAAACTGTGCGGATAATTGTTCCCCAACCGTTCTAACACGACGGTTAGATAAGTGGTCAATATCATCAATCTCCGCTTTTGAGTTAATTAATTCGATTAAGTATTTTACAATCGTAATGATATCTTCTTTAGTTAAAACTTGTTTATCCATAGGGATATCTAAGTTTAACTTTTTATTCATTCTATAACGACCTACATCACCTAAATTGTAACGTTGGTCTGAGAAGAATAATTTATCGATAATACCACGAGCTGTTTCTTCATCTGGCGGTTCGGCATTACGTAATTGTCTATATATGTGCTCTACAGCTTCTTTTTCAGAGTTCGTAGGGTCTTTTTGCAAAGTGTTGTGGATAATAGCAAAATCAGCTTGATTGCTATCTTCTTTGTGTAATAAAATTACTTTAACATCTGCTTCAATAATTTCTTCTACGTTTTCTTTATCTAAAATCGTATCACGATCTAAGATAATTTCGTTACGTTCAATAGAAACTACTTCTCCAGTGTCTTCATCTACGAAATCTTCATGCCATGTATTTAATACACGAGCAGCAAGTCTTCTTCCGATGAATTTTTTAATTCCAGTTTTAGACACTTTAATTTCTTCCGCAAGGTCAAAAATTTCAAGGATGTCCTTATCTCTTTCGAAACCTATGGCACGGAAAAGCGTAGTAACTGGTAATTTTTTCTTTCTATCAATGTACGCATACATGACGTTGTTGATATCGGTAGCAAATTCTATCCAAGAACCTTTGAAAGGAATTACTCTGGCAGAATATAATTTAGTTCCGTTTGCATGGAAAGATTGACCAAAGAATACCCCTGGTGATCTATGTAATTGAGAAACCACAACACGTTCTGCACCATTAATAACGAAAGTTCCGCTAGGTGCCATGTATGGAATTGTTCCTAAATATACATCTTGCACGATAGTTTCAAAATCCTCGTGCTCCGGATCTGTACAATACAACTTCAAACGTGCTTTTAAAGGAACGCTGTACGTTAAACCTCTATCAATACATTCTTCGATAGTATATCTTGGTGGGTCAATAAAGTAATCTAGGAACTCCAGTACAAATTGGTTTCTAGTATCCGTTATTGGAAAATTTTCCATGAAGGTATTATAAAGACCTTCGTTACCTCTTTCGTCTGATTTAGTTTCTAATTGAAAAAAATCTTGAAATGACTTCACCTGAATATCTAGAAAATCTGGATAATTCGGTATGTTTTTTGTCGAGGCAAAATTGATTCTTTCTGTTTGATTAGCAATCATCAATGGATAATATTTTTGATTAAAAAAAAGTAATTTTTGTGATAACACAACATTTATAAAATATTTTATACTTTTTTTTTACAACCAATACATCTTTAAAAACAAATAAAATTTATTTTTTTTCTTCGTATTGATTTAAAAAAACATTTTTCGATACAATATAATTTTTTAAAAACTATAAATTTTATTATACGAAAAATGGTTTAGGTCGTTGGAAGCAATCTCCAAGACCTAAACCTGTATTATAAACTGAGTGAGATTATTTTAACTCAACAACAGCTCCTGCTTCTTCTAAAGCTTTCTTAAGCCCTTCAGCTTCATCTTTAGAAACTCCTTCTTTAATATTTGATGGAGCAGCATCTACTAAATCTTTAGCTTCTTTAAGACCTAAACCAGTTAATTCTTTAACCGCTTTAACTACTCCTAATTTAGAAGCACCAGCTTCTTTTAATACTACTGTAAATTCTGATTGCTCAGCACCAGCACCAGCATCACCACCACCAGCAGCAACTACTACAGCTGCAGCAGCTGGTTCGATACCATACTCATCTTTTAATATTGTAGCTAATTCGTTAACTTCTTTAACTGTTAAATTAACTAATTGTTCTGCGAATTGTTTTAAATCTGCCATTTTTTCTATCTTTAATGTGTTTAAAATATGTAATTTATTAAGTGCGTTTTGTTTTGTTATTCTGCAGCTTCACCTTTAGTTTCAGCATGTTTTAATAAAGCTGAAAGTATACGTTTAGCTGGAGATTGTAATAATCCGATGATTTCACCGATAACTTCTTCTCTTGATTTAATAGCTACTAAGCTATCTAATAGTTCGTCACCAATGTAAACTTCTTGATTAATGTAGGCTCCTTTAAAAACAGGTTTTTGTCCTTTTTTACGGAATTCTTTAATAATTTTTGCAGGACCATTAGCGGTATCTGCAATCATTATAGAAGTATTTCCTTTTAAAGTTGACGATAAATCTCCATAGTCGTTGGCAGAAACCTCCATAGCTTTAGCTAATAAAGTATTTTTTACAACTTCTAATTTGATTCCTGCTTTAAAACAAGCTCTTCTTAAGTCTGAAGTAGTTCCTGCATCAAGTCCAGAAATGTCTGCTAAATACACAACATTCACATCTGCTAACTGTGCAGTTAAATCTTCAATAGCAATTGATTTTTCTTCTCTAGTCATACTAAATATATTTAACTACCAATTATACTGCTTTAGGATCTAAAGCGATAGCAGGACTCATAGTACTTGTTAAGTGAATAGACTTAATATAAGTACCTTTCGCTGCAGTTGGTTTTAATTTGATTAATGTTTGAACAATTTCGTGTGCATTGTCATAGATTTTATCCGCATCAAAAGATACTCTACCTATTCCTGCATGAACGATACCAGTTTTATCAACTTTAAAGTCAATTTTACCAGCTTTTACTTCTTGAATTGCTTTAGCAACATCCATTGTTACTGTACCTGTTTTAGGGTTTGGCATTAAACCTCTTGGTCCTAAAACACGTCCTAATGGACCTAATTTACCCATAACAGCTGGCATAGTGATAATTACATCAACTTCTGTCCAACCATCTTTTATTTTTTGAAGGTAGTCATCTAAACCAACGTGGTCTGCACCTGCTGCTTTAGCTTCCGCTTCTTTATCTGGAGTAACTAAGGCTAAAACTCTTACATCTTTACCTGTACCGTGTGGTAATGCAACCACACCTCTTACCATTTGATTTGCTTTTCTTGGATCTACTCCAAGTCTAACAGAGATATCAACTGATTCATCAAACTTTGCAGAAGCAATTTGTTTGATTAATACTGAAGCATCTTTTAAAGAATATAATTTATTCTTTTCAATTTTTGCTGCAGCTTCTTTTTGCTTTTTTGTCAATTTTGCCATATCTCTTATTTTAGAGGAGAATCTCCAGTTACAGTTATACCCATAGATCTAGCTGTTCCAGCAATCATACTCATTGCAGCTTCCATTGTGAATGCATTTAAATCTGCCATTTTATCTTCAGCGATTGCCTTAATCTGATCCCAAGTAACACTTGCTACTTTTTTACGATTAGGCTCTCCTGAACCAGACTTTAATTTTGCAGCATCCATTAATTGAACTGCAGCAGGTGGAGTTTTTACAACGAAGTCAAAAGACTTGTCTTTATATACAGTAATTTGTACTGGACATATTTTGCCAGGTTTATCTTGTGTTCTAGCATTAAATTGCTTACAGAACTCCATGATGTTAACCCCAGCAGCTCCCAAAGCAGGTCCAACCGGTGGCGACGGGTTCGCAGCACCTCCCTTAACTTGTAGTTTAACTACTTTACTAACTTCTTTAGCCATTTTTAAAATTTTTACATTAATCAGTGGAAGCGGATTAATGCGGGTTTATATATATGTAACAAAAATTATACTTTTTCAACTTGCATAAAACTTAATTCTAAAGGTGTTTTTCTTCCGAAAATTTTAACCATTACTTCAAGTTTACGCTTTTCTTCATTTATTTTTTCAATAGTTCCATTGAAGCCATTGAAAGGACCGTCAATAACTTTAACAGTTTCATCAATTGAGAAAGGAATATTAACGTTTTCTGTGGTTACAGATAATTCGTCTACTTTACCTAGCATTCTGTTTACTTCAGCAAGTCTTAACGGAACCGCTTCACCACCTTTTGTTTCGCCTAAAAAACCGATAACACCAGTAATAGATTTAATGATATGCGGTATTTCACCTGTTAAGTTTGCTTCAATCATAACATAACCTGGGAAATATACTCTTTCTTTTGATATTTTTTTTCCGTCTTTTACTTGTACTACTTTTTCAGTAGGCACAAGAACTTGAGAGACATAATCAGCCATTCCCACACGATTAACTTCCTGCTCTATATAAGCTTTAATCTTGTTTTCTTGCCCGCTTACCGCTCGAACGACATACCATTTCTTTACGTTATTGTCAGCCATTTTGTATTAACCTTTTAACAAATTAAAGAAACCGTTTAACACTTTTGTAAAGGTTAAATCAATACCCCAAGTTGCTAAAGCAAATATTACTGAAAATAATGCTACAACGATAGTGTATTTTTGAACTTCTGCCCATTCTGGCCAAGTTACATTTGATTTTAATTCTTCGAATGCTTCAGAGAAATATTTTAACATGATATTTACATTATTTGCACGAGCGGAGGGATTCGAACCCCCATCAATGGTTTTGGAGACCACTATTCTGCCCTTGAACTACGCTCGTATGTTAAAATCAGTACCGATTGCTCGATACTGATTTAAAAAAATATAATTGACTTTAAATTAGTCTAAAATTTCAGTTACCTGTCCAGCACCTACTGTTCTACCACCTTCACGGATAGCGAAACGTAAACCTATAGACAATGCAATTGGAGATAATAATTCAACATCAATAGTTAAGTTATCACCTGGCATAACCATCTCTCTTCCTTGTGGTAACATAATAGTACCTGTTACGTCAGTTGTACGTACATAAAACTGAGGACGGTAGTTATTATGGAATGGAGTATGACGTCCACCTTCTTCTTTTTTCAAGATATAAACCTCTGCTTTAAATTTAGCGTGTGGTTTTACTGAACCTGGCTTAATAATAACCATACCTCTTTTGATATCAGCTTTATCAATACCTCTTAACAATAAACCTACGTTATCTCCAGCTTCACCTCTATCTAAGATTTTACGGAACATTTCAACTCCAGTAATAGTAGAAGTTAATTTTTCAGCACCCATACCGATAATTTCAACTGGGTCTCCTGTATTAGCAATACCTGTTTCGATACGACCTGTAGCAACAGTTCCACGACCAGTAATTGTAAATGAATCCTCAACTGGCATTAAGAATGGTTTCTCAACGTCACGAACTGGTAATTCAATCCATGAATCTACTGCATCCATTAATTCCATGATAGTAGCTACCCATTTTGGATCTCCATTCAATCCTCCTAAAGCAGAACCTTGAATAACTGGACCATTATCACCATCATATTGATAGAAAGATAATAAGTCTCTGATTTCCATCTCAACTAACTCTAATAATTCAGCATCATCAACCATATCCACTTTGTTCATGAATACAACCATTCTTGGTACACCTACTTGGCGACCTAAAAGGATATGCTCACGAGTTTGTGGCATTGGACCATCTGTAGCAGCAACTACTAAGATAGCACCGTCCATTTGTGCAGCACCTGTAACCATGTTCTTAACGTAATCCGCGTGACCTGGACAGTCAACGTGAGCGTAGTGACGGTTAGCAGTTGAATACTCAACGTGCGACGTGTTAATTGTAATACCTCTTTCTTTTTCTTCTGGAGCATTATCAATTTGATCAAATGATTTTGCTTCTGATAAACCTGCATCTGACAATACTTTTGTAATTGCAGCTGTTAACGTAGTTTTACCGTGATCTACGTGTCCGATAGTACCAATATTCAAATGGGGCTTCGAACGGTCGAATGTTTCCTTTGCCATGATTTTAAAATTTAATCTTAGTTATTTATATTTATTAGTGTTCAAAAATTATTTCTATTTTGAGCCAATGTCGGGAATTGAACCCGAGACCTCTTCCTTACCAAGGAAGCACTCTACCCCTGAGCTACACCGGCTTTTGTGAGTTCAGAAGTTAAAAACAAACCTAAATTTGCTCTTAATCCTATTTTTCTTTTACTCGTTTTTAAAGATTTTACTTAAAAAATAATTAAATAAATTCATTTAAAAAAGTTTGTGGGGAGAGCAGGATTCGAACCTGCGAAGTTTTCACAGCAGATTTACAGTCTGCCCTCGTTGGCCGCTTGAGTATCTCCCCTAACCTTACTTAAAATCAAAAAAAACAAATTATAAATTCCAGCATAAACTAGAAAATAAATTAATTAATTCTTGATTGTCAAAATTTCAAAGAGCCAGTGGAGGGACTCGAACCCACGACCTGCTGATTACAAATCAGCTGCTCTAGCCAGCTGAGCTACACCGGCATTTCTATGCATAAAAAAAGTCCGCTATTTCTAACGGACTGCAAATGTATGTAATTTATTTATTAATCAAAACTTTTTTAAATCTTTTTTTAAATTAACTATGTGCTCTTAATTTTTCTTTTCTCTTTACTAATAATCGTTCTAAAGATTCAACTGCTAAATCTGCTGCCTCTTCAAAACTTTTACTGTGTTTCGTTACAATAAAATCATCTCCAGGTACCAATACCTTTAACTCCACCGTTTTGTTTTCTTTTTCACTTATATTTTCAACTTTTAAAAACGCATCTGAAGAAATTACCTTATCGTAATATTTTTCTAATTTAGTCATTCTTTCATCAATAAAATCAACTAATTTTCTGTCGATATTAAAATTAACTGCATGTACATTCACTTTCATAATAATTATAGGTTTTAATTAAACATTACTTGTTTCTTGGGTGTGCATTGCTGTATACTTTTTTTAACTCTGATAAACTACTATGCGTATAAATCTGAGTAGATGACAAACTTGCATGTCCAAGCAACTCTTTTACTGAATTTAAATCTGCACCGTTATTTAACAAATGTGTTGCAAACGAATGCCTAAGAACGTGGGGGCTTCTTTTTACCTTTTCAGATATAGTACTAAAGTAATCATTTATTAATCGATACACAAACGTTTCGCTTATTTTATTCCCTTTTTTAGATAAAATTAACTTTTCGGGAGCATGAATAATTGGAAGTTCTTTACGTTTTGTTAAATATAATTTTATTACGGCTGACGTGGAAGCTAATAAAGGTATAATTCTTTCTTTATTTCGTTTCCCTAATACCTTTATTGAATTACCATAAAAGTCTATTGCCTTACTTTCTAAATTAATCAATTCTGCTCTTCGCATTCCTGTTGCGTATAATAATTCAACTACCAACCTATTTCGCACACTATCAAAATCGGTTTCTAAAAAATGTAATTCAAATAAGGAGTTCATTTCCTTTTCAGAAAAAGGAATCTGAACTTGCTTGGGTGTTTTTAACGATTTGTGTTTTACAAAAGGATTACTGTCAATTTGTTTCGTTTTTAATAGAAATTTGTAAAACGATTTTAAGGAAGCCATTTTTCTATTTATTGAGGAAGCCGCAATTTTTGTATCTGACAACGCAACAATCCAACTTCGAATTAACGGATAATTCACTTCTTCTAAAGAACACCCCTCATGATTTTTATTAAGAAACAATTGAAAGGATAAAATATCTTTTTGATAGGCATTCACAGTAAGTGGGGAATACTTTTTTTCCTTTTCGAGATATTCTAAATGGGACTGTAAATTATTACGCATAAAAAAACCGTTAGATACAAATTTATAATTTATAATCTAACGGTTAAAGTATTTAATCAAAAAATGATGGATTAACTTTCTAAGTTGTCTCTCATGTTTTGGATGTAAGCCGCTTTTTGAATTTTGATTCTGTTTGTCACAGAAGGCTTAATGAAAGCTTGACGCGCACGTAACTGACGAACAGTTCCTGTTTTATCAAATTTTCTTTTATAGCGCTTTAATGCTCTATCGATATTTTCTCCGTCTTTAATTGGTATAATTAACATAATATTGACACCTCCTCTCGTTAAGGGTGCAAACTTAAATAAAAATTATGAATTATGAATTACGAATTGAAAATTATTTTTAAAACAACTATTTTACTGCTGGTTTATAATTTTGATTATCAATAATCATTTTTGATAAAATCTCTTTTAAGATTTCTGAAGTACCTCCACCAATTGGACCTAAACGACTGTCTCTTAACAATCTAGCTAACGGGTATTCTTCCATATATCCATAACCACCAAGCATTTGTAAGCAATCATATATGGCTAAATCGGCTACTTTTGTTGATTTCAATTTTGCCATAGTAGCTTCTTTTACAACATATTCACCTTTATCTAATCTAGCTACTGCTGCATAATTAAAGATTTTACAGTGTTCTACTTCGGTAGCATGCTCCACCATTGTATGACGCAGCGCTTGAAATTTATTAATAGTAGTTCCAAATGCTTCGCGTTGCGACATGTATTCTATAGTATAATCAATAGCATATTCCGCTCGAGCGTGCGCATTAACTGCCATTATTAATCTTTCAAATGCAAAATGCTGCATAATATAAGGAAATCCTTTCCCTTCTTCTCCCATTAAATTTTCAGTTGGAATCTCGACATTATCAAATGCAATTTCAGCAGTATCAGAAGCTCTCCATCCTAACTTATCAAGTTTGGTTGCAGAAATTCCTTTTAAATTGGTATCTACTAAAAAAATGCTAATTCCTTTATTTCCAAGTTCTGAATTTGTTTTTGCTGCTACTATATAATAATCTGCATACACGCCATTTGTAATAAATGTTTTCGAACCATTAATAATAAATTTATCACCTTGCTTTACTGCAGTAGTTCTCATTCCTGCAACATCACTACCTCCAAAAGGTTCCGTAACACACAATGCACCAATTTTTTCGCCTAATATACTTGGCGCTAAATAATTTTGTTTAATAGCTTCACTTCCTTCTGCGTTTAAATGCGTCATGGCCAAATAAGCATGTGCCCACATAGCTGCAGCAAAACCAGAAGACTTAATTTTTTGAAGTTCTTCTAAAAATACTACGGTATAAAACAAATCTAAATTTAATCCACCATATGCTTCTGGATAATTAATTCCAAAAAAGCCCATTTCACCAAATTTTTTCCAAATAAAGCGTTCAATCGTGCCTGTTTTTTCCCATTTTTCGATATGAGGCACTACTTCTTTTTGTAAAAAATCTTGTAAACTTTTTCTAAATAATTCGTGTTCTTCTGTAAAATATAATGAATTCATTAATTAGATTTTATTGGTTTATTTTTAGAATTCCAAATATAAGGCTATTATTTTTAATTTTTCAAGTGGAAATTGCTTAACATTTGTTAAATCTTCACTACGTTTAAAATCACCATTCATACTTCTAAAAGTAACGATATTCTTAGCTATAGTGTAATTAAAGTAAGGAAATTGCTGTAATTCTTTAATAGTAGAAGTGTTAATATTTATCTTTTTAATATTTCCAGTTGATTTAATTTGAAATTTTTTATTTAAATCGACTAGGGCCTCCAGAGAAATTCCCCATATAAAACCTAATTGATCCATTGAAACAAAATTTCCAAATTTTTCTCGTTCCGATATTATTTTTAAAGCTAATTTATCACCAATCATGTATACTTTTTCCAATTCTATTTGATCGGCTGAATTTAAATCTTGCACAATAATTTTAGATGCTTTCTTATCAAATTTTTGAAATTTATTTTCAAATTTCGATTGATATTTTTTAGTAGTTGTAGTTGTTACCCAATCTGGAAATTTAAAATATATTGCATACTGTTTCATCCATGAATTAGAAACACCTGTAAGTTTTTGAAATTCTGCATTTGAATTTACATATTTATTTTGTTTTCTAAAATTATGCAGCTTGTCAATTTGTGATACTGTCATTCCTAACTTGTAACCTTTATAGTCTGAAATAAAATTTGGGTTAAATGGATAAATTTTACTTGAATTTTTCTGATTTACATCTTTTAAACTATCAATTTCATTTTGAGCTAAAAGCCAGCTTTTCTCTTCTTGAGTTAATTCGAAAGACGTTGTACCCTTTTGGTTATTATACCAATAAATAAATAGTTGTAACAACCCAATACAACCAATCAAAATTGCAATTCCGAAATAATGTCCTTTAGAAAATCGTAACATAGCCTACTATTATAAATCAAAAACCGAACTTCTTTTCGTGTAAATTAAATCTTTTAACTTTAAAATAAAAGCCAATGTTAAATAAAAACCAAATCCTAATCCTACCGTAATAAAAGATATATATACAAAAAACAAACGTACTTGAGTGGCTCGCATCCCCAAACGGTCCGCTAATCGTGACGCAACAAAAAAACCGTTTTTTTCGAAGAAATGTAGTAAATTGTACATAAATATTAGTAACTATTTAAAGTATAAAGATACTTAGTTTTTTAACAATTGCAAACCTACAGCACAGTTAAGGCATTTATTTTTATTACAATATTCCTTTTTAAGTTCTAATAACGATTGCGATTGAAAAGCATTCTTTGTTTTTATATTAAAATCGGAAAATTTTTTAAGAATTGCATTCTTTTCTGCTGGCATTTCTTCTAAAAGACCTATTAATTCTTCAACATTTAATTTTCCTTGATGTTTAGCATAACAAAACTTTATAGGAATTACGGTATTAATTATTATCAAATCGATAAATGGATGGGTTGACCCTTTGCTTTTTGATTGGCTTACTTTTGAAAAATTATAATGATTTTTCCAATATTCTGAGGTTTCACTTTTTAATAATTGCTTAATTTGAGCATAGGAATTAGCTTGAATCAGCTGAAAAAACAAATTCTGATTATTCGCTATTAAATTTGCAAATTGCGACAACCGTATTGTTGGAAAATTGTCAGGACGAAGTTTAAAAAATTGTGGATGCAAACCAAATTCTGATTCTAAATTATATTTTATTTTTAGATAGCTCCAATGCGATGCTAATTTTGTGTGATATTCATCTTCTAATGGCTCATTTAACAAATTCAATTTTCCAAAAAACAAAGCTTCCAAATTTTCAACATCAAAACGTTCTTTTCTAACAATCGAAAAAGGAATAGACTTGGCTACTTGCAAAAAGCAATCACCATTGGTATTGAGACCAAAATTTTTGAATAGCATTTCAAAAAAAACGGCTTCCCAATTATTATTTGTTTCTATTAATCGTTTATCAATAATTTCAGATTTTCTTTCTAATCTATTTAAAAACAAACTTTCTAACCAATTTTCCCAAATAAAATTGTCAATTTTATCGATTTGATTTTCGCAATTTATCCAAGATTTAGAAGTTATTAGCGACTTGTACTTGTTAATTTCAGAAAGTGATACATACTTTTTTAATTCTAAAGTTGGAATTTCAGAATTGTCTTTTCTAAAAATAGGCATGTCATTTTCCCAGACCACGTGTAGAATAACGTTGTCATAATTAGCATCTTTTTCGTGATGGTGCAAATACCAATCGGAAGACTTAACATGGATTTCAATATTTCCAGCCCATTTTTGCTGATTAATAGAAATTTGCGCATTAAAAATATCGGGGCCTGCATTTTGCAAATACTGGCCAAAATGATTGATTTCTAATTTTTCGTTAAGATGTGTTTTGAGTTGGGTAAATGGTAGTTTCTTATTTACCCATAAATAATGGAGAAATTCTTCTTGCATGGCGTGTACTTTTTAATTTGGCTTATATATAAAACAAATATAAAAAAAACGGATAACATATTGCCATCCGTTTTAAAAATATTTATTTAGATTTTCTATTTAATAGAACTAATTATATCGTGTTTAGTTATAATATGATGTTTTCCGTTTCCTAAATCTACTAAAACCGCTTGATTGTCTTTATTAATTAATTTAGAAACTTCATCAATAGAAGCCGATGCCAATACAACTGGGAAGGGTTTACCCATAACTTCTTTAATTGGTAAATCTGCGATATCTTTATTTTCAAAATAGCTTCTAAATAAATCCGACTCATCCAAACTTCCAACAAATCCTTTAGTATCAATTACTGGAATTTGAGAAATTTTGTATTTTTTTAATCTTTCAATAGCATGAGACACCAATTCTTCTGTTCTTACAACAATTAAAGGTTTGTCTTTATGATCTTTGATTAAATCTTCAGCTTTAGTAAACTCTTCTTCTAAAAATCCTCGTTCTCGCATCCATTCATCGTTATACATTTTACCAACATATCGACTTCCAGAATCGTGAAACAAAACTACCACAACGTCATCTGGTTTAAAATGTTCTTTTAATTGCAAAACACCTTTAACAGCTGCACCAGCCGAATTTCCACAAAACATTCCTTCTTCCAATGCTAATTTACGAGTGTAAACAGCAGCGTCTTTATCCGTAACTTTTGTAAATCCGTCAATTAAAGAAAAATCGACATTTAATGGTAAAATATCTTCTCCGATTCCTTCAGTGATGTACGAATAAATTTCATTCTCATCAAAAATACCTGTTTCATGATATTTTTTAAATACAGATCCGTACGTATCAATTCCCCAAATTTTTATATTTGGATTTTGTTCTTTCAAATATTTAGCCACTCCAGAAATCGTTCCGCCTGTCCCTACTCCAACCACAAAATGGGTAATTTTACCTTCGGTTTGTTTCCAAATTTCCGGTCCAGTTTGCTCATAATGTGCAATGGCATTACTAGGGTTGTCATATTGGTTTACATACCATGAATTTGGAATTTCATCCCCTAAACGTTTTGATACAGAATAGTAAGAACGTGGATCGGTTGGTTCCACATCTGTTGGACAAACAATAACTTTTGCGCCTACTGCACGTAAAATATCTGACTTCTCTTTTGATTGCTTATCCGAAATTACAAAAATACATTTGTATCCTTTAACAATTGCTGCCAAGGCTAAACCCATTCCAGTATTTCCTGAAGTTCCTTCAATAATGGTTCCACCTGGCTTCAATCGTCCATCCGCTTCTGCATCTTCCACCATTTTTAAGGCCATTCTGTCTTTCACAGAATTTCCAGGATTAAATGTTTCTAATTTTCCTAAAACCAAACAAGGTATTTCGGCTGTTATTTTATTTAATTTTACAATTGGTGTATTACCAATGGTTTCTAATATATTTTTTGCGTATTTCATATTATTATTTTGTGAAGACAAAGTTACAGGTAATTGTAAGATATACAAACAGAAAACAAGTATTAACAGTTACTATTTAAAGAAATTCCATTCTAAACCGAAGCGGATATGAAAATCACGAAACGGAGAGTTTGGCGTATTATAATAATTTACTTTATTTGTAAACAAAGCATTAAAATGTTCTGCTTTAAGATATATTCTACATTGTTGAACACGTGCATTTAAAAAGAAATCTAAAACAGGAAATCCTCCCACTTTTAATTGATCTTGAACATAAAATTCTCCCAAAACACCAATGTAATCATTTGCATAATGCTTACTAAAGTAGTTTGCAGTTATTCCCGTTTGCAATAACATGGCTTTCTTAAATACCGATTTGGTATAATACAATGTGTTTCGTAAAACAATATTTGGCAAATTTAAAATTTTAGCATCTTGTTGTACTTCTTGAAATTTTACCCTATTATCTAATGCCCAATTTCTAAATTTAATTTCTTTGGCTACTTCAGCGCTTGCATATTGAATAGATTTACTGTATTGAAATGGTTTTATGAGTAAAACATCTATTTGCTGTGTAGTATTATAAAAATACAAATGGTCATTTAAATTTGAAATTTGAATAGTTGCATCCACCCATTTGTTTTTAGTTTCCACTTTAATAGTGCTGATTTTTTCATTTTTAAAAGGCGTGTTCCAATTGTAATTATTGTAATCACTTTTATGAAATACAAAAATATTATCTGGAACTTTACTGACTTGTTGTGCTGATATTTTTACAAAATTATCATTTGAAAAAGTATACTTAGCAAAAGCTTCAAAATTTGATGCCGGCTGATTTGAAATGGCATTTTGTACCAAAATATTGAAATTCCATTTGTTTCTATCAAATTCGTATTGCCCGCCTACTGAGGTTACGCGATTATGTAAGTTGTATTTGTCATTTGCATTGAAAGCAATGTTATCTGGAATAACATAAAAATGATTATACGAATAGTTATCTAAAAAAAAGTTAATTTCCCCTAGTGTTTTGGTTTTAAAACTTACTCCTACTTTATTATAAAACACATCAAAACGTGTTTTATTATTTATAGAAGATGAAATTGCAGTACCTAATCGATCACTTTTGGTAGTTTGAATGTATTCGTAAAACTTGTTTTCATAATAGGTCTGATGTTTTAACACCAATGAATTTCCTGTAGAAAATTGATAGGATTGATCTAAAAAATAACGATTCCCTTTTAACTTTGACGAAGCATCATTAAAATACACATCTACTCTTTCTCGTTGACTAAAAGAAGGGTTAGTTCCATCTAATTGCTCCAACGTTTTTATTCCACCATTTTCTTGATTAAAAATATCTTGACCAATAAAATTGGCTTTCAAAAAATATTTTTTGTTTAATGAATGGTAATTCGTTATAAACCTAAAATGCCCAGAACTTGTTAGATTATTAAAATAATCTCCAATAGATCGAATAGATTTATAAGCAATAGTAAAATTTAAGTTTGGTTTTGTATTTACTGACAATAGCGCATCCAAACTTTGTCCTTGACGCATAACTGTTTTGAAATAGATATCCGTTAAAGGTGTTGGAACAGAATAATAATAAATATCCTTGTTGTTTAAATAAGAAACATGTTTTGCATTAAAACCAAATTGAGGTAAAGAACCAATAGTTTTTTTAGAAAAATCTAATTGATTATAAAGATAACCTTCATTTGAAAAAGAGAATAAACCAAAATTATCTTTTCTTAAGTAATTGTATTTGTATTCATCTTGAATAGTCAAAGACGTATCAATAAAAACGGTATCTTTTTGAGTAGTGAAGGTTTTATAGAGTTTAATATCTGCTTTTAAATCAACCACTTTAGTAGTATCTCTTTCTTGGGCGTAGAAAGAAGAAGATAAAGCAAAAAACAATATAGTAAGTAGGTTTCTCATTTTTACAATTTAAAGGGCAAATGTACTGAGAATTTGTTGTAAAAAAAAACCCCGATAAATCGGGGTTTAATTTAATATAATACAATTAATAAATTAATTAATTGTAAAAGGATGTGATATAGTTGAACCAAAAACTGAACCTGTAACTAGCGTTGTACCGTCAGCTAACTTTAAATTATAAGTACCTGGTGCAATACCATCTCCGTAACTGTCATTCATAATAAATGTATAGTCACCTGGAGTTAAACAAAACTGAGTAGTAAATGAAGCTAATCCATCAGCATATGGAGAAGAACTAGCAATAGTTACATTCGATGAATTTTTTAACAACCAAGAAATTTCTGATGCATAAGGGTCAAAAGCTATATTTAAATTAACTTTTGTATTAGCACAACCTCTTTGAATACTAACCACATGGTTTGTTCTGTTAGGTAACGCATAAAAACCTGAATCAAAAACTAAAACTAATTGTTTTGCTGAACCATCAGAAGGCAAAGCAGCAAATGAACCAGAGTTAATTCTAAGCTTAGCAGTAGTCTGACCTGCAGGAATAACCGCAGTTGACATATCAATTGAATACATATTTGTAGTTGCAGTCGTAAAAGGACTTACTACAACTGGTACTACTCTGTCTACGTTAGAAACTATAGAAGAACTAACTAAAACTTCAGTAAATGCTGGAGCTGCTGCAGTAAACTCAAATATTGAAGCTGGCTTATTAAAAAGCAATGCATCTTGAGGGCCTGTGAATGATTTATAATTATCGTCATCATTGCTACAACTAACAAGCAATGCCGAAATAATTAAACCAAAAAAGATTGAAAATCTAAAATTTTTCATAATTTAATAATTTATATATTAATAACCTGGGTTTTGTTGAATAGTTACGTTACCAGCAACCTCTAATTGAGGGATAGGTAAAGTAAATCTGTAATCAGAAAGTGCTAAAGTTAAAGGCTGATCTGCAATGTCATCATCCGTATTATCTCTTGTAATTCCTTGGTTTCCAGCTAAAGCAGCAAGACGTTTAATATCTAAATATCTATGACCTTCAAAAGCTAACTCTTTTCTTCTTTCTAATAAAATATCAGCCCAAGCCGCTTGTGCAGTAGCATAAACTGGCAAAGGTTGACCTGTTGCTCTAGCTGTTCTAATTGAGCGAACAAGTGTAGCAGCTGCAGCTAAATTAGGAGTTGCAGAACCAACTTCACATTCAGCAAGAATTAAAACCATTTCAGAATTTCTAAATAACTTTAAATCATTTCTTAATTGCTGACTTGGTTTACCAGGATATTTATTTATTGGTAAAATATCATTAGAAACATAATTAATGTCAGTTGCATAATTTGGATTAATTTGTGCTGTCGCATCAACCCAATTAATTCTTCTTACATCATTTGGATATTGATTATATAAATTAAATAAATTTCTACCCATATCTAAAAAACAACCACCTGTAGCGCTAGTTACATTAAAATACCAAGTACTACCAATATTTCCCCAAGTTCCACCTGAAGGTCTTGATGCTGCAAAAATACATTCACCTTGAGCAGTATCCGCCCATAAACCATTGTAAGCAGCTGCGGTAGAAAGAGCACCAGTAGCTAAAGTTGCATATTGTTTTGCTTTTACGTAATCTTTTCTATATAGATACATTCTAGCTCTTGCAGCAGAAATAAACTTCTGAGTAACAAATTTGTAATTTGTTGCAGTAGATGCTAAATTAGCTTCAGCAAATGAAAAATCACTTTCAATTAAATCATAAATTAATTGATTTTTAACTCTAAGTCTTTCTTGAACAACATTTGGTTTTTCCGGAGTTGTAACCAAAATAACACCTAATTCATTAGGGTTAGCAGGATCAACAGAGAAAAACGAAACCAACTGAATGTAAGAATACGCTCTTAAGGCGCGAGCTTCAGCTAAAACAGCATTTTTAGCGGCTAATTCTGCAGGAGTTGAAGTTACTACCAAATTAGAAAACTCTAATAATCTATTAACTCTGTTAATAACTGTATAATGAGAACTCCAAATACCTGCTGGTTCACCTGAGTTCGCATTCAGTTGAAATCTATGTAACTCTTTATCTTGACCACCATTTGATGGACCAATACCCACTTCATCTGTAAAAATTGAAGTAAATGCAATTTCTTCAGTATTGTCGATTCTTGAGTAAACATCACCATTTAAGTAGTTTCTTAAATCCGTAACTGTCTTAAATGCATCTTCTCTATATATTTCACCTTCTTGCACAATGTCTAAAGCATCACTACAAGATGAAATAAATAATAAACTTCCAATTGCAAGGAAAATATTTTTAATTTTTTTCATAATTATTATTATTATTAATTAATTAATTTAAAATCCAATTGAAGTACCAAAGGTAATTGTTTTAGGATTCGGGAAATTTGTTACTGATAATGCAGTTATTGCTTCCGGATCAAAACCTCTCCATTTTGTCCAAGTTAATAAGTTCTCAGCTAAAATGAAAAACTTAACATTTGTGAAAGGAGATTTTTTTAACAATTTTGAAGGAATATTGTATCCTACATTAATATTTTTTAGTCTAATAAATGATGAGTCATATAAAAATCTATCAGAACCTATGAAAACATTATTATTAGAAGCATTTAATGACGGCATTGTTGCAGTTGTATTGGTTGGAGTCCATTGATCTAATAAATCAGCAGTAACATTTTCTTGTCCAATAAATGCTGGATTAGAAGCCCATGAAAATTGGTTATCAATTCTCCATACGTCATACATGTATGTAAATAATGTATTAAAGTAAAAACCTTTGTAGTCAAAATTAAATCCAAAACCACCTTGGTATTTAGGTAAGTTACTTTTTCCAGTAGCTCTTCTATCTTTAGCTTCATCAGGTGTTTCGGTTAAGTTATTATTTCTGTCTAAGTATAATAAGTTACCATTTGCTTGGTTCACCCCAACATAAGGAATTAAATTCCATTCGTTAAGAATGTTACCCACTTGACGTAAGTTAGAAACACCACTTTGATCAGTAACAGCTAATGCAGTAATTTTGTTTTCATTGTATGAAGAATTTGCAAATACAGAAAACTTCATTTTATCATTTTTAATTACATTATATTTTAATAAAACTTCAATACCATTGTTTGTTAATTCACCATTATTCCCTGCAACTGAATACCCTGTACCAACTGTAGCAGAATTAGGAATAGAATTAAATAAATTAGATGTTGTTTTATTATACACATCAACATTACCTTCAAGTTTATCATTAAATACTGCAAAGTCAACACCAATGTTAGCTTGTGTGATTTTTTCCCACTGTACTGTAGTATTGTCAAATTGACCATATAAAAGACTACCCGCAGCGTTATTATAACCATTACCAACAGCAATAGTTTCTCTAATTAAATTACTAGAGGTTAACAAAGAAGGGAAGCCATAGTTAGCCGCAGAAATATTTTGATTTCCATTTGTTCCATATGAAGCTCTAAATTTTAACATAGAAAATTTAGAATTTTTCATAAACTCTTCTTGGTCAATATTCCATCTTGCAGATGCAGACCAAAATGTACCCCATCTGTTGTCTTCAGAGAATCTGTATGTTCCATCACGTCTTACTACAGCACTAACACCATATTTTTTATCATAATCATAGTCTAAAGTACCAAAAGCAGACAATGTTCCACCTGTTAATTTAGTTCCATTTACTGTTGAAATATAGAAGTTAGGAGTTGCAGGGTTAAAGGCAATATAACCTGTACCCGCACCTGGAGAATAAGTCAAAGGATTTAAACCATTTTGTCTACTTCCATGTCCTACATAATGAACTTTTGTATATTCAAAGAATGCTGCTAATGATAAATCATGCTTGTCTTTATATACTTTACGGAAATTTAAACTAGCAATGTTTGTAGCTGTTAAATCATTAATTGTTGATTGATCTTCAAATCCACCAAATGCTGAACCAGCATTTTGAGCAACTACTAAAGCTAAATAAGATTGAGGTGATCTACCAAATAATCTCCCGTATTGTTTAAAGTCAAGACCCGTTCTGTTTCTTACCGTTAAAGTTGGTGATAACTTATATGAAACTCCTAGGTTTAAAATAGCTGTTTTATCAGTATAATAACTCGGTAATGAATCTTCTTTAAGAATATCTTGTAATACATAAGTATCGTTAGCTCCGTTAAAGTTAGTTCCAATTGCAGTTAATAATTCCTGACCAGTTGCATATGGAGAAGGCGCAATGTAAGGAAGACCCATTAAACCTCCATGTAATGGATTTTGAATTGTATTATTATTTACTCCACTATTTGTTTCTTGGTCTAACTGACTTCTTTTAGAATAACCTAAAGCGATTTGTGAATCGAAGTTAAATTTATCATTATTACTTTTTCCTGATAAATTACTTCTAAAAGTAAATCTGTTAAAATTTGTAGTTGGCACTAAACCACCTTGATTAAAATAGCCAAGAGAAGTAAACGATTTAAGGTTTTTAGAACCCACACTAACACCTAAATTGTGTTGAGTAATTACATCCGTATTAAAAAACAAATCTACCCAATCTGTATCAATACCATAATTTGCAATATCACTATCTGATAAAGTAGAACCTAATCCAGTATTTTTTAACTTTTCAATAGTTAATGCTTGTTTTGCATTAGCCATGTTGTACTTGTTTTTTGGTAGTGTACTAAATCCAGATGAAGCATCATAAGAAAAAGTTAACGCTTGACCAAATTTACCGCTAAAAGTTTTAATTAAAATAACTCCATTAGCCCCTTTATTACCATAAATAGATGTACCAGCAGCATCTCTCAATACTGTAACACTTTCAATTTCATTTTGGTTAAGGTTTCTAAATTGATTAGAAGTAGAAGGAATACCATCAATTACAATTAATGGATCTGTATTACCATTAATTGAAGACGCCCCTCTAATAAATCCATCAAACTTAGCAGAACCTGGCGATCCTGAAGATGAAATAATTGTTAAACCTGGCGCAGTCCCTTGTAACGAAGCTAAAACTGACGCATTTGGTCTGTTCTCTAAAGTTTCACCACCTACTGTAGTTGAAGCAGTATTAGAGTTTGCTTTAGTTCTAGTTCTGTCGTAACCAATAGAAACATTAACAACTTCTATTACGTTATCTTTGTTAGATAAAGTAACATTTATAACATTTCCAGCACCAACAGTTACTGTTTTTGTTTCTTTATTTAAAAAAGAAACCTCTAAAACATCACCTTGAGCGGCTTTAATTGAGAATTTACCATTCTCATCTGTTTGAGTACCTTGTTTTGTACCCGAAATACTTACAGTAGCGCCTGGCAATTTAGCGCCATCACTAGTTACTGTACCTGTAACAGTTTTCTGTTGTGCGAAAGAAAACTGCATTGTAAACGCTACTAAAAGCGTAAAAATCCATTTGAACTTCGATCTCATATTAATTTTATTTGAGTTAGTTATTCCGCAAACTTCTTAATAATTTCTTAAATAAACAAATAATACTTCACAATATTGTTATTTTTTTTATGTTAATTTTTTTTTCGAATTTAAAAACTTTGCAGAACCCACAATATAATAGCGTTGAAATAATGTTAAATGTTATTTTAAATTTAATTATTTTTGTAAAAAATATTTTATGTTAAATAAATGTTACAGTAATTTTACTATTGAGTGCGGAACGGATGAAGCCGGCAGGGGTTGCCTAGCTGGTCCTGTAACAGCTGCTGCAATTATTTTACAAACGCCTAACAGTAACTTAACGAAAGCCCGAAAAAAACAAGAACATTTTTTATTTCAAGCCTTAAATGATTCCAAACAACTTACTGAAAAAAAACGTGTTGAACTGAGGCCAATTATTGAAAGTTTATTTGATTTTTCTTTTACTCATATATATAATGTAGAAATTGATGAAATAAATATCCTTAACGCTTCTATGAAAGCCATGCAAGAAAGCATATTGAAATTAAAAACTATTCCAGAATATATTATTGTAGATGGAAACAGGCCTTTAAACGGAAAATTAGGAATGAAACAAAAAGAAGGAAAAATTTTTAATGCCAAAGAAATTGAAATATTGTCCTCCATTCCAAACACTTCAATTATTAAAGGTGATGCAAAATTTTTGAGTATTGCCGCTGCCTCTATTTTAGCAAAGACATATCGAGACGATTTTATGGATAAAATTCACGAAGAATATCCTATGTACAATTGGAAAAAGAATAAAGGATATCCTACAAAAGAACACCGAGATGCTATTCGGAAATACGGCATTACTAAATATCATCGAAAAACGTTCCGATTACTACCTGAACAATTAGTATTAGATATTTAATAATTACACGAATGAACTTTCAAATAAAACTGAAAAATGTTTTAGAATTTTTTCTTTTACTTCTTCTTCATTGACTTCCCTACCCAACTCAACATGCATAGATGTTACCGCCTTCCCTCGAATACCACAAGGAATAATATTGTCAAAATAGCCTAAATCGGAATTCACATTTAAGGCAAAGCCATGCATCGTAACCCAACGAGAAGCACGAACTCCCAACGCACAAATTTTTCGAGCAAATGGCGTTCCCACATCAAACCAGACACCCGTTTCACCAGGGCTACGTTCTGTTTTTAACCCGTATTCTGCTAAAGTTAAAATAATAGCTTCTTCTAAAAATCTAAGGTATTTATGAATATCGGTAAAAAAATTTTCTAGATCTAAAATCGGATAACCTACAATTTGCCCAGGTCCGTGATACGTAATATCTCCCCCTCTATTTATTTTGTAGAAACTCGCTCCTTTTTCTTGAAGTTGCTTTTCGGAAAGTAACAAATTTGAAAAATCGCCGCTTTTACCTAAAGTATACACATGAGGATGGGTTACATATAGAAAAAAGTTCGGCGTTGGAAGTGGCTGCGAATCAGAATTTCTATTTAAGATTTTTAAATCTACAATTTTTTTAAATAATTCTTCTTGATACTCCCAAGTTTCTTTATAGTTTTTGTTTCCTATATCTAGAAGTTGAATTTTTTTATTCATTTTATTCAAAAACTATACTCAAGTTCAAATCTTTAATTTTTTTGGTAAACTCTTCAAATTTATATTTTAAAAATATTGTTTTTTTATCGTCACTTAATTTATAACTGGATTTAGGCAAAGAAACGTTTTTGATTTTTCTAGTAAATGTGTATTGAAATTCATAAGCCGAATCTTCCATCGCTTTTTTCATCATTTCACCCATTTTTTTAAAATCTTTTTCCATTTTTTTGATGTCTGCCTCACTCATATCTTCTTCTACCACGTTTTCCTCTGCTTCCACTTCTTCTATTGCTTCTTCTTCAGTTTCACGAATTGCATCTTCAATTGCTAAAGTATCAACAGGCATTTCGTATGCGGCTGTATCAATAATTTCGTCGTATATTTCTTCCTCAACCACTGCTTCAACATAGGGTTTTTGTTCTACAGATCTTGAGAATTCTTTTCCATCAAATGAAAATTTTACTTCTGTATTTTGATTTTGATTTCCAGCATCTAAAGCACCCGTTTTTTTACCCGACAAACCTTTAATTATGGATAGCGCTGAACCTACATTTCCTACCTCAGCTATAGAACTAAAATCGGTATACAAAATATACTTCATTTCGCTTTTTTCTTTATTTAAAAGTATTCGCATCGAATAATTTTTCATTTGCTCCATATTTGCCAATTGCTCAGCAGTCATTTCTTTTCCTTCTTTTTGATATTTTGCAACAAGGTCTTTAAAAACAACAACACTATCCATGTCTTTATCGGTTCCTTCAGTTAATTCTTTAGTCATTTTGTCCGACTTGTCTAAATCTTTAGTCATGGCGATCATTTTTGACATATCAACGGTATAAGATAACTTTCCAGATCCATCTTCATTAAAAATAATTTGCTCAGAAATCGAACAACTAATTAAAGAAAAACTAACAATAATAGCAACTAGAATATTTTTCATTTTAATATTTTTTATAATTTTTCCAAAGATACAATTTTGAAATCATTCTACTAAAAAATTCTCACTTTGAAACTATATTTCTATTACCTATCTTTGCCTTCTTAAACTAAAATATATTATGCAACTTTCCGAACAAGAAATCATTAGAAGAGAGAAATTACTAGCCCTAAGAAACTTAGGAATTAATCCTTATCCTGCAGATTTATATCCTGTAAAGGACACTTCAAAAGCTATAAAGAATAATTTTGAAGAAGGAAAAAAGGTGGTAATTGCTGGAAGATTAATGAGTGTGAGAGATCAAGGAAAAGCCGCATTTGCTGAAATTCAGGATAGCGAAGGCAGAATGCAAGTATATTTTAATAGAGATTTTATTTGCCAAGACGAAGACAAAACCTTATACAACCAAGTTTTTAAAAAACTAACCGATTTAGGTGATTTTTTAGGAATAGAAGGGGAATTATTCACCACTCAAGTAGGTGCAAAATGTGTTCGCGTAGACAACTTTACTTTTTTAAGCAAAACATTACGTCCTTTACCATTTCCAAAAACAGATGAAGACGGAAAAGTATATGATGCGTTTAACGATGCGGAACTTCGTTATCGCATGCGTTATGTAGATTTAGTAGTAAATCCGCAAGTAAAAGAAGTATTTGTAAAAAGAACCAAATTATTTACGGCCATGCGAACTTTCTTCAACGAAAGTGGTTATATGGAAGTGGAAACACCAATTTTACAATCCATTCCGGGTGGTGCTGCTGCACGTCCGTTTATGACGCATCACAACAGTTTAGATATTCCTTTATACATGCGAATTGCTAACGAATTATACTTAAAAAGATTAATCGTTGGTGGCTTTGATGGAGTGTACGAATTTTCTAAAAACTTCCGTAACGAAGGGATGGACCGAACACACAATCCAGAATTTACGGCAATGGAAATATATGTAGCCTACAAAGATTACAATTGGATGATGGAATTTACCGAAAACCTTTTGGAATATTGTGCCACAAAAGTAAATGACACCACAGAAACGACTTTTGGCGAACATAAAATTAGCTTTAAAGCGCCTTATGCAAGAGTAACCATGACGCAATCCATAATTGATTTCACCGGTTTTGATATTTCTGGAAAAACAGAAGCTGAATTATTTGAAGCAGCAAAAGGCATGGGAATTGACGTAAATGAAACCATGGGCAAAGGAAAATTAATTGATGAAATTTTTGGTGCAAAATGCGAAGGAAATTACATTCAACCGACTTTCATTACAGATTATCCGAAAGAAATGTCACCTTTATGTAAACAACACCGAGACAATCCAGATTTAACAGAGCGTTTTGAATTAATGGTTTGCGGAAAAGAAATTGCCAATGCCTATTCGGAATTAAACGATCCAATTGATCAAAGAGAACGTTTTGAAGCACAAATGGCTTTAGCAGAAAAAGGCGATGATGAAGCCAACGGAATTATTGATGAAGACTTTTTACGTGCTTTAGAATACGGAATGCCTCCAACTTCTGGTTTAGGAATTGGAATGGATCGATTAATTATGTTTTTAACAAATAACGCCTCTATTCAAGAAGTGTTGTTTTTCCCACAAATGCGTCCTGAGAAAAAAGTAACGTATGAATTAACCGAAGACGAAAAATTCATTGTTAGTTTATTAGAAAAAGAAAACAACCAACCTATCGGAACGTTAAAAGAAAAAGCAGGTTTAAGCGGTAAAAAATGGGATGCTGCCATGAAAGGTTTAGCCAAACACGGCTTAACTAAAGTAGTAGTTGAAGGAGAAAATAAATTAGTGATATTAGGGTAAAAAATAACGGCAAGAAAACACAGAAAACCTCGAAACTTAAAAATTTCGAGGTTTTTTATTTCTTGGAATTTGGAATTTTAATATTGGAATTTTTTATTTAGAATCTCAAACCAAACATAAATCCTTCACCGAAGTTATTTCCTTGAAAACTTCTAACATAGTCTACACGGAAAATTTTAAACTTTCCAAAACCTATTCGATCTAAACCAACGGTAATTTCTTGATAAGGTCTGTTATTTGGAGTAGCCAATTGGTGAAAACCTCCAACTAAATTCCAACCTAATTTATTTATTAATGGAATTTTATTCATAAAATAACCATTGTCGTTATAATTTGCATGTAATTCAAAATACCGATTATTAGTAGATTGCGAATAATAAGGTAACAAATTAAAACTTGAATTGTATTGTCCATCAATTCGAACATGTGTTTGATTTCCGTTAAAATGTTTATAATCTACAAATGAAATGTTGTCGGCATTAAAAAACATTCCTGATTTTAAATTTAATTCCAAATCACCTTTATTGGCTAATGTTTTGTTATAATTTAAACGTGCTTCTAAAAAATCGTATTCATACGCTTTTGAAGTGGCTAAAAATGCTTTTGTATAAGTAAACCCAAGCGTTGGATAGTTACCTTCATTCATATTCATTTTTCCGTCTGGTCTAGTAATGTATTTTTGACCAAAAACAATTCGAGAACTCAAACTAAACTTGGTAACATGATGTTCATTAAATGCTGGAAGTACATCAGAATTTGGATTTAATGGATTATTGGAACTGTATACATCATCCGTTTTATTAATAGCAAAATCTGTGGTATTAAACAAAGGTTTTCTGTTTTCGTAGGCAATATTCGCATTTAAAAAAAGACCATTTATTACTTCTCTACCTGCTCCAATTTCAACAAATTCTTTTTCGTATAATTTCATGAAATTATTCTTAAAAATTAACGAACTTACTGAGTTTTCAATTTTAGATATAGGTTCTGAACTATTGAATTGATTGACTTTATTTCCACCAGAAAGTCGAAAATAAGCATCATTTGTATTATTGAATTTATGATAAAAAGAAGCCGTAGGTCGGATGCGTTTATCAGAAAATCCGTATTGAAAATCACTACTTATTATGGTTCGTTTTTGTTTTTCTTCGTTATAAGTTGAATACGAAAACCCGGAACCAATATGATAACCCTGAACCGTATTGAAATTAAAAGAAGATAAATTAAATAACCCTTGATAATTGAATCTTTTCTTTTTAAAACTATTTTTAAAGGTATAACCGGTAATCAACTTACTTACCTTAAATTTATTGGAAACCGAATCAACAGAATCCATATACACTTGAGAATTTCGGATTTTATAAACACTATCTTTTTTTACATAATTGGAAGTTTCCTCTTCCGTTAAAGGTACTGGACGATTTTGTAACCAATATGAATCTTCCTTTTTATTTGACTTTTCGGCAAACGTAACTACTTCACTACCAAAGGTTTTTTTCTCAAAATTAGAAACAAAATTATAATTGCTAAACACATGTGTAAATTTTCCATTGAATTTCATCATAAACACACCCGCCTTAAAATCAAATGTTTGTAAACTTTTTACCCACATTTTAGAATCTGGATTATAATTGAAATTTTGCACTAATTTAAATGATTCTAAAAACTCTTGTTGCGCTCTATATCCTTTAATATCTAAATCGGCGGCATAAATAGCAAAAGTATCATCAACAATATAAATATAACCTTCAAAAACAGGTTCTTTATCTCGTTTAGGAGTAACTTTAATTTTGTACACATAATTATTATAACTATCTGTAAATGAATCTTCTATTTTATATTTATAGTACGTAAAAGCATTGGAAGCAATAGGTGAAATCATGGGAATATTGAAACCAACTGTATTCTGATACAAATCATAATTGGTGTTTAAAGCTGTGTTAAAGCTAAATCCATTGTCGTTACCCGCCACTTTACTAGCTATAATTTCTTCTTTTAAATTATTAGGTTTTTCAAACTTGATTTTAGAAACGGTTTCCGATTGATAAATAATTCCAGCACCTGTAGAATCTACATTTCCATCTAAATCACCAATTTCAATACCCATAAATTTTTTGGGAATATCTTTTACTCTAAAAATTCCTCTTGAATAAAAATCGGCTTCAAATTTATCCGTTTTTTCTGTATTTTTTTTACGATTGGCTATGGCACTTCTGATGATTCCATTGGCTGGATTTTCACCACTTTTAACAACTACTTCTTCAATAGAATATTGTTCATCGGAAAGCGTAGCATTAATTACAACAGGAAATGAATTAATTTCTTGGGTAATGGTTTTGGTTTTGTATCCTAAAATCTTAAAAACCAAGGTGTAATTACCTGATTTTTTAATATTTAGCTCGTACTCCCCATTTTCATTAGTGGAAGTTCCGATGTAGGTTTTTTCAATAGTAACACTTGCATATGGCAAAGCATTTCCATTTGAGTCAGTAACTTTTCCTTTTATTTGTGCTATTGAAAAACAAGAAAAAAGAAAAAGTAAAATTGAGGTTTGGGGCTTCATAATTAATTACTTTACTTGTTCAACAGAGCCAGAAGTGCTCTCGGTTATTTTTACTTTATCTAATTTTCCATAATATTTAATTGAGGCACTGGTTGAGGCGTTAGCGTCTAATCCCTTTAATGCTAAAACTTGAATATCTGAAGAGGTACTAGCCGAAACCTGAGCCATATTTGAAATTAACTCTTTTGCATCGCAATCTGCGGAGCTTGACGCATCAATAGCTAAATTATCTGTCTTTCCTTTTAATGCTACGCTTGAGCTGCTACTTAAATTAACAGCTATATCATCTGTAGCCATATTTAAAGCCACATTTGAACTGGAAGACGCATCAATAAAAATGGAATTACAAGTTACGGTTCCTGAAAAATCGGCGCTTGAAGAAGTATTTATTTTTAACAAACTTACGTTCAAATTATTTTTAATAGAAAACGTAGCTGAAGAACTTACCGTAACGCTTCCGATACCAGGATTTGAAACGGTTACAAGCAATTTACTAGTATCCATTTTTTTATAGTAGTTGGTGTTTTCAATAAAAATTTTTAAAATATTATTTTTAGTTTCCACTTTTAAAAATTTCATTAAATCTTTTTCCCAAGTCACCTCAACATTTTGTACAGGTCCTTGAGTATAGACTACATTTACACCAGAAGATGCTTTTATAGCGGTAAAATTTCCTACACCTCTAGTCTCTTTAACTTGACCATATAATGTTGAAAATAGGGCAAAAAATGCAAGAAGGAATACAGTGATTTTTTTCATTTTTAAATAGATTTAGGGTTTGAATTTATAGACGCATTTTTTATTAAATAGTTACATCAATTACAAAAAACTTTGAATTGCTAAAGCATAACTTTTTAATCCAAAACCAATAACTACGCCTTTTGCATGAGGAGAAATGTAGGATTGATGACGAAATGTTTCTCTAGAAAATGTATTTGAAATATGTACTTCAACTACTGGCGATGATATTGCTTTTACACAATCTGAAATGGCTACTGAAGTGTGTGTATAGGCTCCAGCATTTAATAGTATTCCATCGTATGAAAAACCAACTTCTTGCAGTTTATTGATAATTTCGCCTTCTACATTAGACTGAAAATAATCCAATTGAACCAAAGGAAATTGTAATTTCAATTCTTCAAAATAAGAGTCGAAACTTTGATTGCCGTAAACTTCTGGTTCACGTTGACCTAATAAATTCAAATTAGGGCCATTTAAAATTAACAAATGCATTATTTACCGTCTTTGTCAACTACAATTCTATTTTCTCTGTTGGCCAATTCCCACGCTAAAGTAAAAGCCAACTTGACACGCATAGCTAATAAATCATATTCAATTTTATCAGCCGTATCATTTGGCCCGTGATAATCTTCATGTACGCCATTAAAAAAGAAAATGGCAGGAATCCCTTTTTTGGCAAAATTATAATGATCTGAACGAAAATAAAACCTATTTGGGTCATTTCTTGCGTTAAATGTGTAGTCTAAATTTAAACCTACGTATTTTGTATTCATTTCTTCGTTTATGGAGTGTAATTCAGAACTTAATCGGTCTGAACCAATTACATACACATATTTTCCATTTTCCTTATGATTTCCTATTGTATCTCTTCGCCCCACCATATCAATATTTATATCTGCAATAGTGTTTTTTATTGGAAATAAAGGATTCTCAGAATAATATCTCGAACCGTGTAAACCGTGTTCTTCACCCGTAACATGCAAAAATAAAATAGAACGTTTTGGTGAAAAACCATCTTTTTTAGCTTCCGCAAATGCTTTAGCAATTTCAACTAAAGACACTGTTCCAGAACCATCATCATCAGCACCGTTAAAAACTTCACCGTTCTTCATACCAACATGGTCGTAATGAGCAGAAATAACAAGCACTTCTTCTGGTTTTTCAGAACCTGGTATGAAAGCCCAAATATTTTCTGAATCGCCTAATTTTGGAGAAAACCCTTTTTTCATATATTCCGAAGGAACTTTTTGATAATAATCAGTAGAACCTGGAGGATTTGAAATACCTAACGCTTTATATTGTTCAATAAGATATAAACCTGCTTTTTTCTGTCCTGGTTCTCCAGTATTTCTGCCTTCCATTTCGTCAGAAGCGATTACATGAAGGTTTTTTGACAAACTGGCTTCGTTAATGGTATTCACGTATTTTGTAACATCTACCACTTTTTTTGTCGAATTGGCTATAACGATTTTTTTTGGAGAACAACTTAGCAGAAATGTAGCTGTTGCAACTAGAATTATTAATTTTTTCATTTGAATTGGTTTTAAGCAATACAAATCTAAATTAAAAAAGTTTGATACCAATAAAATTTATAAGAATTTTAAGAAGAGAAGTAAAAAATGGCAAGCGACCTACATCGCACCGCTACAACCACATACCTTTGCTGCGTTCCCACCCTGGAGGATTTTGAGGGAGCTGGTCGTGTAGGACTTGCCGACGCAAATATACAATCTTTTATTATTTATACAAATCAAAAATTAGTTTAAAATAAATTGTAATATTGTAGTATTAAATAATTTAGATATGAGAAAATTTAACTTACTTATAATCACGTTATTAAGTGCTTTTCTATTTAATTGTAGCGAAACAAAATACCTGTTTTCTATTGCTACAAAAGACTTAAAGCAAGTTTACAAACCTAATGAAAGCGTTAATTTAAGTATTGAAAATATAGAAAATGCTAAAATTGATTCCGTAATTTATTTTTCAAATGATATTAAATTAGGCAAATCAACTGATAATGCTATTTTTATTCTAAAATTAGAAAAATTACAATTTGGCGTACAAGACATTAAAGCAATTGTGCATTCTGATGGTGAAAAAATAGAATGTTTGACCTCTTTTGAATTGGTTTCGAATATCACACCAAAATTATATGAAACAAAAGATTATCGTGTTTTAAATACTTTTAATCACGACATCAATGCTTACACACAAGGCTTAGAATTCCACAAAGGCATTTTGTATGAAGGAACTGGTCAAAATGGTGAATCAACACTTAGAAAAACAGATTATAAATCTGGAAATGTTTCAAAATCAGTTTCATTATCACCTGATTATTTTGGAGAAGGAATTACAGTTTTTAATGGTAAAATTTACCAATTGACCTGGAAAAACAAAGTTGGATTTATATATAATGCAGCAACTTTAGTGCAAGAAAAAACATTTGATTATTTTTCAGACATAGAGGGTTGGGGCTTAACGCATAACGACAAACACTTGATAATGAGCGACGGAACCAATAAAATTTATTTTCTAAATCCCGAATCTCAAAAAATGGAACGCTTTATAAATGTGTATTCTGATACAAATGCTATTACAGAACTTAACGAATTAGAATGGATTGATGGAAAAATTTGGGCCAACATTTACCAAAAAGATGTAATTGTTATTATTAATCCAGAAAATGGTGCCGTAGAAAGTGCTATCGATTTTTCAGAGTTAAAGAAAACGGTTAAACAACATCCAGAAATTGATGTTTTAAACGGAATTGCATACAACCCATCCACAAAAACCGTTTTTATTACTGGTAAAAATTGGGATAAAATGTTTGAAATAAAATTGAAATAAATATCAAATTAAAACAGCAAAAACTATGAAAAAAATAATCTTAGCATCAGTTTTACTGATATTTTCAGCAAAAATACAATCACAAAACCAAAATCAAAAAATGAAAACCATTCAACCACCGATTGCAAAAATAATTCCAAAAAAATTAGAAAAACACGGAGATATCAGAACGGATAATTACTATTGGTTAAACGAAAGAGAAAATCCTGAAGTCATTGATTATTTAAATAAAGAAAACGAATATTACCAAAAATCTACCGCGCATACCAAACAATTGCAAGACGATTTGTTTGCTGAAATGAAATCCAGAATTAAAGAAGACGACAGTTCTGTGCCTTATTTTTACAACGAATATTGGTACATCACGCGTTTTGAAACGGGTAAAGATTATCCCATTTATGCCAGAAAAAAAGGAAGTTTAGACGCGAAAGAAGAAATTTTATTTGATTGCAATGAAATGGCAAAAGGACAATCCTATTTCAATTTAAGCGGAATGAGTGTAAGTGGCGACAACAAATTAGTGGCTTTTGGTTTAGATTTGGTTTCAAGAAGACAATACACCATACAAATTAAAAATTTAGAAACTGGCGAAATTCTTTCAGATAAAATTGAAAATACAACCGGTGGTTCTTGCTGGTCAACCGACAACAAAACGCTTTTTTATACTGGAAAAGACCCACAAACCTTACGTTCTGATAAAATTTTCAAACATAAATTAGGTACAAGTGCCTCCGAAGATATTTTAGTTTTTCACGAAAAAGACGATACATACAATACGTTTGTGTATAAAGAAAAATCGAAAAAATACATCATAATTGGATCTGGAAGTACCCTAACAAGCGAATATCAAATTTTAGAAGCAGACAATCCAGATGGGGAATTCAGAGTATTTCAACCCAGAACACGTGGCTTAGAATATTCGATTTCATTCTACAAAGATAAATTTTACATCTTAACAAATGCCGATAAAGCCACCAATTTCAAATTGATGACCACGACTGAAAACGCAACATCAAAAGAAAATTGGACCGATTTAATTCCGCATAGAAAAGATGTGTTGTTAGAAGGCATTGAAATTTTCAAAAACTATTTAGTCGTAGAAGAACGTTCAAACGGATTAAATAAAATTCAAATTAAACCTTGGGATGGCTCTGGAGATTATTACTTACCTTTTAATAGCGAAACCTATACGTGCTACACCACTTCAAATGTTGATTTTGACACAGACGTATTACGATATGGCTACCAATCCATGGCCACGCCTTCTTCTGTAATCGATTTCAATATGAAAACAAAAGAAAAAACCATCTTAAAAGAACAAGCTGTTTTAGGTGGAAAATTTGACAAAAATAATTATATAGAAGAAAGAATTTGGGCTACTGCAACTGATGGAACAAAAATTCCAATGAGTATTGTTTATAAAAAAGGCATCCAAAAAGATGGTAAAAATCCTTTGCTACAATATGCTTATGGCTCCTATGGCTCTTCAATGGATCCCTATTTTTCAAGTACACGATTAAGTTTAATGGATAGAGGATTCATCTACGTTATTGCTCACATTCGTGGTGGAGAAGATTTAGGTAGAGAATGGTACGAAAATGGAAAACTATTAAAAAAGAAAAACACATTTACGGATTTTATAGATTGTAGTAAATTCTTAATCGCAGAAAAATACACTTCTGCCGAGCATTTATATGCCGAAGGAGGCTCAGCAGGTGGTTTGTTAATGGGTGCTATTGTGAATATGGCTCCAGAATTATACAATGGTGTTATTGCACAAGTGCCTTTTGTAGACGTAATTACAACCATGTTAGATGACACTATTCCGTTAACTACTGGAGAATATGACGAATGGGGAAATCCGAATGAAAAAAAATATTATGATTATATGTTATCCTATTCACCATACGATCAAGTAAAAGAACAAGGTTATCCAAATATGTATGTATCAACAGGTTTACACGATTCGCAAGTGCAATATTTTGAACCTGCTAAATGGGTGGCAAAATTAAGAGTAATGAAAACCAACAACAAACAATTGTTTTTAGATACAAATATGGATGCTGGTCACGGCGGGGCTTCTGGAAGATTTGAAGCATTAAAAGAATTAGCCAAAGAGTTTGCTTTCTTGTTTGATTTAGAGAACATTAAAAAATAAATTATTGAAAAGTTTTGTTTGTCAATTTGAACAACTTTAAATACATAATATTGAAAATGAAAAATGAAATAAACGCCTACAATAATGTTTTAGAATTAGTTGGAAATACGCCAATTATAAAATTAAATAAAATTACTGCTGGATTAACTGGGAATTTTTATGCAAAAATGGAAGCTTTTAATCCCGGACATTCCTCTAAAGACAGAATTGCCTTACATATTATCAATAGCGCAGAAGAAAAAGGAATTTTAAAACCTGGAGCAACCATAGTAGAAACTACTTCTGGAAATACAGGATTTAGCTTAGCTATGATAAGCATAATTAAAGGTTATAAATGTATTTTAGCAGTAAGTGATAAATCATCGCCAGACAAAATCGACATGCTAAAAAGCATGGGAGCAAAAGTATATGTTTGTCCGGCTAATGTAAAAGCTGATGATCCTAAAAGTTATTATGAAGTGGCGAAAAAAATTCATATAGAAACGCCAAATTCTATCTATATTAATCAATACTTTAATGATTTAAACATTGAAGCACATTATTGCAGTACCGGAAAAGAAATTTGGGATCAAACCAATGGTTTGGTAACGCATGTGGTAGTTTGTAGCGGTACTGGAGGGACTATTTCTGGTATAGGAAGGTATTTAAAAGAAAAAAATCCTACTATTAAAGTTTTAGGTGTAGATGCTTATGGTTCTGTTTTAAAAAAATACCATGAAACCAAAGAATTTGACGAAAAAGAAATTTATTCATACAAAATTGAAGGTTTAGGTAAAAATTTAATCCCAACAGCAACCGATTTTGATATTATTGATAAATATATAAAAGTTACCGATAAAGAAAGTGCTATTACCGCTCGAGAAATTTCAAAAACGGAAGGATTATTTGTAGGTTACACTTCTGGCGCTGCATTCCAAGCTGTAAAACAATATGCTGCTTTAGGTGAATTTGATGAAACTAGCAATGTAGTAATTGTTTTCCCAGATCATGGTTCTCGTTACATGAGTAAAATTTATAGCGATGACTGGATGCAAGAGCAAGGTTTTTTAGAGACCGAAAACATTGATGATTCAATGAAAATTGAGGTGATAAACTAATTTTAAAAAAATGAAAAAAATATTATTTTTATTACCCCTTGTATTTAATTTAAATGCTTTCGGACAAATAAAAGAATCTAGTTGGAAAACAATTGATGAGAGTTCATATTCCATTCAATATCCTGAGAATTGGGAATTGAATGTCAGTGAAACAATGGGTACGAGCTTTATTTTATTATCGCAACAAACTTCTGCAGAAGATAAATTTCGAGCAAACATTAACTTAAGTATTCAAAATTTAGAAGGTTATTATTTAAATTTGGATGCCTATGTTGCTATTTCTGAAGAACAAATTACAAAAATGATTACAAACGGAACTATTATTGAAAGCAACAGGATAATAATTGAAAATAAAACTGAATTTCAAAAAATTATTTTTACAGGGAAACAAGGGCTGTTCCAACTCAAATTTTTACAATATTATTTTATAAAAGATGAAAAAGCCTATGTACTCACTTTTACTAGTGAAGCATCACAATATGAAAAATATAATATTACCGCAGAACAGATTTTAGAAAGCTTTCTCTTAAAATAACCATAAAATAAACTTTATAAAATCCTTTACTTTTATTAAAAAAGCCCATAAAAAAATAAAAAATAATAATTATTTATAAAAAAGGCTTTGATATTAAAAATATTTTTTATTTTTGGTAAAACAATTAAAAAAAATTAACAATGAAAAATTTATTAGGCGCTCTTGTTTTGTTTTTAGCTTTCACAGTAAATGCTAATGCTCAAGAAACATTTAAAAAAGTAGATGAGAAAATTGAAGCTAAAAAAAATATGGTGGCACTTTCCGAAGTAATAACTTTAGAAGGAACTTTGAGCGATGATTTAACAAGATTATTTGAACACAAATTCAGAAACTTAAACGAAAATCTTTCAGCAGAAAGAAAAATCGAATTAGCTAGAGTAATTGAAGCTAAATTAAGAGCTACACTTTCTCAAACACAAATGGAAAGTATTGAAAATAAACAAGGTTTGTTGAAAAAATTAACAAACTAAAAATAAATTACTTTTTAAAAAGCCCGTTTAGTAAACTAAACGGGCTTTTTTTATATGATTTTAGCTACTTTATCTATACAAGCAATGGTGTAATCTAAATCTTCATAGCTTAAAGCATCGGTAATAAACCAAGTTTCATAAGCTGAAGGGGCAATATAAATGCCAAGTTTTAATAGTTCATGAAAGAATTTTTTAAATCTTTCGTTATCTCCTTTTTTAGCAGTTTCAAAATCATACACTTCATTTTTATCAAAGTGAACGGAAATCATGGATCCTACTCTATTTATAGTAAATTCAATATTATTTTCCGACAGAACTTTGTGAATTCCTCTCTCTAAATAAGCTGTTTTTTCTTCTAATCTAGTAAATATTTCTTTATCTGAATTTAATTCCAATAACATTTGATATCCTGCCGCCATAGCCAACGGATTTCCTGATAATGTTCCCGCTTGATACACTGGACCTAATGGAGATAACAAATTCATAATTTCATTTCGAGCAGCAAAAGCGCCTACTGGTAAACCACCTCCTATTACTTTCCCAAAACAAATAATATCCGCTGCAACTTGATACAATTCTTGTACGCCACCTTTTGCAAGACGAAAACCCGTCATTACTTCATCAAAAACCAACAAGGCTCCATTTGCTTCACAAAGTTGCTTTAAACCGGATAAAAACCCAGCTTTTGGAGGAATACATCCCATATTTCCTGCAACAGGTTCTACGATAATAGCTGCAATTTCATTTTCATTGGCTTCAAAAAGCGCTTTTACATGCTCTAAATCATTATATTTTGCTAATAATGTATCTTTAGCAGTACCTTCAGTAACTCCAGGACTATTTGGCACACCAAACGTACTTAATCCACTTCCAGCAGCAATTAAAAACGAATCAGAATGACCATGATAACAACCTGAAAATTTTATTATTTTATCGCGCTTGGTATAGCCTCTTGCTAAACGGATTGCACTCATACAAGCTTCCGTACCCGAATTAACAAATCGAATTTTATCAATATTTGGCACCATTGAAATGGCCAATTGAGCAATTTTCGTTTCTAACTCGGTGGGCGTTCCAAAAGAGGTGCCTTTTTTTGCTTTTTCAATTATTGCATGAACTACAGGCTCGTGTGCGTGACCTAAAATCATAGGTCCCCAGGAATTAATATAGTCAATGTATTTGTTTCCGTCTTCATCAAATAAATAGGCTCCTTTGGCTTCTTTAATAAAAATAGGAAAACCACCAACGCCTTTAAATGCTCTAACTGGAGAGTTAACACCACCGGGTATCACTTCGTTTGCTTCAATAAATAACTGACTACTTCTTTGATATAACATTATTTTTTTACTTTTAATTTTTGACCAATTGAAATTCCTGAATCTGTAATCGCATTTAAACTTTTTAACTCCTCAACAGGAATATTATATTTTTTTGATAATGAATACAAGGTATCTCCTTTTTCAACGATATGCTCTCCTATAGCTTGTACTTGCGGAACAACTCTTGGTTTTGGAATAAAACTTCTTCCTAAAACTTCGTTATCAATTTTATATAATTCGTACCGTTCAATAATTCCAATTAATTTTGAAGGATAAAACGTATCTGTGGCATAACCTGCTTGTTTTAAACCATTTGCCCAAGATTCGTAATCGCCTTTATCTAATTTAAACAAACTTTCATACCGTTTTCTTGAAGATAAAAACAGAGAATGATCTTTGTACGATTCGGTAGGATCTTTATATTTTCTAAAACACTCTTGTTCGGCATCATCGTCATATTTAACAGATTCACCTGTCCAGCCTGTATGACATTTTATCCCGAAATGATTGTTTGCTTCTTTAGCTAAGGATCCAAAACCGGCACCCGATTCTAAAATACCTTGTGCGATAGTAATACTTGCAGGTATGCCATGAACCTTCATATTATTTTTTGCCGTTTCTTTAAAATCTTCAATGTATTTTTTTACATCTTCTGTCGTTGCTTTTACTTTAGATGTTGCTACTAATATTTCACTCCCAGAAGGATTTTCTTTTGTAGGCGATTTTGCAACAGGTGTTGGGTTTTCAGTTGACTTTTTTGCAATCGGATAACTTTTAGTACTTGATTTCTTTTTTGAAGTGAGAATTTTAGAGCCGCCACAACTTGTTAAAAGCAGCGCAAATACTAGTATTAAAATTTTATTCATCATATCGTTATCTTTGTTTTTCCTGATTTTTCTAATTTTATATTCATACCCGCAATACCTTGTAAACCACCGGTGTGAATGGCTAAAATTTTTGAATTTGGTGGAAAATAATTATTTAGTATTAAATCAAAAATACCAAACATCATTTTTCCGGTATAAATAGGATCCAATGGAATAGCATGATCTAAATAAAATGAATTTATAAATTCAATTAATTCGTTGTTGACTTTTCCATAACCTCCAAAATGATACTCACAATTTACAGACCAATTCTTTTCGTTTGCAAATTTAGCAATATCATTTTGTAAAAAATCACCTTTTAAGGAAGAAAATCCAATAATGTTTTGATGGGAACCTGCACTATTAATTATTCCAGTAATTGTACCGCCGGTTCCTATTGAAGTACAAATATGTGAAAACTCGATATCATCTTCAGATAAAATTTCTTCACAGCCTTTTATAGCTAATTCATTTGTTCCTCCTTCTGGTAACAAATAAAAATCACCAAATTTAAACTGCATTTCTTTTAAAAATTCTGGGGTATCTTTCAACCCATATTCATTTCTTGAAACAAAAACCAATTTCATTCCGAATTGTTGCGCTACAGCTAAACTTGGATTTTCATGTATCTTTTCTTGTAATTCTTCGCCTCTAATTATTCCAATAGTTTCAAAACCAAATTCTTTTCCAGCGCCGGCTACAGCTACAATATGATTAGAAAACGCACCGCCAAAGGTCAATAATGTCTTTTTATTTTGGTGTTTAGCAGCAAGTAAATTGTATTTTAATTTTCTGAATTTATTTCCAGAAACTACAGGATGCAATTGATCTTCTCTTTTGATAAAAAGTTCAATTCCATTAGGAAAATGAATAGGTATTTTTTGGTTATTTGATTTCATAAAAAACAAATAATTGTTTCGCCAATTAAAAATTTAAAAACTAATACAATCATTTGCTGCAAAGTTCCTAAATTTGCGATTATGAACAATGAAATAAATCCAAAAAATTTAAAAGAAGGAGAAGATTTTTATTTTACTCCTGAAGGATATAAATGTTTTACAGAAAAACATCACTTAAAACGTGGCTATTGCTGCAAAAGTGGTTGCCGACATTGTCCATATGGTTACGATAAAAAAACAGGAACAAACAAGAAATAAAAAAATAGATTAAAGAAATTCAGACCTTACAATCCGAAAATCCAAAATCTAAAAATCCAAAATCTAAAAAAATGACATTTCAAGAGCAAATACAACAAGGCATTCCGTATATTTTACCACAACAAAAACCATATGAGGTAACAATAAATCATGCGCCAAAGCGAAAAGAAATTCTTTCAGAAGAAGAAAAAAAATTAGCTTTAAAAAATGCTTTGCGCTATTTTGATGCCAAACATCATGCCACGTTGCTTCCTGAATTTAAAGCCGAATTAGAAAAATATGGGCGTATTTACATGTATCGTTTCCGTCCAGATTACGAAATGAAAGCCAGGCCTATTTCTGAATATCCAGGAAAATCCGAGCAGGCAAAAGCCATTATGTTGATGATTCAAAATAATTTAGATTATGCTGTAGCACAACATCCCCATGAATTAATTACATATGGAGGAAATGGTGCCGTTTTTCAAAATTGGGCACAGTATTTACTTACCATGAAATATTTATCTGAAATGACAGACGAACAAACGTTATCGATGTATTCTGGACATCCGATGGGATTGTTTCCTTCTCATAAAGAAGCCCCGAGAGTCGTAGTTACCAACGGAATGGTTATTCCAAACTACTCCAAACCAGATGATTGGGAAAAAATGAATGCGTTAGGTGTGTCGCAATATGGTCAAATGACGGCAGGAAGTTATATGTATATTGGCCCTCAAGGTATTGTTCATGGCACTACAATTACCGTTTTAAACGGTTTTCGAAAAATAAAAAAATCACCAAAAGGCGGTTTATTTGTAACTTCTGGTTTAGGTGGCATGTCAGGCGCACAGCCAAAAGCAGGAAATATTGCGGGATGTGTTACCGTTTGTGCAGAGGTGAATCCTAAAATCACACACATTCGTCATTCACAAGGATGGATAAACGAAGTAATTGATGATATAACACTTTTAGTAGCCAGAGTTAAAAAAGCATTGGAAACCAATGAAGTAGTTTCTATTGCTTATTTAGGAAATGTAGTGGATGTTTGGGAACGATTTGATGAAGAAAATTTACATATCGATTTAGGTTCTGACCAAACGTCTCTTCACAACCCTTGGGCGGGCGGCTACTACCCTATTGGATTTACATTTGAGGAGTCTAATGAAATGATGGCTAACAATCCAAATCAATTTAAAGAAGAAGTACAAAAAACACTGCGTCGTCATGCTATGGCAATTAATAAACATACCGAAAAAGGTACGTATTTCTTCGACTATGGAAATGCGTTTTTATTAGAAGCATCCAGAGCGGGTGCAGATGTATTTGCAGAAAATCATATCGATTTTAAATACAATAGTTATGTACAAGACATTATGGGTCCGATGTGTTTTGATTACGGTTTTGGACCTTTTCGATGGGTTTGTGCCTCAGGAAATCCGGAAGATTTAGCGAAAACCGATGCAATGGCTTGTGCTGTTTTAGAAGAAATGATGAGAACTTCTCCAGAAGAAATTCAGCAACAAATGGCCGATAATATTCAGTGGATTAAAGGTGCTCAACAAAATAAATTAGTTGTAGGGTCACAAGCTCGTATTTTATATGCTGATGCAGAAGGACGAATTAAAATTGCAGAAGCTTTTAATCAAGCTATAGCTCGTGGCGAAATTGGAATGGTAATTTTAGGTAGAGACCATCATGATGTTTCTGGTACCGATTCGCCATACAGAGAAACTTCAAATATTTATGACGGTTCGCGATTTACGGCAGATATGGCTATTCAAAATGTAATTGGCGACAGTTTCCGAGGTGCTACTTGGGTTTCTATTCATAATGGAGGTGGTGTTGGTTGGGGCGAAGTCATAAACGGAGGTTTTGGCATGCTTCTTGATGGAACAAAAGAAGCCTCTAAACGTTTAGAAATGATGTTGTTTTGGGATGTAAACAATGGAATATCGAGAAGAAATTGGGCTAGAAACGAAGGGGCCATATTTGCTATAAAACGCGCAATGGAGGCACAACCTTTATTAAAAGTAACACTTCCAAACTTAGTTGACGAAAATTTATTAACTTAAATAATATACTATGAAATTAATTAAACTACTTTCGGTTTTAGGATTTTTTATCCTTACTTCTTGTTCCTCTGTTTACGTAAATACAGATTATGACAAAAAAGCAAATTTTGAAAGCTATAAAACTTATGCTTATAATAAAAGTAGCATAGATAAATTAGAAATTTCAGATTTAGACAAAAAACGTATTTTGTATGCACTTGACGCTGCCATGCCTACAAAAGGATTCTCTAAATCTGAAAATCCAGATGTATTAATCAATGTTTTTACCAAAGAAAGAGAACGTGTTAACGTATATAACAACATGGGTTGGGGTCCAGGTTGGGGTCTAGGTTGGGGCTGGGGAATAGGCTGGGGAATGGGAATGGGCTTCACACAAACAACCACAACTCCGGAAGGCACGTTATACATTGATATTGTTGATGCTAAAACAAAAGAATTAGTATGGCAAGGAATTGGAACGGGTTATTTAACCACAAACTTTGAAAAAAAAGACGAAAGAATTGCTGAATTTGTTTCAAAAATTTTAGAAAAATATCCGCCAATAATGAAATAAAACACTTATTGAAATTGAAAATATAATCCTGATTGGTTTTAAAACTATCAGGATTTTTATTTGCATGATAAAAATCATAATTTGATTCAAAATTTATTGTAATTTTACGGAAACATCATAAATACCATTATGGAAACAAATTTTGAAAGTAACCCTTTAATAGACAGGTTACCTAAACATTTAAAACAATTCATAATCCCACAAGATTATACAGACTACACACCAATAAATCAAGCGGTTTGGAGATATGTGATGCGTAAAAACGTAAATTATTTGTCTAAAGTGGCACATAATTCTTATTTAGAGGGATTAGAAAAAACTGGGTTAGAAATTGATAATATTCCTAACATGTATGGTATGAATCGTATTTTAAAAGAAATAGGATGGGCAGCTGTAGCGGTTGACGGATTTATTCCTCCAAGTGCATTTATGGAATTTCAAGCGTTTAATGTTTTAGTTATTGCTTGTGATATTAGACAATTAGAACATATAGAATATACCCCTGCTCCAGATATTATTCATGAAGGTGCCGGACACGCACCCATAATTGCCAATCCGGAATATGCAGAATATTTACGTCGTTTTGGTGAAATCGGCTGCAAAGCCATTTCATCTTCAAGAGATTACGAATTGTACGAAGCCGTTCGATTATTATCTATTGTAAAAGAAGCAGAAGGCACTTCAGATGAAGAAATCAAAGCAGCAGAAGACCAAGTTGAATTTTTACAAAACAACATGGGGGAATTGTCTGAAATGTCTAAAATTAGAAATTTACATTGGTGGACTGTGGAATACGGATTAATTGGGACAGTAGAAAACCCGAAAATATATGGTGCAGGATTATTATCTTCCATAGGTGAAAGTGCTTGGTGTATGACAGATGAAGTAAAAAAAATCCCTTACGATATTTCAGCAGCAGACCAAAGTTTTGATATCACTAAACCGCAACCGCAACTTTATGTTACCCCAGATTTTGCTCAATTAAGTTCCGTATTAGAAGAATTTGCCAATAAAATGGCACTACGAACTGGTGGTTTAACTGGAATTCAAAAATTAATTACTTCAAAAGCCATGGGTACTGTAGAATTAAGTACCGGATTACAAATATCAGGAGTTTTTTCAAACGTAATTGAAAACGAAGGAAAACCAGTATACATTCAAACCACCGGAAAAACAGCTTTATCATACAGAGAAAAAGAATTAGTTGGCCACGGAACTGAAGCGCATCCAGATGGATTTGGTTCGCCAATTGGAATGCTAAAAGGCATCAACTTGGCAATTGAAGATATGGGTCCAAGAGATTTACGTGCTTATGATATTTATGAAGGCGAACAAATTACATTAGAATTTGAAGGAAATATAAAAGTTTCAGGTGAAATAATTACTGGAACAAGAAATTTACAAGGAGAAATTTTACTGATTAAATTCAAAAACTGTACGGTTACACATGGCGAAACCGTATTATTTGCTCCAGAATGGGGAGTTTATGATATGGCTGTAGGTAAAAAAATAACATCCGCCTTCTCTGGACCTGCAGATGTTACCAGTTTTGACATGATTACCCACGTTCCTACATCGCATACCATCAAACAAAAAAAATCTAGCAAACGTGAAGAACTAGAAAATTTATACCTAAATATTAGAAAATTAAGGGAAGGAAAGCCAGCTGAAATCACTCTGAAAGAAGCATTTGGTGCCGTAACTGCAAGCCACGAAAAGGATTGGTTACTTTCTGTAGAAATTGCAGAATTAGCAAAAAAAGAAAACCATTTGGATTTAATTGACAAAGTTTTAAATCATTTAGAGAAGCTTAAAAAAATACGTCCAGAAATTGCTCACCTAATTGAAGGTGGCTTAGAATTAATTTTTGAACAAGAAAAACATACTACAAAGTAACATTTGTTACAAAATAATTAATAGATTCCCATATATTTGCTAAAAACAAAACAATATGGGAATTTTAGATTTTTTAGGATTTGGAAATAAATCCGCTCAAATTGCAGCATTTAAAGAGAGAAATGCAATTATTATTGATGTGAGAACGTACGAAGAATTTGCCGGCGGACATATTAAAGACTCCAAAAATATTCCTTTACAAATTATCGAATCGAAAATAAATGATATTAAAAAACTAAACAAACCCGTTATTGCTTGTTGTAGAAGTGGAAACAGAAGCGGCATGGCAACAAGGATTCTAAACCGAAACGGTATTGAATGCATCAACGGTGGTAGTTGGCAAAGTTTACAAAGCAAATTACAATAGTTGCTTTAAAATTTCATTTCAGGATATTTAGCTACAATTGCGTTAATTTTCTGTTTTAAATTATTCTGAAATTTTATGTGACTTTCAGAATTTGGATTAAACGGTCTATGACTCAGTGCTTTCTGAATTTCTGAAACGTGTTGCATCGTTTCAAATTCTTTTTCATCTATATAATTTTCAGAAAATTTCATCCAAATATAATCAATTGCGGTTTGATTTGGATGCAACATATCTTCCGCATAAAAACGATAATCACGTAACTCGTCCATCAAAATTTCATAACTCGGAAAATAAATACTTGAAGTAGTTTTTGATAGAAAATGATAAAGCGCAGTAATTAAAAGCGATTTACTTACATTATTTTCTATAAAACCGTCTTTACTATGACGAACAGGAGAAATGGTAAAAATAAATTTACAGTTTGGATTTACAACTTGAATTTCTGAAACAATGCTTTTCAAACTCGCTTCAATATCAGAAACACAAAGCAATTCTTTTACAAATTGTTGTTGCGGCACTTTATGACAATTGGCTACAATCGCATCGCTTTCTATATGTTTATACGCCCAAGAAGTTCCTAACGTAATTAAACAATGTGTCGCTTTTTCAATGTGCCAATTTGTGGTAGCAATTAATTGATTTAATGTAGTAAGAAATTCCGCTTTATCAGGGTTTGAAAGTTCAGAATGCACTTCGTAACAATGCCACGCATCGTGATGAAAAAATATATCTTTTTCAGTAAAATATTTTTTATGAATACATCTAACAATTATTTTTTCTAATGAAATTGTATTAAAAATAATTCCAAACGGATTGGCCATCGTAGAAAATTTAAAATACTCCAATTTATTGCTCATATTTTCGGCAAAACAAGAACCAAAAGAAACTAATTTGGAAGAATAATCAATTAAAAAATCAGATTTTTGTATGGGAATGGAAGTTTGAAATTTCATAACTTTATTTATAGTCATCCAAAAATACAAAAACAAGTTAAATAGTTGCAAAATAATTTATAAAGTCTTTTTATTGTCTACTTTTGCCTCTTAAATTTTTACAAATGAAATTGCTTTATACGTATTTACGAAAACACAAATTACTGCTCTTTTTTGCACTTTTAATGGCAACCATAAACATATGTTTTAGTTTGTCAGACTCTATTATTACAGGTAAATTAATGCAGGATTGTGGCGTTGGAATTGCAAAATATAAAGGCAATGAAATTGGATTTATAAAATCAGTTGGCTTTTGGTTAGGACTTTCCCTTACCGCAGCAATGATTTCTCGTATTACAAAAAATTTTCAAGATTACTTTACCAATATTGTTATTCAAAGAACAGGTGCTGAAATGTATACGGATGGTATAAAAAAATCTTTAGATTTGCCTTATGAAGATTTTGAAGATCAAAGTAGTGGCGAAACCTTAAGCAAATTGCAAAAAGCCAGAACCGACTCTGAAAAGCTAATCACACTTTCTATTTCGTTGATTTTTCAAACCATAATTGGATTCATTTTTGTAATTGTTTACATTTCAAGAATTGATTACAGAATTGCCTTTATTTTTGTGTTAACCGCGCCCATTATTGCATTTATTAGTTCCTTCTTAGGGAAAAAAATAAAAGCCGTTTCAAGAAATATCGTTTTGCAAACCAATTCCTTAGCAGGATCAACCACAGAAAGTTTACGAAATATCGAATTGGTTAAAAGTTTGGGCTTAACCAAACAAGAAGAAAACAGGTTAAATTCCAATACACATAAAATTTTACAACTTGAAATTCAGAAAATTCGTTTCATTAGAAGTTTGAGTTTTATTCAAGGTACAACGGTGCATTTTATGCGAACTTGTGTGATTTTTGGATTGTATTATTTCTTATTTAGCGATAAAATAGTAGTTGGCGATTTACTAACTATGGTATTTTTTACCTTTTTTATTTTTAACCCATTGCAAGAATTGAGTGCTTTTATTATCGCTAAAAACGAAACAAAAGTATCCATGGAAAACTTTGAGAATTTGTTAAAAGCCAAATCAGAACACCGCCCAGAAGAACCAGAAAATTTTGGGAAAATCAGTTCTTTGGTATTTACAGATGTGAGTTTCAAACATAAAACTGCCAAACAGCCTGCAGTAGAAAATATAAACTTTTCGATAAAACAAGGCGAAACTGTGGCATTTGTTGGGCCATCTGGTTCCGGAAAAACAACACTAGTAAAGTTATTAGTTGGTTTGTATCCGCCAGCAATTGGTCATGTTTTGTATAACGATATCGATTCTAAAAATATTGATATTTTAAAATTAAGAAAACAATTAGGATTTGTAACTCAGGATGCACAATTGTTTTCGGGCACAATTAGAGAAAATTTATTGTTTGTAAAACCAAAAGCAACGGATGAAGAACTAATAAATGCGTTGCAAAAAGCAAGTTGTGGCAAACTTTTAGAACGTGCCGAAAACGGCTTAAATTCGACAATTGGCGAAGGTGGAATTAAAATTTCTGGAGGCGAAAAACAACGTTTATCTATAGCAAGAGCCATTTTGAGACAGCCAAATTTATTAATTTTCGACGAAGCAACTTCTGCTTTAGATTCGATTACCGAAGAAGAAATTAATAGTACGATAAGAAATATTTCTGATGAAAACAGAATTACAATATTAATTGCACACCGATTATCTACAATAATGCACGCCGATAAAATTTTCGTATTGGAACAAGGCAAAATTATTGAACAAGGCAAACACGATGATTTATTAGTTGAAAAAGGATTGTATTATGCGATGTGGCGTCAACAAATTGGAGAAAGAAAATAAAAAAAACACCGATTAAAGAAATTTTAAAAATTATACTAATTTCTTTAATCGGTGTTTCAATAAAATTGGATATTTATTTTACAAAATTCACCGCATTCTCTAATACCGTAGTAATTCCATTTGTATTTTTCCCTTTTCCTGAAGCGAAGAACGGTTGTCCGCCTCCATTTCCATCAATATATTTTCCTAATTCACGGATTACAGTTCCGGCATTTAAACCTTTATTTGCTACTAATTCTTTAGCGATATAACAGTGAATATTTGGTAAACCTTCTTCCACTGAAGCTAAAACTACAAATGAATTTGGTTTTGAAGTTCCAATGGCTTGTGCTAAATCTTTCGTGGCACTCATGGACAAATCAACTTGTTTTATTAAGAAATTAACTCCATTAACATCTTGAAATTCAGAAATTAAACTTGTAGCTAATCCGTCAATTTTTTCTTTAATTAGTTGTTCAATTTGTTTTTTCAATTTTGCGTTATCGTCTTGTAATGAAGCCACTGATTTTAAAATATCCTGAGGGTTTTTCAATACTTCCTTAATTTCCGATAAGGTATTTTCTTGATTCTTATAAAAATCTTTAACCGCTTCACCAGTAATCGCTTCGATACGACGAATTCCAGCGGCTACGGCTCCTTCTGAAACAATTTTGAAATGCCAAATATCAGCCGTATTTCTCACGTGAATTCCGCCACATAATTCCTTACTATTTCCAAATTCAATCATACGAACGCTATCGCCATATTTTTCACCAAATAAAGCCATTGCGCCTTTATCCAATGCTTCTTTAATTGGAATATTTCGATGTTCAACTAACTGTAATTGGGCTTCAATTTGTGCATTGACACTTGCTTCTACCTGACGTAATTCTTCATCAGAAACTTTAGAAAAATGCGAAAAATCGAAACGTAAATAATTCGAATTAACCAACGAACCTTTTTGCTCCACATGTGTTCCCAAAATAGTTCTCAAAGCCAAATGCATCAAGTGTGTCGCCGAGTGATTTTTAGAAGTTGATGTTCTTAAATTGGTATTTACTTTAGCAGTAAAAACAGCAGTTACATTTTCTGGTAATTGCTTAGCAAAATGTAAAATTAAGTTATTTTCTTTTTTCGTATCGATAATGTCAATCGTTTCATTTGCTGAAACTAAAGTTCCCTTATCTCCTACTTGTCCCCCGCCTTCTGGATAAAAAGGGGTGTTATCTAAAACGATTTGATATAAAATTCCGTCTTTTTTAGAATCTACTTTACGGATGCGGGTAATTTTTGTCTCATTTTCCGTTTGATCATATCCAACAAACGTTTCTACATTTCCAGGAATTAAAACCGACCAATCTTCTGTAGAAACTTCAGAAGCAGCACGAGAACGCGCTTTTTGTTTTTGCAATTCCGTTTCAAAACCAGCTTCGTCTAAACTAAATCCTCTTTCTCTAAGAATTAAAGCTGTTAAATCAATTGGAAATCCAAACGTATCATATAATTCAAATGCTTTTTCTCCTGAAACTTCTTTTCCAGTGGTTGTTGAAATTACATTATCTAATAATTGAATACCTTGTTCTAACGTTCTCAAAAACGAAGCTTCTTCTTCGCGAATTACATTGGTAACCAATTGTTGTTGCGATTTAATTTCTGGAAAAAATTCTCCCATTTGATTCGCTAAAACAGACACTAGCTCATTTATAAACGGTACTTTTGTGTCTAAAAATGTAAATCCGTAACGAATGGCACGACGTAAAATTCTACGAATTACATAACCTGCTCCTGTATTAGAAGGCAATTGACCATCTGCAATTGCGAAAGCTACAGCACGCACGTGGTCTACCACCACACGAATAGCTATATTAGTTTTGTTTTGCTCTGCTGTTATGTTTTTTACTTCATTTGAAGTGTATTTTAATCCTGTTATTTCTTCCACTTTCGCGATAAGCGGTGTAAACACATCGGTATCGTAATTTGATGTTACCTTTTGCATCGCCATACACAAACGCTCAAATCCCATTCCGGTATCTACATGTTGTGCAGGTAATTTTTCTAAAGAACCATCGGCTTTACGGTTGAATTCCATAAAAACGTTATTCCAAATTTCCACTACTTGCGGATGGTCGGCATTGACTAAACTTCTTCCAGATACTTCATTTCTTTCGGCATCTGAACGCAAATCAATATGAATTTCTGAACACGGACCACACGGACCTTGGTCGCCCATTTCCCAAAAATTATCTTTTTTATTTCCTAATATGATTCGGTCTTCGGGTACAAATTGTTTCCAAATATCCCAAGCTTCTTGATCAAAAGGCACATTATCTTCTACGCTTCCTTCAAAAACTGAAACATACAAACGGTCTTTGTCTAATTTTAAAACTTCCGTAAGAAATTCCCAAGCCCAAGGCAATGCTTCTTTTTTGAAATAATCGCCAAAAGACCAATTACCCAACATTTCAAACATAGTGTGATGATACGTATCAAAACCAACATCTTCTAAATCGTTATGCTTTCCTGAAACACGTAAACATTTTTGAGTATCTGTAATTCGATTACTTTTTGGTGTGCCATTTCCTAAGAAAAACTCTTTAAACTGAGCCATACCTGAGTTGTTAAACATAAGTGTTGGATCGTCTTTTAATACAATTGGTGCAGAAGGAACAATGGTGTGTCCTTTGCTTTCAAAAAATTGTAAATAGGCTTTTCTTATTTCTTGTGATTTCATTTTTATACTATTGAATCGAAAACTTTATATAATTGAAATCTAAAAAAATATTTCAAAATATGAAACAAATTTTAAGTTCTTTCGTATAATAAGTGTTACTTTGTTTTAACGTGCACAAAAATAGTAAATTTTAATGAAATCGCTAACAACAAAAAGTTTCTAAAAAGTAACTTTTTTACATATGAAGAGAGTAAAATTTTATTACGATGCTGAAAAGTTAGCATTTAAGCAAATTGTAACAAAAAATAGCACAAAAATTGCTTATGCGTTGCTCTTTTTAGTAGCAAGTACCTTGTTTGGATTTTTAAGTTTTTTTATTTTGAATATGACTAGTTTTTTTGAAACACCAAAATCGAAATTACAGGCCAGGGAATTAGAAATCATGAAACTTAATTATAATTTATTGAATAGAAAAATCGCTTTAATGGAAGAAGGTTTATCGGCTATTGAAGAGCGAGACAACACCATTTACAGAGTATATTTTAATAGTGCACCCATTTCAAATGAAGTAAGAAGAGTAGGTTTAGTTGGTAAAAACAGCTATAAAGATTTAGAAGACTTTAATAGCAGTGATTTGATGCTTTCTTCTTCTAAAAAAGTAGATGAAATAATGAAAGCTCTAGCTATACAGTCTGTTTCTTTGGATGAAATTACGAAATTGGCTAAGCAAAAAGCCCTTTTATTGAAGTCTATTCCGGCTATTCAGCCTATAAAAAATGAAGAATTAAAACACATGGCATCTGGCTTTGGATATAGAAGTGATCCGTTTACTAAAATTAGAAAATTTCACAATGGAATGGATTTTTCAGCTAAATCAGGCACACCAATTTATGCCACGGGCGATGGAATAGTAGAAAAAGCAGACGGAACCGTTTCAGGATTTGGAAACCATATAGAAATTAATCATGGTTATGGTTACATGACGTTATATGCACATTTGAGTAAATATAAAGTTAGAGCCGGACAAAAAGTAAAACGTGGTGATATTATTGGCTATGTGGGAAGCACAGGACGAAGTGAAGCGCCACATTTACATTATGAAGTGCATAAAAATGGTAAAGTGGTAAACCCTTTAAATTTTTATTATGGCAGTATTTCTGCAAAAGAATATGTTTTAATTACTAAATTAGCCAATCAGGAAAACCAATCTCTGGATTAATTTTTCAAAATTATTAAATAGAGTCAATTATAAAAATAAAAAATGCAAGTAAACTTACCCGAAAAAAGATATTATGGCATAGGCGAATTAGCGAAAGCTTTTGATGTAAACGCATCATTAATTCGTTTTTGGGATAAAGAATTTGACGAAATTAATCCTAAAAAAAATGCAAAGGGCGACAGAATGTTTCGTCCAGATGATGTAAAAGTATTGCAAATGATTTACCATTTAGTAAAAGAACGCGGGTTTACCTTAGAAGGTGCCAAAATTCATTTGAAAGAAGGAAAAAAGAAAACCTTGGACAATTTTGAAATCATAAATAAATTGGAAGGCATAAAAAATAAATTATTAGAAATGAAAAAAGGACTTTGATATAACAAATTGCCTTAAATTATATACAAAAGTAATTATGAAAACAATAAATAATCTTTATAAAAAAATATTTGTTTTGTCATTTATTTTGGTGCTTTTTGGTAGTTTTCTAAAAATCTATCATTTGGAATTTGCAACATTATTTTTGATGTTAGGATTATTTTCTACCTTGTGTTACATCATATTAGGCATTTATCAAATCAATCATTCTGTAAAATTAAAAAATAACGAAAAAGTATTTTGGACCATTGGTTTTATTTCTTTTAGCTTTATTACAGGATTACTATATTATTTTAAAGAAAATCAAATCACATAAAAATTAACTTAAATTAAATCAAAAAACATGAAAAAATTTGCTCCCGTATTAGTTGTTTTTGGTATTCTTATCTTCGGATTTTTATACTTCATGAATGTAAAAAACAAAGCGTTACTATTTAGTCAAGCTACAGAAAAAGAATGGGGAAATGTCAACACGGCTTACCAAAGAAGACTTGATTTAATTGACAATTTAGTCAATACTGTAAAAGGTGCTGCGGATTTTGAAAAAAGCACTTTAACTGCGGTTGTAGAAGCAAGAGCAAAAGCAACTTCAGTAACCATCGATCCAAAAAACATTACTCCAGCTCAATTAGAACAATTTAATCAAGCGCAAAGTGGTATTACTAGTTCTTTATCTAAACTTTTAGTTAGCGTGGAAGCCTATCCGCAATTAAGAGCGACAGAAAATTTCAAACAATTACAAGATGAATTAGCGAGTACCGAAAACCAAATATTAACTGCTAGAACTCGCTTTAACGATTCAGTATTAGCCTATAATGGTTACGTTTTGGCTATGCCACAAAATATATTTTTAGGTAGTTATACTGAAAAAGCGTACTTTAAAGCTGTTGCTGGAGCAGAAAATGCACCGAAAGTAAAATTCTAATTCAGTTTAAATACTTAAAAAATGCCAGAAAATAAACCATTTTTATCCAAAACTGAAGAACAAGAAATTGTTGCAGCTATTGTAATTTCCGAAAAAAACACTTCGGGTGAAATTCGTGTGCATATAGAGGAAAATAGCACCAAACCTTCAATGGAAAGAGCAAAAGAGGTGTTTCATATTCTTAATATGGATGCCACCGAACTGAAAAACGGGGTACTTTTTTACATTTGCACCCAAACTAAAAGTTTTGTTATTCTTGGTGATAAAGGCATAGATGATTTAGTTGCACCCGATTTTTGGAATTCTACAAAAGATGCCGTGATTGAAAAATTCAAAGACGGACAATACAAAGACGGTTTAATTAAAGGAATTATAGAAGCTGGCACACAATTGAAAAAATATTTTCCATATGATGATGAAACCGATACAAATGAATTGTCTAATGAAATTTCAAGAGGTTAATATGGAAAATCGAAAAATAAAATTTCAAATTTCAAAAAATATAAGTCAAATTGCCATTTTTGCTTTTTTATTGTTTTCTCAAGTTATGTTGAGTCAATATACAATTCCTGAAAAACCTAGTTTTCAAACTTCCGTTTATGATTATGCTAAACTTTTATCCGGTGCTGAGAAAACACAATTAGAAGAAAAACTAGTTAGATATTCAGACACTACATCTACTCAAATTGTTGTAATTATTATTGAAGATTTAAACGGTGACAATATAGAAACTTTAACGCCAAACTGGGGAGAAAAATGGGGAATTGGAGATGCAGAAAAAGACAATGGAATAGTAATATTGCTTTCTAAAAATGATCGTAAAATTTGGATTTCACCTGGTTATGGAACCGAAGTGCAACTGGTTGCTGGTATGGCTGGTGAGATTGTTAGAAATGTAATAATTCCAGAATTTAAAGCCGGAAGTTATTATACTGGATTAGATAAAGGTACTGATGCTGTTTTTAAAGTTTTAACAGGAAAATACAAAGGCGAGCGAAAAAAAGATAAAGGAAGTAAAATCCCACTACTTATTATACTTGTTTTTGTAATTCTATTCTTAATCATAGCCTCTAAAAGCAAAGGAAAAAATGGTGGCAACTCTGGAGGATTTGGCGGTCCCGACTTAATGGATATTATTATTTTAAGTAGTTTGGGACGTGGAGGCGGAAATTTTGGCGGCGGTTCATCATCAGGTGGTGGCGGATTTGGCGGTGGATTCGGTGGTGGAGGCTTTTCTGGTGGAGGTGCTGGAGGTAGTTGGTAAAATTAGTGTTCAATTGCTAAAATTTATATAAAAAAAACCGATAAGCACTAATCGGTTTTTTTTATTATTTCTGTCTGAAATAAATATCTATTGGTACACCACTAAAATTGTAGTTTTCACGTAATTTGTTTTCAATAAAACGTTTGTACGGATCTTTTACATATTGCGGTAAGTTGGCAAAAAACACAAACTGTGGTACCGGAGTAGGCAATTGCATACAATATTTAATTTTTACATACTTCCCTTTTAACGCTGGTGGTGGTTGGTTTTCAATAATTGGCAACATTAAATCGTTGAATTTTGATGTTGGCACTTTTTGTTTTCTGTTTTCAAAAACCTCAACAGCAGTTTCTAATCCTTTTAACAAACGTTGTTTTTCTAATGCAGAAACGAATAAAATCGGTACATCTGTAAACGGTTGAATTTGCTCACGAATTTTACGTTCATAATCTCTTGCGGTCATAGTATCTTTTTCAACTAAATCCCATTTGTTGACTAAAATTACAATTCCTTTTCTGTTTTTTTCGGCCAACCAAAAAATACTTTGGTCTTGTCCTTCAAAACCACGTGTAGCATCAATGACCAAAATACAAACATCTGAATGCTCAATGGCACGAACCGAACGCATTACAGAATAAAATTCTAAGTCTTCTTTAACTTTCGCTTTTCTTCTAATTCCAGCAGTGTCTACCAAATTAAATTCAAAACCAAAACGGTTGTATGTGGTATCAATGGCATCACGAGTAGTTCCTGCAATATCTGTAACCACGAATCTATCTTCACCAATTAACGCGTTAATAATAGACGACTTTCCAGCATTTGGCCTTCCAACAACAGCAAAACGAGGTAAAGGATTTTCATCTTCAACGGCTTCTGGCAATTCAGGTAAAACTTCTACTAATTTATCTAATAATTCACCCGTTCCACTTCCGTTCATAGCGCCAATAGTAAAATATTCGCCTAATCCTAAATTGTAAAACTCTAATGCATCCGTAACACGTTTTGAATTATCTACTTTGTTCACAGCTAATAAAACAGGTTTAGTAACCTTACGTAATAATTTCGCCACTTCATCATCCATTGGCGTAATGCCTTCTTCCACGTCTACCATAAAAATAATGGCATCGCACTCATCTATTGCTAATTCTACTTGTTTTC
>NZ_JBBALR010000006.1:0-153666 GCF_040402895.1 Flavobacterium sp.
AAGTGTATTTGATATGACAGGAAAACTGATCGAGAATAGAGAAGTTATGCCTTCAATATTACAAGACGTACAGTTAGGTTCAAATTGGTCTACGGGTGTTTACAATGTTATTGTAACGCAAGGGGAAGAAATAAAATCACTTCGAGTGATTAAGAACTAATCCAATTTCAACTAATTCAAAAACGCCTTTTCAGAAATGAAAGGGCGTTTTTTTTAGCAGTATTCTTGACTATTTTATTCAGATAATATAATAAAAAAACGGCTAAAATTCTTTCAGCTGTTTTTGGTTTAACTCTGTAGCCCTTTCAGAGGGCGACTAAAACAATTTGCTTAAAGACTATAAGTAATTTTTGTTGATTTATGAAGGCAAATAAACTTCTAGATTTATTTTTTTAAATATCGAAAACTCATATTCAATCCAATTTTTAAAAAAATCGTTTTTAATATATTTTATGCAAAAAAAAATTTGTAGATTTGAGTTAGCATTTTAAAATTTTATACCATTTTACTCAAAAGCAGCTATTCCATTACTATCAAGTAAAAAACGTTTAAAAATAATAATCCCAAACTAACTTAAAGTATGAAAAAAATTCTATTTTCATTAGCTCTAATTTTTGGAGCTTTAACAGACTCAAATGCCCTAGTAAGAATTGGTGCTAATTCGGGAGCCGGCTCCTCCTCCATCACTAGATTAACACCATCAGATGTTTTACTTAGTACAAATCCAACAACAAATATTACTAGTGGTGGTATTATTTATACAGTTACTTCGCAAACCACTGTTAAAGTGGGTTTAAATCCAGGTGCAAGTGGTGAAATTGTCATTCCAGCAACGGTAACTACAGATTTTGGTACATATTCAGTAACTAGTATTGGTAATAATGCTTTTTTTTCTTGTACTGGTTTAACATCTGTAACCATTCCAAGCTCAGTAACGAGTATTGGTACTCAAGCTTTTTCATCTTGTACTAATTTAACAGCTATAACCATTCCAAACTCAGTAACGAACATTGGGACTTTTGCTTTTTTTCAGTCTGGTTTAACTTCTGTAATAATTTCAAACTCATTAACGGAAATTAGTCAAAATACTTTTTCATATTGTACTAATTTAACATCTGTAACCGTTCCAAACTCAGTAACGAACATTGGTGTTCAAGCTTTTGCATTTTGTACTAATTTAACTTCGGTGACAATTGGAAACTCTGTGTCAATTATTGGTATAACTGCTTTTAAAGGTTGTTCTAGTTTAACCACAGTAACCATACCAAACTCGGTAACTAATATAAGTAACTATGCTTTTGAGAATTGTACTAGCTTAACTTCGGTAACAATTGGAAACTCGGTAACGAATATAGGTTATCGAGCTTTTGGTGAATGTACTAATTTAACTTCGGTTATTTGTAATGTAACAATACCCATAACAATTCCTGAAAATGTTTTTCAGTATGTAAACCAAGCCGCATGTAGCCTAACAGTTCCCGTAGGTAGTATAGCTGCTTATCAAGCGGCCGCAGTTTGGAAAAATTTCGCTCCAATTTTTAGCTTCTCAAAAGTCATTGATTCTCAATGTGGTGTTACTTTGTCAGCTTTAAATACTGTTATTAGAGCCAAAGCAATAACTGGTGTTTCCCGTTATAAATTTAAAGTTGTTCATGGAACAACAACTCAAATCATAGAGCCAACAAGCGAAAGATGGTTTCGTTTAACGTCTTTACCAGGTGGTCCTTTTTTTAATACAACTTATACTATTAGTGTAGCTGTTAAAAAGAATAACGTTTGGAGTGACTTTGGTGATGAATGTTCGGTAACAACACCTACTGCTCCATTAAGTAAATTAATAGATAGACAATGCTGAACAACTTTAGCTTCAATAAATACTTATATTTCACCTTATCGTTTATGGAATAATACAGGTTTCAGATATAAAGTTGTTAATGGAGCATCAACACAAACTATTGAAGCAGTGGGATCGTTCCGATTATCCTCTTTACCAGGTGGTGCTTTTTATAACACAACCTATACAATTAGTGTAGCAACTAGATATAACGGAGTATGGAGCGAATATGGTGATGAATGTACTGTAACAACTCCTGCTGCTCCATTAAGCAAATTAATAGATAGACAATGCGGTACGACATTAGCTTCAGGTAATGCTACTTTATTATATGCTACTTCCGTTTCTGTGGCTCAAAAATATCGTTTTGAAGTTAGTTTAGGAACAGATGTGTATACGTATGACACGGCATCAAGTAGTGAAAAACGTTTTAGAATGACTAACGTTCCTGGTTTAACATTAGTTAGCGGCACAACCTATACTGTTAGAGTAGCTACTATGATAAATGGACTATGGCAACCTTATGGTGAATCATGTTCTGTTACTACTTTTCGTGTTGCACCAAACTTTGTGAAATCAATGAATGTAGATACCATAAACTTTAATGTAGTGACGTATCCAAACCCATTTACAGAAAACTTTAATTTGAACTTAACTTCACTAAGTGAAGAAAAAGTAACTGTTATGGTGTATGATATGACAGGAAAATTATTAGAGAGAAAAGAAGTTGTACCAAGTGACTTGACAGAACTTCAAATTGGAACTAATTTTGCTTCTGGAGTTTACAATGTTATTGTAAGTCAAGGAGAGAATACCAAATCACTTCGAGTGATTAAGAAATAATCCATTTTCAACTAATTCAAAAACGCCTTTTCAGAAATGAAAGGGCGTTTTTTTAGCAGTATTCTTGACTATTTTATTCAGATCATATAATAAAAAAACGGCTAAAAGAAATTTTAGCCGTTTTTTGGTCCTCTTTAGTAGCGGGAACAGGACTCGAACCTGTGACCTTCGGGTTATGAGCCCGACGAGCTGCCTACTGCTCTATCCCGCGATATATGTTTAATTCTATTTTCTACTTTGAGGAATTAAGCAATGTTTCATCCTTAATTCTTTGGCAAATATACAACCAATTTTGGTTTTGACAAGTAAAACTTAAAAAAATATTAAACCATTTTATATTTGCATCATTTACAATAAATTAAGAATGATAAACATAAATATAAAATTGTAAAAAGCTGTAGTTTTATTTCAAAAAATTTAAATTTTAAGTCTTAATTTTACATTTAAATAAATTAAAAAAATGAAATTACGATTTAAAATTGTTTTCGGGTTAACTTTTACGCTTACCACAGCATTTGCACAAAAAACAATTCATGGACAAGCCAATTGGCTATTCTATACGGGTCAATACAAACTAACCAACAAGTTTGGTGCGCATTTAGAAGTGCAATGGCGTGGTGATGCTAATTTTGAGCAAAACAGACAGAATTTATTCAGAATTGGCGGCATATATTACTTAAACAATCAAATTACTTTTAGCGCGGGTTACGGATTGATTAAAACTTTCAAACCTTCGTTAACTGATTTTTTTACAGAAAACAGAGCTTGGGAACAAATACAATATAATCACAAATGGTCTGATAATAAGAATTTAATGACACAGCGTTTTCGTTTAGAACAACGTTTTGTAGATAATATTATTTTAAATAGTGATGATGAAATTGTAGTAGAAGCGACCAATTATCAAAATAGACTAAGATATTTGAATCGTAATTTATTTCATTTATTTAAATTTAATAATGAAAGAAACAAAGCGTATGCCATTTTACAAGACGAATTTTTTTTTAATTTAGGAGACAATAAAGTAAATGCTAACTTCTTCGATCAAAACAGGCTTTTAATTGGTTTCGGAATTAATTATGATGATACCATTCGGCTAGAAGTTGGTTATTTAAATCATTTGGTAACACCTGAAATTGGAAACAACATCATGAATCATAATGTTTCCATGAGTATAACGCATAATTTAGATTACACGAATTCTAATAAATAACAAAGTTTAAACAAACCAAAAATCCGTCAAGAAAACTTTCATGACGGATTTTTTATATTAATTTATTCACAAAGTTGGAATAATTGGGTGTCGAGGCTCTCGACTTACATCATTCCTGGCATTCCGCCACCCATTGGGCTTGGGCTTGATTCTTCTTTAATTTCAATCAAGGCACATTCTGTAGTTAAAATCATACCCGCTACAGAGGCTGCATTTTCTAAAGCTACACGAGTTACTTTTTTCGGATCGATAATTCCTGCTGCTAACATTTGAACGTATTCTCCTGTTTTGGCATTAAATCCGAAATCACCTAAACCTTCTGTCACTTTTGCAATTACAACAGAACCTTCTCCTCCAGCATTTTCAACGATAGTACGTAAAGGAGCTTCAACGGCACGAGAAATAATTTGTATTCCAGTAGCTTCATCTGCATTTTCAGATTTTAACGAAGCTAAAACGGTTTTAGCACGCACTAATGCAACACCTCCACCAGCAACAATACCTTCTTCTACAGCCGCACGAGTAGCATGTAACGCATCGTCAACTCTATCTTTTTTCTCTTTCATTTCAACTTCCGATGCTGCTCCAACATAAAGTACTGCTACACCACCAGCTAATTTAGCCAAACGTTCTTGTAACTTTTCTTTATCATAATCCGAAGTAGAGGTTTCCATCTGTGCTTTAATTTGGTTCACACGTCCTTTTATTAATTCCGTTTCTCCTGCACCGTTTACAATAGTAGTATTGTCTTTATCAATAGAAATGGTTTCAGCTGTACCTAACATTTCTAAAGTTGTGTTTTCTAATGAATACCCACTTTCTTCCGCAATTACAGTACCACCAGTTAAAATCGCTATGTCTTCTAACATGGCTTTTCTTCTGTCTCCAAAACCTGGTGCTTTTACAGCGGCAATTTTTAATCCACCACGTAATTTATTGACAACTAAAGTAGCTAATGCTTGACCATCAACATCTTCCGCAATAATTAATAACGGACGACTTGATTGTGCCACAGGTTCTAAAATAGGTAATAATTCTTGTAAGTTTGAGATTTTTTTATCGTACAATAATACATACGGATTGCTTAATTCTGCCACCATTTTATCAGCATCTGTCACAAAATAAGGTGATAAATAGCCTCTATCAAATTGCATTCCTTCTACAACATCTACATAAGTATCGGTTCCTTTAGCTTCTTCAACCGTGATTACACCCTCTTTACCAACTTTAGTAAATGCTTTCGCAATTAAATCGCCAATGGTTTCATCATTATTTGCTGAAATAGAAGCTACTTGCTTAATTTTCTCAGAAGAATCTCCAACCGATTGGGTTTGCTTTGCTAAATCGGCAACAATTGCTTCTACTGCTTTATCGATTCCACGCTTTAAATCCATTGGATTGGCGCCAGCTGCTACATTTTTCAACCCTTCTTTTACGATGGCTTGAGCCAAAACAGTAGCTGTTGTAGTTCCATCACCAGCTAAATCATTAGTTTTTGAAGCCACTTCTTTAACCATTTGCGCGCCCATATTTTCTAATGGATCGGCTAATTCAATTTCTTTTGCAACAGAAACACCATCTTTAGTAACCGTTGGGCCTCCAAATGATTTCGAAATTATTACATTTCTACCTTTTGGACCTAAAGTTACTTTTACTGCATTTGCTAATGCATCTACACCACGTTTTAATCCATCACGTGCTTCAATATCAAATTTTATATCTTTTGCCATTTTTTTTATTGTTTTAGGCAGAAGGCTTTATGCTTTAAGCAAACCAACTGCTGTTAATTTTATTTTATTTAGTAAGTACCAATTTCAATTTATAAATTTTACTTTTAATTAAATTTATTTTTGAATTAAATGTTTCAAAATTATTTAATTCAATATAGTTTAAATCTTTTGAGAGAGTTAATAAATATTCTGTTTCAGAGGCTGAACCTAATGCAATATTTAAAAATTGATTAAATTCTTTGTCGCTATTTCTTCCACATCCTTCACTAATATTTGTTGGTATAGATGAAACTGCTCTTCTAATTTGACTGGTCAAACCGAACAACTCTTCTTTTGGAAAACCAGAAGTAATTTTATAAACTTCTAATGTTAATTCGTGACTTAATTGCCAAATATCATATTTTTTAAAATCTCTCATAGCTTAGCTTATTGCTTAAAGCCTATTGCTACAATATTGCATAAATCTCATCTTCACGCATAATTAGGTAATCTTTACCTTCGTATTTTAATTCTGTTCCTGCATATTTACCATACAAAACAGTATCACCAATTTTTACAGTCATTGTATAATCGGTTTTACCTGTTCCAACGGCAACAACAGTTCCTTTTTGAGGTTTTTCTTTTGCTGTATCTGGAATAATAATTCCGGAAGCAGTCGTTGTTTCTGCTGCAGATGGTTCTATTACTACTCTATCTGCAATTGGTTTAATGTTTAATGCCATAATTATATTGAATATATTTGTTAGTGAACGCTTTCTTTAATTTCAGAAATTGTGCCAAACCCTTTTTCTGACAAATTTACTTAAAATAAAAATGCCAGCACTGACAGGCTGGCATTATATACTATATTTTGCAAAAATTATTTTGCTGTATCCGCTGGTTTTGTAGATGGAGTTGTTACTGGTTTTGCTGGCGCGTCTTTAACGATAGCAGGTGTAGCATTTTCGTCTACTAATTTAGAACCACCTGAACCATTATTAAAACTTAAAGTTGAAAATAAGATTAAAGCAATCAATGACCCTCCTAAAACCCAAGTTGTTTTTTCTAAAAAGTCAGTTGTATTTTTGACACCACCCATTTGACCTCCTCCTCCAAAAGAAGAAGATAAACCTCCACTCTTAGGATTCTGAACCATAATTGTTAATATTAATAAGAAACAAACGATGATGATTAATGCTAAAAAAATTGTAAATGACATAACTTCTGTATTAATTATTTTGTTGTAAAATTTTTATATTTTTTATTCGGTCTGCAAAGTAACTACTTTTTTCTGGATATTTCAAATTTAATATTTCATAAGCTTGTATTGCTTTGGTATATTTTTTTTGTTCAAGATAAATTTGCGCCAACGTTTCTGTCATAATTGAAGAAGGCATTTCGTTGCTTTTATTAATATTTATTGGTGTTGACGTATTATATTTTACTTGTGGCATTTTAGGATTTAACTCGATAAACTTTTCTATTAAATCAATTTTTTTTTCTAATTCCGAGGTTTTTTCAACTTCTTTTTCAGAATGTTCACGTACAATTGGCGTTATTTTAGCTAATTGAAGCCATTCTGAAAAGGAATGGGTTTCATTTTTATCAAATTGCAAGGGCTTACCAATTTCTAGTGCAATTTCTACTTCATTATTAATCTGTTTTTGATTAGAAAGTGGCAATGTTTCATTGGAATTTTTTATTTCTGAAAAAACATTTAAAGTTTCAGGAGCATTTTTTTCTTTCACATATTCAAAATCGGAAACTAGTATATTTTGAAATTCTGCACGATACTTGTCATACACTTCTTGTTGAAAAATTTTAAAATTATCGGAAGTAATAAAATCAAATAAAACACTTCTATCCGAAGTGTGTGCAGCCGTTTTTTTTAATTCATAATTATATCTGAAACTCTCTTGATTATACAATCCTTTTAAATACAAAGCACGTGCACTTTGATAAAAAGGAAATTCATTTACAATAGTTTCAAGCACTACCGTTTGTTTGTCGTTAATTGCTTTAGAATTATTGAGTAGATTTATATAATCGTTTGTGTTCATTTTATGTGAGATTCAAAAATAAAGATTGAAGTATTATGATTTTAAATATTTTTTTAAATTAATTATTGAATTTAATTTTTGATATTGCAATTGACAACTACCATTTGGCTAAAGATTCATTAAAAATATCTTGCGTAATTCTTTCATAAATGATTTCCAACGCTTCGTTTAAAACTGCAGAAGGCAATAAATTGGCATCATAATCATGAAAAAATGAAAAACGCTTTTCGAAATTATCATCTTCTGAATTTTTGCTTGAATACCTTACATTTATAGAAATTGTCATTCTGTTTTGAGAAGATTGCTGACTCGCATTTGATGCCATTGGCGTAATACGATATTCTACAATTTCTCCTTCATACAGCAAATCGCCACCAGAAGTTACCAAATCTAAATTGGTTTGGTTTTGAATGGTATTTTGTAATTTTTGCGTGAATGTTCGTTCAATTCCCACCTCAACAATTTCAGCATTATTTTGAAAATAATTTACCTGAAACGTTTTGGCATTAATTTTTCCTGTTCCTGTAAAGTTGTATTTAACATTACAACCCACAAGTAAAAACAAGGTTAAAATTGTGATTATTTTAATTTTAAATTTCATCTTTTTATTCTAAAACTACAAATCAAATTGTTTAATTTTTCTATATAAAGTTCTTTCAGAAATACCTAATTCCTCTGCAGCTGCTTTTCTTTTTCCTTTATTTTTTTCTAACGATTTTTTTATTAATTCTATCTCTTTCGCTTCTAAACTAAGGGTTTCCACTTCATCAATAGCCTCCGCATAAAGATAATTATTGTTAAAGTCGTCTTCATCATCAAACTCTTCTTGTTCTACTTCTTCTTCAACAGGTAAAACATTTCTTTTTATTTCTTGTTCAAAAATAGTGTTTTTTTCTTCAGAATTTCCATAAATTTTTTGAATTAGCGATTTGTTATTTTCTTGCACTTTAGCATTTCCATTTTGCATTAGTTCCAGTGTAAGTTTTTTTAAATCATTTAAATCGCTTTTCATATCAAAAAGTACTTTGTACAAAATTTCGCGCTCATTACTAAAATCGGAAGTGCTCTTTTTCTCTCCAACTACTTGCAGTGAATTACTTTCCATATTTGGCAAATACGATTTTAATGCCGTTAATGAGATATCTCTATTAGTTTCTAATACCGATATTTGCTCGGCAGAATTTCGTAATTGTCTTATATTTCCACTCCAACGGTAATGCATTAAATAAGTTATAGCATCCTCTGATAATTTAATCGGAGGCATTTTATATTTGTGTGCGAAATCGGCAGCAAATTTGCGAAACAATAAATGAATATCTTCTTTTCTTTCGCGTAAAGCCGGTAGATTGATTTCGACAGTGCTTAGACGATAATATAAATCTTCTCTGAATTTTCCTTTTTCAATAGCTTCTAACATATTCACGTTTGTAGCCGCTACAATACGAACATTAGTTTTTTGTACTTGAGAAGAACCCACTTTTATAAATTCGCCATTCTCTAATACTCGCAACAAACGTACTTGTGTAGTCAACGGTAATTCGCCAACTTCGTCTAAAAAAATAGTTCCTCCATTGGCTACTTCAAAATAGCCTTCTCTTGTTCCAGTGGCACCAGTAAAAGATCCTTTTTCGTGACCGAAAAGTTCTGAATCTATCGTCCCTTCTGGAATGGCACCACAATTTACCGCAATGTATTTCCCGTGTTTTCTATGTGATAAAGCATGAATAATTTTAGGAATACTTTCTTTACCTACACCACTTTCTCCAGTTACCAATACAGAAATGTCTGTGGGAGCAACCTGAATGGCTTTTTCTACCGCACGATTGAGTTTTGGATCGTTTCCAATAATCTCAAAGCGTTGTTTTATGTTTTGAACTGATTCCATTTTTTAATTATTTTGCCACGGATTATATGATTTTCAAAGATTTTATAGTACAAATCTGTTATGTTGTAATGATTTTGTTTGAAAATTTACTAACAACCCTACTTCAGATTTTGCTAATTTCATATAATTTAAAATTTGGGCTTTATGCTCATTAGAAAATTCTTTAACTGCCTTAACTTCTAATATGATATCTTCATTAACAACAAAATCAGCATAAAATTTATGATTTAAAACTTTACCTTTATATTCAATCAAAAATTCTTTTTCTCTTTCAAACTGAATATTGTTTTCCGTGAATTCAATTTCAAGTGCATCTTTATATACTACTTCCAACAAGCCTGGACCTAAATAATTATGGACATTCATACAAATTCCAATAATTTTAAAAGTTTCTTTTTCTCTATATAACTTCATATATACAATCTGTGAAAATCCTTTAATCCGTGGCTAATACTAATTCATGATTTCTGAATACCCAACAGCTTCACCTATTAATGTTCCACTGGTACAATCTGATATTTTTACTAATACAAAATCACCCGGTTTATAATGTTCTTTTGGAAAAACTACTACCGTATTTTGAGAATTTCTTCCACTCCACTGTTTGTCGGAACGTTTAGAATCTTTTTCTACTAATACTTCAACGGTTTGACCAACAAATCGCTGGGTGCGTTCTAATGCGATACGTTGCTGTAAATCGATAATTTCATTTAATCTTCGTTTCTTTACTTCTTCTGGTACGTCATCTTCCATTTTTCTTGCCGCCAAAGTTCCTGGTCTTTCTGAATAAGCAAACATAAATCCGAAATCGTATTTTACATATGCTAACAAACTTAAAGTATCTTGATGATCTGCTTCTGTTTCTGTTGGAAATCCAGCAATAATATCTTGTGAAAGTGAGATGTCTGGAATAATTCTGTAAATATTGTCAACTAATGTAATGTATTCTTCACGAGTGTGTTGACGGTTCATTTCTTTTAAAATTCTGGTACTTCCACTCTGAACGGGCAAGTGAATGTAATTGCAAATATTATGGTGTTTTGCCATAACTTCAATTACTTCAATATGCATATCTTGAGGATTTGAAGTAGAAAAACGAAATCGCATTTTTGGAAATTGTGTAGCACATCTATCTAACAATTGAGCAAAATCTACAGAAGTGGCTTTTTGCATTTCACTTGCTTTAACAAAGTCTTTTTTCAATCCACCACCATACCAAAGATAACTGTCTACATTTTGACCTAACAAAGTTACTTCTTTGAAACCTTTACGCCATAAATCAGCAATTTCTTCGATAATACTTTCTGGTTCTCGACTACGTTCTCTTCCACGAGTAAAAGGCACTACGCAAAACGTACACATGTTATCACAACCACGAGTTATCGATACAAATGCTGTAATTCCGTTACTACTTAAACGTACTGGAGAAATATCCGCATAGGTTTCTTCACGAGAAAGAATAACGTTTATCGCATCACGACCGTCTTCAACTTCTCTCAATAAATTAGGAATATCTTTGTAAGCATCTGGTCCTACGACCATATCTACAATTTTTTCTTCGTCTAAAAATTTTTCTTTTAATCGTTCTGCCATGCATCCCAGAACGCCTACTTTCATTTTAGGATTGAAATCGCGTTTTATGGCATTATATACTTGTAATCGCTTTCTAACAGTTACTTCTGCTTTATCTCTTATGGAACAGGTATTTACTAAAACCAAATCGGCTTCTTCTAAAACTTGCGTCGTATTATATCCTTCATTAGCCAAAATAGAAGCCACCACTTCGCTATCGGCAAAGTTCATTTGGCAACCATAACTTTCTATAAATAACTTCTTTTGGTTGCCTTGCTTTGTCTCCAAAACCATTGAAGTGCCTTGCTTACTTTCTTCTATAATCTTTTCTTCCATAACCCTCATTATAATTTTATTTTCGAAAACTGTTTTTTCAAAAATTCAGAAAGCAAAGATAATACTAAATTTTACTATCTGCCAAATTGTCAGCGTCAGTTTAACAAAAATTTAAAAACAATTAGTTAATCAAACAATAAGTAAAAATCAAAAAAACGATACCTATATATATTAATCAAAAAAATAATATACTTTTGCCAAATCAAATAATTGAAAATGGCGAAGAATTTAGTTATCGTGGAGTCACCTGCAAAGGCAAAAACCATTGAAAAATTTTTAGGAACCGATTTCCAAGTGGAATCAAGTTACGGACATATTGCCGATTTACCATCAAAAGAAATTGGTGTAGATGTAAAGGGTAATTTTCAACCTAAATATGAGGTATCTCCAGATAAAAAAGCATTAGTAAAAAAACTAAAAGACTTATCTAAAAAAGCAGATATGGTTTGGTTAGCTTCCGATGAGGACCGAGAAGGAGAAGCAATTTCTTGGCATTTATCTGAAGAATTAAAATTAGATCCAGCCAAAACAAAACGCATTGTTTTTCACGAAATTACAAAAACTGCCATTTTAAAAGCCATTGAAAACCCGAGAGATATTAATTATAATTTAGTAAACGCACAACAAGCTCGAAGAGTTTTAGACCGTTTAGTGGGCTACGAATTATCTCCGGTTCTTTGGAAAAAAGTAAAAGGTGGTTTGTCTGCCGGACGTGTGCAATCCGTTTCTGTTCGATTAATTGTAGAACGCGAACGTGAAATTCAGAATTTTAAAGCCGTTGGCAGTTATTCAATTAGCGCCGAATTTATTAATGAAGCCGGAAAAACAGTAAAAGCCAAACTAAGTAAAAATTTCAATACAAAAGAAGAAGCACAACAATTTTTAGAAAAAAATATTGCTGCCGATTTTAAAGTGGCCGATTTAGAAACAAAGCCAACAAAAAAATCGCCTACAGCACCTTTTACGACATCTACGTTACAACAAGAAGCCGCTCGTAAATTGTATTTACCTGTAGGAATTACTATGCAAATTGCTCAACGTTTATACGAAGCCGGTTTGATTACTTACATGAGAACGGATAGTGTAAACCTTTCGCAAGAGGCCATGGCTGCCGCACAAGCAGAAATTACTTCGTATTACGGAGCAGCATATAGTAAACCAAGAAATTATAATACCAAATCTAAAGGGGCTCAAGAAGCGCACGAAGCCATTCGTCCTACAGATATGAGTCGCCATACCGTTGATATTGATAGAGACCAAGCGCGTTTATATGATTTAATTTGGAAACGTACGTTAGCCTCACAAATGAGTGATGCGCAACTGGAACGAACCAACGTAAAAATTACAACTAATACGCATAATGAGTACTTTTCTGCAACAGGCGAAGTAATAAAATTCGATGGTTTTTTAAAAGTATATTTGGAAGGAAATGATGACGATGAAGAAGAACAAGAAGGCCTACTACCCGCATTAAAAGTAAACGAAAAGCTTACCAATAAATTTATTACTGCAACAGAACGATTTACGCGCCCTGCAAGTAGATATACGGAAGCGTCACTTGTAAAAAAATTAGAAGAATTAGGTATTGGTCGTCCTTCAACTTATGCGCCAACTATTTCTACAATAATCAACAGAAATTATGTTGAAAAAGGAAGTTTTGAAGGTACAGAAAGGAAATACGAACAATTAACCTTACTTGGTAAAGAAATAAAATCGCAAACTTTAAAAGAAAACTCTGGTTCGGATAAAGGGAAATTAGTGCCAACTGACATTGGAGGAATTGTGACTGACTTTTTAGTGAAAAACTTTGAAAGCATTTTAGATTATAATTTTACAGCTAAAGTAGAGCAAGATTTTGATGAAATTGCAGCTGGAAACGAAGATTGGCATAAAATGATGCGAAACTTTTACGATCATTTTCATCCAATTGTTACCAAAGTGGAAACAACAGCAGAACGTGAATCTGGTGAACGAATTTTAGGAACCGATCCAAAAACAGGAAAACCAGTAAGTGTTCGATTAGGAAAATATGGCGCAATGGCGCAAATTGGTGCTATTGATGACGAAGTAAAACAATTTGCAAGTTTAAGAAACGAACAAAACCTTAGTAACATAACACTAGAAGAAGTTTTAGATTTATTTTTATTACCCAAATCGTTAGGAACGTATGAAGGCGAAGAAATAGAAGTAAACAACGGACGTTTTGGACCTTATGTGAAATTTGGAACACAATTTATTTCTTTAGCTAAAGGGGAAGAACCTTTAGACGTTTCAATGGAAAGAGCCATCGAATTAATCAATGAAAAAAACAAAGCAGACTCTCCAATTGCTACTTACGATAATTTACCTGTACAAAAAGGAGTTGGCCGATTTGGTCCTTTCTTAAAATGGAATGGTATTTTTATCAATGTAAATAAAAAATACAATTTTGATAATTTATCGCAAGCTGATATCAATGAATTAATTGAAGACAAACAACAAAAAGAAATCGAAAAAGTACTTCATTATTGGAAAGAAGAAGGTATTAAAGTAGAAAAAGCACGTTGGGGAAGATCTGTAATTACAAAAGGAAAAATTAAAATTGAATTAAGTAAAGATATAGATGCTACAAAATTAACTCTTGAAACAGTAAAAGAGATGATTGAAAAGAAAGCACCCGCTAAAAAAACAGCTACTAAAAAAGCACCTGAAAAAAAAGCTACAGCTAAAAAGAAATAATTTATGTGTTTATCATTCTGAATTAATTTCAGAATCGAATACATTCAAAATATAATTTATGATATTCGAATATTTACAACCTGTATCAGAAGAACTTCAAAACTTTACAGAAAGCTTATCTAATCAAACATTAGGTAAAAAAATTGTAATGCATACCGCTACCGATTATCCTAATTTAGAAAATATATCCATCGCACTCATTTGTGTAAACGAAAATAGAGGTGCAGATTTAGAAAATGAAAATTACAATTTTAACGATTTTAGAAAAGCTTTTTATCAATTATTTCCAGGTAATTGGAACAAAGGAATAGCCGATTTAGGTGATGCCTTAGTAGGAAATGAAACAAGTGACACCTATTTTGTGTTAAAAACCATTTGTGCCAGTTTAATTAAGCAAAAAATTATACCTTTGGTTGTTGGTGGTTCACAAGATTTAACTTATGCTTTGTATCGTGCTTTTGATCAATTGGACCAAATGGTAAATTTAGTCGCAATTGATAATAAATTTGATTTTGCAAAAGATGAAAAACTTGACTCGGATTCATACTTATCGAGAATAATTGTAGAAGAGCCAAATAATTTATATAATTTTTGCAGTATGGGCTATCAAACCTACTATACCTCGCAAGAAGAAATAGATTTAATCGAAAAATTGTATTTTGACACCTACAGATTAGGTGAAATAAGTAAAAATTCAGCAATAGTTGAGCCTGTTTTTAGAGATGCCGACATAATTAGTCTTGATTTAAAGTCAATAAAATCATCCGATTCAGGAAATACAACAGAATTTTATCCAAACGGATTTGATGGAAGAGAAATTTGCACATTAGCCAGATATGCAGGAATTAGCGATAAAGTTAGTATTTTTGGAATTTTCAATCAATTTTATTCTAAAAATGAAAACCAACTTATAGCGCAAATCGTTTGGTATTTTATAGAAGGATACCACTTAAGAAGTTACGAATATCCATTTGAAGATAAAACAGATTATAATAGATATATAGTATTAGCAGAAGACCAAGAGTTGGTTTTTTACAAAAGTAACCGATCAGAAAGATGGTGGATGGAAATAAATTACAATACCATATATAATAAAACAGTTAAAAAAACGTTATTACCATGTACAAACGATGATTATGTAGCGGCTTGTAATGCTGAAATCCCCGAAAGATGGTGGAAAGCACACAGAAAAAGCTTTTAAAAAATCGTTAAAAGCATAGCAAAAATCGATAAAATACACTTTTTTTTATTTTATTTTTAATTTGCTATTGTATATGTCAAAATAAATAGATAGGTTTGGAGCCTTAAATAAAATAAAATTTTATAACCCAATTAATATGAAAAAGTTTTTAGTATTATCGGCAGCCTTAGCTCTATTAACTAGCTGTGGAAAAGGCGATAAAGGTGAACTGGTAGGAGTTAAAGGAAAAAAATGGTTTTCAGAAAAACCTTTTGGTATGTCACTTATACCTGGCGGTGCATTCATCATGGGTAAGTCAGATGATGATGTTGCCAACGTACAAGATGCGCCCACTAAAACAGTTACTGTGACTTCATTTTACATGGATGAAACGGAAATTACAAATAGCGAGTACCGTCAGTTCGTAGAATGGGTTAAAGATTCTACTATTAGAACAAGATTGGCCATACAAGCAGAAGAATCTGGTGTAAAACCAGCTGCAGGAGGAAAAGGAACAGGAAGTATTGGAGACTTTGCTTTTGCGGATGCCGATCCAGCTAAAATGACAGCATATGACAAATATATGTACGAAAATTATTATAGTGTAGGTACAGATTCAGATCTTTATGCTAATAGAAAAACAAACAAAAAAGTAAAATTGATTAAAGAAACTTCAAAATATCCAGATGCAGATTATGTTGAAGTAATGGATTCTATGTATTTACCAGAATCAGAATCGTTTAATGGGTTAAAAACGATAGATGTAAGTAAATTAAAGTTCAAATACAATCAAGTTGATTTAAACAAAGCAGTAAAGAAAAAAGGCCGTAAAAACTTTTATGAAGATGCAAAGCCTTTAGAAATATATCCAGATACAACCGTGTGGATTAAAGATTTTGCGTATTCATATAACGAGCCAATGCACAATAGCTATTTTTGGCACCAAGCTTATGGAGACTATCCAGTTGTGGGTGTATCTTGGGATCAAGCAAAAGCATTTTGTGCTTGGAGAACCATGTATAAAAACTCATATGTGAAAAAACAAAAAGGTAGAGACCAAGTAAATTCTTTCCGTTTACCTACTGAAGCAGAATGGGAATATGCCGCAAGAGGCGGAATTGAATCAGGTACATACCCTTGGGGTGGACCTTATGCTAAAAACGACCGTGGTTGTTTCTTAGCCAATTTCAAACCTATGAGAGGAGATTATGCTGCTGATGGTGCTTTATATACTGTAGAAGCAAAATCGTATGAGCCAAATGATTTCAACTTATACAACATGGCAGGAAACGTTTCAGAATGGACCGATTCTTCTTATGATGCTGGTGCTTACGAATTCGTTTCATCAATGAATCCAAATGTTTCTGATAAAGCAAATCAAAGAAAAGTAATTCGTGGTGGATCATGGAAAGACGTAGCTTTCTTCTTACAAGTTTCAACACGTGATTTTGAATATGCGGATTCAGCAAGAAGCTATATTGGTTTCAGAACGGTACAAGATTATATGGGAACGGATGCAACAGGAATCAAAAAATAATAAATAAAAATTTAACTAAACTAAATAATTATAACTTAACTAACTAAAATTTTAAATTATGGCAATTTTAAGCAAAAAAGCAATGAATTTCGCTTACGGTATGGGAGCAGCAGTAGTAATCCTTGGAGCACTTTTCAAATTAATGCACTGGCCTTTCGCAGGAATAATGCTAATCGTTGGATTAGGAACTGAGGCATTTATTTTTGGTTTATCTGCTTTTGAAACACCTGAAAATGATTTAGATTGGTCTTTAGTTTACCCAGAATTAGCTGGTGGAGACGCTAAACCAAAATCAGGAAAAAAAGAAAACCCGGAAGAAGCTCAAGGTCTATTATCTCAAAAATTAGACAATTTATTAAAAGAAGCTAAAATTGATGGAGAATTAATGACAAGCTTAGGAAATAGTATTAAAAACTTTGAAGGTGCTGCTAAAGGTATCGCTCCAACAGTTGATGCTATTGCTTCTCAAACAAAATATGCAGAACAAATGGTTAGCGCAGCTACTTCATTAGAAGCGTTAAACAACTTATACAAAGCACAAATTGATGGGGCTCAGAAAAATGCGGATGCTAATGCAGAAATTGCAGAAAATGCATCTAAATTAAAAGAGCAAATGCAATCTATGACATCAAACATATCTTCATTAAATGCGGTATATGGTGGTATGTTAACTGCAATGCAAAACAAAGGATAATTAGTTTTATCAAATAAATTAAACAAATTAATTAACTAAACTAATTAGAAAAAAATGGCAGGAGGAAAACTTACCCCTAGACAGAAGATGGTTAATCTGATGTATTTGGTTTTTGTGGCAATGTTAGCAATGAATATGTCAAAAGAAGTATTATCGGCTTTTGGTATCTTAAATGACAAAATCACAGAATCAAATGGTATTGCAGAAGCAAGAAATCAATCAGCTTTCGATCAGTTAGCTCAAAAAGCGCAAGATCAACCAAAACAATATGGTGATAAAAAAGCTAAAGTTGATAAAATCAGATTATTATGTAAAGAATTCTACAGCTATGTAGAAGGATTAAAAACACAATTCACTAAAGACGTTGAAAGAAAAGAAGATGGAAGTCTTAATTTCGAAGCAATGGATAAAGGTGATATAATTGATGAATACTGGTTTTCTGGTGATAGACCATCAGCTAAAGGTACTGAATTTTTAAATAAATTTAGCACGTTCTCAGCTCAAATTAAAGCAACGGGTGGAAGCTCTATTGTAGAAGCTGAAATGAAAAAAATTGAAAAAAGATTTGCTACAAATAAAGTAAAAACAGAAGACGGAAATGTGCCTTGGTTGGATTACAACTATAAAGGATTTCCTTTAATTGCCTCTATTACTAAATTATCACAAATTCAAGCAGATATTAAAACTACTGAAAGTGATATCATTAGCGGTATGTTCCAATCTGACTTAGTTGCAGCAGCCTCTTTAACAGCATACCAACCTATTGTAGTTCCAGACAAAACCGCTTTCTTCCAAGGAGAAACTGTAACTGGTAAAATTATATTAGGAAAATTTGATCCAAATTTAGTTGCAAAATCTGTAATTGTAAATGGTCAATCTCTAAAAGCGGAAGCGGGTCAAGCTAAATTCTCTTTTAGTGCTGGAAGTGTAGGTGAAAAAGAAATTAATGGTTCTTTCAACTTTGAAGAAAATGGAAAAATAATTCCATTACCAATTAAAGGTAACTACGTGGTGGTACCAAAACCAAATCAAGCTATTGTTTCTGCTGATAAAATGAATGTAGTTTACAGAGGGGTAGATAACCCAATTTCGGTATCTGTTCCAGGTATTCCTTCAAGTGATGTTAAAGCAAGTGCGCCTGGGATGAGATCTTCAGGAAAACCTGGACAATATGTTTTAAACCCAGGACAAGGTAAAGAAGTAACAATTAATGTTTCTGCTACTTTACCTAACGGCGGTGGAACCTTTTCAAGTAAACAAACATTTAGAATTAAAGGTATCCCTGCTCCTACTGGTAAAATTAGAGGTGAGGTTTCAGCTAAAGGACCAAAATCTAACTTAGAAGTATGTACTATTTCTGCAGCTTTAGAAGATTTTGATTTCCCAGTAACAATAAATGTAACTCAATTTAATGTTAAAGTTCCTGGACAACCAACGATTGTAGTTCAAGGAAACAGAATGAATGGGCAAGCCATCTCAGCAATCAAAAAAGCAGGTAGAGGTGATGTAGTTAGTATATCTGAAATAAAAGTTAAGTATGTTGGTATTAACCAACCTGCTAAAAATGTTTCGCCTTGTACATTCGAAGTACAATAATTTAAATAAAATAAAAAAATGAATTGGAGAAATTTTTTATTAGTAGTAGTATTTAGTTTGAGCACACTTTCGTTTGCACAATCTAATTTACTAAATGCAAAAACACCTGCAGAAATCGGTAAAAAAACCGAAGCAGAGAAAAATGCAGATAATGACAAACCTTTACCTTATGGCTACATAGGTGATAGAGATGTGTTTATGGGAAAAACCGTTTGGGAACTTATTGATGTGGACCAAAGAGTAAATTACCCAATGTATTATCCAGTTGACGATTCTAAAGATTTAGGTTCAGAAAGAAAACCACTTTTTGAAGTACTAATGAAGGGAATTGATGATGGTAAAATTACTGAAGTATACGATTCAGGGTATTTTACTGTAAAAAAGACGTTTGATGATATTCAAAAAGCTAGAGTTTTTATTGATACCTCAGATGCTGGTATTGAACAATTAGCGGCTGGTGAAAAAATTTCAGAAGAATTTATTACTAAGCAAACTATTGATGCCTTTCATGTTAAAGGATATAAAATCAAAGGTTTCTGGTATTTTGACAAACGTCAAGGGGAATTAAAATACAGATTACAAGGTATTTGTCCTTTAGTACCAGACGTATATACAATGAATAAAGAAGAAAATAAAAATGACGCTCCTATTGAGTTGTTTTGGATTTATTTTCCAGCTTCAAGAGATGTGTTACATGCCGCAAAAGCATTTAATGAGAAAAACTCGGCCATGCCATTTACGTTTGACCATTTGTTAAATGCACGTCGTTTTAATGCGGTAATTTACTTGGAAGAAAATGTATATGGTGATAGAGAGATAAAAGACTACATGAAAGAAAACTCTCAAATGCAATTATTAGAATCAGAAAGAGTAAAAGAAAAAATACGTAATTTCGAATTAGATATGTGGAATTACTAATAAAAATATTTCTCCAATCAAAATACAAAAAACTCTTGCTTCGGTAAGAGTTTTTTTTTATCCAAATAACTAAAACAGCATTACAATTTTAAGTAAATTTGCGGCACTATATTAAAACAAAATGGAAGTTGATTATCTTATTGTTGGTTCCGGTTTAGCAGGAATTTGTTTTGCAGAAACGTGTTTGTTACGCCATAAAAAAATTATCGTGCTAAATGATACCTCTCAAAATTCAACTATAATAGCGGGTGGTTTATACAATCCAATTATCTTAAAACGATTTACAAAAATTTGGGAAGCAGAAGCGCAATTAGCAATTTCCATTCCATTTTATAAAAAGTTAGAAGTAAAACTACACACTACATTTCTTTATGAAATTCCATTATTGCGCAAACTGAATAACATTGAAGAACAAAATAATTGGTTTGCAGCCTCGGACAAAACTACTCTCTCCAATTATTTAAGTAGTGAATTGGAAACTTTAAATAGCAAATCCGTAATAAGTAATTATAAGTTCGGAAAAGTAAATCATACTGGTTTTTTAGATACTAAAAAATTGAAAGAAACTTATACTCACTATTTACTTTCTAATTCTATGTATAATGAAGAAACCTTTGCGTATTCAAAAATAAGCATAGAAGAAAATTTTATACAATATAAAAACATTCGAGCCAAACAAATTGTTTTTGCTGAAGGATTTGGACTACATAACAACCCCTATTTTAACAACTTACCACTTGATGGAACCAAGGGGGAACTATTGATTATTAAATCCGAAAATCTAAAGTTAAAAGAAATAATAAATTCCAGCATTTGGATATTACCTTTAGGAAACAATTTATATAAAGTAGGCGCCACCTATAATTGGCAAGATAAAACCAACCAAAAAACAGAAGAAGCTAAATTTGAATTAGTTACAAATTTAAAAGAACTACTAAATTGTAATTTTGAAATCATCGAACATTTAGCAGGTGTTCGCCCAACCGTAAAAGACAGAAGACCACTTTTAGGAAAACACTACAAACACAACAACCTATTTATTTTAAATGGTATGGGAACCAGAGGCGTACTTTTCGCACCCTACTTGTCAGATAAATTATTTCAATATATTGAAAATGGAATTCCATTAGACAATGAAATTTCTATAGAAAGAATATACAAAAAGTTATTTGGATAGTTTTTCTTTCCAATTTTTATCAAAATGAACAAAAATATTAATCCAAATATTTCTGGACCACCTCATAATTAGAGTATTACTTAAAATTAAAGCGACAACTATTGAAATAAAAGCTGTTTTTAAATTGGCTTGAAATACTAAATACGAAAGTAAAAAGGTAATTATTCCAATCAAAACACCAAGTCCATAACTCACAAACATGGCACCAAAAAAGAAAGAAGGCTCAATTTGATATACCAGTTTACAGTGCGAACACTTTTCGTGCATGGCGTAAATTTTCATAACATTAAAAGGGTTTGCGTCTAAATACATGCTTTCTTCATGACATTTTGGGCAACAACCAACAACCATTGCATAAATTTTAGATCCTTTACCAAACATTTTACTAATTTTGATGTAAAGGTAGAATAAGTATAGTACTTTTGCACCTTATTAGAAAAAAACATGCTGAATATACATAATCTTTCCGTTTCCTTTGGTGGAACGTATTTATTTGAAGAAGTTACTTTTAGAATGGGCGCTGGAGACAGAGTGGGTTTAGTAGGTAAAAATGGAGCCGGAAAATCGACTATGTTAAAAATTTTAGCTGGTGATTTTAAACCCGATTCGGGACAAATTGCAACCGAAAAAGAAGTAAGAATTGGATTTTTACGCCAAGATATCGATTTTGAAGCTGGAAGAACGGTTTTAGAAGAAGCGTATCAAGCGTTTACAGATATTAAAGAAGTAGAGAAAAAGCTAGAAGAAATCAATCATCAATTAGTAACAAGAACCGATTATGAAAGTGAGGCTTATTCTCAAATTATAGAAGATTTATCTGATTACACGCATAGATTTGAACTTTTAGGAGGTTATAATTATGTAGGAGATACAGAAAAAATATTATTAGGCTTAGGATTTAAAAGAGACGTTTTTAACAACCAAACAGAAACGTTTTCAGGTGGTTGGCGCATGCGTATCGAATTAGCAAAACTATTGCTTCAAGCCAACGATATTCTCTTATTAGATGAGCCTACCAATCACTTGGACATAGAAAGTATCATTTGGTTGGAAAGTTTTTTAAGAAATTATCCTGGAGTTGTGGTTATTGTATCGCACGATAAAATGTTTTTAGACAATGTTACGAATCGTACGATAGAAATTTCATTAGGAAAAGCCTACGATTTTAATAAACCTTATTCGCAATATTTAGAATTACGTCATGAAATTCGTGAAAAACAATTGGCAACACAAAAAAATCAAGCCAAGAAAATTGAAGAAACCGAAAAATTAATTGAAAAATTTCGAGCCAAAGCTTCTAAAGCCTCTATGGCGCAATCTTTAATTAAAAAATTAGATAAAGTAGAACGCATTGAAGTGGATGAAGACGACAATTCCGTGATGAATATTTCGTTTCCCGTTTCAAAAGTGCCTGGAAAAGTAGTTATCGAAGCCGAACACGTAACAAAAGCCTATGGCGATAATACGATTTTAAAAGACATTTCACTTTTAGTGGAACGCGGAAGTAAAATTGCATTTGTAGGTCAGAATGGTCAAGGAAAATCGACTTTTATAAAAGCCATTGTGAACGAATTTGAGTTTGAAGGTTCCATAAAATTAGGTCATAATGTTCAAGTGGGTTATTTTGCTCAAAATCAGGCAGAGTATTTAGATGGAGAAATTACATTATTACAAACCATGGAAGATGCCGCAACGGACACCAATAGAGCAAAAGTTAGAGACATGTTGGGCTCGTTTTTGTTTCGCGGTGATGATGTGGAAAAAAAAGTAAAAGTACTCTCTGGAGGGGAAAGAAATCGATTGGCTTTGTGTAAATTACTCTTGCAACCCATTAACGTTTTGGTAATGGATGAGCCTACAAATCACTTAGATATTAAATCGAAAAATGTATTAAAAGCCGCACTTCAAAAATATGAAGGCACGCTCCTACTCGTTTCTCACGATAGAGATTTTTTACAAGACATGTCTAATTTAGTGTATGAATTTAAAGATCAAAAAATTAAAGAATACTTAGGCGATATCAATTATTTCTTAGAACAACGCAATCTAGAAAACATGCGTGAAGTGGAAAAAAAGGATATTGAGAAAAAAGATGATTCTGTAAATCAAAATGCTAAAACTTCTTACGAAGACCAAAAGAAAAACAAATCGTTACAAAATAGATTATCTAAAATTGAAAGTCAAATTAAACAATTAGAAATTGATATTCAAAACGACGATAAAGAATTGGCTTCTAATTACGACAAGCACTTGGAAAACGGTTCTTTTTTTACTGCATACAACAAGAAAAAAGCAGAATTAGACAAACTTCTTGAGGATTGGGAAATGGTTCAAGAGGAAATAGATAATTTGTAAAAATATAACAAAAAAAGAGTCCCGATTTCTCGAGACTCTTTTTTATTTGTATACTTATGTAAATTATTTTACTAAAGTCATTTCATCTACAATGTGTTTTGCACCTGAGAAATTTTCGATTACCCAAAGTACATAACGAATGTCAACGTTAATTGTTCTTTGTAACTTTTGATCGAAAATAACATCTCCAGCCATAGCTTCAATGTTTCCATCAAAAGCCAAACCGATTAATTCCCCTTTTCCGTTTAATACTGGAGAACCAGAATTTCCACCAGTGATATCATTATCAGTTAAGAAACAAACGTGTAAAGAACCATCTTTATCTGCATAACGACCGTATTCTTTTTTAGCATTCATGTCTAATACTTTTGTAGGTAAATCAAATTCTAAATCCCCTTTTTTGTATTTTTTAACTTGACCAGATAAAGTAGTGTAGTTATTTACAGACGCATCGTTTCTTTTATCAGTTGGTAACGAACGAACTTTACCGTATGTTAAACGTAATGTTGAATTGGCATCTGGATATAAAGTAGTCCCAATTTTAGATTCTCTTAAACCTTCTACTAATAAACGGAAAGAAGCTCCGAAATCGTTTTGCGCTTTCATTAACTCGTCACTTCTTTTACCAAAATGTGTTGTTAAATCATTTGATAAAACATATAATGGATCATTTGTAATCATAGCTTCACTTGGTAAATCTAAGAACGCTTTGATTTTTTCTTTAGAAGTAAAAATACTTAAATCGAAAGCAGCATTTACATATTTGGTAAAATTACCGTTATTATCTTTAGCTAATTTTTCAACCATTGGTGCTAAAGTATAACCCGCTTTTTTAGCATATAAACTTAATTGAGCTGCTAAAATATCTTTTTCTGCAGGAAGGTATAATTCCTTAAACATTTCATTTGCCATTTCTTCAATAGCTGGCGCCATTTCAGCACGTTTAGCAGCATCTGCTTTAGTATACATTTCTAATTGTCTTCCTAAAGATCTGCTAATAGTTCCAAAAGCAGACGTTCTAAATAACTGTTGTAAATAATTATCATGACGTGATTTTTCATTCGTCATATCATAATATTTATTTATTGTAGCTACAACAGTACCGTATTTAGCTTTATTTGCTGGTTTATTGGCCCAAGTATTAAATTTAGCTTCTTGAGTAGCTTTAGATTTCGCTGTTCCAAATTTAGTTAACGCATCAATCATACCTTGACGGTTTTTCCAGTAATTCGCAACGCCTGCAAACTTAGAAGCATACACTAAATTTAAGGCATCAGATTGAACCATATATTTTTTCATATTGTCCATTCCAGTTTTAGAACCTTCCACCCAAGCAGGGTAAGCAAATTTTACATTTTGCTCAATTCCACCAGCTGGCATCCAACGATTTGTACGACCAGGATAACCTAAAATCATTGCAAAATCATTTTCTTTTACACCACTTAAGTTAACTGGTAAGTGATGTTTTGGTTGTAAAGGAACATTATTCGCTGAATATTCTGCAGGATTTCCGTTAGCGTCAGCATAAATTCTAAACATCGAAAAATCCGCTGTATGACGAGGCCATTCCCAGTTGTCTGTATCTCCACCAAATTTACCTAAACTTTCTGGAGGCGTACCTACTAAACGAACATCTTTATAATCTTGATATACGAAATAGTAATATTCATTTCCTTGGAAAAATGGACGTACCGAAACGGTATACTTTCCACCTTCATTGTTTTCCTTTTCAATTTTAGCAATTTCTTGATTGATTGCTTTTTCTCTTTCCGCTTCGCTCATTCCTGGCGTTACTACTGCTAAAATTCTTTTTGAGCAATCGTCCATTCGAACGAAGAAACGCACAAATAAGCTGGAAGGTTTTAATTCTTCTTTTCTATTTGCCGCCCAATATCCTTCTTTTAAATAATTTTTTTCTGCAGTAGATAATTCCGCTATCGCATCATATCCACAGTGGTGATTGGTTAAAACTAAACCATCTTTTGAAATTAATTCTGCTGTACAACCTCCGTTAAACTGCACGATAGCATCTTTTAAACTGTGATTGTTAATACTGTAAATTTCTTGTGGGGTTAATTGTAAACCCATTTTTTGCATATCGCGGTGATTTAAACGTTCAATGAACATTAAAAACCACATACCTTCATCTGCTTTAACGCTCATTGGCATAAGCATAATTCCAGCAACTAAGGATAAAATAATTTTTTTCATTCTAATTTTAGATAAAGTTAATTAATATTAATAGTAGTCGATAAATTGAAAAAATGTTACAATTTTCTAACCATTTTTTATTTACGAAAATATATTTTTGATGATTTTATTATTATTTAATAAAAAACAGTTAAAAGTAAACTCTCAACTGTTTTTTAAAAATTATTAATATTATAGAATTACTCTATAATTATTTTTTTAGTGATTTGTGCGCCTTTACTTTGAATTGTTACAAAATACATACCGCTTAGAGCGTTTTCAAGCTGTATATTTTGAACTAAATCTGATGTCTGATTATATTCTGCATTAAAAATTTCTCTTCCTAAAGCATCAATAATTATAACCGAGTAATTATCTGTAACTTCAGATAATTGTATTGAAAATATACCTTTATTAGGGTTTGGTGAAATAGAAAAATTATTTTTTACAAAATCATTATTAGCTAAAACATTTGTTTGTAACTGAGAAGAAATTGTGTTATACCAAGCCATCATTCTAGTGGCTTGCCCAGCGGTAAACATATACATACAAACATCAGATACATAATCCATATAATTCATGGTTAACTGCGTGGTACCACAATTTGTAAAAATAATTCCAGGCTCTCCACAATCATACCAAGGTGTATCAGCAGCTGGTGTATCACAAACTCGATCTCCAGTTGTAGCGCAGTTGGATCCGCCGCAACCTTGAAAAGTATGATATAAATTAAAAAAGTGCCCTAACTCATGAGTTAAAGTTCTTCCCTTATTATAAGGCGCAGAAGGAACATATCCTGTACAGCTCGTTGGTGTACCCGTCATAGTAGCTCCAAAAGCATTATTATCAATAACAACAGTCATACCCTGAGAAGGTGAACCGCCTAAAGGAGAATAGCCTAAAATTCCACCGCTAATATTTCTAACAACTAAATTACAATAACCCGCCCATTCAAAATCACTATCCGCACCAGATAAGAAATGCGTTCCAAAAGTTACTGCTAACGTCCCATTTGATAAACCAGAACTCGATGGATGATTTTGAGTGGCTATTTCCCAAGAAACATCCATATTCCCAATATTTACGCCAGGATAAGAAGCGCTAGCAGCTGACCATAACGAAACATCTGAATTGGTAGCGTTATAATCTGCATTTAAAATGGCTACTTGTTTTTGCGCCAATAATCGTAAACAGCTTTTTACGGTTTCAGAACTAGAATTGACTACTGAAGGATAATGTACAGCAACCGGAATTCTTAATGTAACATTTGTACTAAGTATGGATGAACCATTTCTTTTTTGTTGGGCATTAGTTAGTCTTTCTAATTCGCTTTCAAATTGTTTTTGCAAATCTAAATATTGTTGTTTCAATTCAGGATTAGACAACATTTTTTCCATGTAAGCGTCAGTTCCGCATGTTCTTTGTTGACCAAAACTTATGGTAACTACAAAAAGTAATAAAAGTAATTTTGTTTTCATTTGATTATGTTATTAAATAAGTTTCAAAAATATAAAAAAAAATGAAAAAAATGTTAAACATTCAACATTTTCCACAATTTATCTTTCAATTCTGTAAGTCCTTGTTGTGCTACTGAAGAAATAAATAGGTAATCAAGCCCTTTTAATTCTGTATCTAATTGTTGTTTCATTTCTTTTTGTAATTCGTCGTCTAACATGTCGCATTTAGAAATTACCAACAATCTGTCTTTATCAAGCATTTCAGGATTGTAACGTCTTAATTCGTCTAAAAGAATTTCATATTCCTTCTTAATATCATCCGCATCTGCAGGAACTAAAAATAATAATGTAGAATTTCTTTCGATATGCCTTAAGAAATAATGTCCTAACCCTTTACCTTCTGCGGCTCCTTCAATTATTCCAGGAATATCTGCAATTACAAAGGATTGAAAATCTCGGTAAGCTACAATTCCTAAATTGGGTTTTAAAGTAGTAAATGCATAATCCGCAATTTTGGGTTTAGCAGACGTTAATACAGACAATAAAGTCGATTTTCCAGCATTCGGAAATCCAACTAAACCTACATCGGCAAGCACTTTTAATTCTAAGATTACATCCACTTCCTCTCCTGGAATTCCAGGTTGCGCATATCTCGGGGTTTGATTGGTGGCACTTCTAAAATTCCAGTTACCTAATCCTCCTTTTCCGCCACGAGCTAAAATTTTAGTTTCTCCATCTTCAGTAATTTCAAATAAAATTTCGCCTGTTTCTTTATCTTTTACAACTGTACCTAATGGGACTTCTATAAACTTATCTTCCCCATCATGTCCGGTACTTCTGCTGCTTCCTCCATCTCCACCATGCCCCGATTTCACATGTCGTAAAAATTTCAAATGAAACAAGGTCCATAAATTTTTACTCCCTCTAATAATCACATGACCTCCACGACCACCATCGCCACCATCTGGACCACCTTTTTCAATAAATTTTTCTCTGTGCAAGTGAGAGGAGCCCTTCCCGCCTTTACCAGATGCAACATATATTTTTACGTAGTCTACGAAATTTCCTTCAGTCATTTTATTTTTTTTTAGTTTTCAGAAATAGAACTAACTGAAACTATTGTAAATTGTACTTTATCAGTTTTTAACAGGCTGTAACTGTGCGAGTAGATTTATTCTGTAATAGCTTTTATTAGTATTTTATCAATTTTAACACCATCCATATCTATTACTTCAAATTCTAATTTATTCCATATTAGTTTTTCGCCTTGTTTTGGAATATTTCCTAATTCTGTAATAATCAATCCACTAACTGTAGTTACTTCATAATCATTGAGCATGTCATCTAAGTCAAAATAGGTCATAAAATCGTGTAATGAATATTGGCCATCCACTAACCAAGTTCCGTCTTCTCTTGTTAGTAATTGATATTCTTCATCCGAAAAATCAGCTGCATCACCTACTAAAGCTTCTAAAATATCATTTAATGTAATTATTCCTTGAAAAACACCATATTCATCTGTAACTAAAGCATAATGAATTTTAGACTTTTTAAAATTTTCTAACGCTTTATAAGCTGATGTATGTTCAATAAAATATACAGGCTCAATCATGATTTTCTGTAAATCGAAATTGCCTTTTTCAATATTTGCGAATAAATCTTTTAGTAATACTACCCCAATAACTTCATCCAAATTTTCATTACAAACAGGATATACAGAATGTAATTCATCTAAAATTTTTGCTTTTAACTCTTCATAACTCTCATCTAAAGCCAGATAAACAATGCTTTTTCTGTGCGTCATTAAAGAATTAACTTTTCTGTCGCCAATATGAAATACGCGTTCCACAATATCTTGCTCGATTTCTTGCACTTCTCCTACCTCAGTCCCCTCTTTAATAATGGCTTTTATTTCTTCTTCGGTAACCTTACCATCTGCGGTTGGTTTAATCTTAAATATTTTTAATATAAAATCTGTAGAAGTAGTTAATAACCAAATAAATGGAGCCGTAACAATAGACATCACTTTCATTGGAACGGCAACAGACTTAGCAATGGTTTCAGGATAATTTAGCCCAATTCTTTTAGGTAATAATTCACCAAAAACTAAAGAGAAAAAAGTTAATACAACAACTACAACTCCAACTGCTAATGAATGTGCATAAGGAAAAGTAATAGAATAAGTGGCAAAAAATGTTTCAACATCAGTTGTAATTTTATCGCCAGAATAAATACCTGTTAAAATACCAATTAAGGTAATACCAATTTGTACCGTTGACAAAAATTTGTTTGGTGAATTGGCTAAATCTAAAGCTGTTTTTGCACTCGTATTGCCTTTTTTGGCAGCGGTTTCTAACCTATTTTTTCTTGCTGATATGAGTGCGATCTCTGACATGGAGAAAATTCCATTGAGCAGTATCAACAAGAATATTATGACTATTTCCAATTTTTATAAAGTTGAATTAAATGCAATATACTTATAATTTATCGATTATTGTACTTAATCGCTCTGTGATTTCTTCAATAGAACCAATTCCGTTTACAGCATAAAACTTTCCTTGTGCCTCGTAATACGACATTAAAGGCGCTGTTTTTTCGTTATATTCTTGATACCTATTTCTGATTTTTTCTTCATCTTGGTCATCTGTTCTTCCAGAAGTTTTACCTCTTTCTAACAAACGTTTTACTAAAATTTCATCGTCTGCTTCTAAAGCAATTGTAGCCGTAATTTCTTCATTTTTAGACGTTAAAAAAGCATCTAATGCTTCTGCTTGTGCAATTGTTCTTGGAAAACCATCAAACAAAAACCCTCGTGATTGACTGTTTTTCTCTACTTCACTTTGTAACATCTGAATGGTTACTGAATCTGGCACTAAATCGCCGTTATCCATATATGTTTTCGCTAAAAGACCTAATTCCGTTTCGTTTTTGATATTAAATCTAAAAATATCACCTGTAGATAAATGTGTTAGCGTATATTTTTCTTTTAAAAATTCTGCTTGTGTTCCTTTACCAGCGCCTGGTTTTCCGAATAAAACAATATTAATCATTGTGTTGTTAGAGTTAAAATAAACCACAAATTTACAAACTATTAAACATAAAAAAATCATTATTAAGTGTTTTTTTAAAAAATGATTATTTTTACAAGATGAATTTAGCTTTTTATAAACTTATAGAAGAGAGTACGGCACATCGATTAAATCGAGAATTTATTCGTGATTATATACTTCAAAATCCGGAAAAACTGCAATTATTAATTGAAATTGCGCTGAACGAAAAAGACAAAATTCATATTAAAGCGTGTTGGTCATTAGAATTAATTTTTGAAATCCAACTGGAACTAATTCTACCTTTTTTAGATGATTTTTTAGCAAAAATTGCTTACTACAAAAACGATTCTACCAACAGACCAATTTCTAAAATATGTATGTTTTTATCCAAATCGAAAACTATAAAACTTTCCGAAAGCCATGAAACAAAAATTATTGAAACCTGTTTTGATTGGCTAATTCAGGATAAAAAAGTAGCTACAAAAGTCTATTCTATGAGAACTTTATTCCTTTTCGGAAAAAAACACCCTTGGATTAATGAAGACTTAAAAACCATACTTTCACAAGATTATTTTAAACATTCCGCAGCATATCAAGCTGCAGCTAAAGATATTTTACGAAAACTAAAATAAATGCTAATTGCGAAACAAATTCAAATTAGTATCTTTGCACAATCACAACACTAACAACTAATGAATTATTTTTCTTCAGATTATAAATTAGGAATTTTAGGTGGCGGCCAACTAGGCAAAATGCTAATTACCGAAACCCGAAAATTCGACATTACTACTCTTGTTTTAGATTCAAGCAAAGAAGCACCAGCGCAATTTGGCGCAACTAAATTTTTCACTGGAAGTTTGTTAGATTATGAAACCGTGTACCAATTTGGTAAAATGTGTGATGCCATAACAATTGAAATTGAAAATGTAAATTTAGACGCTTTAGCGAAATTAGAAGAGGAAGGTCATCTTGTTTATCCATCACCTAAAACGTTGCGTTTAATTCAAAATAAAGGAAAACAGAAAGATTTTTATGTAGAAAATAACATTCCAACCTCTAAACATCAAAGATTTGTAGATTTAAATGATTTGAAAAAATCGCTAGAAAAAGACGAATTAGAATTTCCTTTTGTTTGGAAATGCGCCCAATTTGGATACGATGGAAATGGCGTAAAAATTTGTCGTTCTACAATGGATTTATTACATTTACCTGAAGTAGAATGCATTGCAGAAGATATGGTGCCCTTTAAAAATGAGTTAGCCGTTATTGTTGCCCGAAATGCAAATGGCGAGGTAAAAACCTATCCTGTAGTGGAAATGGAATTTCATCCAGAAGCCAATCAGGTAGAATATGTAATTTGTCCTGCTAGAATTGATGAAAAAGTGGCACAATTAGCAATTGAAACGGCTTTACAAGTTTCGAAAGCATTTGATCACGTAGGATTATTAGCTGTAGAAATGTTTCAAACAGAATCAGATGATATTTTAGTTAATGAAGTAGCACCAAGACCCCATAATTCAGGACATCATACAATTGAAGCAAGTTATACGTCGCAATTTGAAAACCATTTGCGTTCGGTGTTAAATTTACCTTTAGGGAATACAGATAGTAAAGTTGCCGGAATTATGGTAAATTTGGTAGGGGAAGAAGGTTTTTCTGGACCCGTTATTTACGAAAACATTGAAAAAATAATGGCAATTGATGGCGTGACACCTCATATTTACGGAAAAAAAGAAACCCGACCATTCAGAAAAATGGGACATGTTACGATTGTAAACGAAGATATGACAGCAGCCAGAAAAATTGCCGAAGAAGTAAAGAATAGTATTAGAGTAATTAGTGAAATTTGTGTTAAATAAATATAACTTATGAGTAAAGTAGCCATTATAATGGGAAGCATTTCGGATATGTCCGTAATGCAAGAAGCCATAGATATCTTAAAAGGATTTGATATTGAAACCGAAGTTGATATTGTTTCAGCACATAGAACTCCAGAAAAATTATTCGATTTTAGTAAAAATGCGCACACTCGTGGTATTTCAGTAATTATTGCTGGTGCAGGCGGTGCAGCACATTTACCAGGAATGGTAGCGTCTATGAGTCCGCTTCCTGTAATTGGAGTACCCGTAAAATCTAGCAATTCTATTGATGGATGGGATTCTGTTCTATCTATTCTACAAATGCCTGGCGGAGTTCCTGTGGCAACAGTAGCTTTAAACGGTGCAAAAAATGCTGGGATATTAGCCGCACAAATTATTGGTAGTGCAGATAAATGCGTATTAGATAAAATTATTTTTTATAAAGAAAGTTTGAAAAATGCGGTAAATAAAGCCGCATCTGAATTGAAAAAATAAACATAAAAAAATCATAAAAACCCTGTCTTAGTTATATACTCTGACAGGGTTAATCGTATAAATAACATGAAATTACTAACCTCAACATTTAATACCAAACACAATACGGCGCCTTTTTCTAAAATAAAATTAGAAGATTACAAACCCGCATTTATTGAAAATATCAGCAAAGCAAAAGCCGAAATTGATGCCATAATTACGAATTCTGAAACACCTACTTTTGAAAACACAATCGAAGCATTAGATTTTGCCGGTGAAAATTTAGATAGATTATCGTCTATTTTTTTTAACTTAAATGCTGCGGAAACTTCAGATGAAATGCAAAAAATTGCACAAGAAGTTACACCTTTGCTTACAGAATTTGGAAACGACATAGCATTAAACGAAGATTTATTTAAAAAAGTAAAATCCGTTTATGAAAACAAAACCGGTATAAATTTAACAACAGAACAAGCTACATTATTAGAAAAAAAATATAAAGGTTTTACTCGAAATGGAGCGTTACTTTCAAATGATAAAAAAGTACGATTAAGAGAAATTGATACCGAATTAGCACAATTGCAATTGACCTTTGGTGAAAATACCTTAGCAGAAACCAATAATTTTGAATTACATCTTACTATTGAAGACGATTTAAAAGGGTTGCCCGATGGAGCTAAAGAAGCTGCTGCCGATTTAGCTAAATCTAAAAACAAAACGGGTTGGATATTCACCTTAGATTTTCCTAGTTATATGCCATTTGTAACTTACATTGATAAGAGAGAACTAAGAAAAGAAATGGCGGTTTCATTTGGTAAAAAAGCATTTCAAAATAACCAATACAACAACGAAGAAATTACTAAAAAAATTGTAGCACTTCGTCATGAACGTGCTAATTTATTAGGATACGAAACACATGCGCATTTTGTTTTAGAAGAACGAATGGCGCAAAACCCAACAAAAGTACTTTCTTTTTTACATGATATTTTAGAAAAAGCCAAACCCGCTGCTAAAAGAGAATTCGAGCAATTAGCTGCATTTGCAAAAGAATTAGATGGAATTGAACAATTAGAAAAATGGGATAGCGCTTATTATTCAGAAAAATTGAAACAAAAATTATTCAATTTAGATGATGAAGCTTTAAAACCGTATTTCAAATTAGAAAATGTGTTAAACGGAGCATTCACAATTGCAGAAAAACTATTCGGAATTACCTTTAACGAAGTTTTTGATATTGATAAATACCATTCCGATGTACAAACTTTCGAAGTTTTAGATGAAAATAAAAATTTAGTAGCGCTATTTTATACCGATTTCTTTCCAAGAAAAGGCAAAAGAAATGGCGCTTGGATGACCTCTTTTAAACCGCAATATATTAAAGAAGGAACAAATGAAAGACCACATGTTTCTAATGTGTGCAATTTTACGCCACCGACAGCTACAAAACCTTCTTTATTGACATTTAATGAAGTCACCACTTTATTCCATGAATTCGGACACGGATTGCACGGCATGTTAGCAAACACCACCTACCCTAGCCTTTCGGGAACTTCAGTGTTTTGGGATTTTGTAGAATTGCCGTCTCAAGTAATGGAAAATTGGTGTTACGAACCGGAAGCATTAGCTTTATTTGCAAAACATTATGAAACGGGCGAAATTATTCCACAAGAATATGTGGAGAAAATTAAAGAATCGGCAAGTTTCTTAGAAGGAATGGCTACCTTACGCCAATTAAGTTTTGGCTTATTAGACATGGAATATCATGGGAAAAACCAACAGATTGATAACATTAAAGCTTTTGAAAAACAAGCTATGGGCGGCACATCATTATTTCCAGATGTTGCAGAAAATTGCATGAGTGTTTCCTTTTCTCATATTTTTCAAGGTGGCTATTCTTCTGGATATTACAGCTATAAATGGGCAGAAGTTTTAGATGCCGATGCGTTTGCATATTTTCAAGAAAAAGGCATTTTCAATAAAGAAGTCGCAACCAAATTTAAAGAAAATGTTTTGTCAAAAGGTGGAACCGAGCACCCAATGACGCTTTACAAAAAATTTAGAGGTCAAGAACCAAGTGCAGATGCTTTGCTAAAAAGAGCTGGGTTGATTTAGCTAAAAATCAAAACCAACAACCACCACAAAATAGGAATACTTTCTACCCAAAAACTAGTGTAATACTTGTTGTTTTTTGTGGAAGAAAATTGAATAAAAAATCCAATTACTATTGCTATTACGAAATCTAAAATTTCATATTGTAATAGCAAACTAAACAAACAAAAAACAACTAAAAACATATATCCTAGATATTTAGTTTTTTGTATACCAAATTTCTGAGGAATCGTTTGTAAGGTTAGTGGATCCTGCTGTGAATCATAAATTTCAAATGGAATAAGCAAGGCACAAATCAAAAAAAATAATTTCACTTGTAAAATCGTATCGTAAAAAAACAACATTTTTGTATCTAACGTTGGAATATAACCTACAACAAACGTTACAGAAAAACTTACAATTGCAATTTTTAAAAACCAAAATTTTCTTAAAAACGGATACATTACAACCAAAAAAAAGATTTGTAAAAATGCGATTTGAAAACTAAATTTCAATTGAAAAAAACAAAATACAAAAGTCAAAAATGCAACTGTTGTAATTGCTAAAATGAATTTATTTTTATTTAATGAAAACTTAGTATATTTCCAAAATTCATAATATTTTAAAACCGTATACCCCAAAACACTTCCAGAAAAAATAGCTGCTTCTAAAAATACGTTAGAAGAAATGTTTAACGAAAGTTCTACGACTTTAACAAAGGAAAAAATGGCAAAAGCAACATGCAAACTGCTTTTGATGTAAAAATCGAGAATTTGTTTAAAAACTAACATTCAACAAAAATAATCAAAGTGTTAATAACAAGCTACATTAGTTGATAAAAATTAAAAAAAATCAACTAAAAAGCAATTAATTTTAGCAGATTAATAATTACTTTTGTACTCAAATTTAAACACAACCTATTTTTATATATACATGAAAACAGATGCTTTTGCTTTAAGACACATTGGAACAGGTGAAAACGACCTAAACCACATGTTAAAAACTATTGGAGTAGATTCAGTAGATCAATTAATTTACGAAACTATTCCTACAGATATTCGTTTAAAAAACGAACTAAATTTGGCAAAACCAATGACTGAATATGAATATTTAAATCATATTCAAGAATTAGGTAAAAAGAATAAAGTTTTCAAATCATATATTGGATTAGGCTATCATCCAGCAATTGTTCCTGCAGTAATTCAAAGAAATGTTTTTGAAAACCCGGGTTGGTACACCGCTTACACGCCTTACCAAGCAGAAATTGCACAAGGCCGTTTAGAAGCTATTTTAAATTACCAAACTACGGTTATAGAACTTACTGGAATGGAAATTGCAAATGCTTCTTTGTTAGATGAATCTACAGCTGCAGCTGAAGCAATGGCTTTATTATTTGATGTACGCACAAGAGATCAAAAGAAAAATAATGTTTCTAAATTCTTTGTTTCAGAAGAAATTTTACAACAAACATTATCTGTTTTACAAACCCGTTCTACACCTCTTAATATTGAATTAGTAGTTGGAAATCATGAAACTTTTGATTTTTCATCAGACTTTTTTGGAGCAATTCTTCAGTATCCAGGAAAATTCGGACAAGTTCATGATTATACTACATTCATAGCAAAAGCAACAGAAAATGAAATTAAAGTAGCCGTAGCTGCAGATATTTTATCTTTAGCAAAATTAACTCCTCCAGGTGAAATGGGCGCTTCAGTAGTGGTAGGAACTTCACAACGTTTCGGAATTCCATTGGGTTACGGCGGACCTCATGCTGCTTTTTTCGCTACAAAAGATGAATACAAACGCTCGATGCCAGGAAGAATTATTGGCGTTTCAATTGATGTAAACGGAAACCGCGCCTTACGTATGGCGTTAGGAACACGTGAACAACATATTAAACGTGAAAAAGCTACTTCAAATATCTGTACCGCACAAGTTTTATTAGCGGTTATGGCCGGAATGTATGCGGTTTATCACGGGCCTAAAGGATTAAAATACATTGCAAATAAAGTACATAATTCAGCTAACACGGCAGTAGAAGCTTTAAACAAAATTGGTGTGTATCAAACGAATACTTCCTATTTTGATACCATAAATGTAAAAGCAGATGCTGCAAAAGTAAAAGCCATTGCAGAAAGACAGGAAGTAAATTTCTTCTATATTGATGCCGATACAATTTCAATTTCATTCAATGAAACTACTTCAATTTCTGATATTAATCAGATTCTGGCTATTTTCGCTGAAGCTAAAGAAAAAACATTTGAACCTATTACAGAATTAGTAGAAACTACTGTTATAGCAGAAAATTTAATTAGAAAATCAACTTTCTTACAACACGATGTATTTAACAACAATCATTCGGAAAGTCAGTTGATGCGTTATATTAAAAAATTAGAACGTAAAGATTTAGCTTTAAACCACTCCATGATTTCACTTGGTTCTTGTACCATGAAATTAAATGCTGCTGCCGAAATGTTGCCATTATCAATGGCAAATTGGAATAATATACATCCATTTGCACCGCTTGATCAAGTGGAAGGTTATTTAACCCTGCTTAAAAAACTGGAACAACAATTAAATGAAGTAACTGGTTTTACAGGTACCACATTACAACCTAATTCTGGTGCACAAGGTGAATATGCTGGTTTAATGACCATTCGTGCGTACCATTTATCTCGTGGTGATAAACACAGAACGGTATGTTTAATTCCATCATCGGCACACGGAACAAATCCTGCTTCAGCAGCTATGGCTGGAATGGAAATTATTGTAACAAAAACTACTCCAGAAGGAAATATTGATGTCGCAGATTTAAGAGAAAAAGCTATTTTACATTCCGATAATTTGGCGGCTTTAATGGTAACCTATCCTTCAACTCATGGTGTTTTCGAAAGTTCAATTATTGAAATTACTAATATCATTCATGAAAATGGCGGATTGGTATATATGGATGGTGCCAATATGAATGCGCAAGTAGGTTTAACCAATCCAGCTACTATTGGCGCCGACGTTTGTCACTTAAACCTTCACAAAACATTTGCTATCCCTCATGGTGGAGGCGGACCGGGTGTAGGACCAATTTGTGTTAACGATAAATTAGTACCTTTTTTACCATCTAACCCAATTGTTAAGGTTGGTGGTGAACAAGCCATTACTGCTATTTCAGCAGCGCCGTACGGATCGGCTTTAGTATGCTTAATTTCGTATGGATACATTTGTATGTTAGGTGCAGAAGGTTTAACAAATGCAACAAAACACGCCATTTTAAATGCAAATTACATGAAAGCGCGTTTAGAAGCGCATTATCCTATTTTATATTCGGGTGAAATGGGAAGAGCAGCTCATGAAATGATTTTAGATTGTCGTGCGTTTGAAGATAATGGAATTAAAGTAACAGATATTGCAAAACGTTTAATGGATTATGGCTTCCATGCCCCTACAGTTTCTTTCCCAGTAGCAGGAACGCTAATGATTGAACCAACAGAATCTGAAGATTTAGCAGAATTAGATCGTTTTTGTGATGCAATGATTGCTATTCGTAAAGAAATAAATGCTTCTTCAAAAGAAGATACTCAAAATATTTTAAAAAATGCACCACACACGTTAGCTATGGTTACTTCAGACGAATGGGTGTTCCCATACACAAGAGAAGCCGCCGCGTTTCCATTAGAATATATTGCTGAGAATAAATTTTGGCCTACCGTTCGAAGAGTGGATGAAGCTTATGGCGACAGAAACTTAGTTTGTTCATGTGCGCCTATTGAAGCGTATATGTAATGTCAAATTACGATTTTAGATTTACGATTTAAGTAGTCTAAAAACAAACAACAATAAAATCTCAAATTCCGATTTTGTGAATTTGAGATTTTTTTTTGAAATTTTAAACTGAAAATAAAATTTTAATTAATTCTGAAATTGACAATAAAATGCATTTTTTTTAACATATTCGTAATAATTAATTAATTTACGATTTGTTCAGATGTTTTTGAATTTCAATTTAGTATTTTAGTATAAAATTAGTTAATAAATAATAAAATCAGATATTTAAAAAAAAGATTTACGCATTTTTAAACTATAATAAATTTAAAAAATGACAATAAAAATAACAGGTTCTGGAAGTTATATTCCAACAGAAACAGTATCAAATATCGATTTTTCTTCTCATATTTTTTTAAATGAAGACGGTACTGCGTTTCCATTATCAAACGACGTAATCACTGAAAAATTTTATGGTATTACCGGAATTGAAGAACGTAAATATGCCCCTGCTGATGTTCAAACTTCAGATATGGCAACAATAGCCGCAAAAATAGCCATAGAAAATGCCAATATCGATCCTGAAACTTTAGACTATATTATTTTTGCTCATAATTTTGGAGATGTAAAAAAAGGGGCCATACAAGGAGACATGTTACCTAGTTTAGCTTCAAAAACAAAACATAATTTAGGTATAAAAAACCCTAAATGTGTAGCATACGATTTGCTTTTTGGGTGTCCTGGCTGGGTAGAAGGTATGATTCAAGCTACGGCATTTATAAAAGCCGGTATGGCTAAAAAATGTCTAATCATAGGTGCTGAAACGCTATCTCGAGTAGTCGATCCACACGACAGAGATTCCATGATTTATTCAGACGGCGCAGGTGCTACAATACTTGAAGTTAGTGATGAAAATGGAGGTGTTTTAGCTCATGAATCGGCATCTTTTACGTATGACGAAGCAAATTATTTATTTTTTGGCAATTCATTTAACAAAGCACTCGACCCAAATGTTAGATACATAAAAATGCATGGTAGAAAAATTTATGAATTTGCACTAAGCAATGTTCCAAAAGCAATGGCTGCCTGTTTAGAGACAAGTGGAGTTAAAATTGATCAGATTAAAAAAATTCTAATTCATCAAGCCAATGAAAAAATGGATGAAGCCATTATTCAAAGATTTTACAAACTTTACGATAAAAACGTACCCGAAGGGATTATGCCAATGACCATTCACAAATTAGGAAATTCCAGTGTAGCCACAGTGCCTACATTATATGATTCGATATTAAAAGGAAAAATTAAAAATCAGGAAATTCACAAAGGCGACATCATATTATTTGCATCGGTTGGAGCCGGAATGAATATTAATGCTATCGTATATCAATTATAATATTTTTTATATTTATTGATAAATATTTCGTGTTTATCGTTAATTTTGCAATTATAAATCACCTTCAAGATTAGATTAATGTACGAAAAAACATATCCTAGTAAACGATTCAATATTACTTTAGAATTTTTAAAAAAGCATATTTCAACGTCAGAAACTATTTTTGATTTAGGTATTCCTAATCCTTTATCAAAAATTATGATAGAAAATAAGTACACCGTTATCAATACAAAAGGAGAAGATTTAGATACCAATCAAACTGCATTACGAGAAGAAAATTACGATGTATTTACAGGATTTGAAATTTTCGAACATTTATTAAACCCTTATACCATTTTAAAAAATGTAAAATGTGATAAAATCTTAATTTCTATTCCCTTACGCTTGTGGTTTTCATCGGCATACCGAAGCAAAACAGACAAATGGGATAGACATTACCACGAATTTGAAGATTGGCAATTGGATTGGTTATTAGAAAAAACAGGGTTTAAAATTATTGATAGTATCAAATTTACACATCCCGTAAAGAAAATTGGTTTCCGGCCATTATTGAGGTGTTTTACTCCGAGGTATTATTTGGTTTACGCGGAACGAAATCCCAAAATATAAATCCCAAATCCCAAATTATCCTTCAATTTAAGTTGGAATTTGGAATTTTTAAAATTGGAATTTTCAATATGAAATACTACATAATCATTCCCGCCTACAACGAAGAAGCATTTATGGCATTAACGTTACAATCTTTGGTAGAGCAAACCGTTTTGCCGTCGAAAATTATTGTAGTAAATGATAATTCTACAGATAAAACTGCTGAAATTGTTACTTCTTTTTCCATAAAATTTCCATTTATTACTTTAGTCAACAAAAAATCGGATGCCATTCATCTGCCGGGAAGCAAAGTAATCCAAGCGTTTCAAGAAGGCGAAAAACATATTGATGATCAATACGATATTATCGTAAAAGTGGATGCCGATTTGATTTTTCCAATTAATTATTTCGAAACGATTATAAATCATTTTCAATCGGATGCAACAATCGGAATGGCAGGAGGCTTTTGCTATATTGAAAAAAATGGGGATTGGATTTTAGAAAATTTAACCGATAAAGACCATATTAGAGGTGCCTTAAAAGCGTATAGAAAAGAAACGTATGAGCAAATCGGGAGATTAAAACCCGCTATGGGTTGGGATACTGTAGATGAATTATTATGTAAATTTTACAATTGGAAAATTGTTACCGATGAAAGCTTACATGTAAAGCATCTAAAACCAACTGGAGCCAGTTATACTAAAGCTGCAAGATATAAACAAGGCGAAGCGTTTTACAGCTTGGGATATGGATTTTTTATAACTGCAATTGCTTCTTTAAAGTTAGCTTCAAGAAAAGGAAAACCCTTTTTATTTATCGATTATATTTTGGGTTTTTGGAAAGCAAAATCTTCAGGGAAACCTTTATTTGTTAGTCCAGAACAAGCCAATTGGATTAGAAAATACCGATGGAAAAAAATGAAAGAAAAGTTGTTATAAACTTTTAAAGTAAAATTAAAATAGTATTTTTACTGAATACTATAACATATAAATCGTACCTGAATAAATGATGCTCATCAGATATTTATCGCAAATTGGCCGTTATTTCATTATGCTGAAAGAGGTGTTTAGTCGTCCAGTAAAATGGTCTGTGATGAAACAACTTATCCTAAAAGAAATAGACGATTTGATTATTGATTCTTTGGGAATTGTCTGTTTTATTTCTTTTTTCGTAGGTGGTGTTGTGGCTATTCAAACGGCATTGAACTTAACCAGTTCTTGGATTCCAAAAAATTTAATTGGATTTGCAACACGGCAATCGATTGTATTAGAGTTTGCTCCTACTTTTATTTCGATAATTATGGCTGGTAAAATGGGTTCGTTTATCACTTCAAGTATCGGTTCTATGCGTGTTACGGAACAAATAGAAGCTTTAGAAGTAATGGGTGTAAACGCGCTAAATTATTTAGTTTTCCCAAAAATGATTGCTGCATTATTATATCCTTTCATAATTGGAATTGCCATGTTTTTGGGAATTTTTGGGGGCTATTTAGCAGGTGTTTATGGTGATTTTACTTCAAGTACCGATTTTATAACAGGTATTCAAAAAGAATTTATTCCCTTTCATATTGCCTATGCGTTTATTAAAACATTAGTTTTTGCCTTTTTATTAGCTACAATACCCTCATTTCATGGTTTTTATATGAAAGGTGGTGCTTTGGAAGTGGGTAAGGCAAGTACAGTATCGTTTGTTTGGACCTCAGTAGTAATTATTTTAATGAACTATATTTTAACTCAATTACTTTTAAGCTAATGATTGAAGTACATAACATTCAAAAAAGTTTTGGCGATCAAATGATTCTGAAAGGAATTACAACAAGTTTTGAAGCTGGAAAAACCAGTTTAGTCATTGGTCAAAGTGGTTCAGGAAAAACAGTTTTTATAAAATCATTATTAGGCGTTCATGAAATTGATAGCGGTTATATTTCGTTCGATAATCGTATTTATAAAGAGTTAAATAAAGATGAAAAACGAGACATTCGTACAGAAATTGGTATGGTTTTTCAAGGAGGCGCTTTGTTTGACAGCATGACAGTAGAAGAAAATATAGGTTTTCCATTAAAAATGTTTACTAATAAATCGCCTTCAGAAATTAAAGAACGAGTAAATTTTGTTATTGATAGAGTAAATTTAATTAATGCTAACCATAAAAAACCTTCGGAAATATCAGGAGGAATGCAAAAACGTGTGGCGATTGCAAGAGCAATTGTGAATAATCCAAAATATTTATTTTGTGACGAACCTAATTCTGGTTTAGACCCAAAAACAGCAATTGTAATTGATAATTTAATTCAAGAAATTACCAGAGAATACAATATTACAACCGTAATTAACACACATGATATGAATTCTGTTATGGAAATTGGAGAAAAAATTGTGTTTCTAAAAAATGGTTTACTTGAATGGGAGGGCTCAAATAAAGAAATTTTTAAAACCGATAATGCTGCTGTTACTGACTTTGTATATTCAAGTGAATTATTTAAACGCGTGCGAAAAATGTACTTGGATGACGATGTTTAATCCGATTCGTTTTCTTCTAATAAAAATCCAAATTGCTTAAAATCTTCCCAAAAAGTAGGATACGATTTTGAAACTACCTCAGCATTTTCAATTACAATCGGCACTTTTAAAGCTAAAGGAGCAAAAGCCATTGCCATTCTGTGATCTTGATAAGTAGAAATTCTTATGTTTGCGTTAACATTTTCTGATTTTTCAAGAGTTAGTGAATCATTGGAAACAGAAATTATTGCACCCAATTTAGTTAATTCGATTCTTAAAGCTTCAAGTCGGTCTGTTTCTTTAATTTTAAGCGTGCGTAAACCCTTTAAATGACAACTGATTCCTAATCCAAAACAAGTTACTGCAATAGTTTGTGCGATATCGGGAGACGATTGAAGATTGAAATTGAATGACTTTTGAAATTTATTGGTGACTTTTGAAATGGTTATTGAATGATTGTCATGGAAAACCGTTTCTACCCCAAAATTTTTATATATTTCTACTAAAGCAAAATCGCCTTGTATACTATTTTCTTTAAAACTCGATAAGGTAATTTGTGTGCCAATTTCAGAGAGTGCAATATTTGAATACCAATAAGAGGCAGATGACCAATCAGATTCAATGGTGTATTGTGAATTGCGAATGGTGAATTGTGGTTTTACAATAATTTTATTTTCAATAAATGATGTTTCTATACCCATTTCATTTAATAACGCTAATGTCATATTAATATAAGAAACCGATGTGATTTCTCCTTCCAAAATTAGTTCCAATCCATTTTCTAGTTTTGGCGCTATTAGCAATAAGGCAGAAATATACTGGCTGCTCACGTTTGCTGGAAGTGAAACCTTACTTTTTGTTAGCTTTTTTCCTTTGATTTTTAATGGTGGAAACCCATCTTTTTCTGGATACGAAATCTCCGCTCCTAGTTCATTTAATGCATCAACTAGTATCTGAATTGGTCTTTCTTTCATCCTAGAAGAACCTGTAAGACAAACCTCAAAACCTTCTTGAATAGCAAAATAGGCAGTTAAAAATCGCATGGCCGTTCCGGCGTGGTGAACGTCAATTAATGGTGAATGGTGAATGGTGAATGGTGAATGTAAGGCTTTTATCATAACTTCAGAATCATCGGAAGTAGATGGATTTTCTAAAAGTAAATTTGGGTATAACGCTTGTAACAATAACAAACGATTGGTTTCTGATTTAGAACCCATCAACTTTAATTGTGAATTGTGAATTGTGAATTGTGAATGTAACAATAGGTTCATTTTTTTCCTATTTTTTGTTTAGTTGTAATAATAATTGAAGCTAAAATCTTATTAATTTCAATTATATCTGATTTCAAAGATTGAAATTGAGTTACATTTAAATAATCAGATTGATATAATAATTCTAACCAATAATCAGATTCATTAGCTTCTTTTTGGGCTATTGCTAATTTATGAATAAAATCTAGTCGGCTTTCTGCTTGTTCAGATTCTCGAACCATAGCACCAATTGAGGTGCCGCTTCTTAAAAGTTGTTTACTCAATACATATTCTTTCTTATCTTGATTCAAAAATTGGTATAATTTAACAACTCGTAATGCAAAACTAAATGATTTAGACTTAATTATATTTTCACTCATTCTTTTCTTATGAATTATTTATTGCATTCAAATTTACAATTTACCATTCACCATTCACCATTATTTAAGTTTCTCATTATTTTGATGGCGGTCGTGGTCGCGATTGGTTTTTAGATCGAGTTTTTTATCAAAAGCGTCTTGTAAATTAATTCCGGTTTGATTGGCTAAACATAAAACTACAAACACTACATCTGCTAATTCTTCGCCTAAATCTTTATTTTTATCGGATTCTTTTTCTGATTGTTCACCATATCTTCTGGCTATAATTCGAGCTACTTCACCTACTTCTTCTGTAAGCTGCGCCATGTTGGTTAATTCGTTAAAATAGCGAACACCATGATTTTTTATCCAATTATCAACGTCAAGTTGTGCATTTTGTATGTTCATTTTATTTCTTTTTTTGGAATTTTGGTAAAATAAATGAATTAAAAATCGACATAAAAAAACCATAAAATATCCCGTGTGTTACTGATTTTTGAACATCTTTATATTCTGCAAAATACATAATTACACCAAAAATTATGGCATAAATTAGCATCTCTATGATAAATCTTTTTAGATTGAAATTTTTCATACTACTCTTTGTTTTTTGAATCCATAATAATAGTTACGGGTCCTTCATTAACTAACGCAACTTTCATATCGGCTCCAAATTGTCCTGTTTGGATTTTTTTTCCTAATTCCAACTCTAAAAGTTGTATGAATTTCTCATACATTGGAATTGCAATATCTGGTTTTGCCGCCTTTATATAACTTGGTCTGTTTCCTTTTTTGGTTAATGCGTGAAGCGTGAATTGACTCACCACAATAATTTCGCCATCAATATCTTTAACAGAAAGGTTCATTACATTATTTGCATCTTCGAAAATACGAAGATATACAATTTTAGAAACCAGCCAATTAATATCTTCCAAATTGTCTTCTGATTCAATACCTACTAAAATAAGAAGGCCTTTATTTATTTGAGCCACAATATTTTGGCCAATTGTAACGGAAGCTTCGGAAACTCTTTGAATAACTACTTTCATTTTAATTGTGAATTGTTAATTATTTTCTAGTTTCATCGCTAGCAATTCGGTCTTCACCATAGATGTCATTTCGGTATTGTTCTTCGTCGCCTTCTAATATTTTCAAATAACTTTGGTACCTACTCCAAGTAATTTTATCTTCATCGAGTGCTTTTTTTACCGCACAATGTGGCTCTTCTTTATGTAAGCAATTGTTGAATTTACATGCTTCTTTTAAAGCAAAAAGTTCTGGAAAGTAATCCGAAACTTCTTGTTTTTCCATATCTACCATTCCAAAACCTCTAATTCCAGGTGTGTCAATAATTCTAATATTATTTGACAAATCAAACATCTCAGCAAAAGTTGTAGTATGCTGCCCCTGGGCGTGCGAATTAGAAATTTCTTTGGTTTTTAATTTCAGAGTAGGTTCAATTGCATTCACTAAGGTAGATTTACCTACACCAGAATGCCCTGAAAACATAGATACCTTTCCTTTCATAATATCCATTAATTCTGTAATACCTTTATTATCGGTTGCCGAAACTCGCAAACATGTATACCCAATTTCGGTATAAATGTGTTGTAAATACAATTGTTCGTTTAAAGTAGCCTCGTCAAAGGTGTCAATTTTATTGAAAATTAAAATCGCTTCAATGCCATATGCCTTAGCAGTAACCAAAAATCTATCAATAAAACTAGTTGTAGTTATAGGGTTATTTATAGTTACAATAAGAAAACCAATATCAATATTAGAAGCAATAATATGTGTTTGCTTTGATAAATTTACCGATTTACGTACGATATAATTTTTTCTATCATGAATGGTAGTTATGATACCGTTTACTTCATCTACAGTTTCGTCTAAATCAAAATCTACGATGTCTCCTACCGCTATAGGATTGGTGCTTTTAATACCTTTCATACGGAATTTACCTTTGATGCGACAATTGTAAAATTGATTATCATCAGATTTTACGTAATACCAACTTCCAGTAGATTTATAAACGGTTCCCGTCATGAATTGTATTAATTAAATTAATATAGCAAATATAAGATTTCTTATTATAAAGAAATAATAAATAAATTAATTAAATGAATTTGAAATTATTTTCAGATTTTTTATATTTGCTTTAATAACCTAAATCTAAAATTATGATTAAAAAATTATTTTTAAGTTGTGCCTTGTGTATTTATACAATAACAACATTCGGACAAACAGTTGAGTACAAAATTGTAACTTCAATAGAATCAGTCGTTCCAGGAGGAATTGGTAGATCTAGAATTATTGAAAATGGTACTGAAGTAGATTACACGCAATTCACTACAGTTAGAACTGCTGATGGCAAGGACAAAACTACAAGTGATAGATCAGATGTGAAAATTGATAATTTAAAAGAATCTACTTTATTGAATTTTTATAGTCTTGTTGGAATAAATTTTCAAAATATCGCTTCTAATGACGCTATGATAACTTCTCTTTTAAACAAATATAGTGTGGAAGGTTGGGAATTATTTAATGTAGCAAGTGCTGCAGAAAGTGATGGAGGCAAAGATGATAGAACAGGAATTTTTATAACACGATATATTTTTAAGAAAACCAAAAAATAATTAAAAGGCTATAACAAATTGTTATAGCCTTTTAACTTTTAAATACTATTTCTTGGTGCGCTATACTTTCTTGATGTATCGCTTTGTAAATTTTCAAAACAAATTCTTCGTTTAATCCTTTATTTTCACCGTCTAAAATCATTCTCCCTAAAATTTCATTCCAGCGTTTGTTTTGCAAAATGGCAACGTTTTTCTCTTTTTTAAGTTGTCCTATTTTTTCTGCTAACTTCATACGCTTTCCTAAAATCTCAATTAGTTTCGTGTCTAATTCATCAATATAAGCGCGTTGTAAAGCCATTTCTTTATTCCATTCTGCATTTTCATCAGTTTCTTTTCTCATTCTCAAATCGACGAAAATTTGTTTCAATACTGCTGGTGTTACTTGTTGGGCTGCATCACTCCAAGCGTTATCTGGATCAAAATGGGTTTCAATAATTAAGCCGTCATAATTTAAATCTAAAGCTTGTTGCGCTACTTCTTGAATCATATCTCGTTTACCAGTAATGTGCGATGGATCACAAATTAAAGGCAAATTCGGAAATCTATTTTGTAAATCAATTGCTATTTGCCATTCTGGATTGTTTCTATATTTCGTTTTTTCATAGGTGGAAAATCCTCTATGAATGACTCCTAGATTTTTAATCCCAGCTTGATATAAGCGTTCTAATCCTCCAATCCACAAAGATAAATCTGGATTTACTGGATTTTTTATCAATACAATTTTATCTGTGTTTTTTAATACATCTGCAATTTCTTGCACGGCAAAGGGATTTACAGTAGTTCGCGCACCAATCCACAGCACATCAATATCATATTGTAAAGCTAATTTTACGTGGTTGGCATTGGCAACTTCTATAGCCATTAACAAACCTGTTTCTGCTTTGGCTTTCTGTAGCCATTTTAAACCAATTTCACCCACGCCTTCAAATCCTCCAGGACGTGTTCTTGGCTTCCAAATTCCAGCACGAAAAATAGAAACATCCGAATTTTTTAGTTCGTGAGCAATTTTTAAAACTTGCTCTTCGGTTTCAGCACTACACGGGCCAGCAATAACTAAAGGATGATTTAATTTTAAATCTACCAACCATTGTTTGTATTCTTTTGTAATTTCCATTTTATTTGAATAAAAAATCCCGAAAAAAATCGGGATTTATTAATTTATATACTTTAATATAACGGATTGGTTATATCATTTAGTGGCGATTTTTATACTATTACAAATATATAAAATATTTAATAACTTAAACTTACCAAACCATTATCTTGAACGATAATTTGTCCCGTGATCCCATTTGAAGCCTCTGTTAAAAGAAAACAAGCAGTTTGAGAAACGTCAACAGGATTTAAAATTCGTTTTAAAGGATGCTTTGCTATCATATTCTCTCTAATTTGATCAGAACGTAAAATTCCTGCTGCCAATGGAGAATCGATTAGCGATGGTGCAATGGCATTCACTCTTATTTTTGGTGCAAATTCGGCAGCCAGACTTTTTACTAAACCTTCAACGGCTCCTTTTGCAGCAGCAATACTAGCGTGATAGGGCATTCCTGACTGAACGGCAACCGTGCTAAACATGACAACGCTTGCTTGTTCCGATTTTTTTAAAGTTGGTAAATAGTGCTGAAATGCTTTCAATGCGCCGAAAAAGTTTACATTTAAATCCGAATTAAAATCTTCTAAACTTAAACGATTAAAAGGTTTCAAATTGATACTTCCTAAACAATATACTAAACCATCGATAGATTCAATAGTGGGCAAATTATCTGTTAAAGCATCTAATTGATGCCAGTTTCCATTAAATTCATAAGTAGGCTCGGAACGAGAAATCACGTGACAAAAATTACCTTTTTCCGATAACTCTTTTACAATTTGTTCACCAACACCTTTACTTCCGCCAATTATAAGGTAATTCTTCATATTCTTTATTAATTTAAATATTTTTCAAAATCGTTAATTTTTACTTTTGCTTTGATATCAAACATTAAACTATATAAACCAAAAAATGTTCGGTTTACGTAGATAAAATGTTTAGAACCTCTATTGCCATTCATTTTTCGTAGCGTTTTATCACTTGCAAATTTTTCACTTAATACTGCAATTTGAGCTTGAAACTCTGGTTGTGAGAAATCAAATATTTCTGCTTGAATTGGTTGCGTAAAAACACTAAGCAATTCATGGAACATATCTGTAAAAAACGCTAACTCTTTCGGAGAATCCGTTGTTTTTAAAATTTCTAATTCGAATAATTTATTTGTGAAATAGTCCATATCCTTTAAGGAATCTGGTGTAGATACTTCAAAATAGGGCACATAAAAATCAGTTGGAATTTCTTTCATACAACCAAAGTCAATTGCAATTAAGTTGTCGTTTTTATCAACTAAAAAATTACCTGGATGCGGATCGGCATGAAATTTTTTCAATTGATGAATTTGATACATATAAAAATTCCATAACGTTTGCCCTACTTTATTACGTTGTTCTTGAGAGGCATTACTAGAACAAAATTCAGATAAATGAATCCCATTCATCCAATCCATTGTAATAATTTTATCGGAAGAATATTCTGGATAGTAATTAGGGAAAAGTAAACTATCTATTTTCTCACAATCTTGAATTACGGTCATCGATTGCGATATTTCCAATTTATAATCTGTTTCTTCCGTTAGTTTGTCTTCTACTTCTTGAAAATATTCATCTGAAGTTCCTTGCAAATTGAACATTCTAACTGCAATTGGTTTCACTAAAGCAATATCAGATCCAATACTTTCTCGAATACCAGGATATTGAATTTTCACAGCTAATTCTTTCCCATTTTTAGTGGCTTTATGAACTTGTCCTATACTTGCCGCGTTGATGGAATCTGGAGAAAAAGTATCAAATAATTCTTCTGGATATTGTTTAAAATACGTTTTAAATGTTTTTCGAACTAATGGGGCAGATAATGGCGGTACAGAAAATTGCGACAACGAAAACTTATCTACATAAGATTGTGGTAACAAGTTTTTTTCCATACTTAGCATTTGTGCAACTTTTAGCGCACTTCCCTTTAATTCCTTTAACCCATCATAAATATCAGACGCATTGCTTTCGTGTAATTTATCTTTAGTTAACGATGGATTTACGACTTTTTCGCCATAATATTTCAAGTAATTTCCTCCAACTTTCACTCCGGTGGTAACTAATTTTGTTACGCGCTGCATCTTCCCGGTTGGAATACTATCTATTTTTTTCATTATTTTTTGTTGTATTTATGATTTTGAAAACATGCCGTTCATTTGTTCTTTCCACAAAAATTTTCCAAAATCAATAATGCTTTGTGTAGGAATATTGTATGCCAAATCGAAACTCGCTTTTACTGATTTTTCAATAAAAACATCCGTTTTTTCAAAATTGGAAGATTCGTCGTGCATCCAAAAATTAAAGATGGATAAAAATTGCAACCAAGAGGCTTCTTGTAAAACTTTATCTTGAATTTTCACAACTGTTTCTTGATCCATTTTAATTGGCTTTTCTAAAATAGTTAGAGCATAATCTAAATACACTTCACGAAGTTTAGACAACTTCCCTAAGTTTTTCATTGGATTTTTATCTTGCTTTAATAAATAAATAACAAAACTTCTATTTGCCGTTGCCATTTCGAAAAAAGTAAAATAAAACGCAGATAATTTATCAGCACTTTCATAGGTTTGATACGCTTCATTTTTTTCTAATAATTCTAATGTGTAAGCAAACATCGTTACAAAATAGTTTTTTTCTAAAACCTCAAATGAAGTAAAATAGTGATAAAAATCCGTTTCATCCATATTGTTTAACTTAGCAAATTCATAAACCGAATTTGGTTTTTTTGCATTTGTTAAACAAAAATCTGTGTATGCAGAAACAATTACATCTTCGGTAATTACTTTCTTTTTTTTAGGTGCTGCCATAGTATAAATATTTTGTTGAACAAATTTACAAAAAAATTAAACAATAAAAACCATATTAACTTAAATTTATCTATTAAAGTATTGCTTTTATTTATTATTTTTGTTGAAAACAAGAATATGTCAATAGAAGTAAAAAACATAACCAAAACGTACGGAACTCAAAAAGCGTTAGATAACGTTAGTTTTTCTGTAAAAAAAGGAGAAATTGTAGGTTTTTTAGGTCCAAATGGTGCCGGAAAATCAACATTAATGAAAATATTGACCACATATTTAACAGCAGATTCTGGCGAAGCTACCGTAAATGGTTTTGATGTGACTTCTGCTCAGAAAAGCGTGCAACAATCGGTTGGTTATTTACCAGAACACAATCCGTTATATTTGGATTTATATGTTCGTGAATATTTAGAATTTAGTGCTGAAGTGCATAAAACAGACAAATCTCGTATTCAAGAAGTGATTGAATTGACGGGTTTAACACCAGAATGTCACAAAAAAATTGGCGAACTTTCCAAAGGATTTCGTCAGCGTGTAGGATTGGCTACAGCTTTACTTCATAATCCAGAAGTATTGATTTTAGATGAACCAACAACAGGATTGGATCCAAATCAATTAGTTGAAATTAGAGAATTAATAAAAAATATTGGTAACGATAAAACGGTTTTTTTATCTACACACATTATGCAAGAAGTAGAAGCTATTTGCGATAGAATTATCATTATTCACCAGGGGAAAATTGTAGAAGATGCACAACTTGCTGATTTAGGCAAGAATTTAGAGAAAGTGTTTAGAGAAAAAACTAAAGCTTAATTCAGTATCAAATGTCCTGAAAACAATTGCTCCACATTTATAATTGGTGGATTATTTTTCAGAATCACATTCCCAGTATTTAATATTTTTCCTGAAATGGATTGAATGGGTTTTAAAATCATATCATTAGAACCGCGTTGAAAGATTTTAATGTTTTGACAAATGAAATTTTCTCCATAAAATTTACCCGTACCAAAATAGAAATTACATAATAATTCAGAAGTATTTCCTGAAATATAAAAATTAGAAACGTGATTCGATTCAATTACGGTTTGTCCGTTATTTATATTTAAATAGAAATCGCCAGTACCGGCTTCGTCTTCATTTAAAGCAAATAATCTCAGAGTTGGATAGGCTAACGTTCCATCAGAATAAATATCTTGTTCCGTTTTACTATGAATTTCACTAATATTGGGTGCCGTTACATAAACAGTTGCTGCTTTGAAATCTCTGGTCCAATTGCAAGTGGAATTATCTTTTACCACTAAAAAATCACCTTGTTTATTGATTTCAATATTATCGATTATATTAGTTCCTGATTGTATGGTTACTTTAAAATTTGGACCTTCTTCTACTACTAAAGAAATTCCAGCATGTACGCGGATTTTATCGAAATCAGAAATAACAATTTCTTTAGTTACAGGATTTCCTGCATTTTTGATACAATCTTCTGAAATACCACAACTAGAAAGTAGTAGAACAAAAACAAATAGTATATATTTTTTCATCATAATCTAATTCCTAAAGTTAATTCTGCCGCTTCTGCTTTTGCTTTATGCGTTTTTAAACCAATTCCTGTAAATATATTTTTATTGATATAATATTTTAGCGCCAATCGCTGATAGATATCAATATCATATTTAAAAGGTTTGTACACATAATACCCAAATTGCGTTTCAATGGATAGTTTATTAATAAATAATTCGTGACCCACAAATACGCCAATTCTTTTATAATCCGTATTAGGGTCTAAAGGCTTTTTGTCTGGAAAGGCAACAGAAGAAAATTGAATATAATCTTTTAAATACCTTGAAAAAAACACATCTGTCCCAAATTGAATAGCGCTTTTTCTATTAAATCGTTTGTCTGCATATAAACCGATGTGATAAAACTGACGCTGTCCAATTCCAACTACAGGTGCTTCTGAAATTCCAGTTCGAAAGGCAAAATTGTATTTAATTTTTTCTGCATACGATTTTGAATTTGGCAAACTATCTTTTAGTATTGGCTTATCTTTATCAAAATTATAATTTAATCCGAATGTAAAGGAATAACTGTTTATACCACTATTAGGTGCTTTAAATCGTGCATTCGAAAAATGGGTAAGCATAAATCCTGTTTGAATACCTATTGGACCAAGTAGGTTTTGCTTTTGATATTGTAATAAAATGTAATTATTATCTAAAAATTTCGATCCAAAAGCGTTGTTTTTATTATTGCTTTCTTTATCGTAAGGATTGGTCGTAAATCCAATTCCTTGGGAAACCCTAAAAAGTAACTGTCTTTTTAAAAAGTAAAAATTATAATGTAACCCTATCGCATAATTTTTACCTAAATAGTTGTTATTGAAGTCAATAGCTTGAAAAGAAATTCCATAATCTGGATAAGCATAGACTTGTTGCCATTCTTTTTTACCCGATGATTTTTTATTGATACTTACCAAAAATCCATTCGGATGTCCGGTAGCCAAATGACTAACTTCTTGTGTATGTTTAAAAATAGTACCACGAAAGCCTTGAACATCTATATAATAGGCGTCCGTTTGATTTTGTGAAAACGAAATTCCAAAAATGAATAAAAGTAAAAATTGCTTCATAAAAATATTTAAGACAAATATAGTTTATGAACTGTAAATTCAAAGTAAATTGAAATTAAAATATTTGACTGGCAATGGCTTTGATGTTCACCGCTTTACCTATAGAGTAATAATGAAGTACTGGTATTCCTGCTGCCACAAGTTCTTTACTTTGTTTCGTACACCATTCAATACCAATTTGATTTACCACATCATTAACTTTTGCTTTCACGACAGTCATAATTAAATCATCTTGTAATTCAATACTAAATCGATGTGGAATTAAATTTAATTGTTTTTAGCTGAAATGGGTTTTGAAATTGAAAATAAAATTTTAATTACCATTTATGATTTAAATATCAAACTGATTTTATACCTTTGCACCAGAATTAAAGAGGAAAAATTTGAACTGATTGCAACCTCATAAAAAAATGCTAAAGCAGAAACTTTCCTACTTTAGTATTTCCTTGCAATTTTTTCGTTAATTAGTATATATTTATTTTTATAATTATGGCATATTTATTTACGTCGGAATCTGTGAGCGAAGGACATCCAGATAAAATTGCAGATCAAATTAGTGATGCATTAATTGACCATTTTTTAGCATTTGACCCATCATCAAAAGTGGCTTGTGAAACTTTAGTTACGACTGGACAAGTAATTTTAGCAGGTGAAGTAAAATCTAATACCTATTTAGACGTTCAATCTATTGCACGGGATGTAATTAGAAAGATTGGTTATACAAAAAGTGAATACATGTTTGAGGCCAACTCTTGCGGGGTTTTGTCAGCTATTCATGATCAATCTGATGATATTAATAGAGGCGTTGATAGAGCTGCCGCTACAGATTTTGAATCGAAAGCTAATGCGCAAGGTGCAGGTGATCAAGGAATCATGTTTGGTTATGCTACTAACGAAACCGTTGATTTAATGCCATTAGCGTTAGATTTGGCTCACAAATTATTACAAGAATTAGCAGAATTAAGAAGAGAAAATTCGGCTATTACGTATTTACGTCCAGATGCAAAATCTCAAGTTACTTTAGAATACAATGACGACAATCTACCAGTTAGAATCGATTCTATCGTAGTTTCTACACAACATGATGATTTTGATGAAGAAACGGCTATGCTAGCAAAAATTAAGAAAGATATTATAGATATCTTAATTCCGAGAATTTTAGCAAAATACCCTCAATACGCTCATTTATTTAACGATAAAATTGAATACCACATTAACCCAACTGGAAAATTCGTAATTGGAGGCCCTCATGGTGATACTGGACTAACAGGTAGAAAAATTATCGTGGATACTTATGGCGGAAAAGGAGCTCACGGTGGTGGTGCCTTCTCAGGTAAAGACCCGAGTAAAGTAGACCGAAGTGCCGCTTATGCTGCGCGTCATATTGCTAAAAACTTGGTTGCTGCAGGTGTGGCTAGCGAGGTTTTGGTACAAGTTTCTTACGCCATTGGTGTGGCGAAACCTTGTAACATTTATGTAAACACATACGGAACCGCTAAAAACGGTCTATTAGATTCTCAAATTTCTGATAAAGTAGCGCAATTGTTTGATTTAAGACCTTATGCTATTGAGCAAAATTTAAAATTAAGAACACCAATTTATAGTGAAACTGCTGCATATGGACATATGGGACGTAAAAATGAAGTAGTAACAAAAACGTTTAAATCACCAGATGGTGAAGTAAAAACAGTAGAAGTTGAATTATTTACTTGGGAAAAATTAGACCGTGTAGCAGATATTAAAACTGCTTTTGGAATTTAAAATTTTCTAAAGCCAGAATAAAAAAACCCGATTTTCAAATGAAAGTCGGGTTTTTATTTTTATCTAATGTCTTGGTTTAAGATTAAATCGATATAAAGATTAATTTTATCTTTTAATTCTTTTCTATGCGAAATAAAATCCAAGAAACCGTGTTCTAATAAAAATTCAGAGGTTTGAAATCCTTCTGGCAAGTCTTTACCGGTAGTGTCTCTAACTACACGCGGACCTGCGAAAGCAATTAAAGCACCTGGTTCTGCAATATTAATATCTCCAAGCATGGCATAAGAAGCAGTGGTTCCACCTGTTGTAGGGTCAGTACATAATGAAATATACGGTAATTGTGCTTCTGCTAATTGTGCTAATTTTGAAGATGTTTTTGCTAATTGCATTAAAGATTGCGCCGCTTCCATCATACGAGCACCACCAGATTTAGAAATCATTACAAATGGCAATTTATTTTTGATAGCATAACTAATTCCTCTAGAAATTTTTTCACCAACAACAGCTCCCATTGAACCACCAATAAAAGCAAAATCCATACAACAAATCACTATGTCATTTCCTTTAGATTTTCCTACTCCCGTTCTTACTGCGTCTTTTAGTTTGGTTTTTTCGGCAACTTCTTTTAAACGGTCGCTATATTTTTTGGTATCAACAAATTTTAAAGAATCTACAGAAGTTAAATTGGCATCTAATTCTTTAAATTCATTATCATCAAATAAAATTCTAAAATATTCTGCACTACCAATTCTTACATGATAATCGTCTTCTGGGCTTACCCATAAATTTCTTTCTAATTCTTCAGAATCTACAATTTTCCCTGTTGGCGATTTGTACCATAATCCTTTTGGTACATCTTTTTTGTCTTCAGTTGCCGTTGTAATTCCTTTTTCTTTTCTTTTAAACCAAGCCATAATTTTTCAAGTCAAAAGTTAAAAGTCAAAAGTCAAAAGCCTAACAAATCTGAAAACATACAGACATTCGACTTTTGACTTGATGACTATAATGTATTCACGTTATTTAAATCGGCGAAAGCCTGTTCTAATCTTGTATTGAAAGTAACTTCTCCTTCACGAATCCATTTTCTTGGGTCGTAATGTTTTTTATTTGGACTGTCACTACCTTCAGGGCTACCAATTTGTGTTTTTAAATAGTCGATTTTAGATGTCATGTAATCTCTAATTCCTTCTGTAAAAGCAAATTGTAAATCCGTATCGATGTTCATTTTTATTACACCATATGAAATAGCTTCTCTAATTTCTTCAATTGTAGAACCTGAACCACCGTGAAAAACAAAATCAACTGGATTAGCTCCTGTGTTAAATTTATTTTGTACATATTCTTGAGAATTTTTTAAAATTTTTGGAGTTAATTTTACGTTTCCTGGTTTATACACCCCGTGAACATTTCCAAAAGAAGCCGCGATCGTAAAACGTGGACTAATTTTCATTAACTCTTCATAGGCATAAGAAACTTCTTCTGGTTGTGTGTATAATTTAGAACTATCGACATCTGAATTGTCTACACCATCTTCTTCCCCACCTGTAATTCCAAGTTCAATTTCTAATGTCATATCCATTTTACTCATTCTAGCTAAATATTGCTTGCAAAGTTCAATGTTTTCTTCAATTGGTTCTTCAGATAAATCAATCATATGAGAAGAATACAATGGTTTTCCTGTTTCTGCATAGTGTTTTTCAGACGCATCTAACAAACCATCAATCCATGGTAATAGTTTTTTTGCACAGTGGTCTGTATGCAAAATTACAGTTGCACCATAAGCTTCTGCTAAAGTATGTACATGTTTTGCTCCAGCAATAGAACCTAAAATAGCGGCTTTTTCACCTGCGTTTGACATGCCTTTACCCGCATTAAACTGACCACCTCCGTTTGAAAACTGAATAATTACTGGCGCATTTAATTTTGCTGCTGTTTCTAAAACACCATTAATTGTACTACTTCCGGTTACATTAACAGCTGGTAACGCAAAACCTTTTTCCTTTGCATAATTAAAAATTTCTTGCACTTGATTTCCAGTGGCTACACCGGGTTTGATATTATGACTCATACTTTTTATTTGATAATTTATTTATGTTGTTTGAATTTACAAAAGTAACAATTTTATTAATTTTAAAAAGGATAATTGATACCTATATTAAAAACTGTTTTAGAAAGGTTCATATCTTTCAGCCATCTTTGTGCATATTCTTTAGCTGGATTGTAGGCCTTGAAACCGAAGTCGCCACGAATTACAAAGAACCCGAAATCATATCTAAGCCCAAAACCAGTACCTAAAGCAAGCTCTTGAATGGATTTTGTTCCTTTAAATTTTAATTTTTCATCTTCTACGTTATCTGAAACATTCCAAATATTTCCGGCATCTGTAAATAAAGCCCCGTTTAAACTATTAAAAATATTAAATCGGTATTCTAAATTTAGAGAAAGTTTTAAATTGGCTTCATTAAAATCATTTACACTTAAACTAGATCCGGGACCTAATGAATACGCTTGCCATCCTCTATTATCATTACTTCCACCAGCAAAATAACTTCTTGAAAAAGGCACCGAATTTGAATTTCCATAAGGAACGGCTACTCCTCCAAAAAACCTAAATGCTAGGGAACTTTTCTTATATAAATGTAAATGTTTGATGTATTCAAATTCCGTTTTAAGATATTGGGCATATTCAACTCCAAAAACAGTTTGATTGTCATTACTATTTAATGCTTCTTTTTTTTGTTTAGAAATGATACTTAAAAGATTTCCCGAACTTTCAATTTTGGCTTTAATATTATAAAACTGTACGTCATTAACGCTTCTTTTGGTACTTAAATTATAAGAAAAACTTGATGATAAAATTAAGTTATTTTCAATCAATCTTTTTCTTCTTTCACCAATGGTATTGATGGCTTTAAAATCGATTTCATCTGCTACAGGGATACCGCCACTAGTAACTTGATTAATAAAATCTACTGCTCCTGAAAAAGTTAAATTTCCAGCTGCATCTTCAAAACTAGAATTTGTATTATACACTTGTGCTAAATTATTTAACGTATTGTATGAATAATTATACACGTTAAAATAATTGTCAATATTTAAATTTTTAACAAATTGTAAGTTAAATAAATCCAATTTAAACTTTTTAGTTTCATCTTTATTTAAACCCCAATCGTAATAAAAACTTCCATAATAATTTTCTTTATCCAAACCAATATTTGTTTGTTTAGATAAACCTAAAGTGATAGAAGTACTAGGTAACGATTTTTTTCTAATAATTTTACTCGTATTAATAGGAAAGAAAATTCTTGGAAAACTTAATTTTACATCAGCACCATATTCAAGTATGTTAAAAAAAGCATCCGTACTATTTTTTATGCTGGCATCTTTAGAGGAACCCAAATTACCTCGTAACGAAAAATCTAAAATTTCGGCCCCTTTAAATAAATTCCTAAATGTAATTCCTGTAAAACCTGAAATACCAAAAAGCTGAATGTTAGACTGTGTAAAATCGCCTTTAATGTTGAACTCGTATTTTTTTAATGGTGTTAAAACGATATTAGCAATTAATCCATTTCCAGTAGCATCTTCAACATATTGAATTCGAGGATATGCAAATACTTTTAAGTTAGATAAAGCCCTAGTTGTTAATGTTTTATCTTGATCGCTAAATAATTTTCCTTCTTCAATAAATATAGCATTTACTAATGCTTTAGGTTTATATTTTAGTTTTCCTGAACTATAAAAATTAAATTTTTTATAAGAAATACTATCAATTCCGATAGCTTTTTCCTTTACTTGTTTGTCTGTAAAAATATTTACTTTGTTAATTTTATATAACTTAAATGGCTCCGTATACGTAGAATCTGCATTTTTAACAATTCTATTTCCAATGTTAAAGGTAATATTTAATTTGTTTTTTTTGCCAATCGTATCTATATCTGGTCTTTTAATGTAATTTTCTTGAAAATGATACAAGCCTCTGTTTCTAAATTCTGTTGCAATTCGTTTTTTCTCATTGCTGATATTTTCTGCAGTATAAGCTTCACCAGATTTTAGTAACGAATTTCCAGAAATATTTTGATATAACGAATCCACAATTGGCGTTTCAATATTTCTAAAAATACTATCAATAATATAGGGTTTTCCTGTGTTTATTTGATATGTAACTTTTACTTTTTTATTTTTTAATGAATCGATTTTAGAAGCCACTTTCACATCAAAAAAACCTCTATTAAATTGATACGAATACAATCTTATTATTGATTTTCTAACCCTAGCCGTATCTAGTATAGCAGGTGCTTCTCCAACTTTCTTAAAGAAATCACTATAACCAGAAACCAAAAACGATTTACCCAAACGATTTACTTGCTTTTTAGAATACAATTTTATCAGTCTATCTAATCGGTTTGGTTTTTTTTGCAACCAGGCTTGGTAAGTAGAATCTGCATTTTTTTTACTCAAATTGTACAATTGCAAACGGGGTTTAAAACCTAATAATTTACTGTTGGGTTTTTGATACAATTGATTTTGCAAATCTTCAGAGTTAACAGCGTTGTTATTCACTATAATTTCGTTGTCTTGAATAAGCAATTGTTTCTTTTGGAGCTTCCTTACTTCAGAACAGGAGTAAAAAAGTAGTCCTAAAAGAAAAAATAGTACTATTTTTGGAGTGAGATTCTTCAAACGCTTAATTTTTATCAAAAATACAATTTTTTATGGTTAGCAAAAACCAAATTAAACTAATTAATAGTTTACAACAAAAAAAGTACCGTAAGTTACACAATCTTTTCATAGCAGAAGGGAAAAAAGTGATTCAAGAACTTATTGACGCTAATTTTAGTTTGGTACATTTATTTGTAACCCAAACAGATTTGTTTGATAAAAAACACGCAGCTACGCTTATTTCAGATAGTGAACTTAAAAAAATATCAGCTTTAACTTCTGCAAATGATTGTTTAGCGGTTTTTAAAATTAAAGAATATAGTTCCAGTGCTAATTCTGGTTTAGAATTGGCTTTAGACAATATAAAAGACCCAGGAAATATGGGAACTATTATTAGATTATGCGATTGGTTTGGTATTTCTAAAATAGTTTGTTCTGAAGAAACTGTAGATCTGTATAATCCAAAAGTAGTTCAGGCTACTATGGGAAGTTTGGCTAGAGTAGAAGTAGAATATACCAATTTAGCCGCTTATTTAAAAGCTACTGATTTGGAAATTTTTGGAACATTTATGGAAGGCGAAAACATCTATAAAAAGGTAGTACCCGACAGTGGTATACTTGTAATGGGAAATGAAGCCAATGGCATTTCATCAGAAATTGAGAAATTAATTACTCAAAAAATTGCTATCCCCAGATTTGGAAATTTACAACAAACCGAAAGTTTAAACGTAGCTACAGCCACCGCCATATTTTTATCGGAATTCAAAAGAAGTGAATAAAAAATAAATTTTTGACTTTTGACATTTGACTTAATGAAACGTGAAGTTTACAAAAACAGCTCTTGTTTGCATCGATTTAATATTTCCGGTCCAAGCTGAATTTGGATCCAAATCGCGAATTAATTCATCACCCGTTCCAAAAACACCACGAATGGATGGAGAAAATTTAAAATATTCCAAATATAAATCCAATCCAAAACCAACTTCGTAATTTTGCGTCCAGGTTTTTACTCGGAATCTATTTGCTGAATTATCGTCTGTTGCTTTTTCATTACTTCCTAAATTTAAAGTAGAGGAAACGCCTCCAACCAAAAACGGTCTCACATTTCCAGTTCGTAATGCAGAATATTTTAACAGCAATGGAAAATGTAGGTTTGACGCTTTTACTTCTCTTAATCGATCTACACGATCTTCAATATTTGGGTAAATTAAATTACGTTGTGTGGCGTAAAAACCGGGTTCAAATCGTAAATCAAAAAAATCTATTAATCTTAAGTTTACCACCAAACCAACGTTAAAACCAATGGCTGGCTTTAACTCGATATCTTTTCCAACGGTTTTGTAATTAAATTGATAATTATAACTACTAAATCCTAAATAATACCCAAAATGAATTTTTTGTTTTTCAAAATTTTGATCATTTATAATTGGATTTTTACCAAAGATACCACCCTGAGCAAATGATTTCAGCGCGAATAATAAAATAAAAATAAGATATCTAACTTGCATATTTACTTTTTTGATGCTTTATAAATTGTAGCCACACCCATGGTTTGTGGTTCGTGCTTTACCTCTATAAACCCAATTTTTCGTAAAATATTGTTTAACGCTTCTCCAAAAGGGAAATTTTGTGCAGAAGTAGACAAATATTTGTACGCGGCTTTATCTTTAGAAAACAGTTTTCCAATGGTAGGCATAATAAAATTGGTGTACACATAATAGCCCTGTTTAAAAGGAAATGTTGTTGGCACAGAAGTTTCTAAAATTATAAAAGTTCCATTTGGTTTCAATACACGAAGTATTTCAGAAAGTCCTTTTTCTAAATTTTCAAAATTTCTTACACCGTATGCCACGGTTATTACATCAAAATAATTATCCGTGTAGGGAATTTTTTCTCCATCACCTAAAACCATTTGAATTTTTGAATCTAAGTTTTTGTCTGAAATTTTTTTCTTACCCATGTCAAGCATGCCTTGTGAAATATCTAAACCGATAATTTCTGTGGCTGTGGTTTCTGCAAACAATATGGCTAAATCTCCTGTTCCGGTAGCAATATCTAAAATAGAGGTTGGTTGTTGAAGTTTTACCATTTGTAAAATCTTCTTTTTCCAAGTAGCATCTGTTCCTAACGAAATTATTTTATTTAATCCATCATAATTTTCGGAAATGGTATCAAACATTTGAGCTACTTGCTCTTTTTTACCTGTTTCGGAATCTTGATACGGTTTTATGGTTTCAGACATTGTTTTGATTTTGAAGTACAAAAGTAATTGAAAATTATGAATTACAATTTACGAATTACGATTTGCTTTAATAAAAGTTTGAAACGTAAAATCAAAGGCGTGTTTTTCATCTTTTGGATGCAGTTCTTCAAAAATAAGATTCCAATGTGTCGGATTTATTTCCGGGAAAAAAGTATCCGCTTCAACAGTTGTATGAACACGAGTAAGTTCAACTTTATCAGCCCTATCGATAGCTTGTTTGTAAATTTCGCCACCGCCAATAATAAAAACTTCTTCGTTTTTTGGACAAACTTTTATAGCTTCTTCTATACTTGAAACCACTATACATCCTTCTGGTGCTATATAATCCTTTTGACGAGTAATAATCACGTGTGTTCTGTTTGGTAAGGGTTTTGGAAAACTTTCAAAGGTTTTTCTTCCCATAATGATATAATGCTCTGAAGTTAACGCTTTAAATCGTTTAAAATCATCTGGTAAATGCCAAACCAATTGGTTGTCTTTACCCAAAGCATAGTTTGTAGATGTTGCGGCGATTAGTGTGAGCATAAAAAATAATTTGAAGGGCTAAGTTAAGAAATTTGAGTGAAATTAAATTTAATGCGTTTCTAAACCGAAACCGCTCCTTTAATATGTTCGTGTGGGTCGTAGCCTTCCAACGTGAAATCGTCAAAAGTGAAATCGAAAATATTGGTTACATTTGGGTTCAATTTCATTATTGGTAATTTTCTTGGCTCACGGCTCAATTGTAAATTTACTTGTTCTATATGATTATTATAAATATGTGCATCCCCAAAAGTATGGATAAATTCACCCGCTTCTAATCCGCAAACTTGTGCTACCATCATGGTAAATAAGGCATACGAAGCAATATTAAAAGGCACGCCCAAGAAAATATCAGCACTACGTTGGTACAACTGACACGATAATTTTCCATCTGAAACATAGAACTGAAAAAACGCGTGACATGGCGGTAAAGCGGCTTTTCCATTAGCCACATTTTCCGAAAAAGAAACAGTAGTATCCGGTAATACCGATGGATTCCAAGCCGAAATTAACATTCTACGACTATTTGGATTGGTTTTTAAGGTTTCAATTAATTCGGTTATTTGATCGATTTCTTCGCTATTCCAATTTCTCCATTGGTGCCCATATACGGGTCCTAAATTTCCATTTTCATCTGCCCAAGCATCCCAAATTTTTACGCCATTTTCTTGCAAATAGGCAATATTAGTTTCGCCTTTTAAAAACCAAAGCAATTCGTGAATAATCGATTTTAAATGTAATTTTTTGGTGGTTACCATTGGAAATCCTTCACTTAAATCAAATCGCATTTGGTAACCAAAAACACTAATGGTTCCTGTTCCTGTTCGGTCTCCTTTTTGAGTGCCGTTTGCTAATACGTGCTTTACTAAATCGTGATATTGTTTCATATAAAGTTTGTTTCAAACCTGACAGGTTTTAGAAACCTGTCAGGTTATTATTTAATGACTAAATGATTCTACGTCTTTTGGATTGTGTTTGTGTTTAAATAATATTGCAAATGCAACAGTAATAATTAAAGCATAAACTGCAAATGTTAGCCAGATGTTGTGCCAGTCTTTTCCGTTTGCAGTGGTAAAATAGGTATCAATTAAAAATCCGCTTCCTAAACTTCCTAAAATGGCACCAAATCCGTTGGTCATCATCATAAATAATCCTTGTGCAGAAGATCGAATTTTAGAATCGGTTGTAGTTTCTACAAATAAAGAACCCGAAATATTAAAGAAGTCAAACGCCAATCCGTACACGATATTCGACATAATAATCATCCATAAACTTCCAATTGGATCGCCATAAGCGAAAAATCCAAAACGCAATACCCAAGCAATTAAACTAAAAAGCATTACTTTTTTAATTCCATATCGTCTTAAGAAAAACGGAATGGCTAAAATGAAAATCGTTTCAGAAATTTGAGAAATAGACAATACAATATTTGCCGATTTTACTACAAAAGTTTCTGCATATTTGGGTATGTTTTCAAAATCTTTAATATACGTTTCGCCATACATATTTGTCAATTGTAAAGCGGCTCCTAAAAACATACTAAAGATAAAAAACATAGCCATTTTAGATTCTTTAAAAAGCATAAAAGCATCTAACCCAAAAATTTGAGAGAATGTTTTGTTTTTACTTTCGTCTTTTATTGGTTCAATTTTAGGCAGAGTAAAAGAGAAAATTCCTAATAGAATTGCGAAAAAAGACGCCATATAAAACTGATTGCATTCTACAGGCATATTGGTTATTGAAGCAATAGCTTTTCCAACTCCAATCCCGAAAGAAAACGGCGGATTTACATTACTAAACAAATTGGTACACCACATAGCTACTATAAAACCAATGGTGCCCCAAACTCGAATGGGCGGAAAATCTTTAATGATATTAAAATTGAATTTTTTCAAAACGGCAAAAGTCAGAGAACTCGACAAAGATAATGTTGGCATATAAAAAATCATACCTAAAAGTAACACCCAAAAGAAAGTTGAAGGACTATCAATGATAGGTAAGAAAAGTAATATAATCCCATATAAAATATGATGAACACCGTATAATTTTTCTAAATTCAAATATTTATCTGCGATAATTCCTGAAATAGGAGGCATAATAATGGAACCTAAACCTAAAGTTGAAAACACAATTCCAAACTCGGCACCAGACCATTGTTTAAAACCAAATCCATAACTTGCCAAAGTAGTTAACCAGGCACCCCAAACAAATAATTGTAAAAAACTTACAATTGTTAATCTTAATTTTATGCTCATTTTTTGTAGTTAGATTGGTAATTTTATTTTTTATCCATTTCCTCTTTTATTTGAGCGGCTTTCTCGTACTCTTCATTTTGTATGGCTTCTTCTAACATGTCAAGTAACTCTTGATTGGAAAATTTTGAATATATGTTTTGCGTTTCTTCTTCGCCAAATACTTCAGGTTCAGAAAGTATATTGTCGTCATCTATTTCTTCTTCTGAATGTAATTCTTGCTTGTTTTTATTTAAGTAAATTCCGGCTTTATCTAATATATTTTTATAGGTAAATATAGGTGCATTAAATCGTAAGGCTAACGCTATTGCATCAGAAGTTCTCGCATCAATTACTTCTTCTTTTGCTTCTTTTTCACAAATAATACTGGAATAAAACACGCCATCAACTAATTTATGAATAATCACTTGGGTAATTACAATTTCATATTTATCCGCAATAGTTTTAAACAAATCGTGCGTTAAAGGACGAGGCGGTGTTATTTCTTTTTCCAATGCTATAGCAATAGATTGTGCTTCAAAAGCACCGATAACTATCGGTAATTGCCTGTTACCATCTACTTCATTCAAAATTAAAGCATAGGCCCCATTTTGTGTTTGACTGTACGATATTCCTTTAATGGTTAATTTAACTAAACTCATTTTGTACTTAAACTTTATTCAAATGTACTATAAAAATATTTTCTATAAAAAAAAGGCCCTCTAAATTGGATATTTCTATCGTATTTAGATAGCCTTTTTAGGAGGCACAATATATAAAAAATTATGCGTTTGCCGCTTTAAAAGCTTTTAATTTTTCAATCAACTTTGGTACTACATCAAAAGCATCTCCTACAATACCATAATCGGCTACTTTAAAGAAAGGTGCTTCGGCATCTGTATTAATTACCACTTTTACTTTAGAGGAATTGATTCCTGCAATATGCTGAATAGCACCAGATATTCCAACTGCAATATATAAATTAGCTGCAACTGGTTTTCCAGTTTGCCCTACGTGTTCCCCATGAGGGCGCCATCCAATATCCGAAACAGGTTTAGAACAAGCAGTTGCTGCACCAAGTACAGTGGCTAATTCTTCAATCATACCCCAATTTTCAGGACCTTTTAATCCACGACCTGCAGACACCACAATTTCAGCATCAGCAATGGTAACTTTACCTGTTGTTTTTTCAGAATTGATTACTTTTACAACAAAATCTGCATCTGATAAAGCGGGTGAAAAATCTTCTTCCGTAACTGAAGTTGCATTTTCAATCAATCCGAATGAATTTTTTGAAATTCCTAAAACTTTTACGTCTGTTGCAATCTCTGATATATTGAATGCTTTGTTTGAAAAAGCGCTTCTTTTTACTTGAAATGGAGTCACGCTTACAGGCGCCTCAATTACATTTGAAACAAAACCTGCATTTAAATTTACGGCAACTAATGGCGCAATGTGTAAACTATCTGTAGTTGAAGCTAAAATTACAACTTTAGCTCCTTCTTTTTCAGCAGCTTGCTTTATTACATCTGCGTAAGCTTTTGCATTAAATGACGTTAATTTATCATTTGTTACTTTTAATACTTTACTAACTCCGTAAGCTGATAAAGCATTATTTTCTGTAGCATTAATTGAAACCGCAGTAACAGTTGTTCCAAGCATATCGGCTACTTTTTTTGCATATGAAGCAATTTCAAAAGCTACTTTTTTGAATTTACCTTCGTTTGATTCTGTATATATTAAAACTGACATATCTTTTTATTTACGATTTACGTTTTGCGATTTACAATTATATTACTTTAGCTTCGTTGTGTAATAAATTAATTAATTCATCTAAATTATCTGCGCTAATTAATTTTACTGCTGATTTTGCTGCGGGTTTTTCAAATTTTATGGAAGACGTAGCATTAGCATCTGAAGTTGGTTCTACAATATTCAATACTTTTGTTCTCGCAGTCATAATGCCTCTCATGTTTGGAATTCTTAAATCTTTTTCTTCCACCAAGCCTTTTTTACCAGCAATAATTAATGGTAAATTTGATGTAGCTGTTTCTTTACCTCCATCAATTTCTCTAATTGTAGTGGCTTCAGTTCCAGAAATTTCAATTCCGATACAAGCATTTACAAAATTAAATCCTAATAATCCGGCTAACATTCCAGGTACCATTCCGCCATTATAATCAATAGATTCTGTACCGGCAATAATTAAATCGTAACCCCCTTGCTTCACCACGTTTGCCAATTGTTTCGCAACAAATAAACCATCTTTTGGTTGTACATTTACACGAATGGCTTCATCTGCACCAATGGCAAGCGCTTTTCTTAAGGTAGCTTCAGCATCAACACCGCCTACATTAACCACAGTTACATGAGCACCATTTTGTTCTTTTAAAACAATGGCTTTGGTTAAACCAAATTCATCATTTGGATTAATAACATATTGTACACCATTTGTATCAAATTCGGTATCGTTATTAACAAAATTAATTTTTGAAGTAGTATCAGGGACATGACTGATGCAAACTAATATTTTCATTTTTATACTTATTTATATTGATGGTACGAAATTACAAAAAATGTTTTAAAAAAATATTATGCACGCATATAAAATGTTGTTTTTTCGCAAAAATTAAATATATTTTATGAATTGTTGAATTTATGTAGCTAAAAATAAGAATTTGATAAGATATTATTAAAGAAATCGATTGAGTAAAAATATTAAATAATAATGAGCGTACTCATTAAAATTTATTATTTTTGCCATTCACTAAGTTTTAGAATTAATTTTATGAGAACAATACAGTTTAGAGAAGCTATTTGTGAAGCAATGAGCGAAGAAATGCGTCGTGATGAAACGGTGTACTTAATGGGAGAAGAAGTTGCAGAATATAATGGAGCCTATAAAGCTTCAAAAGGTATGCTAGATGAATTTGGACCAAAACGAGTTATTGATACACCAATTGCAGAATTAGGTTTTGCAGGTATTGCAGTAGGTTCAGCCATGAACGGATGCCGCCCAATTGTAGAATACATGACCTTCAATTTTTCATTAGTAGGAATTGATCAAATAATAAATAATGCAGCAAAAATGCGTCAAATGTCAGCTGGACAATTTCCTATGCCGATGGTTTTTCGAGGACCAACAGCATCTGCAGGGCAATTAGGCGCTACACACTCACAAGCTTTTGAAAACTGGTTTGCCAATACTCCAGGTTTGAAAGTAGTGGTTCCAAGTACCGTTTATGACGCAAAAGGTTTGTTAAAAGCTGCTATTCGTGATAACGACCCTGTTATTTTCATGGAATCAGAACAAATGTACGGTGATAAAGGGGAAGTCCCTGAAGGTGATTATATCATTCCACTTGGTGTAGCAGATATTAAACGCGAAGGAACTGATGTAACTATCGTTTCATTTGGTAAAATTATCAAAGAGGCATTTATTGCAGCTGAAGAATTAGCCGAAGCAGGTATTTCTTGTGAAATTATCGATTTAAGAACCGTTCGTCCAATGGATTACGACTGTATTATTAATTCGGTTAAAAAAACAAATAGATTAGTCGTTTTAGAAGAAGCATGGCCATTTGCCTCTGTAGCTTCAGAAATTACTTATATGGTTCAAGAACGTGCTTTTGATTATTTAGACGCACCAATTCAACGTATTACAACCGCTGACACACCTGCACCTTACTCACCTACACTATTAAAAGAGTGGTTACCAAATAGTAATGATGTAGTAAAAGCAGTTAAAAAAGTAATGTATAAATAAAAAATAATTTAGGCACAAATTGTAATTTGTGAAGCAATTAAAATACTATTGTTTTTTTAATATCAATAGTATTCCATTTGCCTACTACTTTAAAATAAAGTATATTTGAATCCCGATTTTGTCGGGATTTTTTTATGAAATAACCGAATGAAAAACCTATTAATACTCGTTATACTAATTTCATCGCTTGCTTTTTCCCAAACAAAAGTTAGCGGTATTGTTTTAGACGATGCCAAACAACCCGTTTCTTACGCAACGGTTGCGTTTAAAAATTCTGCAGAAGGCGTAATTGCCGATGAAAACGGTAAATTTTATCTGGAATCAAAAAAAACATATCCTACATTAATAGTTTCATTTGTAGGGTATAAAGACAAAGAAATAGCTCTTTCTGGCACGTTTAATTACGATTTAAAAATTAGTTTAGAAAACGCAAACGAAATTGCCGAAGTGAAAGTGTATGGCGGAAAAACTTCAAAAAAAAACAATCCTGCTATAGATATTCTTAGAAAAATTTGGGAAAGAAAAAAGAAAAATGGATTGCGTCAATTCAATCAGTATGAGTACGATAAGTATGAAAAAATTGAATTTGACATTAATTCTATAGATAGTACCTTTATGAAAAATAAAATCTTCAAAAATGTAGAATTTATTTTTCAACATGTGGACACTTCTGCCATTACAGGTAAAAATTTCTTGCCAATTTTTATAAATGAAACCAAAAGTAAAGTATATGGCGACAATATAAAAAACAAAACAAAAGATGTTTTAGAAGCCAATAAATACTCAGGATTTGGTAACGCAAATAATGATGGTGTAAATGCCTTTTTAAAAGATTTATACGCCGATTATGATATTTATAATAATTACCTGAAATTTTTCGATAAAGATTTTGTAAGCCCGTTATCTCGAACTGGAATTCAAGTATATAATTATGTTTTAGCAGACAGTACATTTATTGATAAAAAATGGTGCTACAATATTGTATACTATCCACGAAGAAAAAACGAGTTGACTTTTAAAGGGGATTTTTGGGTAAACGATTCCACTTTTGCCATAAAAAGCATTAATATGGAAGCTAGCAAAAGTGCTAATATTAATTGGGTTCGGGATATATATATTGAACAAGAATTTGATGTGTTAAATGATTCCGTTTTTTTATTGAAGCGCGATCACATGATGACGGATTTTGCCTTAACCAAAAAAGAAGGTTCAAATGGAATGTACGGAAAACGAACAACCATGTTTAAAAATCATGAATTCAACCGAAAAAAAGACGAAAAATTTTATCGTGAAGAAGTCAACAACTTCAATAAAGAAGCATTTACTAAAACAGAGGAATATTGGGAAGAAAATCGGTTTGAAAGTCTAAATTCTAACGAAAAAGGAATTTATGAAATGCTCGATACCCTAAAAACAGTTCCTAAAATTAAACGATTTTACAATTTAGTTTCTATTCTAGGAAGTGGTTATATACAAGTTGGAAAATTTGATATAGGACCTATTTTCTCTACTTTTGGATACAATGATGTAGAAGGGCAACGTATTAGATTAGGTGGAAGAACGTATTTCGGACCTAACGACCCATGGCGTATTCAAGGATACACTGCTTATGGATTTAAAGACCAAAAAATAAAATACGGGATCAATGCCCGCCTAATGCTGGATAAGAAAAATCGATTTATTGTATCTTTTGGTAACCGCAGAGATGTAGAACAAATTGGGGTAAGTTTAACCACTTCGAATGATGTTTTAGGTAGAAGTTTTGCATCTTCTTCTTTTTTTTCCAGTGGTACAAACAATAAACTAACGAATGTAAATTTAACTAACTTAGGTTTTGAGATAGAACCAGTTAAAAATTTGGTTTTCGAAAGTAGTTTTTCATACAGAACGCTATCTTCTGCCTATCCAGAATTTAAATTGGATTATTTTACTGATGATACTTTTAGTCAAACTTCCAACAAAATAACCCAATCTGAAGTCAATTTCTTAATCAACTATACACCAAATAGAAAAATGATTGGCTATGGGGTGGATCGAATGGAAGTAGATTTAAATTATCCCAGAATTTTTATGAGTTATTCTCAAGGATTAAAAGGCGTTTTAAATAGCGATTTCAATTATTCTAAATTACAGTTTTTTTATCGTCAACCTTTATTAATTGGCGGTTTTGGCCGATTATTTTCGACTTTAGAAGTTGGGAAAACTTTCGGGACAGTTCCACTATCTTTAATGGGAATTATTCCTGGTAATCAGTCGTATTTTATTATTGATAATACCTATAACTTATTAAACTATTACGATTTTGTAGCCGACCAATATACATCCCTTCATTTGGAACATAATTTCAATGGAAAATTATTTTCCAGAGTGCCTTTACTTAGAAAACTAAATTGGCGTGAAATCATAGGTGTAAAAGCCGTTTATGGTTCCGTTTCAAATAAAAACAAAGATATAAATGCTTCTGGGCAAGTCTATCAAGCACCTATAAATGGGTATTACGAATATGCTGCCGGAATAGGTAATATTTTTAAAGTAATGCGAGTAGATGCCTCTTGGCGAGGCAGTTATTTTAATATTCCGGATGCACGTAAATTTACAATCCGAGTGGGTTTTGGGTTTTATTTTTAAATTGATAGGCAAAAGTGAATTTCATTAATTTATTTATGTTAGTTAAAAATCTATAAAAAAAATACAGGCCTCACTAGCTTCTATCTTTATTCTTACTTTTCCGTCGAAAAAAACACATAAACCGGCATGAACGCTTCTTTAAAGTATTTAAAGATTTGGTAAATAAAATAGAGGATGTAAAAGGCTATTGAGATGTAAATGAAGTCCGTACTATCTCAAAAGAATGCACAAAACGTTTTGAAAAAATTGAAAATAAACCAGAAGGATTATTTAATATAAAATAAAAAAAAATCTAATTTTAGTAAAAAAGGCAATTATCGTTAGAATAATTGTCTTTTTTGTTTATTTTTGCTCGATTAAAATAAAATAAACTATTTACAAGAAACTATGAATAATTTTATGATTTACTTGCCAATTGTTATGGCAGTTATTGGTTTGCTTTTTATGGCAATGAAACGTGCATGGGTATTAAAACAAGATGCTGGAGACGGTAAAATGAAGGAAATTTCAGATTACATTTATGAAGGTGCATTGGCTTTCCTAAAAGCCGAATACAGATTATTAACTGTATTTGTAATTCTAGCTAGCATTGTATTAGCGGGAATTACTTTTATTCCAGGAGTAAAAACACATTTATTTATTGTTGTAGCATTTATTTTCGGAGCTTTCTTTTCAGCATTAGCAGGAAATATGGGTATGAAAATTGCTACAAAAACAAACGTAAGAACTACACAAGCCGCTCGTACTAGTTTACCTCAAGCATTAAAAGTATCTTTTAGTGGAGGAACAGTGATGGGCTTAGGAGTAGCAGGTTTAGCTGTATTGGGTTTAACCGGTTTCTTCATATTATTATTTAGATATTTTATGCCAGGTGGTATTTGGACTAACACCGAAGACATGACAATTGTTCTAGAAACCTTAGCTGGTTTCTCTTTAGGTGCTGAATCTATTGCATTATTTGCACGTGTAGGTGGTGGTATTTATACCAAAGCTGCAGACGTAGGTGCTGATTTAGTAGGTAAAGTGGAAGCGGGTATTCCAGAAGACGATCCAAGAAATCCAGCAACTATTGCGGATAATGTGGGTGATAACGTAGGAGATGTGGCTGGTATGGGTGCCGATTTATTTGGTTCTTATGTAGCAACGGTTTTAGCAGCTATGGTTTTAGGAAATTATGTAATTAAAGATATGGGTGGTAAAATCGAAGACGCTTTTGGCGGAATCGGACCTATTTTATTACCAATGGCAATTGCTGGTTTTGGAATTTTATTTTCTATCATCGGAACAATGTTAGTTAAAATTTCAAGCGATGACGCTAAAGAAGCACAAGTACAAAAAGCATTAAATATTGGAAACTGGGTTTCTATTCTTTTAACTTTAGTAGCGTGTTACTTTTTAGTAGAATATATGTTACCAACTACAATGAAAATGGAATTTTACGGAGAAGGATTGAAAGATATTTCTTCTATGCGTGTTTTCTATGCTACAATTGTAGGATTAATTGTTGGTGGAGCCATTTCATCAGTTACTGAATATTATACAGGATTAGGTACAAAACCAGTTTTGGCAATTGTACAAAAATCATCAACTGGGGCAGGAACTAACGTAATCGCTGGTTTAGCTACTGGTATGATTTCAACTTTCCCAACAGTAATTTTATTTGCTGCCGCAATTTGGGCTTCTTATGCTTTTGCAGGATTTTATGGTGTGGCTTTAGCTGCTTCTGCTATGATGGCTACAACAGCTATGCAGTTAGCCATTGATGCTTTCGGACCTATTTCTGATAACGCAGGAGGTATTGCTGAAATGAGTGAATTACCAAAAGAAGTGCGTACACGTACCGATATTTTAGATTCAGTTGGTAACACAACTGCTGCAACTGGAAAAGGATTTGCCATCGCTTCTGCAGCGTTAACTTCATTAGCTTTATTTGCTGCTTATGTAACATTTACAGGAATTGATGGAATTAATATTTTCAAAGCGCCAGTATTAGCGATGTTATTTATTGGAGGAATGATTCCTGTAGTATTCTCTGCATTAGCCATGAATTCTGTAGGAAAAGCAGCCATGGATATGGTATATGAAGTACGTCGTCAGTTCAAAGAAATTCCAGGAATTATGGAAGGAACAGGTAAACCAGAATATGGAAAATGTGTGGAAATTTCAACTAAAGCCGCTTTACGCGAAATGATGTTACCAGGTATTTTAACGATTGGTTTTCCAATTGCAATTGTACTTTTAGGAAAATTAGTTTATGCAGATAACAACCAATTAATCGCTGAAATGTTAGGTGGTTATATGGCAGGAGTTACAGTTTCGGGTGTACTTTGGGCTGTATTCCAAAATAACGCTGGTGGTGCTTGGGATAATGCTAAAAAATCTTTTGAAGCAGGAGTTATGATTAATGGAGAAATGACATACAAAGGTTCTGATGCGCACAAAGCAGCTGTAACTGGAGATACTGTTGGAGATCCATTTAAAGATACCTCTGGTCCTTCAATGAACATCTTAATTAAATTAACGTGTTTAATTGGATTGGTAATAGCACCAATTTTAGGAGGTCATTCAGAAGGGACTAAAAAAGAAATGAAATACACAATTATCAAAATGAATGGTGATAGTATTTCAGAAATGGGTAAATGCGATATGACAAAATGCGCAACTATGACAAAAGATGAATGTGCGAAAATGTGTGATTCTTTAGGTTGTACAGCAGAAGAAAAAGAAATATGTATGTCTCATTATGATGCTAATGGTAAATTCGTTGCAAAAGAAGGAGAAAAATCTTGCTGCGCTAAAGACGCTGATAAAAAGGTTAAAGTAGAAATTAAAAATATAAACGGAAAAGCAAAAGCAACAGTTACAACTTCTATTAACAAAAGTGTAAATGTTCAAACTTTTGAAGGTTCATTAGAAGATGTTAAGGCTAAAGTTGAAGCTTTGAAATAAAAGATTCTTTATTAAATAGAAAACCGCACAGCACTGTGCGGTTTTTTTTATGCATTTATTTTGTATATTTATCCTGTACATAAATATTTACTTATGAAAACTACCCATACATTTCTATTATTTTTATTAATCTCGTTGAGTTTTTCTCAAAACAATAATGCAATTATACCAAAACCACAAAACACTTTAGTAGGAAAAGGTAGTTTTTATATTAACACAAAAACGTATATTCAAGCCAATGAAAATTCATTTGAAGCTAATTATTTAAAAGAAGCTATACAAATTCAAACAGGATTACATCTAAAAATAACTTCAAAAAATAATCCTAAAAACATCCATTTGGTTTTACTAGAACCTAAAATTGCAACTTTCAACAAAGAGCAATATGAAATAGTTGTATCTGATTCGAAAATAATTATTTCAGCCTTCACTAATCAAGGACTTTTTTATGGTATTCATACATTATTACAAATGGTTCCGTTCGAGAATAAAAACGAAATTGCGATCCCTTGTATAAAAATATCAGATGCCCCAAAATACGCTTGGCGTGGAATGCATCTTGATGTTTGCAGACACTACTTCCCTATTAGCTTTATAAAAAAATACATTGATTATTTAGTACATTATAAAATGAATACTTTTCATTGGCACTTAACCGAAGATCAAGGTTGGCGTATTGAAATCAAAAAATATCCAAAATTAACAGAGGTTGGAGCGTGGAGAAATGGTTCAATGGTTGGACGATATGATGACAAAAAATTTGATGACATAAAATATGGTGGCTTTTACACGCAAGAAGAAATTAAAGAAGTAGTTGCTTATGCATTACAACGCCATGTAACTATTATTCCAGAAATCGAAATGCCAGGACATTCACTTGCTGCGTTAGCTGCTTATCCAGAATTATCTTGTACGGGCGGTCCATTTGAAGTAGGCAAAAAATGGGGCGTTTTCGATGATGTATATTGCCCTAAAGAAGAAACTTTTACATTTTTAGAAAATGTGCTTTCTGAAGTACTGGCTTTATTTCCATCCGAATACATTCATATTGGTGGTGATGAATGCCCAAAAACTAGATGGAAATCTTGTTCGCATTGTCAAAAATTGATTAAAGAAAAAGGATTAAAAGACGAACACGAATTACAAAGTTATTTTATCCAACGCATTGAAAAATTTGTAAATAGTAAAGGGCGAAAAATCATTGGCTGGGATGAAATTCTAGAAGGCGGATTAGCACCAAATGCAGCTGTTATGAGTTGGCGCGGAACTGAAGGCGGAATTGCAGCAGCCAAGCAAAAACATTATGTAGTCATGTCACCGGGTTCACATTGTTACTTTGATCATTACCAAGGAAAACCTGAAAACGAACCGTTAGCCATTGGTGGATTTACTTCTTTAGAAAAAGTATATAATTTTAATCCAATGCCAAAAGAACTTGATTTAGAAGAACAAAAATATATTTTAGGTGCGCAAGCTAATGTTTGGACGGAATACATTCTGACTCCAGAACAGGTAGAATATATGATTATGCCAAGAATGTCTGCGCTGGCTGAAGTTTTATGGGGAACCGCAAATCCAGAAAATTATCTTGATTTTAAAACTCGTATACAAGCACAAGAAAATTGGCTGAAAAGCAACAACATCAATTATAGAAAAACTTCTTTCACTGAATAAAATAATATGACGAACAGACGAAATTTTTTAAAAAAAACCGCTTTAGCCACTGCTGGATTGGCGCTTGCAAGTTTCAAAAACGCGACTGAAACGGCTGAAAATAAAATTGAATTAAAACCTTCACAAAAACCAATTGTTCTTTCTACATGGAATTTTGGAATTAAAGCAAATGAAGCCGCATGGGAAGTTTTAAGCAAAAATGGTCGTGCATTAGATGCCGTAGAAGCTGGCGTCAAAATACCTGAAGGCGATCCTACAGAACGCAGCGTAGGTTATGGCGGTCGTCCTGACAGAGACGGAAAAGTAACCCTTGACGCTTGTATTATGGACGAGTTTTCAAATATTGGTTCAGTCGCTTGTTTAGAACACATCAAACATCCTATTTCTGTAGCTCGCGCGGTTATGGAAAAAACACCACACGTAATGTTGGTAGGAAAAGGAGCATTACAATTTGCGCTTTCACAAGGATTTAAAAAAGAAAATTTATTAGTTGAAGAATCTGAAAAAGAATGGAAAGAATGGTTAAAAACAAGTCAATACAAACCCATTGCTAATATCGAAAATCATGACACCATTGGCATGATTGCTTTAGATGCGAATGGAAATTTATCAGGCGCGTGTACAACCAGCGGCATGGCATTTAAAATGCACGGTCGTGTAGGCGATTCCCCAATCATTGGCGCAGGGTTATACGTAGATAACGAAATAGGTGCCGCTACAGCAACAGGCCATGGCGAAGAAGTCATCCGAATCTCTGGATGCCATTTGGTAGTAGAATTGATGCGACAAGGTTTATCTCCTCAAAAAGCTTGTGAAGAAGCCGTAATGCGAATTGTAAAACTAACTCAAAATCGAGGTAAAGAATTAAAAGACATTCAAGTTGGATTTATTGCTTTGAATAAAAAAGGAGAATATGGTTCGTATTGCATTCAAGGTGGTTTCAATTATGCCGTTTATGATGCAACTGGAAACAAATTAATAGATGCCAATTACTTTTTGAAATAATGAAAAAATTCGAAATCGCTTGTTTCAATCTCGAATCAGCAATACTAGCTCAAAAAGCAGGTGCGGATAGAGTCGAATTATGTGCTAATCTTTCGGTTGGTGGCACAACACCTTCTGTTGAAATGATTCAAAAAGCTAGAGAGCATTTGACAATCGATTTATATATTATGATTCGTCCAAGAGGTGGGAATTTTGTTTATTCAGAAGCCGAATTTAATCAAATGAAATCGGAAATCGAGAGCATCAAAGAACTTGGCGTCAACGGATTTGTTTTCGGAATTTTATATGAAGATGACACCATAAATATCGAACAAAACAAAAAGTTAGTAGCTGAAGCTTATCCTTTTCCTTGTACATTTCATCGTGCTTTTGATGCTGTTTCTAATTATGAACAAGCTTTGGAAGCTGTTATTTCTTGCGGTTTTTCTACGATTCTTACATCTGGAGCATTTTCCAATGTTATGGAAGGCAATGAAGTATTAAAAAAATTAGTCTATCAAGCCAAAAATAGAATCGAAATTATGCCAGGTGGCGGTTTGCGATCAACTTTTATTTCTGAATTGAATAAAATCATTGGTGCAAATTGGTATCATTCATCTGCAATTACCGATGGAAGTGAAATCGCGGATCCAAAGGAAATTATCCAACTAAAGGAAAAGTTGCAATCATAAATGAGTTGCTATGTATAAAAAAATAACATTATTTCTAATTTTTATCTGCTATTCCGTTTTGGGACAAACTTCTTATCGGAATTTGTCATCAGAAAATTGGACATTCAATAAACAAAATGAAATTAAAAAACACAAAGCTACCATTCCTGGAACCGTTCATACCGATTTATTTGACAATCAATTAATTCCTGATCCTTTTTTTGGAGACAATGAAAGACAATTGCAATGGATTGAAAATGAAAACTGGGAATATGAAACCACCTTTTTATTATCGGAAAAAGAAATTTCCAATGAAAATATCGAATTAGAATTTGAGGGTTTAGACACTTATGCAACTGTTTACTTGAACGGGAAAATAGTTTTAGAAGCAGATAATATGTTCCGAAAATGGATAATTTCAGCAAAAAATCAGCTAAAAAAAGGAAAAAATCATCTAAAAATTGTATTTCAATCGGCAGTTCAAAAAGGAAAGGAAGAAGTCGAAAAATTATTGTATACGTTACCTGAAAAAGAACGTGTTTTTGTTCGAAAAGCACAATATCAATTTGGTTGGGATTGGGGACCACGATTTGTAACTGCCGGTATTTGGAAAAAAGTGCAATTTAAATTTTGGAATTCGGCTACATTCGAAAATATAAAATACAGTCAAGTTGAATTGAATGACCTTAAAGCAATTTTAGAATTTACAACTGAAATTCGTGTTTCGGAAGTAAAAACAATTCAACTAAAAATTAATGAAAAATCAGAAACATTTAATCTTAAAAAAGGAACGAATAAAGTAAAAATGCATTATGAAATTTCGAACCCAAAACGCTGGTGGTGTAATGGTTTAGGATTTCCTCATCAATATGAATTTCATTTTTCATTGGAACAAAATCGTAAAATCTTAGATAACAAAGAACTAAATATAGGCCTTCGAACCATTGAATTAGTTCAAGATAAAGATACTTTTGGCACAAGCTTTTGTTTCAAATTAAACGGAAAACCTGTTTTTATGAAAGGAGCAAATTATATTCCGCAAGATAGTTTTATTCCAAAACAAACGCCATCAAGCCATTATGAATTAGTTCAAAACGCTAGAAAAGCCAATATGAATATGTTACGAGTTTGGGGTGGTGGCATATATGCCGATGACCAATTTTACAATATTTGTGATGCTAATGGGATTTTAGTTTGGCAAGATTTTATGTTTGCTTGCGCGATGTATCCCGGAGATGAAAAATTTGTAGAAAATATAAAACAAGAAGTAATTGACAACGTAAATCGTTTGCAAAATCATCCAAGTATTGCACTTTGGTGTGGCAATAACGAAAATGATGAAGGTTGGCACAATTGGGGTTGGCAAAAGCAATTTAAGTATTCAAAAGCCGATTCAACAAAAATTTGGAACGACTATAAAAAAGTATTTCATGAAGTCATTCCTCAAACATTAGATAGTCTTTTATCCAAAGAAAAAAATCTGTATTGGCCTTCTTCGCCTTCTATAGGTTGGGGAAGAAAAGAAAGTTTAACCCAAGGCGATTCGCATTATTGGGGCGTTTGGTGGGGCAAAGAACCTTTTGAAATGTATAAGAAAAAAGTAGGCCGATTTATGAGTGAATATGGTTTTCAAGGAATGCCAAATTTGGAAACTCTAGAAAAAGTAATACCTAAAGAAGATTTTAATTTTACTTCCGAAGCATTTAAAAATCATCAAAAACATCCTACTGGGTTTGAAACCATAAATGAATATATGGCACGAGATTTTGCGGTACCTAATTCATTAGAAAAATACAATTATGTTTCGCAATTGTTGCAAGCGTATGGTATGAAAACCGCCATTGAAGCGCACCGATTAGCAAAACCCTATTGTATGGGCTCTTTGTATTGGCAATTAAACGATTGCTGGCCTGTAACTTCTTGGAGCACTTTGGATTACTATGGAAATTGGAAAGCCGCACATTACCAAGTAAAAGAAAGTTTTGCTCAGATACTTTTAGCGGTTACAGAACATGCTAACGGACTTTCCATAATAGGAAGTAACGATAATCTAAAAGCAATCTCTGGAACTTTAGCTATTAAATTGATTGATTTTTCTGGAAATGAACTTTGGTCTACTACAAAAGAATGTACTTTGGACGTAGAAAAAAATACAACTTGTATGCAGATTTCTAATGCCGAATTACCAAAATTTGAAAAAGAAAAAACGGTATTAATTATAGCATTTACTAGCAACCAGAAAAAAGTTGTTACGCATCATTACTTTGTAAAACCAAAAGAGTTGCAACTAAAAAAACCAACTATTGAAATTAAAATTGTAGGTGAAACACTTATCGAACTTAAAACAAATACGCTTGCAAAAAATCTGTATTTACAAGCAAATAATGCTTTTTTTGAAGAAAACTATTTTGATTTAATTCCAGGTTTTCCAAAAATAATTAAAACACAAAAACCTACTCAAGAAACTAAGGTAATGTCTTTATTTGATGCAATGAATAAATAAAGCATAAAAAAACGCCTTGGATGAGGCGTTTAAATTTTTAAAATAATCCGTTTAATTCGGCATCTATTCGGTTAATGATGTTTCCTAAATCTTCAGGGTTGTTTACAAAATCAATATCGTCCACATCAATAATTAATAACTTCCCTTTTGTGTAAGTTGTAACCCAAGCTTCATAACGTTCATTTAATCTACTTAAATAATCAATAGAAATAGAATTTTCATATTCCCTTCCACGCTTATGAATTTGCCCTACTAAATTTGGGATGGAACTTCTTAAATAAATAAGCAAATCCGGCGCACCAACTAAACCTTCCATTAAATCAAATAGTAATTTATAATTGGTATAATCTCTATTTGACATTAAGCCCATGGCATGTAAATTTGGTGCAAAAATAAAAGCATCTTCATAGATGGTTCTATCTTGTATCGTTTTTTTACCTAATTTTCTTATTTCTAAAATTTGTCTAAAACGACTATTTAAAAAATAAATTTGCAGGTTAAAACTCCAACGTTCCATGGAATGATAAAAATCATCCAAATACGGATTATCATCTACATCTTCAAAATGAGCCTCCCATTTAAAATGTTTAGATAATAATCTAGTAAGAGAGGTTTTTCCTGCGCCAATATTTCCAGCAATTGCTATATGCATATATTATTTTTTAATTTGATAGGTGACTAATTGATAGCCCGTAAAAATAGAAAAAAATCCATCGGAATAACAAAAATTTTCTATCAATTTTTCATTAATATTTATTCTAGTCGATAACTCATTTTTAAAGGTATAATAATACATTTTATTTTCAAAAAGATAAAACAATTCGTTTGGACTTAAAAAAAATACTTTTTCATAAGGTGCTATTTTTCCTAAACTTATTATTTTTCCAAATTTAGAAATTGAATAACAATTGTTTTCACTATCTATCCAATATAAATAATTATAATCGGACTGAGAATACTTAATATTTTTGATGGGGTTAGCCAGAAACCTAGATTTTTTCGAATTCAAATTAAACAACCCTATTTGCTGGCTTATACTATCATAAAACCACAATTCATTTTGTGAAGCAGGTTTTAAAAATTCGCAATTAATTTCTGAAAAAATAGTAGTCTTTATTTCGTTAAGCTGAGTATCTAACAAAACAAAAGCGTTATTTTCTTTATAAAAAACAAGCGTTTGTAACATATTAAACGTTTCTACACTTGAAATTTTTCCAAAGTTATTATTTGCGTAGTTTAACGTGTCAATTTTATTAATTTTATACAAGTTATTACTTGTAGAAAAATAGGTGTTCCCAGATAAATCATTTCCCAAAAAAGAATTATATTTACATGGCTTTGCGCCTACTCTTTCCGCATCAATATTTTGAGCAGAAGAACAACAAACCATTAAAAGAAATAAAAGAAAAATTCGCATAAAATGAATATTAACACAAAAATAACAAATAATAATGTAACTAATAGCTATTTTTAGAGTCTAATCTTTTTTAAAATTAACTAATATATGAAAAAAATATTTTTAGCCGTACTGAGTTTAACTGCATTTATGGCCACTGCACAGAAAGATTTCCAAGGAATGGCGGTTTACGAATCTAAAACGTCTACATCAGAATTTGCTAAAAATTTTGACGGAAACAAAGACATGACTCCAGAAATGAAAAATCAAATTATGGAAAGAATGAAAAAAATGTTTGAAAAAACATACGTTCTGAATTTTGACAAGTCAGCTTCAATTTATAAAGAAGAAGAAAAACTTGATGCGCCAGGTCAACAAGGCGGCGGAAGAATGATGGCGTCTTTTATGGGCGGTGGAGGAACGTATTTTAAAAACGTTAAAGAAAAACTATATACTGTTGATAAAGAAGTTTTTGGAAAAGAATTCTTAATTAAAGATTCTTTACCAAATTTAAAATGGGTACTAAGTGACGAATCTAAAAAAATTGGAGATTATACTTGTTTTAAGGCTACAGCTGTAAAAGAAGCCAGTAAAACTGACTTTAGAAATTATAGAAGAAAAAAAGAAGAGCCAAAAAAAGAAACAGAGGAAGGAAAAGTTGACGAAAAAGCAATCGAAGTGAAAAAAACAGAAAATAAAACCAACTTTTTTGCCGAAATAGATATGCCAAAAGAAGTTACTGTAACTGCTTGGTATTGTCCAGAAATTCCTGTAAACCAAGGACCTGATGAATATTGGGGTTTACCAGGATTAATTATGGAAGTTAACGATGGTAAAACCGTAATTATGTGTTCGAAATTAGTATTGAATGTAAAAGAAAAAATTGAGATTAAAGCCCCAACAGGCGGAGACAAAGTAACTCAAAAAGAATACGACGATATTATGATGAAAAAAATGAAAGAAATGAGTGAAATGGGCGGCGGACCTGGATCAAGAGGTGGTATGCAAATGAGATTTTCTAGATAAGATAAAAGCCTAAATGAAAAAAATAATTTTAGTATTAAGCTTATTTCTTGTTGGGATAAGTTACTCGCAATCAGTAAAGGTTTCAGGAATTCTTAAAGATAGTGACAATCTGGTTATAGAAACAGCCAATGTAATGGCTATTAACCAAGTCACAAAAGCCATGGATGCCTATAACATTACCAGTGAAAAAGGGGAATTTTCATTAAACTTAAAACCCAATACAGAATATATTATAAAAGCTGGTTATATTGGGTATGCACCATTTGAACAAAAAATTACGACTACAAAAGAAAATCAAATTTTTAATATTGTATTATCAAGTTCTAACACTATTGAAACGGTTGAAATTGTTCGAGAAATGCCTGTCAGAATTAGTGGTGATACGATTATTTACAATTCCGATTCATTTACCAACGGAACCGAAAAAAAGTTAGAAGATGTTCTAAAAAAACTACCTGGCGTATCTGTAAACAAAGATGGTGAAATTTCTGTAGAAGGTAAAACAGCACAAAAATTAATGGTTAATGGAAAAGATTTTTTTGATGGAGATACTAAATTAGGTGTAAAAAATATACCTGCAGATGCCATTGATAAAGTACAAGTTTTAAGAAATTATAATGAAGTTTCTAATTTGAAAGGATTGGAAAATAACGAAGAAAATATTGCCATTAATATAAAATTAAAACAAGGAAAAACAAACTTTTGGTTTGGAGACGTACTTGCTGGTGAAGGCATTATCGATTCGAAAAATAGAAGTATTGTTAATCCAAAACTATTTTATTACAGTCCTAAATACAGTGTAAATTTAATAGGAAACTTAAATAATATTGGTGAGTTACCGCTTACCACGCAAGACTATTTTAAATTTACAGGTGGATTTAGAAATATGATGCGGAAAGGAGGTTCTAGTTTCAATGTTTCTTCAAACGATTTAGGAATTGGTGGATTGAGAAACAATCGTGCAAAAAATATAGATACGAAATTTGGAGCGGCAAACTTCTCTTATAATCCATCAAAAGTATGGACAATTAGTGGATTTGGGATTTATTCGTACAACAAAACCGATTTACAAACCGATAATATTTACAATCGTGTAGATAGATTGCCAAATGGATCAACCGATATTATTACAGAAACACGTCAAGACATTTCTAGACAGAGAAACAATTTAGGATTGTTTAAATTAAGTAGTAGCTACGTCCCTTCTACTAAAATGCACCTGGATTACGATGCGTTACTAAAAACATCTGATCAAATGGAAAATCAGAATGTGATATCCAGTTTACAAGGAACTATTTATACACAAAAAAACCAACAACCTATTTCATTAAATCAAAACTTAAACTACTATTATACGCTAAATGATAAAAATGTATTTGCTTTTGAAATGCAAAATTTATTTCAACAAGAAGACCCACTTTATCAAGCTAATCTAGCAAAGTTTAATGGACAAGGAATTCCCGTTTTTTCTATTTTTCAACAATTAAATGGATATAATACAACCCAAACACGTAATGATGGCAACCAAAACCGATTTATAAAAACAAATAAAACGGATACAAAATTTGATTACTATTATATGGTAACTCCAAAAAACAATATAAACATTACTATTGGAAACACGTATTCGTATCAAAATTTTAACTCAAACATGTTTCAAATTTTAGATAATGGGTCTCAAAATAATTTATCCGATAGTCAAAACACCAATAGAGTAAATTATGTATTTAACGATGCTTTTGTTGGCTTACATTATAAAATGTTGGTTGGAAAATTTACTTTTAATCCAGGAGTTACTTTACATCAATTTAATACCAGTGACACCCAATTGAACAGCGTAAATAAAATGAGTTTCAATAGAGTTTTACCTGATTTCTTTGCATTATGGCAAATGAAAAAATCACAAACATTATCTTACAATTTCTCATTAACCAATAATTTTACAGATGTCGTAAAATTGGCACAAGGGTATGTGTTTTCAAATTATAACAGTTTATTTAGCGGAAATAGATTCTTAGAAAATTCAATTTCACAAGTACACTCTTTACGTTTCTTTAAATTTAGTATGTTTAATATGGAAAATATTTCTGCCTTTATTACCTATACAAAACAAACTGAAATTATTACCAACCGTGCTTTATTAACAGGTATTAATCAAGTTTCAAGTTCGGTAAATATTAATTCAAATTTTCCAAATGAATCACTCACAGGATTTTTTAGGTATGAAAAATCATTTGCTCGTTATTTCAAGGCGAATGGAAGTACTAACATTAGCTGGAGTACAAATAACAATATTCGTGTAAATCCAGATAATTCTGAGTTTATTCAGAACACTGAATCATTTACACAAAATTATAAAATTGGATTTTCAACTAATTTAAAAAAATTACCAAATATAGAATTGGCATATGATTATACGGTTAATGATTTTCAAAATCAGATAAATTACGTAGATAGTCCTTCAGTATCATTAGAATATTTCTTTTTAGATGCCTTTTCATTTACATCTGAATACAGTTTCTTTCACAACAGAGACAAAGCGAAAACTTTTGATACTGAGTATGATTTCTTAACCGCATCATTATCATATCAAAAAAGAGATAGTAAATTTGAGTATAAAGTTAGCGCTACCAACTTATTAAACACAACTGCATTAAACGATAACAGCTTTAATGCATTAGGTGGTTCTACAAGTTTTACGAGTTTTTATGTACAACCTCGTTTTGTAGTGTTTAGCTTGAAATATGTATTATAATTTCATTTAAATATTTAAGCACAAAAAAGCCGATTTGAAATTCAAATCGGCTTTTTTATTTATATTTATTATTACATTCCTGTACGAATGGCTTCTACTGGATCTAATTTGGAAGCAGAAATAGCAGGCAAAATTCCAGAAATTAATCCTATAAGTATTGATAAACTTGAACCCAATAAAATATTAAACGAACTCAAAACAAACTCAAAATCTAATACGTTTGTTAAAATTAAAGCAATTAACCAAACCAAAACAATCCCAATTAATCCGCCAAACATAGCTAAAATAACCGCTTCAAACAAAAACTGAAACAAGATAAATCGATTTTTCGCTCCCAATGCTTTCTGAATTCCAATTAAATTGGTACGTTCTTTTACAGAAACAAACATAATATTTGCAATTCCAAATCCACCTACTAAAAGTGAAAAAATACTAATTCCCCAACCTGCAAGATTCATTTTACCAATGATATCATCAATAAAATTGGTAAAACCAGACAAAATATTTACAAAAAAACTATTAATTTCTCCCGCTCGTAAACCTCTAAAACTTCTCATTTTATTGGTTAATTCTGCTTTAAACTCTTCAATATCAACTCCTTCTTTTGGTTTTATTAATATGGCTGGTGTAAAAATAGTGCTGTTATCGCCATATAATTTTCTTAAATTATTTACTGGTAAAAAAACCGCTACATCATTAGAATCGCCAAAGGCGTTTTGACCCATTTTTTTTAATACGCCAATAACAGTATATCGTTGCCCGTATAACCTAATTTGTTTTCCAATAGGTTCGTTGCCTTTAAATAAACCATCCGCAACCTCACTTCCAATTACAATTACTGAGGTTCCAGAATTGGATTCGGATTCATTAAACATCCTGCCTTTATCGACTTTAAACGGTTCAATTTCAAAAAATTCATTAGTAGAAGGTTTCACTCTAATAGAATTTACGGTATTGTCGTCATATTTTATACTTTGATTATTCGTGAAAAAATTAAATGAAATTTTATCAATATCAGCCATGCTTTTTTGCAAATACTGATATTCATCATATTTTACATGTGGGAATTGATCTCGTTTCCATTCTTCCACATCTGTTGGACCAAATGAGTATTTAAACAAATAAATGGTATTTTTATCCATGCCATCTAAACTATCTACTATATTTTTTTTCAAAGAATCTACAGCTGCTAAAACGGCAATAATGGAAAAAATACCCACCGTTACCCCAAGTAAAGAAAGTAATGTTCTTAATTTATTACTTCTCAAGGCATTAAAGGCAAAAGCAAAACTTTCTTTTAGTAAACGTACGTATAGTATCATAAAATTAATATCTAAAATATTTGTAGCATTAAACCTATTTTTGTTACAATTTTTATAGATAATTAATAATAAAAAGGCTTTCGATTAAAGTAGTGACTTTTGGATTTTCTTAATCAAATTGTTACTTTTGCAGTTCAAAACAAACATCAACATAATGACTCACACAAAACAAATCAAATCGGCATTAATTTCTGTATTTGACAAAACCGGTTTAGAACCAATTATTAAAGCACTTCATCAAAATAATGTAACTATTTTTTCTACAGGTGGAACCGAAGATTTTATTAAAAGTTTAGAAGTTCCTGTTGTGGCTGTGGAAGATGTAACTTCTTATCCTTCTATTTTAGGCGGAAGGGTAAAAACATTACACCCAAAGATATTCGGTGGAATTTTAAACCGTCAGGATCATGAAGGCGATGTGGCACAAATGACAGAATTTAATATTCCGCAAATTGATTTAGTAATTGTTGATTTGTATCCGTTTGAAAAAACAGTTGCTTCAGGAGCTAGTGAAACAGAAAGTATTGAAAAAATTGATATTGGTGGAATTTCATTAATCCGCGCTGCAGCCAAAAATTTTAAAGATACCGTTATTGTTGCTTCTGTAGATGAATATGCTACTTTCTTAAATTTTTATACTGAAAATCAAGGGGCTACTACTATTGAACAAAGAAAACATTTAGCAACAAAAGCCTTTCATACTTCATCAAATTACGATACTGCTATTTTTAATTATTTTAATACCGAAGAAACGTATTTAAAAATTAGCGAAGAAAAAGGACAAGTATTACGATATGGTGAAAACCCTCATCAAAAAGGATTTTTCTTTGGAGATTTTGATAAAATGTTTACAAAATTACACGGAAAAGAATTATCCTACAATAATCTATTAGATGTTGACGCGTCGGTTAATTTAATAAATGAATTTAAAAATAATGAACCTACTTTTGCAATTTTAAAACACAATAACGCTTGTGGTTTAGCTACTAGAGCTACTATGAAAGAAGCCTATCTAGATGCTTTAGCAGGCGATCCAACTTCTGCTTTCGGTGGTGTTTTGATTGCAAATGGAAACATTGATGTTGCTACAGCTGAAGAAATAAATAAGCTATTTTGTGAAGTGGTAATTGCTCCTTCTTATGACCCAGAAGCTATTGAAATTTTAGAAGAAAAAAAGAATCGAATCATATTGATAATAAACGATGTTGCTTTACCAAACAAAAACATTCGTACTTGTTTGAATGGAATATTAGTACAAGAAAAAGACAATATTACAGATTCAGCTGAATTATTAAAAATAGTTACAAAAACAGCACCAACAGCAGAAGAAATTGAAGACTTATTATTTGCTTCAAAAATTTGTAAACATACCAAATCGAACACAATAGTTTTTGCCAAAAACCGCCAATTATGTGCATCTGGAACAGGACAAACCTCTAGAGTAGACGCCTTAAACCAAGCCATTGAAAAAGCAAAGACTTTTGATTTTGATTTGACCGGAGCTGTTATGGCAAGTGATGCCTTTTTTCCATTTCCGGATTGTGTAGAAATTGCAAATAAAGCTGGAATCACTGCTGTAATTCAGCCCGGTGGTTCTATTAAAGACGAATTAAGCATTAACTATTGCAATGTTAATAATATGGCTATGGTAATGACTGGAGTGCGTCATTTTAAACACTAGAAATAACATAAAAATATTGCTATTTTATAACGCATTAAAGAATATTTTTTTAATGCGTTTTTATTATAAATAATTCCAATTTATTTTTATACTTTTGTTAGTTGAATAGATTTACACAAAATACTAAACCCTTCAAATAAATATGGGATTTTTTGACTTTATGACTGAGGACATTGCAATTGACCTTGGAACCGCAAATACTTTAATAATTCACAACGATAAAGTTGTTGTAGACTGCCCTTCAATTGTTGCTAGGGACCGAATAACTGGAAAAATAATTGCAGTTGGCAAAGAAGCCAATTTGATGCAAGGAAAAACCCACGAAAATATAAAAACAATTCGTCCTCTAAAAGATGGCGTAATTGCTGATTTTGATGCCTCTGAAAAAATGCTTCAAATGCTAATTAAAAGTATTCCTGCATTAAAGAAAAAACTTTTTACTCCCGCACTTCGTTTAGTAATTTGTATTCCTTCTGGAATTACTGAAGTAGAAATGCGAGCCGTTAAAGAATCTGCAGAACGTGTTAACGGAAAAGAAGTATATTTAATTCATGAACCAATGGCTGCTGCAATTGGAATTGGAATCGATATTATGCAACCCAAAGGAAATATGATTGTAGATATAGGTGGTGGAACTACAGAAATTGCCGTAATTGCATTAGCAGGTATCGTATGCGATAAATCTGTAAAAATTGCTGGAGACGTATTTACCAACGATATCATTTACTACATGAGAACACAACACAACTTATTTGTGGGGGAAACTACGGCTGAAAAAATTAAAATACAAATTGGCGCCGCAATAGAAGACTTAGAAAGTCCACCGGAAGATATGTCAGTTCAAGGACGTGATTTATTAACTGGAAAACCAAAACAAGTGGATGTTTCTTACAGAGAAATAGCTAAAGCTTTAGACAAATCAATACAAAGAATTGAAGACGCTATTATGGAAACGTTGTCTCAAACGCCACCAGAATTAGCTGCAGATATCTATAACACTGGTATTTATTTAGCCGGAGGAGGATCAATGCTTAGAGGCTTAGATAGACGTATTTCATTAAAAACAGATTTACCGGTATACATCGCTGAAGATCCATTAAGAGCTGTTGTGAGAGGAACTGGAATGACGCTTAAAGACTTAGCAAAGTATAAAAATATTTTAATTAAATAAGCACGTAATACATGCAGCAAATAATAATTTTCCTAATTAAAAACAGCTATAAATTGCTGTTTTTGCTGCTTTTGGGTATTTCATTAACACTTACAATTAAATCCCATTCCTACCATAGGAGCCAGTATATTAATTCATCAAACGCTTTTTCAGGTTATACCTATAGTAAAATAAATAATGTAAAAGAGTACTTTGGCCTTCAACAAAAAAATGAAGATTTAGCGAGAGAAAATGCAAGATTAAAAGAAATTTTATTCAATAAAAAAGATACTATTTTAGAAAGTAAAATTATAGTTCCAAATATTTTATCAGATTTTGTAGTAAGACAAGCTAAAGTGACTAAAAATTCTTATACAAAACAAGAAAACTTTTTAACATTAAATAAAGGTTCGTTTGAAGGACTAAAAACCGATATGGCTGTGATTAGTGATAAAGGCGTGGTTGGAATTATAGAGAAAACATCTAAAAATTACGCCACAGTTATTAGTATTCTTCACACGAAAAACCCATTAAACGGAAAGATTAAAAATTCAGATCATTTCGGTTCAATAACTTGGGATGGTAAAAATGCTGGTTATGTACAACTAATTGATGTACCCAAATTAGCAACATTAAAAAAAGGCGATACTATTGTAACTGGTGCACAATCTGCAATATTTCCTGAGAACATTCCAATTGGAAAAATTGAACAAATTTTTGCAGAAAAAACAAGTAATAAATTTGTAATAAATGTGAGACTTTTTAATGACATGACAGCACTTGGTTATGTGTATATAATTGAAAATAAAAAGAAAAAAGAGAGAGAAACTCTAGAAGCAGAAACAGAAAAAGATCCAACAAAAGAATAATGAATAGTAACTTCATTTTAAATTTTATTCGATTTATTGTTTTACTAGCAATACAAATTGTAGTGCTTGAACAGGTAAAATTTGGAGGTTGGATTAATCCTTATTTGTATATACTTTTTATTATTTTATATCCAATTAACTCCAACAAATCTGGTTTTATTGCTGCAAGTTTTTGTTTGGGTTTAATCATGGATTTATTTTGTGATAGCGGCGGTGTTCATGCAACTGCCTCATTACTTTTAGCCTATTTTAGACCTTTTTTCTTAAAATTTGCATTTGGATTAAGTTATGAATACCAAACCATCAGAATAGCTGATAAATTATCTGTAGACCGGTTTACCTTAATCATGTCTGCAATAGTATTTCATCACTTAATACTCTTTTGTCTAGAATTATACCGTTTCGATTTGTTTTTTGAAATTATCTCGCGTACGTTTTTAAGCACCATTTTCACATTTACATTATGTGTAATTAGTATTTACTTGATTAAACCAAATAAACGATGAGAAAGACATTATTACCAACCCTTATCATTATATCATCTATCCTGTTATTGGTTCGTCTTTTTTATTTACAAATTATTGATGATACATTTAAAATAAAATCGGAAAATAATGCCATCAAAATAAAATTCGATTTCCCCGAAAGAGGTTATATTTATGATAGAAACGGAAAGCTTTTAGTTGCCAATCAACCCTCATATGATATCATGGTTGTTCCTAATGAAGTAAAAGAAATTGACACGCTTGAATTTTGTAACATTCTTCAAATTACGAAAGAAGAATTTACAGAAAAAATAGAAAAGGCAAAAATATATAGCCCAAGATTGCCTTCGCTTTTTCTGCCGCAATTAAATAAAATGGAATTTGCTGGTTTTCAAGAAAAAATTAGAAAATACAGTGGTTTTTATATTCAAAAACGATCTTTAAGAGAATATCAAACAAAACATGGTGCCAATATTTTTGGATTTATTACGCAAGTAAATGATGCTATTATTAAAGATAATGCTTATTATAAAAGTGGTGATTTAATTGGCAGACAAGGTGTCGAAGAAGCTTATGAAGAAATATTACGAGGTGTAAAAGGAGTAAAATACATTTTAAAAGATAAACACAATAAAGAAATTGGTTCTTACAAAGATGGTAAATTTGATACCATAGCAAAACAAGGTAGCGATGTAACTTTGTCTATAGATGGTGAACTACAAAAATACGGAGAAGAATTAATGATTAATAAGCGTGGCGGAATTGTAGCTATTGAACCGAGTACAGGAGAAATTCTAGCTTTAGTAACTGCACCATCTTATGATCCAGCTTTATTGGTGGGTAGACAACGTTCGAAAAATTACACAAAATTATATAATGATTCTATTGCAAAACCTTTATTTGACAGAGGATTATTGGGTGAATTTCCTCCTGGTTCTCCATTTAAAATTCTTACAGGTTTAGTTGGATTGCAAGAAGGTGTAATTACTACGCAAACATCATTTACTTGTAGCCATGGATTTTCTTATGGGCGAGGCGCATTTATGCGATGTCACTGTCCTGGAGGAGTCGTGCAATTAAATTTTGGTATTTATAAATCTTGTAATACTTATTTTGCAAATGTATATAAACGAACCATAGAAAAATACAAAAGACCTAAAGATGGAGTTGATGCCTGGGCTAATCATTTAAAAAGTTTTGGTTTAGGAAAATTTATGGGATACGATTTGCCTCCAGGTCGAAAAGGACACATTCCTACATCAAAATTCTATGAACATTTTTATCCCAATGGCGGATGGCGTTCTACTACCATAATTTCAAATTCAATTGGTCAAGGTGAGGTTTCCATGACGCCTATACAATTAGCAAATATGATGGCTACTATTGCAAATAGAGGTTATTACTACACCCCTCACATCATAAAAACAATAAAAGGTAAAAAAATTGATTCAAAATATACCACAAAACATGTTACTACGATTGACAGAAGACACTTCGATCCTGTTGTAAATGGTTTATTTGATGTATACAACAAAGGAACTGCTTTTGGTTTAGGTGTTGAAGGTTTAGAAATTTGTGGAAAAACTGGTACTGCCGAAAATTTTGCTAAAATAAACGGAAAACGAGTGCAATTAGAAGATCATTCTGAATTTGTAGCGTTTGCACCAAGAATTCGTCCCAAAATTGCCATTGCAGTAATTGTAGAAAATGGGCATTTTGGAAACACATGGGCTGGACCGATTGCCACACTTATGATTGAAAAATATTTAAATAAGAAAATTACTCGAACCGATTTAGAAAAGCGAATGTTAGAAGGAAATTTAAATTATCAATATCGAAAATTATATCCAAGTAAAGATTCCATTCACAAGCCTAAGTTAGACAAAGCAGATTCGCTTCGAATGAAATTAAAATCGAAAAAAGAAACGGACGCAGAAAAAAAGAAAAAAGAAGCAGAAAAGAAAATATAATTTTTTATTTTTAACATCCTAGTCGTTCCAAATAAAGAGGAAAATTAAGTCAAATGAAAAACCAAGATATAAGTAATTCCATCGATTGGATAAGCATTTTGTTGTACTTCATACTCGTTGTTTTTGGATGGATGACTATATATTCTGTTACGGTTCCTGCAAATCAAGAATATTCTTTTGATTTTAGTTTGAATTATGGAAGGCAAATGATTTTTATGCTAATTTCTATACCCATAATATTTTCTATACTATTTATAGATTCAAAAATTTTTGAACGATTTTCTTCTGTATTTTATGGCATTGGAATTGCCTTACTTTTAGGGTTGTTTGTGTTTGGAGTAAGCAAAAAAGGACAAACTAACTGGTACCAATTTGGCGGATTTGGATTTCAACCTTCAGAATTTGTAAAAACTGCTGTTGCTTTGCTTTTATCAAAATATTTGAGTGATGCTCAGGTAAATTTAGCGGAAAAGAAATTTCAATATATTGCGTTTATAATTATTGGATTTCCTGTTTTACTAATTTTATTACAACCGGATACAGGTAGTGCCATGATTTTTTTATCCTTGATATTTGTCTTATTTAGAGAAGGATTACCTGGATGGTATTTATGGACTGGAGCCATAGCAATTGCTACTTTTCTTTTAGCGCTAGTAATAAAACCCATTTATTTAATTTCATTTATTGGAATTTTTATGGTAATTCATTTTATTTTTAATCGCCTAATTTCTAGAAATCCTATTGTGTATGGTATGATTTTTATTCTAATTTCAGTTTTTTCCTTTTCTGTTAGTTATATGTATGATAAAGTATTAGAACCGCATCAAAAAGATCGTATTAATGTACTTTTGGGAAAAGATGTAAATATGAAAGCGGAAGGATACAATTTAAATCAATCAATGATAGCCATTGGTTCTGGCGGATTTTTCGGTAAAGGGTATTTAGAAGGCACACAAACAAAAGGTGGTTTCGTACCTGAGCAACATACCGATTATATTTTTACAACAGTTGGAGAAGAATGGGGATTTGTAGGAAATGTAATAGTTATTGGATTATTTGTAAGTTTATTTTTACGAATATTATTCCTAGCAGAACGACAAAAAACCCGATTTAGCAGAGTATATGGGTATTGTGTAGCCACCTATTTATTTACGCACTTTTTTGTAAACATTGCTATGTTAATTCGACTATTTCCAACAATTGGAGTGCCATTACCTTTTTTCTCTTATGGTGGTTCTAGTTTATGGGCATTTACTATTATGCTTTTTATTTTTATTAAATTAGATGCGAATAAAGTTAATGAATGGTAAGAAATATTTAAAACATAATAAGAAAGCCATTCAAAATTTGAATGGCTTTCTTATTATAAATATTAAACTATTTTGATGCTAATTTTTCTTTTACCTTCTTTTTTTTCTTACTTTTAATTGAAGTGGTATTTATATCATCTGAAGTTAAATCTGTTAAAACATTTAATGTTTCAGTCATGTAAACATCTTTCACTAATTCGGCATGCCATCTTTCACGTTTTTCTTTTAATAATTCATCTTTTGCCATTAATTCTAATTCGTATGGCAAAGAAGTAAATAATAAATTACTTTTATACTTTTCAAGACTCTTAAACTTTTTTGTTTGCTCTTCAATTTCAGACAACTCTTTTTTGTAAGCATCGTAATTTAAACTTATTGTATTGTCCTCTTTTCTTCCGTTAATCCACTTTGCATTTTCAGAAATTAGATTAAAATTATCATTTATGGCAATTCTTTTCTTACTATTTGCAATTACTTTTTCAAAGTTTAGATCTAAAGGCGTATAAATTGCTGGCTCAATTTTATCCCAAGGTAAAGCACTTTTTTCATCTTTCTCACCTGTTTGCATAAAGCTAAAACGATCTGGCATTACAATATCACTTTTTACGCCTTCTAATTGCGTAGAACCACCATTTACTCTATAAAATTTTTGAGTGGTAGTTTTTAAAGCACCCAAATCGCCATATTGATTTCCACGTACAAACTCGTTTAATTCAAATACATTCTGAACCGTTCCTTTTCCGTAAGATTGCTTGCTTCCAATTATAATTCCTCTATTATAATCTTGAATAGCAGCAGCAAAAATCTCTGAAGCGGAAGCTGAATAATTATTGATCATTACTACTAAAGGACCATCCCATTGTACTTTAGGATCCGAATCTGGTAAAACTTGTGCTTTTCCTCCAGCTGGTTTCACTTGAACCACTGGACCTTTATCTATAAACAAACCTGTCATTTTAACTACCGTTTCTAATGAACCTCCTCCATTATCGCGTAAATCCATCACAATTCCTTGTACATGCATAGCTTTTAATCTTTCCACTTCAATAGCTACATCTTTAAAGGCGTCTCGATTTGATTTGTTTTCAAAAGATTGGTAAAATTTAGGTAAATAAATCACACCAAATAACTTCCCGTCTTTTTCCACCACGGTAGATTTTGCAAACGTTTCTTCTGTTTCTACTTCATCTCTTACAATTGGCACGACTTTTACTGTACCATCTACTTTTTTTACCGTAAGTTTTACCAAAGTCCCTTTAGGCCCTTTAATTTTTTTAATTACATCATCTAATCGCATACCTGCAATATCAATTGGTTCTTCATTTGCTTGTGCTACCTTAATAATAATATCACCTTGTTCTAATAATTTACCACGCCATGCAGGACCTCCACTAATTAATTCCGAGACTTCAATGCCTTCATTTTTCTTTTGTAAACGTGCACCAATACCTTCAAATTTTCCGCTCATACTTACATCAAACTTCTCTTTGTCTTCTGGAGAAAAATAATAGGTATGCGGATCGTATTGCGTTACAATCGCATTGATATATACAGAAAACCAATCCTCACGTGTTAATTCAGCAATGAAACTAAAATTATTATTTAAATTACTTTCAGTTGTTTTTCTGGCTGTTTTTTCTAATTCTTCAAAAGTTTTTGGTTCGGTTTTTTCTGCCTGTTTCTCTTCTTTATTTTCACTTGTTTCTTTTGAAGTTCCAGAATTCATGGCGTTTTGTATAGCTTCTTTATCTGTAATATCACTTAAAACAGCAAGTTCTAATTGCTTTCTCCAACGCTGCTCTAAGTCTTTCATCGTAGCTGCATAAGGCAGTTTTTCATAATCTACATTGATGGTTTCGTTGTCGTTTAAATCCAAAGGATTAGAAAGAATGTTGGTATAAATTACTTTTGATTCTTTCATTCTTTGCATTAGTCTTTTGTATGTAAGATCAAAAAACACCAAATCTTTGCTTTTAATCATATCGTCAATGGCCAATTCATATTTTTGAAATTCAGCAATATCAGATTGAATAAAATAACGTTTAGTTGGATCTAGTGATTCAATGTAAGCGGCATATGTTTTTTTTGAAAAATCGTCATTAATTTCAATAGGTGAAAAATGACCTTTATTTAACACAAAAGACAACAAATCAATTAACATTTTATCTTTATCGTCGCCCGTTATTTTTTTTGAAGGAATAAAGCTCCATAATCCGGCAACTACAATCCCTACAACCAATAAAACCTTATAATTTCTTTTCATAAATTCTATACTTTTTTTCATTTTTAACTTCTAAAATCGTGCCAAATAGTTTTTGGATTACTTGTATAAAAAACAAGATAACAAATTTAATATTTTAATCTGCAAATAAATCATAAATTATAATAATTTAGCAAATAATTTAACACAATTTTAAAATGAAAAAAATTCTAGTTACAAATGACGATGGTATTGCTGCTCCAGGCATAAAAGCATTAACAGAAGTCATGCATGAATTAGGAGAAATTTATATTATTGCTCCAGATAGTGCTCAGAGTGGAATGGGACATGCCATAACTATAAATAGCACATTAGAATTGAAACATATCCCTAATTTTTTAGGTTCAAATAACGCATACAGCTGTTCTGGAACACCAGTAGATTGTGTTAAAATGGGCGTACATGAAGTGTTAAAAAGCAAACCTGATTTATGCGTTTCTGGTGTAAATCATGGGTCAAACTCCTCTATAAATGTTATTTATTCTGGCACAATGAGTGCTGCTGTGGAAGGTGGTATTGAAGGCATTCCGTCTATCGGATTTTCATTGTGCGATTACAGTTGGGATGCAAATTTTGAATACATCAAGCCATTTATTAAAAAAATAGTTTTACAAGTTCTAGAAAACGGATTGCCTGAAGGCGTAGTTTTAAATGTAAACTTTCCAAAAACAAACCAAATTAAAGGAATTAAAATTTGTCGTCAAGCAAAAGCCACTTGGGAGGAAGAATTTGACAAACGTACCAACCCAATGGGAAAAGAATATTATTGGTTAACCGGAAAATTTGTAAACCACGACAATGGCGAAGACACAGACGAATGGGCGTTAGCTAATGATTACATTTCTATAGTGCCCGTTCATTTTGATTTAACAGCCTATCATGCCATACAGCAATTAAATAGTTGGAATTTTTAAACTCAAAATATTATTTGTTTAAACTTCTTTTCTGACCGAATCTCTTTTTCTTAATTCTGTTTTAATAACCACTGTTTCGAAAATTCTTTCAGATTCAGAATCTGGAATTTCTTCAATTCGTTTGATGATTAATTCGGCTGTTTTTTGACCGATTTCTGGTGCGTGTTGACTTACCGTAGACAAACTAGGTGTCATTCTTCTTGACCATAAACCATCAGCAAATCCTATAATTGAAATCTCATTTGGCACATGAAACCCATTTTTTAAACAAAATTTCATTGCTGTTACTGCGGCATACTCATCAACAGCAAAAATTGCATCTGGCTTTTTATCTAAAATAAGCGCACCCATTTTTTCATCAAAACCTTCATCTGAATCTCTCAACAAAGCTAAAGTTGCATCAAATTTCATATTATTTTTTTGCAACGCTTCTTTGTATCCATTTTCTCTTAACTTCCCAACACTCAAATTATTAATTGTAGACAATAATGCAATTTTTTTACAACTTGAATCTATTAAATATTGGGTTGCTTCTACTGCCGAGTCAAAATCATCAACTATAACTTTATCGCATTTAAGTTCTGGGGCAATTCTGTCAAAAAGAACTATTGGTGTTCCATCACGTAATACATTATATATATGGGTAAAATTATTTTCTTTCTGAGTTTCTTCTGCTAAAGCCAAGATAAAACCATCAATGGCTCCATTATCCAACATTTCAAGCATCTGTTTCTCTTTTTCTAGCGATTCATTAGAGGTACAAGTAATTAAATTATACCCTTTTTCGTTAGCATATATTTCAATTCCAGAAAATACTTTTGCAAAAAAAGGATTTAATATATTTGGTAATATCACACCTATAGTATAGGAACGTTGATTTTTTAGGTTTTTAGCAATACTATTTGGCTTATAATTTTTAAGTTGTGCAAACTCTTTAATCTTAATTTTAGTTAGTTCGCTAATTTCGGGACTATTACTTAATGCCTTAGATACCGTAGAGGTAGAAACGCCTAATTCTTTGGCTAATTCTTTTAATGTGGCTTTAGATTTCATTTTTTATACTATTTTCAAATTCAAAAATATAAAAAATCAGCGAAAGGAACCTTATAAATTGAATATATTTTTGGGTCACTAGTAAAGAGTTCAAAATCAATCTAAAAGAATTTTAGTTTAGAGTTTGTAATTTTAATAAATAATTGTACTTTTGCACCCCTAATCCCTAAGTTCGGGAATAGGAATGGAATGTTTAATTAAAAATTAGTATTGTGAACACATTAAGCTACAAGACAATTTCGGCAAACAAAGCTACTGCAGACAAGCAGTGGATTGTTGTAGATGCTGAAGGTCATAACTTAGGTCGTTTTGCTTCTAAAGTAGCTATGCTATTAAGAGGTAAGTACAAGCCAAGTTATACGCCGCATGTTGACTGTGGAGATAACGTGATTGTTATTAACGCAGAAAAAATCAATCTTACTGGAAACAAATTGGATGAAAAAACGTACATCCGTCACACAGGTTATCCAGGAGGACAAAGAAGTCTAACTGCAAAAGTAATGCAACAAAAAAATCCTGCATTATTAGTAGAAAAAGCAGTTAAAGGAATGTTGCCTAAAAACAAATTAGGAGCACAATTATTCCGTAATTTAAATGTTAACGTAGGAGATGCGCATAAACATGCTGCTCAAACTCCTAAAGCTGTTAACCTAAACGATCTTAAGTAATGGGAGTAATTCACAAAATCGGAAGAAGAAAATGTGCAGTAGCACGTGTTTATGTTTCAGAAGGAACTGGTAACATTACAGTTAACAAAAGAGAATTTGCTGTATACTTTCCAACTGCTACTTTGCAGTACAAAGTAAAACAAGCCTTAACATTAACTAACAACGAAAACAATTTTGATGTTAAAATTAATGTATATGGTGGTGGAGCAACTGGTCAAGCTGAAGCTGTAAGAATGGCAATTGCAAGAGCAATGTGCGAAGTAGAAGCAGAAAACAGATTGGTATTAAAACCAGAAGGATTACTAACAAGAGATCCAAGAATGGTAGAACGTAAAAAATTCGGTCAGAAGAAAGCACGTAAGAGATTCCAATTCTCGAAACGTTAATATTCGATATTTATTAGAATATATTTTCAGAACATTTTTTACAATTAAATTAGAAATTATTAACAAGTTGTCGATATTTCTTTTTATTGAAAAAGAAATTAGTTTAGCATCTAAATGAAGCCTTAAGCGAAAGCCAAAAGGAACATTGCTAGAACACGGAACGTAAACTATTACAAAATGGCAAACAAAATTGACGTTAAAGAGTTACTAGAGGCTGGTGTACATTTCGGACACATGACTCGTAAATGGGATCCAAACATGGCTCCTTACATTTATATGGAACGTAATGGTATTCATATCATTAACCTATATAAAACTGCTGCAAAAATTGAAGAAGCAAATAATGCTTTAAAAAGCATTGCAGCATCTGGTAGAAAAATACTTTTCGTAGCTACCAAAAAACAAGCAAAAGATATTGTTGCTGAAAAAGCAGCTGCTTGTAATATGCCTTACATCACTGAAAGATGGCCAGGTGGAATGTTAACCAACTTTATCACTATCAGAAAAGCGATTAAAAAAATGGCTTCTATTGATAGAATGAAAAAAGACGGTACTTTCATGACACTTTCAAAAAAGGAGCGTTTACAAGTAGATCGTTTAAGATCAAAATTAGACAAGAACTTAGGTTCAATTGCTGACATGTCAAGAATTCCTGCTGCATTATTCGTAGTAGATATTAAAGCGGAACATATCGCGGTAAAAGAAGCAAAAAAGTTAAACATTCCAGTTTTCGCAATGGTTGATACAAACTCTGACCCTCGTTTGGTTGAGTACGTTATTCCTGCTAACGATGACGCTTCTAAATCAATCGATAAGATTTTATCTTTAGTAACTGCTTCAATTACAGAAGGTTTATCTGAAAGAAAATCAGACAAAGATGAAACTTCAACTGAAGAAACTTCAACTGAAGAAGTTAAAGCTAAAGAAGTTAAAGCTGAAGAAACATCAACTGAAACAGCTCCAGTAGCTGAAATTCAGGCTGAAGAAACTTCAACTGAAGCATAAATAATAAAAATTCCGAAAGTTAAATTCCAAATTCCAAACTAATTTATTAACCATTTGTTATGAATTATATAAAACTAGAATTTGGAATTTTACAATTGGAATTTCTTTTTTTACATTAATAATCTAAAATAAAATAAAATGTCAAATATAACTGCTGCTGAAGTTAACAAATTAAGAACTACAACCGGTGCTGGTATGATGGATTGCAAAAAAGCTTTAGTTGAAGCTGAAGGTGATTTTGAATTAGCCATTGAAATTTTAAGAAAAAAAGGTCAAAAAGTTGCCGCTAACCGTTCGGATAGAGAATCTACCGAAGGTGCTGTTATTGCTGTTGTAAATAGCGATAATACCGCTGGTGTTGTAATTTCTTTAAATTGTGAAACAGACTTCGTAGGAAAAAATGAAGGTTTCGTAAAATTAGCAAATGATTTTGCAAACTTAGCTTTAAATTTTACAGATAAAGAAGCTTTCTTAGCTTCTGATTTTGGTGGAATTACTGTTGCTGAAAAATTAATTGAGCAAACTGGTGTTATTGGTGAAAAAATTGAAATTGGTGCTTTCGAAAGATTAGAAGGTGCGTTTATCAATTCATACATTCACGCCGGAAACGGAATTGCTACTTTAGTAGCTTTATCTGCAAATGTTGATGGTGGTGCTGAAGCTGCAAGAAACGTGGCTATGCAAGCTGCTGCAATGGCACCAATCGCTTTAGACGAAGCGGGTGTTGATGCTGATACAATTGCCAAAGAAATAGAAATTGCTAAAGATATGTTACGTCAAGAAGGTAAACCAGAAGCTATGATTGAAAACATCGCTAAAGGAAAATTAGGACGTTTCTTCAAAGATAACACTTTAGTAAATCAAGATTATATCAAAGATAGTTCAATGAGTGTGGCTGCTTATATTAAATCTGTAAATTCAGATTTAAAAATAACTGGTTTCAAAAGAGCCGCTTTAGGATAATAATATATCTTAAAAATAATTATACCTTTAAGGCTGTCAAATTTGGCAGCCTTATTTTTTTACACCTATTTATGAGAGAAAAAAATTCAAAATGGTTTATCTTACTAGTATTAGCAACAGTCTGGGGAAGTTCGTTTATATTAATGAAAAAAGGCTTAGATGGCGGTATGAATCCGTATCAATTAGGCGCGTATAGAATACTTTTTACCTCCGTGTTTTTACTAGTAATAGCAGGAAAAGAACTATTTAAAATAGAAAAAAAGAAAATGAAGTACATTATTATTGCCGGACTATTAGGTAATTTCTTCCCTATTTTTCTTTTTGCAATAGCACAAACGCAGATAAGTAGTTCTATTAGTTCGACATTAAACTCGTTTACCCCATTAAATACTTTGATAATTGGAAGTGTGTTTTTCGGACTCACATTTAAAAAGAAACAAATTTATGGGTTACTATTAGGAATTATTGGTTGTTTAATGTTAGTTTATGCGGGAGCTTCAGGAAATCCTTCAAAAAATTATTGGTTTGCTTTATTGGTTATTATAGCTACTTGGTGTTATGCCGCTAATATTAATATGGTGAAAAAATATTTATTTGACGTTTCGCCAATTGGCATTACAGTTGGAAATTTTGCTTTTCTACTTATTCCTGCTTTGTTGATTTTATCTTTTACTGGTTATGATTTTCAAACCATTCAAAACACAACAGATGGTTTCGGCATTTCAAACGATTTACATCCTTTAGTTTACGTAGCAATTTTGGGAATTGTGGGCACAGGATTGGCAAATATTTATTTTTACAAACTCATACAAATGTCATCTCCTATTTTTGCTTCTAATGTAACGTATCTGATACCTGTTGTGGCTACAATATGGAGTGTTATTTTTAACGAAGGCGTTACTTTATTACAAGTTTTAGGAACTGTTATTATTTTGTTTGGCGTTTATATTACAAATAGAAAATAAAATTTATTGCATAAAAAAAGGATTGCTTTCGCAATCCTTTTTCATTTTCAAAAAATAAATTTATTCGAAATCTTTTTCTGTAACTCCTTCATTAATTTTTACATCTTGTGTAATAAACTCTAAAGGCATTCCTACATCCATTGTCATTTTATATGGAAATTTAATTCCTTTAACCTCTACATAATCAGCATAATAAGTCATTACTTTACGTTTTTCTGCTCCTTCACCTGATTCGTTTTCAGTAGCTACTCTTAATCCAGTTTTTACATCATAAAAATATTTACTTGTACCAACTTGGATTGCATAAGCATCTTGACCATTAAGTGATTCTATCCCACTTAAAACAATTGTTTTATCTGTTAACATTTTTAATTCTACAAACGGAAAAGATTGTTGTTTCATTGTAGCAAACTCTTCACCTTCAAATGCCTTTTTTTGTCCTTGTGCTTCTTGATAACCTGTTTTATCTCCAACAACTTGTTTCATAACTGTCATTCCCATCATGTTCATTGTAATCAAGTTTTTATTTGAAACAGATGACTTGGCCAACATTTCAATTTCACGACCTTGAATTTTAGCTTTTGCAGTTATTAAAGTAGTTTTAACGGCTTTTAAAGCTTTTTCTCCACCAATAGCATCAATATAGTTTTTAACAACTGTTTGCGCCGTAACACCTGCAGGAACATCTTTTTTCACAACTGGTTTGTCAACTTTGCTTCCGTATTTATCAAAGTAGAAAATTGGCATTTTCTCTTTTGCACTCATGGCTTCTAAACCTGGTAAAACGTCAGCTGCTTTTCCAACAATTACAACTCTAGTGTTATTTGCTAAGAAATATTTATTAGCCGCATTTCTAACATCTTCAGGCGTTACTGCATTGATGTTTTTTACATAATTTTCGTAAAAATCTTCTGGTAAACCTAATGTTCTAATGTTTAAAGCATAACGAGCAATAGTCGCTGGTTTTTCAATTTGCATTACAAAGTTTCCAATGTATTTTGCTTTGGCATTTTTTAAATCTTCTTCAGATACTAAATCGGTTCTGATTTTGTTCAATTCATTAAAAATTTCTACAACCGCACTATCTGTTACAGCATTTCTAACTGAAGCTGTAGAAGAAAATTTTGAAATATATTTACTTGCTCCTAAATTAGAATACGAACCGTATGTCCAACCGTGTTTTTCTCTTAGGTTTAAGAACAAACGACCTTCTCCACCACCACCAAGAATTTGGTTAGCTAAAATAGCAGCGAAATAATCTTTATCCGTCATTTTTAATTTTGATAAGTTGATTAATGCAATTTCAGATTGAACTGCATTAGGCACATCAACAAAATTAATTTGAGAATATTGTAAATCTGTTGGGTCATTGTAAGTTAAATTTGGTGCTGTAGCTGTTTTCCACACATCGGCTCCAAATAATTGTTGTACTTTTTTCTTAACGTCTTTGGTTTTTACGTCCCCAATTACTACTAAATAAGCATTAGCTGGAACGAAATACGTGTTGTAATGATTGATTACATCTTGTAACGTTACATTTTTTAATGTTTCTTCAGAAGTGAATTCACCATTATAATGTTCTTTTCCGTACGTTAAAACATTTTGAACACGGCCTGCAATTGCAGAAGCGCTTTTTTCATCAGCTTTTAATCCTTCAATTAATTTAGCTCTTTCTGCATCAAAATCTTCTTGTGTAAATAATGGATTCAAAGCGCCATCAGCTAATAATTCTAAAATTCTAGCCGAATATCTTGACAAACCATTTGCAGAAGCACCAGATTCGTAAAAATTAATATTAGCGCCTAAGAAATCAATTTCTTCATTAAATTTATCTTTAGAAATAGATTCTGTAGCATTTCCAATCATCGAACTTACCAAATCTGTAACTCCTTTTTTGCTTCCTTCCGCAAAAGGTGCATTGTCTAAAGTTAAATTAAAAGAAACTCTTGGTAGTTTATTGTTTTCAACAACTAATACTTTTAAACCATTTTCTAATACAAATGATACTGGTTTTTTAATATTAATTGATGGTGCTGGCCCTTGTTTAGGCATTGGTCTGTCTTGTGCTTGCATAGTTATTGTTACTAATAAACTGGCTGCGATGTATAAATACTTTTTCATGGTAAAATTATTTAGCTGTTTTTTCTTTTGCAGGACCATAATTTAATACCAAACGTTGGTTTGGATTTAAATATTTTTTAGCCACTTCTTTAATATCTTCTCTTGTAATAGAACGGTAAATTTCAATTTCAGTATTCACTAAATTAATATCACCATATAATAAATAGTATGAAGCTAAATTTTCTGCAATACCTTCTACAGTTGCATTTGAACTTACATAGTTGTTTTCAAATTTATTTTGAAGTTTTTGAAAATCGTTCTCAGAAATTAAATTAGTTTGCATGTTTACAATTTCTTCATCAATTTCTTTTAATAAATTATCTGAAGAAACATCACCTAAAGGCAAACTGTAAATAATATATTGTCCGTAATCTTCTTGCGAATTACTAAACGCTCCAACTTGAAGTGCGACTTTTTTATCATCTACCATTTTTTTGTATAATTTAGAACTTTTACCATCCGATAAATAAGTAGAAATCATATCTAAAACACGCGCATCTTTTGTTTTCATTGAAGGCGTTCTATACGCTGCTAAAGTCATTGGTAATTGAACGTTTGGATCTTCCCAAGTAGCATTAATAGTTGTAGTAATTGGTGCTTCTTCAAATTTTTGTCTAGCAACTGGTGCACCTTTTGGAATGGATCCAAAATATTTTTTAATCCAATCTTTCGCTTGTGTAACATCAAACTGACCCGCAACTACTAAAACAGCATTGTTTGGCACATAAAACTTTTTATTAAACGCTTGAAATTCTTCTAAAGTAGCCGAATCTAAATGTTCCATTTCACCAATTGTAGTCCATCTGTAAGGATGATTTTTAAATAAATTTTGTTTAATCGCTTTAAAAATATTTCCGTAAGGTTGGTTGTCAATTCGTAAACGTTTTTCTTCTTTTACTACTTCATTTTGGGTATCAACACCAATTTGATTAATTACAGGGTGCATTAATCTTTCCGATTCCATCCAAATGGCTAACTCTAAATTATTTGATGGGAAAACTTCGTAGTAATACGTTCTATCATCAGATGTATTGGCATTATTTTGTCCACCATTTGCGGTTACAATTTTAAACCATTCCCCTCTTTCGATGTTTTTGGTACCTTCAAACAATAAATGCTCAAAAAAGTGCGCAAAACCCGTACGATTTGGTTGTTCATCTTTTGCACCTACGTGATACATTACTGATGTAATAATAACTGGTGCAGAATTATCTTGATGAAGAACCACGTGTAAACCGTTATCTAAATCAAACTCTTCAAATGCTACTTTCTGAGCATTTGCTGTGCTTCCTAACATTGCTATTGTTCCTAAAGCCATTAATGTTTTTTTCATAATTAATCTTATAATAATAAATGATAAGTATTGGTAGGCGAAAGATATAAATTGTTACACAGAAAATGAAAAATATTTCAAATTTTATTTTATTCGTATAAAAAAGAAAAGTAATGTTGCAGATTTAATAAATAGTTATATATTTGCAGACTTAAAAAATAATAATTTAAACACATTGTTATGTACGCAATCGTAGAGATAGCAGGGCAACAATTTAAAGTAAGCAAAGACCAAAGGTTATTTGTTCACCGTTTAGCAAGTGATTTAGACGCAAAAGTTTCTTTTGAAAAAGTCTTATTAATTGATAACGGCGGAGCATTAACATTAGGCGCCCCAGCTATAGAAGGAGCTTCTGTTGAAGCCAAAGTAGTAAAACACCTTAAAGGTGATAAAGTAATTGTCTTCAAAAAGAAAAGAAGAAAAGGTTACAAAAAGAAAAACGGTCACAGACAAGCATTTACTCAAATTATCATTGAGAATATTGTTGCATCTGGCGCTGCAAAAAAAGAAGTAGCTCCTAAGAAAGAAGCAGCTCCAAAAAAAGAAGCGGCTCCGAAAGCAACAAAAAAAGCTGCTATTGAAGTAGAAACGGTTACTGAAGAAGTAAAACCTAAAGCTACTAAAGCAAAAAAACCAAAAACTGAAGAATAACATTTAAAATATAACGTCATGGCTCATAAAAAAGGTGTCGGTAGTTCGAAGAATGGTAGAGAATCAGAATCAAAACGTTTAGGCGTTAAGATTTATGGTGGTCAAGCTGCTATTGCAGGAAATATCATTGTTAGACAAAGAGGTTCAAAACACAACCCAGGTGAAAATGTTTACATGGGAAAAGACCATACTTTACATGCTAAAGTAGATGGAGTTGTAAAATTCCAGAAAAAAGGTGAGAACAAATCTTGGGTTTCTATACTTCCATTCGAAGCATAATAATCCTAAAATTACAAATATAAAATCCCAAAAACCAATATGGTTTTTGGGATTTTTTTGTATAATGCAATATCAAAAAAAACCCTCGCTTTTCAGCAAGGGTTTCTAATTATCTAAAAAATCTAACTTTCTAAGATGTCTAGATTAATATCTGTAATATTCTGGTTTAAATGGTCCTTGAACCCCAACACCAATATATTCTGCCTGATCTTGACGTAATGTCTCTAATTCTACTCCTAATCTTGAAAGGTGTAAAGCCGCTACTTTTTCATCTAAATGTTTTGGCAACATATAAACTTCATTTTTATAGTTAGCGCTATTTTCCCATAACTCTAATTGTGCTAAAGTTTGGTTTGTAAACGAGTTACTCATTACAAAACTTGGGTGACCAGTAGCGCAACCTAAGTTTACTAAACGTCCTTCTGCTAAAATAATAACTTCTTTACCGTTTACGGTGTAAATATCAACTTGAGGTTTCACTTCGTTTTTAGTGTGACCAAAATTTGAATTTAACCAAGCCATATCAATTTCATTGTCGAAATGTCCAATATTACAAACGATAGCCTTGTCTTTCATAGCCTCAAAATGACGACCTTGAACGATGTCTTTATTACCAGTTGTAGTAATCACAATATCTGCATTAGCAACTACTGTATCTAATTTTTTAACTTCAAAACCGTCCATTGCAGCCTGTAAGGCACAAATTGGATCAATTTCAGTAACCGTTACAATAGAACCTGCGCCACGGAAAGAAGCTGCAGTACCTTTACCAACATCTCCGTAACCACAAACTACTACTCTTTTTCCAGCTAACATAGTATCTGTTGCTCTACGAACGGCATCTACTGCAGATTCTTTACAACCATATTTGTTATCAAATTTAGATTTAGTTACCGAATCGTTTACGTTGATCGCTGGCATATATAAAGTCCCTGCTTTCATTCTTTCGTATAAACGGTGAACTCCTGTTGTTGTTTCTTCAGACAAACCTTTAATTCCTTTAACTAATTCAGTGTATTTATCAAACACTAAATTTGTTAAATCGCCACCATCATCTAATATCATGTTTAATGGTGCACGTTCTTCACCAAAAAATAACGTTTGCTCAATACACCAATCAAATTCTTCTTCATTCATTCCTTTCCATGCATAAACTTGAATTCCAGCGGCAGCAATTGCAGCTGCAGCGTGATCTTGAGTAGAAAAAATATTACAAGAAGACCAAGTCACATCTGCACCTAAAGCTACTAACGTTTCAATTAAAACTGCTGTTTGAATTGTCATGTGTAGACATCCAGCAATACGCGCTCCTTTTAAAGGTTGACTCGCGCCAAATTCTTCTCTAAGGGCCATTAAACCTGGCATTTCAGCTTCAGCTAATAAAATTTCTTTTCTTCCCCATGCTGCTAAAGAAATATCTTTAACTTTGTATGGTACGTAAGGAATTGTTTTTGTACTCATTATATTTGTATATTTATTTTTATTTAAGAGTGCAAAGGTACAATATAAGTTTCAAATTAGAAATTAATTTTAACTAAATAAGTTTAGTTCATGCCTTTAAACAACTGAATGACAAGAAAATAAAATGTACTAAATTTAAAATATAACATGCCTTTTTATAAAAAAATAAAAATTAACGAACATACAATAGCATACTTTTGGAAAATTTCCGAAGATATTTCATGGTTCAATGAAAAGTCAGAATTAAATGATAATTCAGTCTCAAGACTTAAAAGCATGCAGTCTGTGGCACATAAAAAGGGTTATTTGGCTGTGAGAATGCTACTTCAACATATTGGTTTATCCGATTTTGATTTGTTTTACAACGAATTTGGAAAACCATATCTAAAAGTCGAAAATCTTGAAGTAGGCATTAAAAAACACATTTCAATATCGCATTCGCATGAATTTTCTTGCATTTGTATTAGCAATAAGGCTGTAGGAATTGATATTGAAAAGTGTAAAGAAAAAACATTAAAAATCGCCTCAAGATTCATGGAAGTTTCACATATTGAAAACTTATCTATGGCAGATAAAATAACTAAAGCAACTATAATTTGGGGTATCAAAGAAAGTATATTTAAATTAAAAAATGAAAAAGGAATCAGTTTTCCAAAGCATATTTTCGAATCGCCTTTTAAGTTAGCAGATAGAAAAGGAAATGCAAAATTAATATTTAATAATACTATTGAAGAATTTCAATTTCAGTTTGACATCATAGAGGATTATGCTTTTGTTTGTACTTTAACTAAATAAATATGTTCGAAACCATCATCAATCAGTATAAAAGTATTCCGAATTGGCAAATTGGCATAGAAATTACAGTATTTATTTTTGGAATAATAAGTGTGTATTTTGCGAAAAAAGAAAATATATTAGTATATCCTACTGGAATAATTTGCACCATTTTATCCGTATATCTAATGTTTTATGCAAAATATTATGCCGATATGAGCATCAATATCTATTACTCTATAATGAGCTTTTACGGTTGGTTTCATTGGAAAAAAATCACAAACGGAGAAGTACTTTCTATTTCTAGGACTAATACAAAAGAGAAAATTATTGGCATACTACTTTTTATTATAACGGGCATAGTTTGCATACTTATTTATAATTTTTTTAGTCATAAGTTACAGACTAACAATTATTTAGATATTTTTACCACCTCATTATTTTTTACTTCCATGTGGTATATGGCACGGAAAAAAATCGAAAACTGGATCCTCTGGATTATTGGTGATGCTATTTGTGTGTATATGTTTTTCGACCGACAACTGTATATTATTGCAATACAATACATAATTTTTACTATTTTAGCCATCTCAGCATATATAGAATGGAAAAAATATTTAGCGAAATAGATTTACAACAAATCGTTAAAAGAGGAAACTCTTTAGAAAAAATTATGCAACAGTTGCATTATTTTAAAAATGGCTTCCCAACGATTAACTTATTAAAAATTGCATCTATAAACGATGGCATTTTTCAATTTTCAGAAAAAGAAGTTGCTGATTATTGCAGCTATTTTGATGCAAATAAAGGCAACTATTCCATTGAAAAATTTGTTCCTGCAAGTGGCGCTGCTACTAGAATGTTCAAGTCGTTAAATGAATTTTTAACTAAATTTAATCCTGAAAAAGATACTATAAATTCCTATATAAATTTAAATAAAGAAAGAGATTTGTCCTTATTTATTGTTGGCCTAAGAAGTTTTCCTTTTTATAACGAATTAAAAGAAAAAACTAAAGCAATTTTTACGGATTATTCTAATTTCAATGCCGATAAAAAGGTATATGCCATTGTAAAAACATTGTTAACTGAAAAAGGTTTAAATTTTGCCAATAAACCAAAAGGGATTTTACCATTTCATGTTAAAGATAATGAAATTGTAACACCTATTGACGAACATGCCTTTGAAACCGATTTTTATAAAAAACCCAATCAAAAAGCAAAAATTCATTATACGATTTCTAAAGAATTCAAAACCGATTTTTTAAAAATTACAAATAAATATACTGATTTAGAAATCACATTTTCTTATCAAAGTGAAACTTCTGATACTATAGCCGTTAATGCAGATAATACGCCTTTTAGAACTCCTGAAAACGAATTGCTTTTTCGACCAGGTGGTCACGGTTCTTTGATTGAAAATCTAAATCAATTACAATCAGATATTATTTTTATAAAAAACATTGATAATGTATCTCAAAACAATAGAGAAGTTATTTTTAAATATAAAAAATTATTAGGTGGTATTCTTTTGTACACAAAACAGGAAGTAGATGCTGCCTTAAAAAAGTTTCAAAAAAAGGAAATCAACGAAAATAACATGAAAGAGGTTATTCATTTTATAGAAACAAAAATGTCAATTCCTTTGCCGTTAGAGTTTAAAATGTTTCAATTTGAATATCAAAAAAAGTATTTAATTAATATTTTAAATAGACCCATTCGTGTGTGTGGAATGGTAAAAAATGAAGGGGAGCCTGGTGGCGGACCATTTTGGGTTCAGGATGACAAAGGACGTCATAATTTACAAATAGTGGAATTATCGCAGATAAATATAACCAACGAAAATCAACACGCTATCTTTAAAAGTTCTACACATTTTAACCCTGTAGATATTGTTTGTAGCATAAAAGATTTTGAAGGAAACAAATTTGACTTAAACAATTTTATTGACCCTAAAACAGCGTTCATTACAGAGAAAACAAAAGAGGGAAAAAAAATAAAAGCTTTTGAGTTACCTGGATTATGGAATGGCGCCATGGCAGATTGGAACACTATTTTTGTAGAAGTTCCAATTGAAACGTTCAATCCGGTTAAAAAAGTGACCGATTTATTAAAACCTGCACATCAGCAAAATAATTTAGACATCAATTCTGTTTTATAATGAACGCGGAAGTGATTTTATTTGAACTAAATTTTAAAGCAGTAAGAAGCAGTGGCGCTGGAGGCCAACATGTAAATAAAGTGTCTTCTAAAATAGTATTGATTTTCGATGTAGCAACTTCTCAAGGCTTAAATGAGAATGAAAAGTTATGGCTTCAAAACAAATTAAAAACAAAAATATCGCAAGAAAACTTACTTATTTTAACTTGCGATGAAGATAGAAGTCAATTCAAAAACAAAAAAATTATTATCAAACGTTTTTTTGAAATGTTAGAAAAAGCACTTGTACTACCAAAAGTTAGAAAAGCAACTAAAATTTCAAAAGGAGCCAATGAAAAACGCATTCAAGAAAAGAAAAAAGCAAGTGAAATCAAAGCTGGAAGAAAAAAATTAGATTTCTAATTGACCAATGTAAACACATTCAAATAACACCGATTTAAGAAATTTTAAAAATTATATTAATTTCTGAAATCTGTGTTCCAAATCAAAATTGTATTACTATATTTGCAACATCTCAAAGGGGTGCTTGTTTTTCAGGCTGAGAGTATACCCATAGAACCTGGGCGGGTAATGCTGCCAAGGAAAACCGAGAACTACATAGGTTTCTGAATTAGTTTCAGAATCGAAATTCTCAAAATCAATTTATTAATTATTTTTAACCAAGAGTAATTACCCCTTTTATTCGTATGAATTTACGAAGTATGAATTTATTTTTAAAAAGGCAAAAGGCAAAAGGCAAAAGGCAAAAGATTTATAAATTAAGTCTATTTTCTATTCTCTTTTCTCTCTGTTCTTACAGTCAAGAACAACCAAAAGATTCTGTAAAATCAATTGAAGAAGTCTTAATTTCTGGAGTTCGAGCAAAAGACAAAAATCCAATTACATTTACAAATGTGTCTAAAACACAAATTGCCCTTAGAAATTTAGGGCAAGACATTCCAATTTTATTAAATTATCTACCTTCTGTTGTTACTACAACAGACGCCGGAGCAGGAATTGGATATACCTATATGCGTGTTCGTGGATCGGATGGTTCAAGAATTAACGTAACTTTAAACGGAGTGCCTTTCAATGATAGTGAAAGTCAAGGCACTTTTTTTGTCAACTTACCTGATTTTGCTTCCTCCTTAGAAAGTATGCAATTACAACGCGGGGTTGGTACCTCAACAAGCGGTGCTGGTGCATTTGGTGCCAGTTTAAATTTACAAACTAAAGCTGCCCAACAAAAAAGTTATGCAGAAATAGCCAATTCTATTGGAAGTTTTGGAACCCGAAAACATTCGCTTGCATTCGGAAGTGGTTTGCATAATAATTTCGAAATGAACGCTCGTATTTCAAAAATAACATCTAATGGATTTATAGATAGAGCTTCCTCTGATTTATTTGGATATTATTTTGATGCTAATTACATTACAAAATCATCAATTATAAAAGCAATTGCATTTGGCGGTAAAGAAAAAACCTATCAGGCATGGAATGGTTTGGAAGATGAAGAAAAACTAAAAAATGACAGAACCTACAATTCAGCTGGGCAATACACAGACGAATTTGGGAATACTCAATTTTACGATAATGAAACTGATAATTATTGGCAAAATCATTTTCAATTGCATTGGAATGAAAAACTAACTTCAAAATGGCAATCGAATCTGGCTTTGCATTATACTTCAGGAAAAGGCTATTTTGAGCAATATAGAGAAGACGAATTCTTTTCTGATTATTTATTGCCCGATTTTAATGGAAATAGTTTTACCGATTTAGTCAGAAAACGTTGGTTGGACAATGATTTTTTTGGAACAACTTTTTCTTTAAATTATAAAACTGAAAAAACAGATATTATAATTGGTGGAGCCGCAAATAAATACAAAGGAAAGCATTTTGGCGAAGTCGTTTGGACACAATTTTACGTTCCAACAACTAACAAATATTATAACAATTTCGGAAATAAAAATGATGTGAATTTCTACTCGAAAGCATCGCAACAATTAGGAAAATTCAATGTTTTTGCCGATTTACAATATCGAATGGTTTTCTATCAAGCGAATAGTATCAAATTTAATGACGTGAATGATACGTTCCGTTTCTTCAATCCAAAAGCTGGAATTACATATAATTTTAATAATGCTAGTTCCGTTTATGGTTATTTCGGAATTGCAAATAAAGAACCTCGTAGAGATGATTATGAAAGTGGAAGTGTAAAACCAGAACGTTTAGAAGATTTTGAATTAGGTTATAAATTCAAAAGCAACAAAGCAATACTAAACATTAATGCATTTTATATGAAATATAAAAATCAATTGGTAGCCACTGGTGCTTTAAATGATGTGGGAAGTCCTGTTTTTGAAAATAGCGGAAAAAGTTATCGCGCAGGTATAGAAATAGAAGGATATATTAAAATAATCCAGAAAGTAATGTTACAACCAAACATTACTTTAAGTACCAATAAAAATGAAGATTTTTATTTTGAAAGAAATGGCGTTTTAACCAATTTAGGAAATACAAATATAGCATATTCACCTAATGTTGTAGTTGGAAACGCAATAACGTATTCACCAATAAACGCGTTACAAATTTCTTTTTTAACCAAGCATGTTGGCAAACAATATATGGGAAATATTGATGCAGAAAAATCAATTTTACCCGATTACACCACATCAGATTTAAATATTAACTACGAATGGAAAATTAATAAAGGCATCAAATCGATTGTGCTTTCGGGATTAATCAATAATATTTTCGACAGCACTTACGAATCAAATGGCTATTTTTACACCTATAATGATGATTTTAGTAATCCACCAGCCATCACTACCATTGAAGGTGTTGGATATTATCCACAAGCGGGAATCAATTTCTTAGCGGGAATCAATTTGAAGTTTTAATTTTTTTGGTAAGCAGATTTTACAGATTAAAATTTTAAAAATCCGTTTAATCTGTGTACCTATTTTTCAATCCAAGCTGTAATACTTCTATCGTCTGGTTGTGTTTTTGGTGATATGACTTTTTCTAATTCGCCATTTTCGTTAAGAAGAAATTTTTGAAAATTCCATTTTACGGCAGCGTCTTTTAAGCCATTTTTAGATTTCTTAGTTAAGAACTCATAAATAGGATGCATGTTTTTTCCTTTTACAGCTATTTTTTCCATTATAGGAAACGTTACACCATAATTTACACTGCAAAAATTTTCAATCTCTGAAGCATTTCCGGGTTCTTGCCATAAAAAATTATTCGCGGGAAATCCTATAATTTCAAAGTTATGATTTTTATATTTATCGTAAATCTTCTGTAATTTTTCAAATTGAGGTGTTAAGCCGCACTTTGATGCGGTATTCACGACCATTATTTTTTTACCTTTTAAAGTTGAAAAATCAAACTGTTTTCCTCTTAAATCAGTCACAATAAATGAATGAATAGAACCTTTAGGATAGGTTTTTGTGTCTTTTTTAAAAAAAGAAAATATAGAATGTAGCATTAATTATACACTTTTATGGTGGTGGCATCAATCATTTGTACACGATAGGCTTTCATTGGATATTGTTTTCCAGCCGCCAATCCTGTAAACAAACTATATTCGGCATCGTCACACGGACATTTTGCATTAATCCCATTAATTGTCATCGTAGAACAATCGGCTAATGCTTGATTTGGGCAAGCGGCATCATAAGCCAAAAAATTACCACTTCCTGCATTAAAAACAATTAAACCTCTTATTCCAGCACCTGCCGAATTTACATAAACAGCACTAGAAGGATAAGCTAATACCGAATATTGAGGAAAACTCATATTTAGTATTACTTCAAAGGAATAATTTGGCAAATATGGATTGTTATTATTAGCCTGTGTATCTCTATCACAAGAAAAAAAGACTGTAAACAAAATAAGAAAGTAAAAAATTCTTTTCATTTTTTATATTTATTTGAATTATCAAAATTAATTTATTTATATTTGACAAACTAATATAGTAAACGAAAAATAGTTAAATAAATTATATCTTTGCAAAAAGGGAATCCCATAGTTGTGGGATTTTTTCTATTTTATAAATTAATGAAGTTATGAGCACAGTATCTTATTACACAGCAGAAGGATTAAAACATTTAAAAGACGAGTTAGATCAACTTAAATCTATAGAGCGCCCTAAAGCGTCACAAGCTATTGCAGAAGCACGAGACAAAGGAGATTTGTCTGAAAACGCAGAATATGATGCAGCTAAAGAAGCACAAGGTTTATTAGAAATGCGTATTTCTAAAATGGAAGAATTAGTATCAAACGCAAGAATTATTGATGAATCTACATTAGATGTATCAAAAGCATTGGTATTGTCTAATGTAAAAATCAAAAATCAATCTAACGGAATGGAACTGCAATACAAATTAGTTGCAGAAAGTGAAGCGGATTTAAAAACAGGAAAAATATCCGTAACTTCTCCTATTGGAAAAGGATTATTAGGTAAAAAAGTAGGCGAAATTGCAGAAATTAATGTGCCAAACGGCGTATTAAAATTTGAAGTTTTAGAAATTACACGTGACTAATTTCTGAAATTCCAAAGTTAGAAATTCCAAAATCCAAAAAAATGAGTTCTATTTTTACCAAAATAATAAACGGAGAAATTCCTTGTTATAAAATTACAGAAAACGAAGAATTTATTGCGTTTTTAGATGTAAATCCGAATGCTAAAGGTCATACGTTATGTGTTCCAAAGCAAGAAATAAATAAAATTTTCGATATGGACGAAGATTTATATTTAAAACTAATGGCATTTTCAAGAAAAGTAGCCATTGCTTTGGAAAAAACAGTGCCTTGTAAACGAATTGGAGTGGCGGTTGTTGGTTTAGAAGTACCGCACACACACGTACACTTGATTCCGCTTCAAGATATGGACGACATGCGTTTTCAAAGAAAAACAACTTTAACATCCGAAGAATTTTCAACATTAGCAAAAGATATTGCTGAAAATTTATAAAAACTATTTCCACAAATTTTCAATGAGTTTGTTGATTTTTTTTATCTTTCTTTCTTAAAAATCATTTGCATCGTGGTGCCTTTACCAATTTCAGAGTGTACTACTCTAATCTTGCCTTTATGATATTCTTGAACTATTCTTTTGGTTAAAGACAATCCTAATCCCCACCCTCTTTTTTTAGACGTATAACCGGGTTCAAAAATAGTTTTAAATTTATTCTTAGCAATTCCACTACCAGTATCAGTTACTGTTATGTATACTTTGGCATCACCTTCTACAATTTCAATAGACAAACTGCCTTTCCCTTTCATCGCATCAATGGCATTTTTTACTAAATTCTCAATTGTCCAACTGTGCAAAATCGGGTTTAATGATACAAAAAGTGGCTTTTCTGGTGCTCGAAAATCAAAAGTTACTTGCTTGGAAACGCGAGATTGCAAATACTCAAATGATGCTTTTGTTTCTTCTATTATATTTCTTTTTTCTAAAACAGGTTCACTTCCAATTTTTGAAAATCTATCTGTAATCGTTTGTAACCTATTTATATCTTTTTGGATTTCTTCTATAGTAGTGTCATCAATGTTTTCTAATTTCAACAACTCCAACCAACCAATTAATGAGGATAATGGCGTACCTATTTGATGTGCCGTTTCTTTAGCCATTCCTGCCCATAGCTTATTTTGAGTGGCCATTTTGGTAGCACGATAAAAATTATACACCACGCCACCAAACAAAAAGACCACTAATAATAAGGCAATTGGATAATATTTTAATTTATTTAATATTGGAGAATCGCCGTAATACACCAAATGATAATCGTTTTTTGCAAATTGAACTTTTATTGGTGCATTTTGACTTTTTATTTTATTTAATACCTCTTTTACTTTAACACTATCATTTTCTATTTCTCCAAGGTTTAAATTACTTAAAATTTTTTCTTTCTTATCAGTTAGTATTAATGGAATGTTTTTATTGTTTTCAATAATAAAAGATGGTAATTCAATTTCAGTATCAACATCTGAATTCATTAAAGTTTTTTGAGCTTTTGCCCAAAGTTCCATTTTATTACGTTCTTCTTCTTTAAACGTTTGAAAAAAAACATAGGTGTTCCATAAAATTAAGGAAGCAATTAAAAACGAGGAAATAATAATAATCCAACGTGTAAGATTTCTTTTTTCAGAAAACTGCATAAAAAGTATTTTGAGTAAAAATAGGGAATTTTTAGAATTAAGAACAAGGTAAAAAGTAAAAAATTAAAAGGAAATTCTAGTATATTTGTAAAAAATACAACTTATGTTAAGTATTAATCCAAAAGAAATATCGCCTTTAAAACTGCAAAGCTATTTGCAAACCGCTGTGTCGCCAAGACCAATTGCTTTTGCAAGTACAATGGACGATGATGGAATTCCAAATTTATCTCCATTTAGTTTTTTTAATGTGTTTAGTAGCAATCCGCCAATTTTAATTTTTTCGCCAGCCAGACGGGTTCGAAACAATACTATAAAACATACTTTGATAAACGCTCAAGACACACGTGAAGTTGTAATTAATATTGTAAATTACGATATGGTACATCAAATGAGTTTATCAAGTACCGAATATCCAGATGGTGTAAACGAATTTGAAAAAGCAGGGTTTACTATGTTACCATCAGATATTGTTGCGCCATTTAGAGTGGCAGAAAGTCCAGTGCAGTTTGAATGTAAAGTAAATGACATTATTGCATTAGGAACGGAAGGTGGTGCAGGAAATTTAGTCATTTGCGAAGTGGTAAAAATTCATATTCACGAAAGTATTTTAGATGAAAACCAAATGATTGATCAGCACAAAGTTGATGTGGTTTCTCGTTTAGGAGGTAATTGGTATAGTAGAGCAAACGCAGGATTATTTGAGGTGGAAAAACCATTAACTACTTTAGGAATTGGTGTAGATATGATTCCATATTTCATTAAAGAAAGTGGCTATTTTGATGGAAATGATTTGGGGAAATTAGGAAATATTGAAGCTATTCCAAATGACGAAGAAATTACTATATTTGTAAAAGAAAATTTTGAGGTAAAAGCCGTTTTAAGTTCAGACGATCTTGATACAAAATTTAAAAAAGCAAAAGAATATTTAGACAACAATCAGGTTTTAAACGCTTGGAAATTGTTATTAGCACAAAAATAAATTATTAGAGTTATGGAAGTTATTGGAAAAATTAAAGTGATTGGAGCTACGCAAGATGTAAGTGCTTCATTTAAAAAAAGAGAATTAGTTGTTACTACTGAAGAGCAGTATCCACAACATATTTCAGTTGAATTTCAACAAGCAAAAGTGGATGATTTAAATTCCTACCAAGTTGGTGAACAAGTAAAAGTATCTATCAATTTAAGAGGTAGAGAATGGACGTCTCCACAAGGTGAAGTAAAACATTTTAACACAATAACAGGTTGGAGAATTGAAAGATTATCAAATGCAGCTCCAACAAACTCACCAGAAATGCCTCCAGCACCTGCTGCAGAAGCTTTTGCACCAGCAACCGACTTTAAGGAAGAAGAACACGACGATTTACCTTTTTAAAAAGAATATAAACAACAGAATATAGAATAAAGACGGTCATTCTAAATATAACTTATTTGTTAATTATTTAGAGTGACTTTTTATTATCAAAAATTTATTCACTACATCTATATTCTAATTTCTTTAAAATATGTATTTTTTAACCTCTGAACTTTATTTCCCACCTTCTTCAGAAACATCTCCTGAAGGCATTATTGCTGTTGGCGGTGATTTATCTCCCGAAAGATTACTTTTAGCATACCAAAATGGGATATTTCCCTGGTATGATGCTGACGAACCAAAACTTTGGTGGTGTCCAAAAGAAAGAATGGTGTTGTTTTTCGAAAATTTACGAATTACGAAAAGCATGAAAAAAGTACTAATTCGAAATGAATTTCAAGTTACTTTTAATACAAATTTTAGAGCCGTAATTTCTAACTGTCAAAAATCTCCAAGAAAAAACCAAGACGGCACTTGGATTTCTAATGAAATTGTAGAAGCATACTGCAAACTAAATGAACTAGGTTTTGCCAAAAGCGTAGAAGTTTGGCAAAATAACGAATTAGTAGGCGGCTTATACGGAATAGATTTAGGCAATGTGTTTTGTGGCGAAAGCATGTTTTCAAAAGTACCCAATGCCAGTAAAGTTGCGTTTATTCATTTAGCAAAACAATTAGAATTGGCTAACTATAAACTTTTAGATTGCCAAGTACACAACAATCATCTAGAAAGTTTGGGTTGTATAGAAATTGAAAGAGAAGAATTTTTAGCGATTTTGAAACGTTAGAAATTACGCAGAGAAACACAGAGAATCGCAAAAGTTTATTTATTTAGAACACAGATTTATCTTGCATCAAATTTTTTTAAACTTCTTACATATAAATCTTCCACTTTTTTTCGGGCCCATTCTGTTTTTCGTAAAAAAGTTAAACTAGAATTAATAGTTGGGTTTTCATTAAAACATTTTATTTTTATCAATTCGCCAAGCGTATCAAAACCATAATACTCGACTAATTTTTCGAGTATTGTTTTTAATGTTATGCCGTGAAGTGGATCCATTTTATTTTTTAGATTTTAGAATATTATATTTTTAGACTGAAGTAGACTGATTTCTCACCCAACAATCTACAACGTGGTCGTTTACCATTCCTGAGGCTTGCATATGCGCATACACAACTGTGGAACCCACGAATTTGAAACCCCGTTTTTTTAAATCTTTACTTAGTTTATCTGAAATTTCAGTGGTTGCTGCAACTTCACTTAATGATTTTGGGTTGTTATCCATTGGTTTATTGTCTACAAAAGCCCAAATATAGTTAGAAAAACTACCAAATTCTTCTTGTACTTTTATGAAAGCAAGAGCATTTGTTACTGCGGCTTTTATTTTCAACTTATTTCTTATTATTCCAGCATCTTCCGCTAAAACTTGCAATTTTGCATCGGTAAATTTAGCTACTTTTTGCACATCAAAATCTGCGAAAGCTTTTCTAAAATTATCTCGTTTTACCAAAACCGTATACCAACTTAAACCCGCTTGAAACGTTTCTAAAATTAAAAACTCAAATAATGTGGCATCATCGTAAACAGGCTTACCCCATTCGTTATCGTGATAGTCTTTATATAAATCGGTTATTTCGCACCAAGCACAACGTTTCTTAGTCATTTACTATTTGTTTTTCGTTGTTATGAATGTAAGTTTCAATTAAAAAATGACCTAAATAAATTAGCGGTGTTAAGCAAATTGCAATGATTAATTTAAATGTGTAACCCGTAAAAGAATATTCTACATATTGTTTGGTATTCCAAACTCCTGGTAAATAAAAAGCAATTCCTCCTACTATAAATGAATCAATTAATTGTGAAATCACAGTAGATCCTGTACTTCGTAACCAAATCATTTTTTCACCTGTTTTCTTTTTGAAATAACTAAAAATTGTAACATCTAAAAACTGCGCCACTAAAAACGCAAGAATAGAACCCACAATAATCAAATTACTTTGTCCAAATACAGCCGTAAATTCAGCATTAGAAACCGGACTGATGCCTTTTGCTTCGGGAATTTTCATCGAAAAAAATAAAATTATAAAACAGTAGGCGATTAAACCTGCGGTAATATAACTCAGTCTTTTTACCCCTTGTTTTCCAAAATATTCATTAATTAAATCGGTAGTAATAAATACGATTGGCCAAGGCAAAATTCCCATACTTAATACAAAAGGACCAATTTGAATTAATTTTCCTCCAATAAGTTCGGCAGTAATGGCATTGGTTATAAAAATTCCTGCCAAAATAATATATACTATTTCTTTTTTGGTTTTTAACATTTATTCGTCGTAATACTCCTCTTCTTCGTAATCGCCATCCGCTGGATTACTTGAAAAATTAACTCGCAAATGATTGTCATTTAGCGATTTATTAATCATGGTTTTTATTTTTTGTTCAATTTCTTTATCATCAATAATTTTTTCGTCATCAAACCTTCTAAAAGCTTTCAGATTCAGTTGCTTATTTTCATCGTGAACAAAAGCAATTGCAGTTAACTTTTCAGTGTTTTTTCCATACGAATCGGCTTCTATATTAATTTTCTTATAAAAGAAATAAGATATTTTTTTATCATTATGAGTAATTATTTTTTCATCAAATAACACAATAGAATCATTTTTTTTATCAAAATCTTCATAATAATGAATGGCATTTATCACAATACTATCTTTACTAAACGTAGCTAATTCTTCCGTTTGCTTATTATGATACAACATTTGCAACGCTGTATATTTTGTTTTTGGTTCGCTAATTAATTTTTCAATTACACTTTTATCTAATTTTTTATTTCTAGCCAATTCGCGGTTAGCTATAGCTACATTTAAATCGTCAATATTTAATTTTTCTGCTTTCTCATATAATTGACGCATATCTTTTTCGTTTTTGAATGCATATAAAATAGATAAATAACTATTTAAAGCTTCCACAGGTGCGCCATTTTCGTCATCATAATTATACTCGTCATCATTATCGCTGGCTTCATCTTCAAATTTCCAACTTACCAATCGTTTGTATTCTAATTTTGCATTGGTAAGCAACATTTTTTTATATGACTTCAGTTTTTTTGAAGATACTTTTTCAGAATTTAACAACACTTGAACAAACTCAACTATTGGCTCGTGAAACTCATTTATACTATAATATTCTAAAATGTTTGGATATAAAACATGAGAATTTTCAAGATCTGACATAAATAAATTAAACAAACCAGAAATTACATAATTTTCCGAAATTGGTAAATCGTAGTCTAATAATTCAGCAATTTTTTTATAAGCAGCTTTACTTTTTTGTAATGTCAAAGCACGCAAAATTGAAAATTGAGTTTGTGTTGAAACATCTAGTTTTTTATATGCTTGTTCTAAAAACGGAAGTACTTCTGGAGATTTTAAAGCGCCAATACTTTCGAACAAATCGCCTTTAAAATCCATTTCTTCTTTACGAAATTCGAAATTCTCTAACAGGTTTTTAATTTTTGAAAAATCCGATTCTTCAATAGTTAAATTGTTGAATGATTTTATTGCCGAATAGCGTATACTATCGTGTTCGCTATTTAAATCTTCTTCAAAAATACTGAATTTATTTTCAAAAAAGGTTCTTGATGTTATAGATGCATCATCTACTTTAAACGAGTTATAGACTTTTTCTATAAATGGATTATCGTTAGTGTAGTTTTTATCAACTAAAGTGGTGAGCGTATAATATTCCCCTTTTTTGAGTACAATTTTATATTTAATAGCTTGTGTGCTTTTAGGTTTTGTTGCTAAAACTTCATATACATAAAAATCATTAACGGGATCTTTAGTGAATTTTTCATTTACCAAATCTAACTTTTGGTTCGATGTTAAAGCTAATGTTTTATCCCAAGTGGTAGTTTTATAATCTAACGGATTAAATTTATCTTTTTCATTTGTTTCAATAGTGTTTGCCACGGAATTAAAACTAACGGCTTCTGTTGCTACAGAATCGACTACAACGGCACTGTCAGAATAATTAAATTCATTACTATCGGTATAGTTTTTAAATTCAAAATCTACTGAAATGTTTTTCTTAATTTGATTAAAAAGCGTGTCTAAAACTGCATAGCTTTCGTACCTATGGGGTTGCGAATACGTAATTTGAATATTGCTTTTATTTGGTGAAAAAATATCAAACGATTTGTATTTTACCTCAAAATGATTGGTTTTATCGTCTACTTTATAGTTGTTTTTTCTTTCGAATTTAAAATCTAAATATTCATTTTCTTGTTTCGGAATTTCTACAGAAAAATGAGCTGTAGAATCTTTGAATGTTTTATAAACAATATCTTCTTTTGCTTTTGTAATTTCGAATGAGTTAAAAAAAGCATCGACTTTATTTTTAGTAGCATTTACAGTTCCTAATAAATAATATTTATTCCCTTTTAAAGCAGATTTTAAATAAATATTTTTTTCTTTCAATTTAGATTGCGATGTAAATTCAAATTTATTTTTATCAAAGTTTGTTTGCAAAGAATCTAACTCGTGTACGTCGTAAAATTCGTAATGCATTCTTTTTAATTCATATTCGGAATCCTCTAAATTTTCATAATCCATCATCGTGCTTTCTATAACAAAATAATGCGCGTTTTCTTGTTCGTCAAACGCATAAATTTCGGTATCTTCGAGCCTTTTATTCTCTTTTTTATTACCAACAAATGTATAATATGAAGGTACGGAAACTTTGAAATTTTGCTTATTTGGAAGCAACGTTACCGTTTCTTGTTTATACGATTTAATTTTAATATTATTATACACCTCATCTTCATATTTTCTAACGTACTCGCCTTCTCCACTCATAATTACTGCAATAATTTCAAGCGGAGTAATATAATATCTATATCGTTCGTTTTTACCTGTTTTAGTTTTGCTTTTTATATCATACACAAAATTATTTTTTTCTTGGTATGATTTTTTTTCTAAAATTTCACCTGGAATGTTTTCAAAAAACAAACTGTCAAGTGTTTTATGGTTAAATTTTTCGTCTTTTTTGCTAATAAAATCCTTAAGAAGCATACGTTTAACATTAATATAACCACCATTTCCTAAATCTGCAGATTCTAAATTTTCGCCATTTTTTAAAACCAAAGGAAACAAAGGCAAAGAAATCATTTCATCTGCTGTTGTGTTGATTTCAAAAACAGGTTTTATAAAATACTCTTCAATTTGTTTCTTTATTTTTTTTCCTTTTTCAGTATAATCAGAAAATATTGGCGTTACAGTATATCCTTTTCTTCGTAACATCTCAATCATACCGTTTTTTCCAGGTAGATGTGCGGCACCAACTGCAGCAAACAAACTTCCTGTTTTCATTATAGAATCCATGCTTTTTGACATAATTTCATTTCTATCAAAAAGCATGGCTTTATTATATAATTTTGGTGAGGAAAGCATGTTTAACGTATCCATTAAATCCAAATCTTTTTCACGATATGCGTCTCTTAAAACTTCTACATAAGAGCGCTTTTTTAATAGTTTTAATATAGCTTGTTTGTTATCATCTACTTCACTTCTATCCATTTCTGCTTCTGCTTTTTCGATATTTAATGTAGTTGATTTAACATTTTCTAATCCTAATGTTTTTTTACCATATTTTCTTCCCGTTCTGTAAATGAACATGTCTAAATACGTTTCCTCCTGAAATTCTTGATTGGCCTGATTGGTTCGCGAAAGCAAACCAATTAAATTATAATTTGAACCACTAAAAAGAGAATATAAATACTCTTTTTCTATAGGTGATGTGTAAAAATTAGCGTAAAAATTTCTTCTTGTTTGTGTAGATTGATAGAATCCATACAAATCGTATAATTCTGTCCAAGTATTTGGTTCACTTTCGTTAGCAATAAAATCTGAGGCCATTAATTTTTCAAAAAACAAATCAGATAAATGAAAAGAAACCTTGTCGGAAACATGCATGGTTCCATACATGTAGGATTTTTTTGTTAATCCGTTACCGGAAATTTCCCAAAATAAGCTTTGGTATTTTTTTTCTTGTGCAAATGTAGAAAGGGATAAAAATGTAAGTAAAAATAATGTCTTTTTCAAAAGGGAGAATAATTAAGTTAAATAGTCCCAAATATAATAAATTGAAAAGATTTTTAATATTAATTTTTATAAAAAATAAAATCTATTTCCATTTAATAGATTCAATAATTTGTTTCATGTCATTTTTAATATAATCCGCTGCCGGAAGTATGGAGTCAAAATTTGGCTTGGAATAAAAATACATACTAGCCGTAATAAAATTTTTAGTACTATCTGTGGCGTAAAATTGAGCATTTGTTGCGGCATTTCCCCCAACTTGATAAAACATTCCGTATACTTTACTATTTGAGTTGATGTAGGGCTGCTCTGCAATATCGTTTGCTTTTATTGCGTGTTCGTAGGTTAATTTTTGAGCGTCAATTAGTAATTTCTCTAAATTATTTTGAACAGGTTTATACGTTAAATATACTGTTGCTTTCATTTTTGGATAATGAATTTCCAATCCACAATTTGAGGTGGCTTTTACTTCAGCCAATTCGTTTTTGTCAAAATCAAAACCACAAGAATTAGAAAATTTCATGTATTTTGCTGGTGGGTATTCTAAGCTTAATTGTCCTGTAGGCTTTGGTATTTTATCCTCTCCACAAGAAAGCAGAGAAAGACTAAGTAAGCTAAAAATAAGGCGAGTTTTCATTTGTTTGTGTTTAATAATAAAGAACAATCTAAATCTATTCTCTATATTCTATTCTCTATATTTAAAACAAAAATTAATCTAACAAATCAAAATCGACATCTTTTGAACTTGGCGGATTTGAACTAGGTGCTTTAGATAAATCGGAATCTTTTTTTGTGTTTAAGAACGTAAATTCTGTAACTTGAATTTCAGTAGTATATTTAGTAGTACCATCTTCCGCAGTCCATTGACGAGATTTTATTCTACCCTCAATGTATATTTTATCACCTTTAGAAAGATACTTTTCACATAATTCTGCCGCTTTATTTCGCACTACAATATTATGCCATTCTGTAGAAGTTATTTTTTCACCCGTAGATTTGTTAATATATACTTCATTTGTTGCTAAAGGAAACCTTCCAATACAACTTTGTGCATCAAAATAATGCATTTTTACCTCGTCACCTAAGTGTCCTATTAGAATAACCTTGTTTAAAGTACCGTTCATGGCTTATATGTTTTTATCAAAAATACTAAATATTATTTATTTACCAATTTTTTCAATAAAATTATGCAACACAATTGGAACAGGCAATTGCTTCAATTCTGAAAAAGTATAGCTGTTTTTCAGTGTTTCTTTGGTTTCTATTCTGTAAAATTTTATATTTAAATGCTGATGTGATAACTTATGTAGTACATCTAAAGCATCATAATATTGAAAATTTTTAATGTTGTAGATTTCTTTTATGTGAAGAAACAACTTTTGTTCTCCCATTTCATTTTCAGATTCAACACATGGAAATTCATATAAATTTTTCCAAATCCCATTTTCAGTTCTCTTATTCATTATGTAATTCCCATAGGCATCATGAAGTAATATGTAATTCAAAAAGCGTTTGGTTACCTTATTTTTTTTGAGTTTTACCGGCAATTCAGAAACAATTTTAAGTTTATATGCTTCACAACTGTCATTAAAAACACAGTCTTTACAATTTGGATTTTTAGGCACACATTGTAAGGCTCCAAATTCCATTATCGCTTGATTATGAAGATTAGGTTTGGTTATAGAAAGTAATTTTTGAGCCAGTTCAATAAAATATTTTTTAGTTGTGTTCAGAGAAATGTCATAATTCACATTAAAAACTCGCGACAATACTCTAAAAACATTTCCATCAACAACTGCAACCGCTTCGTTTTCAGAAAAAGAGGCAATTGCTGCAGCGGTATACGTTCCAATTCCTTTTAGTTTTAGTAGTTCATCGTAAGTAGTTGGAAAAATTCCATTATGGTTTTCTACTACAAATTTAGCCGTATAATGTAAATTTCTGGCACGAGAATAGTATCCAAGTCCTTGCCAAAGCTTCAAAATTTCTTGTTCATCGGCATTTGCTAAATCATTTACGGTAGGAAATGCGGTTACGAAATTTATATAATATGGTAAGCCTTGGTTCACTCTTGTTTGTTGCAAAATAATTTCTGAAAGCCAAATTTTGTAGGCATCATTGGTATTTCGCCACGGTAAATCTCTATGATTTTGTTGGTACCATGAGATTATTTTAGTTGAAAAATTCATATAAATATTTAAAGCTGTAAAAATAAATCATTTATCTGGTTAAATTTTAGTTCATTATGTTTGAATTTGTATTTTTTTAATTCATATATTTGCACACTCAAAAAAATACACATAAAATTTAACACGCAAGAAAATGACGAAAGCAGATATCGTAGCAAAAATTTCAGAAAAATTAGGTCTTGAAAAAGGTGATGTTCAAGCTACTGTAGAATCATTCATGGAAGAAGTAAAAAATTCATTAGAAACGGGTGATAATGTTTACTTAAGAGGATTTGGAAGTTTTATTGTTAAAACAAGAGCTGAAAAAACAGGAAGAAACATTTCAAAAAACACAACAATCAAAATACCGGCTCACAACATTCCAGCATTTAAACCTGCAAAAATTTTTGTTGAAAGCGTAAAAGAAAAGACAGAAGTAACTGTATAATATTATTTATTAATCAAAAAAAACTACACATTATGCCAAGTGGTAAAAAAAGAAAAAGACATAAGGTAGCTACTCACAAGCGTAAAAAAAGAGCGAGAGCTAACCGTCACAAAAAGAAAAAGTAGTCTAAAAACTACTTTTCTTTGTTTAGAAAAGAAGTAACGTTCATTGAATTTTGAATTATTTTATTACTTGATATTCTCAATTTATATTATAATTTTATTGGGTATTTTACCTAAATTGTTTAATCCATCCTAGCAATAAGTTGCTAGTTGATAGTTGATAGTTGCAAATTCGTAACCAACAACCGACAACCGACAACAAAATGTTCGGATATAAAAGATACAGCATGAACAAAGAATTAATCATTAGATCTAGTTCAGACGCAGTAGATTTTGCCTTATTAAAAGATGGAAAACTAATTGAATTACACAAAGAAAAAGAGGCTGGCGACAGCAATCAGTTTCAGGTTGGCGATATTTTTATTGCAAAAATAAGAAAGCCCGTTGCTGGACTAAACGCCGCATTTGTGCATTTAGGTCATGAAAAAGATGCGTTTTTGCATTATCATGATTTAGGTCCAAACTTAGGTTCTTTGATGAAATTTATTAAACTTGTAAGCGCAGGTAAAATAAAAGATTATTCACTCAAAAATTTCCCTTTTGAACCAGAAATTAGCAAAGATGGCACTATAATGGACACATTAAGCGCCAATCAGTCGATTTTAGTTCAAGTAGTTAAAGAGCCTATCTCCACAAAAGGACCAAGAATTAGTTCTGAGATTTCTTTAGCAGGAAGATATGTAGTTTTAGTTCCCTTTTCAGACCGAGTTTCCATTTCGCAAAAAATTGGAGACCGAGCAGAAAAAGATCGTCTAAAAAAATTACTACAATCTATAAAACCAAAGGGATTTGGTGTTATTGTGAGAACAGTAGCCGAAGGCAGAAAAACAACTGAGATTGAAAAAGATGTAGAAACACTGTTAGACCGTTGGACTAGCATGTGCAAAAAACTACAAACCGCCCATCATCCCTCAAAAGTATTAGGAGAATTAACAAAATCTTCTTCAATGCTTAGAGATATTTTTAACGATACTTTTACGAGTATTCAAGTAGATGATGAAGATTTGTATTTAAAAACGAAGGAGTATTTGCAAGAAATAGCTCCGGATAAAGCGTCTATCGTAAAACACTATCAGTCGAAAGATTTACCTCTATTTGAGAAGTATAATATAGAAAGACAAATAAAAACCTCTTTTGGAAAATCAGTTTCTATGAGTAAAGGGGCGTATTTAATTATTGAACATACAGAAGCTTTACATGTTATTGATGTAAATTCTGGCAATAGATCAAATAAAGCCACCAACCAAGAAGATACTGCCATGGAAGTAAATATGATTGCTGCAGCTGAAATTGCACGTCAATTACGACTAAGAGATATGGGAGGAATTATTGTTGTCGATTTTATAGATATGCAAAATCCAGACAATAGAAAAGTATTATTCGATTTCTTACGAGAAGAAATGAGTGACGATAAGGCGAAGCATAAAATCTTGCCTCCTAGTAAATTTGGATTGGTTCAAATTACTAGACAAAGAGTTAGACCTGAAGTTAATATTGAAACGAATGAAGAAAACCCGAACGAAAACGGACAGGTTGAAGCAGCCATTTTAATTATTGACAAAATAGAAGCTAATCTTGAAAGCATTATTAAAGACCATAAAAAAGTAGTACTTAACGTACATCCATTTGTGGCCGCATACCTTACAAAAGGTTTTCCATCCTTACGTTCAAAATGGTTTTTTGAACATAAGAAATGGGTGAAAATTATACCTCGTGACGCTTACACGTACTTAGAATATCATTTCTTTGATAACCAAGGAAAAGAAATTTTATAAAAACCAAAACCGCTACTCGAAAGAATAGCGGTTTTTTTATTTATAAAAAATTATCAACTTAATATTTTGTGAAGCTTAGTGTCAACTTTGCGTATCTCTGCGTAATAAAACTATCTCTTTTTCTGAAAAAAATTTGTCATTAATTCCGCACATTCCTTTTCTAAAATTCCAGAAACCACTTCTGTTTTTGGATGAATTTGTGTGCTTAATGTTTTATAACCTCTTTTTGAATCTGTTGCACCAAATACAATTTTAGAAATCTGACTCCAATACAAAGCTCCGGCACACATCTGGCAAGGTTCTAAAGTAACATAAAGCGTGCAACCTTTTAAATATTTTCCACCTAAAAAATTGGCTGCACTCGTAATGGCTTGCATTTCGGCATGCGCGGTTACATCATGTAAAAGCTCGGTTAAATTATGTGTTCTGGCTATAATTGTGTTGTTTACTACAATAACAGCACCCACAGGAATTTCGTCTTTTTCAAATGCCATTTCAGCTTCCTGAAGTGCTTTTTTCATAAAATATTCGTCGGTAAAAATAGTTTCCAAGTTTCTTACAATTATATATTAATCAAATTTACAAACATTATTGTATTTTTGCAGTACAAATGGAAAATTTACTTTCACATATTACGACACCAATTGATTTACGGAAACTTTCTGAAAGTCAGTTACCGCAAGTAGCCAATGAACTTAGAGAATTTATCATCGATATAGTTTCTCAAAAAGAAGGGCATTTAGGCGCCAGTTTGGGTGTAATAGAATTAACCGTTGCCTTGCATTATGTGTTTGACACACCAAACGATTTGTTAGTTTGGGATGTAGGACACCAAGCGTATGGTCACAAAATTTTAACGGAAAGACGCGAAATTTTTCATAAATATAGAGAAATTGATGGTATTTCTGGTTTTCCTAAACGTAGTGAAAGTATTTATGACGCGTTTGGAGTGGGACATTCCTCCACTTCTATTTCTGCTGCTTTAGGAATGGCAATTGCTTCCAAAATTAATGGCGATACCGAAAAACAACATATTGCGGTAATTGGCGATGCTTCTATAGCCAGCGGAATGGCATTTGAAGGATTAAACCATGCTGGAGTTACCGATGCCAATTTATTAGTCATTTTAAATGACAATGCCATGGGAATTGACCCAAGCGTTGGCGCATTAAAAGATTACTTAACCGCGGTTAAAGAAGGCAAAAATCCGAAAGATAACAACATAATAAAATCGTTAAATTTTGATTATTCTGGTCCGATTGATGGGCATGATTTACCAAAATTACTGTCAGAATTAAAACGATTACAAAAAGTTAAAGGGCCAAAATTTTTACATATTATTACCACAAAAGGCAAAGGATTATCTTATGCTGAAGAAAATCAGTTGCAATTTCACGCGCCAGGAAAATTTGATAAATTAACTGGAAAAATCATAAAATCTGAAAATGAAAATTTGGCTCCAAAATTTCAGGACGTTTTTGGGCACACACTAGTGGAATTGGCTATAGAAAATAAAAAAATTGTAGGCATTACACCAGCTATGCCTTCAGGGAGTTCCTTAAAATATATGATGGATGCGTTTCCTGAACGCGCTTTTGATGTAGGAATTGCCGAACAACATGCCGTAACCTTAGCTGCTGGAATGGCTACTCAAGGATTAACGGTATTTTGCAATATTTACTCCACTTTTTTACAACGGGCGTATGACCAGGTGATTCATGATGTAGCGATACAAAATTTACCTGTAATTTTTTGTTTAGACCGAGCTGGATTTGTAGGGGAAGACGGCGCTACACATCATGGTTTATTTGATTTGGCTTATCTTAATTGCATTCCAAACATAATGATTTACGCGCCACGTAATGAAATTGATTTACGCAATATTTTATATACTGCTTCGTTAGGATTAAATCATCCAATTGCGATTAGATATCCAAGAGGAAAAGGCGAAATTGTAGCTTGGAAACAACCTTTTTCTAAGATTGAAATTGGAAAAATAGAAACCTTAAAAAAAGGAACTAAAATAGCAGTTTTATCAACGGGAACTATTGGAAATACTGTTTTTAAAGCTATTGATACCCTTGCAATAATGGAAGATTTTTCGCATTTTCATGTAGGTTGGGTAAAGCCATTAGATGAAGAAAAATTAATTAACATTTTTAAAGAACATAAAATTATTATCACTGTTGAAGAAGGTGTTATTAATGGTGGATTAGGAAGCATAATAAATACCTTTGCAGCGGAAAATAATTTTAAAAACAAAATTATAAATCGTGGCATGGCAGATGTTTTCATAGAACACGGCACCGTAAAACAACTATTAGAACAAACTAAATTAGACACATTAAGCTTAACCCAATTATTTACTGAAATAAATCATGAGTAGAAACCTTAAACTTTTTATCGCACTTCTTTTTTTTGCAACCAAATCTTTTTCACAAATTGTGAGAACAGAAAAAATAGATACTACATCAAATTGGAAAAAGGGAAATAAAGTAGGGTTAGATTTTACACAAATTAGCTTTGTAAATTGGTCTGCAGGTGGAAATAATTCTATTTCTGGTTTGGCAAAAGGAAATTTCATTAGAAATTATATTCGTGATAACATGAAATGGAATAATGAACTTGTGGTACGTTATGGAATTAACAAACAAGAAGCCCAAGATCTTAGAAAAACAGACGATCAAATTAACTTAAACTCCACAATTGGATACAGAAGAGACACGATTAACAAGTGGTTTTATGGTGCAAAATTTAGCTTTTTAACTCAGTTTTCTAACGGATATAGTTATCCAAATGTAAGCAAAGCCATTTCAAAACCTTTTGCTCCCGCTTATATTTTCTTAGGAATTGGAGCCGAATATACCCGAAAAGATTTAGGTTTAACAGTATATTTGTCTCCAATAACCAACAAAACAACTTTGGTTTTAGATAGCCGATTAGCAAACGAAGGCGCATTTGGAGTAGAAAAAGCTATTTATGATGAAACCGGCACTGAAATTCTTAAAAAAGGAAAACGTCATCGAACAGAATTAGGGGCTTTAATATCTAGTCAGTACAAAAGAAAAATTATGACGAACATCAATTTAGACACTAGAGCAACTTTATACACCGATTATTTAAAAGATTTTGGCAATATTGATATTGATTGGCAAGTTAGCCTAGAAATGATTGTAAATAAATATATAAAAGCCAATATTGGTAGTCATCTTATTTATGATAACGACATTAAAAACAAACGAGAAGTTGCTGGTGTTCAAATCACGGAAGGACCAAGAGTGCAATTAAAACAAATTCTTGGTGTTGGTGTTGAATATCGTTTTTAAAACTTCAAACTCACCACAAAGCCTTCGTAGGTGCGAACATTAAAAACCGTACCGTCTTCAAAAATTAAGTATTGACCTTTAATTCCCACTACTTTTCCAGAAAAATTGGGTGTTTTTTCTAAATTCAAACTGGTTACTTTTAACGGATACGTTTGCACCGGAAAATCCATTTTGTATAAATGGTCTTCTTCAATAAAATAGGGCTTGGTTTCTTCTGGTAGCCATTGTTTTAACTTGCTTTTTTCTTCAAATAAATTGGTAACAGGTACTTCATTTTTCAACATTTTTTGCCAATTGGTCTTGTCTGCAAAATGATTTTTTAAAGCCACCTCAGCAATTCCTGCCAAATATCTGTTAGGTGTTTCTAAAACAGGAATCGCCTGAACCGCACCTTGGTCTATCCAACGAGTAGGCACTTGCGTGTTTCGGGTTACCCCTACTTTAACTTCACTGGATAGGGCTAAATATACAATATGAGGTTGCAATTGCACTCGTTTTTCATAGTCTAAATCTCTATCTTCAATATCTAAATGCGCGGTACTGAGTTCAGGTTTCATAATCCAATCTGCAGCATCGGGAATAGTAGAAAAGCAATCATAACAAAATCCTTGTCGCCATATTTTTTTAGCTTTCTTGCAATTTAAACACTGATACCCTGTATGAGCAATTTCTATATCTTTATTAATTAACTGATTGACATTGATAAAATTGGAATCAAAAATTAAGTAATATTGTATGGGCGCACCTATTTCGGTTTCCATCTTTGTTAATGTTCCTTCAAATGTTGTCATAAAAATTGTAATTGATATAAAAATTATTATTTTTGGTAAAGTTATAAAAATACCAGTACTCAAATGCCATTACCGATAATAAATTCTATTGCCTCTTGGATTTTAAAAAAACGTATTCATCAAATTGAATTGTTTATTAAATATCCTATGGAAGTACAAGAAGAATTATTATTTGGTTTATTAAAATCGGCAGAAAACACCGTTCTTGGAAAAAAATACGACTACAGCAGCATCAAAAATTATCAAACTTTTAATGAAAGAATTCCCGTTTCTACTTATGAAGAATTAGCACCTTTTTTGGAACAAACCCGACAAGGCGCACAAAATATATTTTGGAACTCTACAATTAAATATTTTGCGAAATCAAGTGGCACTACTAATGCAAAGAGCAAATTTATTCCCGTAAGTGGAGAAGCGTTGGAAAACAATCACTACAAAGCCAGTAAAGATTTGCTTTGTATGTATTTAAATAATAACGAAAATTCGCAACTATTTACTGGTAAAAGTTTGCGTTTGGGTGGTAGTAAAGAATTGTACGAAAACAACAACACCTTTTTTGGCGATTTATCTGCCATATTGATTGACAACATGCCCATGTGGGCAGAATTTAGCTCTACACCTAGCAATAAAACTTCGTTAATGAGTAATTGGGAAACCAAATTACCAGCCATTATTAAGGAAAGTAGTATAGAAAACGTAACCAGTTTAGCTGGAGTTCCGAGTTGGATGATGGTGTTATTAAACAAAACACTAGAGGAAAACAAAAAAGCTAATATTTTAGAAATTTGGCCTAATTTAGAAGTCTATTTTCATGGTGGAGTAAGTTTTGAACCTTATAAAGAACAATACAAAAACTTGTTCCCTAAAGACGATTTTAAATATTACGAAATTTATAATGCCTCGGAAGGATTTTTTGCCTTGCAAGACCGAAATGATTCTAACGAATTACTTTTAATGTTAGATTATGGTATTTTTTACGAATTTATTCCGATGGATACATTTGGTAAAGACAACCAAAAGGTAATTCCATTGCGTGACGTAGAAGTTAATAAAAATTATGCTTTAGTTATTACTACTAATTCTGGTTTGTGGCGTTATTTAATTGGCGATACGATACGATTTACTTCAATAAATCCTTCCAGAATAGTAGTTACAGGCAGAACCAAGCACCATATTAATGTTTTTGGAGAAGAAGTAATGGTAGAAAACACCGATACGGCTTTAGCAAAAACATGTAAAACCTTACAGTGCGAAATTGTTGACTACACCGTGGCGCCTATTTTTATGCAAGGAAAAGAAAAAGGCGGGCATGAATGGCTAATTGAATTTAAAAAACACCCTGCAAGTAGCGCTGCATTTTCCGAACTTTTAGATAAAAATTTACAACAAGTAAATTCCGACTACGAAGCCAAACGATTTAACAATATGACGTTAAACCCACTGGTATTAACTGTAGCTAGAGCGCATTTATTTTACGATTGGCTGAAAAAGAAAGATAAATTAGGCGGCCAACACAAAATTCCAAGACTATCTAATTCAAGAGACTATTTAGAAGAATTGAAGGAGTTGTAACTTTTAACTGTTTAAATAAAGTAAACAATAGAAAATGATTTTAGTATTGGATACATTTTAAAATTATGACGTAACGTATTTTATAAAAATTGATAAAAAATTTGATTAATTTATTTCCAGAAAATAAAAAAGGTACATAATATGGTTTTACTAGAAATATAAAAGCTCAAAAACCTAGATTTTTGAGCTTTTTTTTAATGAGCTTCAAGTTTACGAAGCAATTTCCAATCGTTGTAATAAATTTTTGCTTAATGTATTTTCAGCATACGTTTTAGTTACTTGTAATTGTTTGTCTTCCGAGCTTGGTAATTCGTACATAGCATCGGTTAAAATGGCTTCACATAAACTACGTAATCCACGAGCGCCTAATTTATATTCCAACGCTTTTTCTACAATAAAATCTAATGCATCATCGTCTATGGTAAAGGCAACTTCATCCATTTCAAATAATTTCTGATATTGTTTTATTAAAGCGTTTTTAGGCTCTGTTAAAATGGCACGTAACGTTTTTGCATCCAACGGATCCATATGCGATAAAACCGGCATACGCCCAATTATTTCCGGAATTAATCCGAATTCTTTAACATCACGAGGAATAATATATTGCAATAAATTATCAGCATCTACTTTATCTAAATCTTTTGACGCACTAAATCCCATCGCTTGACGGTTTAAACGTTTAGAAATGATGCGTTCGATACCATCAAAAGCACCACCTGCAATAAATAAAATGTTCTGCGTATTCACCTCAACAAATTTTTGATCTGGATGTTTTCTTCCTCCTTTTGGTGGCACATTTACTACAGATCCTTCCAATAATTTTAACAAGGCTTGTTGTACACCTTCTCCAGAAACATCACGAGTGATTGAAGGGTTGTCACTTTTACGAGCAATTTTATCAATTTCATCAATAAAAACAATACCTCTTTCCGCTTTAGCTACATCATAATCTGCCGCTTGTAGCAAACGGGTTAAAATACTTTCTACATCTTCTCCTACATATCCTGCTTCGGTTAAAATAGTCGCATCCACTATCGCTAAAGGTACATTTAACATTTTTGCAATGGTTTTGGCTACTAATGTTTTTCCTGTACCGGTTTGCCCTACAATTAAAATGTTACTTTTTTCAATTTCTACATCGTCATTAGTAACTTTTTGCAACAATCTTTTGTAGTGATTGTACACGGCAACGCTTAATACTTTCTTGGTTTGTTCTTGACCAATAACATATTCGTTTAAAAAAGCATTTATTTCTTTTGGTTTACGCAATACTAAATCGCCAAAAGCTTCTGAATCTAATGTTCCTTTTAGCTCTTCTAATACAATTCCGTGTGCTTGCTCAATACATTTTTCGCAAATATGCGAATCTATACCTGCAATTAATAAACTTGTTTCTGGCTTTTTTCTACCACAAAACGAACATTCTAATTCTTCTTTTGCCATTTTTTTCTAGTAAAAAGTAATTAGTAAATAGTAAATAGCTTATCACTTTTTACTAATCACTCAAATTTATCTTCTCAATACTTCATCAATCATTCCGTATTCTTTTGCTTCATCGGCAATCATCCAATAGTCGCGTTCGCTATCTTTAAATACTTTTTCAATAGGTTGTTTTGAATGTGATGAGATAATTTGATACAATTCATCTTTCAATTTCAGCATTTCTCTTAAGTTAATTTCCATATCAGTAGCCACACCAGAAGCACCTCCAGAAGGTTGGTGAATCATGACACGTGAATGTGGTAGTGCCGAACGTTTTCCTTCTGCACCTGCACACAATAAAACGGCACCCATGGATGCTGCCATTCCTGTACAAATTGTAGCTACATCAGGTTTAATATATTGCATAGTATCATAAATACCTAAACCGGCATATACACTTCCCCCTGGTGAATTAATATAAATTTGAATGTCTTTAGAAGCATCTACACTTTCTAAAAAAAGCAATTGCGCTTGGATAATATTGGCCATATAATCGTCTACACCGGTTCCCATAAAGATGATTCTGTCCATCATTAAACGAGAAAACACGTCTAATTGAGAGATATTTAATTGGCGTTCTTCAATAATATATGGTGTTAAACTGCCTACTAATTTATCGTAATACAAACTGTTTACTCCGTGTTTTTTTGTGGCAAATTTTTTAAATTCTTTTCCGTAGTTCATTTTAAATTGTATTTAAAAGGTTATGATTTTAAATATAAAAACGTCAAACCAAAATGATTTGACGTTCAAATATACTAATTTTTATGAATATTACATTTCGCCGTACATCGCTTTAACAAAATCTTGGTAGTTCACTTCTTTTTCAGTAGCTTTTACACTTGTTTTGTACAAGTCGATCATTTTTAAACTCAAAACTTGGTCTGATATACGTTTAATTTCTTCTTGATTCGACATTACTCTTGAAACAATTCCGTCTACTTCTGCATCTGTTGCATTAGCTTGACCAAATTGTGCCATTTGTTGTCTGATTAATCCTGAAGTAAAATCTTTTAATTCTTCAAATCTAACTTGTAAATTATGTTGAATAAAAATTTTAGATTCGATTAATTGATAACGCAATCCTCTTTCTGATTTTGCAAATTCCGCTTCTGCTTGTTCAGGAGTTAAAGGGGTTTCACCAATAGTTTGAATCCATTTTTTTAAGAAGGTTTCTGGTAAATCAAATTGAGTAGTTTCTAATAAGGCCTCAGTTACATCATTTAAAAACTGTTGATCGGCTTGCTGCACGAATTGTTGTTCTGCATCTTCTTTAATTTTTGCTTTTAATCCTTCTAAAGTTGTTACCTCTCCGTTTGGAAATAATTTTGCAAATAATTCGTCATTAATTTCCGCTTTTTCAATAGATTGAATGGCATCAATAGTAAAATTCACTTCAATATCTAAACCGTGAACGTTATCGTGAGCTACTTTTAAATAATCCATTAATTGGTGGTCGTCATTAAACAAACCTTTCGTTTTTAATGTAATTACATCGCCCACTTTTTTTCCAATAAATTGTTTACCTGTTTTCGCGTCTGCAAAAACATCTAAACTAATTAACGCTTGATTGCTGATATTTTTTTCTTCGTTGGTAAAGGTTCCGTTTATTTCAAAACCTTTTTTTACTTCCGTTTCCGTTAAAATTTTACCGTACTGCTTTTGAATTCTTTCAACTTGTTCGTTTAATAAGGTATCATCTGCAATAATTTTATATCTCGTTACGCCTGACGCTCTTGCTAAATCTACAGAGAATTCAGGTGCTAAACCTAATTCGTATTCAAAAACCAATTCTTCTGCTTTCCAATCAAAGTTTTCGTTGATACGAGGTAAGGCGTTACCTAACAAATCTAATTTTTCTTTAGCTATATAATCTTTTAACGCTTTGTTAACTAGGGCAGTAACTTCTTCAATGATTGCTGGTTTTTCAAACTGTTTTCTCACCACATCCATTGGTGTTTTTCCTTTTCTAAAACCTGGTATTGTAGCTGTTTTTCTTTTTACTTCTAAAAAATTTTCAATTTTTTCAGTATATTCATATTTACCAATTGTAATTTTTACAACGGCGTTTAATGCGTCAATGTGTTCTTTTCTAATGTTCATTTTTTGATTTTTTGAAGTATAAATATGGGTTGCAAAATTATATAATTTTTGCAACCCATACAAGTTTTTAATTTATAGAATTTTACAACTACTTATTATTTTTTTCTGTGAAAATTTTATTTAAAATATATTGACTTACCGATAGTAAAACACTAAAAACTAGCGCCTGTAAGAATGTCATAGTAATTCCATCAATTAAATAATCGGCGATTTTTACAATACTGGTATTAATAACCAATAGAAACAAACCCAAGGACATAATGGTTACAGGAATGGCAAGAATTTTTAATATCGGTTTTAAAAAGGTATTTAAAAATGATAAAGCAACAGCCATAAATATGGCTGCCGAATAGTTGGTGATTTCAATTTTTAAAAAATACGAAATGCTAAGTATTAAAAAAGTTGAAATCAGTAATTTTATAAAGTAGTTTTTCATTATAATACAATTGATTTATACATGTTTCTTTAGGGTGTAAATTTAAAAAAATAGGCATCAAAATGATGCCTATTTAGAAATTATTTAAAAACTAGCTTAGTTCGTTGGTAAAATACTGATACCTGGGAAATAAGTAGGATTGTGTAATGGTAAATTTGATTTGTATTTTGCGTTGATTGTTTTGATAAATTCATTTGCAATTACCGCATAACCACGTGCATTTGGATGCACACCATCTAAAGAAAACAATACTTGTCCTTCTGTACCAGAACCACTGAAATAGTTAGCTGTATAAATGGAATTGGTTTCAATTTGTAAACCTGTAATTAATTTGTTCATAACTGCATTCATTTCCGCCACAGCTAAATTTTTAGAAGCAGCAATAGCTATAATTGAATTGTTATACGCTGAAGTAGCAGCTGCAACTCTTGCTTTTTCAGTTGCGGTTAATACCCATTTGTTAGCCATTGGAAATGTAACTCCATTAATATTAATACCTGCTGGAGCAGCTGAATTTGGTGTTCCAATTACTGAAGAAGCTGTTAAAACTACTAAATCATCAGCAGTTGCTTGACGTGCTTTACCAAAAACAGCTCCAAATGCTGCTGCTGTAGCAGCACCAAGTGATGGAGTTAATGCTCCTGTAATTTGCGCACTTCTATCTGTAGCGTCAGCATCATTAATTAAAATTGGATTTGCTGCAGTAGCTGTTAACGCATTTATACGATTTGGCTCACCATATGCTGTAAATATTGCATCTAATGGTCCATATAATTGACTGTTTAGTGCAGTAATATTTGCAGCACCCCCTAAAGCTGTTGGTGAAAGAGGCGCATAAGGTACGGTAGTAAAATAAGGAATAGAAGTTACACTAGGAATCGTACATACTACTCCTTTTGCTCCGTTTGCTGTTAACGTGTTAATAATATTCGTGTACACGTTATTGAAAACACCACTATTTGTAATATCATTAAAACCATAAGTAGCCGGGTTTAAATTTCCAGTTGCATTATGATCCGTCGCTGGTGTTACGCCATCTGCTTGTGCTCCACCTGCAGTTGCATACGCTAACACATCGTTTGAACCAATCCAATTGGTAAAAAACGTTGGGTTTTTGGTCATGGCATCACCTAAAACTGTAGCCGTAGGCGATGTAGCATGTCTGGCAAAATATGGGTTTAAAGCCCCATATCCTGGAAATCCTAAATGAAATGATTTTGCACCTGGTACGCCCATATTATTATAAGCCTTAGCTTGAGGTGTTAAAGTAATTGTTGATGTTCCTGCAATTGGCTCTGGACGACCTTGAGCAGCATCTATTACCAATCTTGTACCAAAACCAGGTACTCCTAAAATACCGCCTAAATTATTTACATCTTCTGCATAAGAAGGCTGTGTAAATTCACCTCCACCTACTAAAGCAAATTGTTGTGCTAATAAATTTGGGTAAGAATAGGTTTGTCCTACTCTACAAACCGTTCCGTCCATGTAACCAGCAGTAAGTGAGTTACCAACTGCTACATATCTTGTAAAATCTGCTTCACCAGAAGTGTAATCAGCATTTACTTCATTTTCAAATTCTGGTTCACAACCAGCAAAACCAATTGCTAAAGCTGCTACTAGTATAAATTTATTTTTCATTTTTGATAATTTTTTTAAATTAGAAACCGTATGTTATACCAATACCTGGTGAAAATACAGATGATTTATAAGTACCTCCGAAAGAAGTTAGCCCTGTATTTGTAGTTGGGTCATCAAAATAATCGTAAGAATTATTAACTTCATCAAAATGTAAATATAAGAAGGACATGTCAATTCCTAACTTACTATTTACTTGATACGTAAATCCTCCTGTATATCCTACAGAATCGTTACGAGGAGTTTCTGGTGCGAAGTAACCTTTTTGAACCGGGCTTTCATCAATATAATACCCTCCTCTTACGGTAAATTTATCAGATGCTTTATATTGTGCTCCAAAACGATAAGCACTTACATCTTTGTAATTTCTTGGATTTTCAGAACGCGGTAAACCATTAAAGAAATCAACATCTAAAGATTTATAAACACTCCATTTTGTATAGTTGTAATCAAAGGCAAATAACCATTTGTCTGAAGCTTTGTATGAAATACCTGTGGTAAATTCAGCTGGTAGTGGTAAATCTGCATTAAAAGTAGTATTAGTAAATGAAGTGGCTGCAATTGTTGGTACATCTGCAAATTCTGCTGAACCACCTCTTGCTTCCATAATAATTTCAGAACGGTAATCCATACCTAAAGTAACTTTTTTAGTCAATTTGAACATCATACCTACATTATATCCAGTTGCTGAAATTCCTTTTGCATCTAAAGTAACGTCTGTTCCACTTCCTTTGTTTGATAAAACTGGATTTGGTGTTAAATTTCTGTTGAAGTTTACACTTCCTTGTACAAAAATTGGTCCTCCACCAATACTAAAAACATCCCCTACTTTAAACGAAACCGTTGGTTGTATAAAAATAGCTGCTAAATCAATGTTGTTTACCAAATGTGCTCCTGCCCAATCTTGATCCCAAGCTACAGAAGAACCATAAGGTGTATAAACAGCTAAACCTGCAGAAACCCAATCATTAATTTTATAAGTAGCATACAAACTAAATGGTGTACCCATATTATCTGTTGCTGCCGTTTGATTAAACTGAGAACTTTGAAATCTTGTTTTAGCTAATAGAGCGTTTCCACCCACTGATAAGTTGAATTTTTTGTCTAAAAATGACATTCCTGCAGGGTTGAAAAACGCCACTTCTGCACTATTTACAACTGCAACTCCGGTATGTCCCATCGCCAATTGTTTCTGACCTTGTATAGAAACTCTATACCCTCCTGCGAACATAGACACAGAAGCTAAGGTTAGTAATGATAAAGAAAATAATTTTCTCATAATTAAAATTTAGTTAGTATTTATTTATATAATTGATTCAAAATTAACATTATTTATGAAATTGACAATTTTTTTAATAAAAATATTATGCATACATAATATTTGTTATACAAATTTTTCAACTTCGCAATAAAATGTTGCAGGATTTTCTGCATGCAACCAATGTCCTGCATTCGGTATTGTTTTTATTACGGCCATTGGAAAATGATGCAAAATAGTTTCAAAATCAGCATCTAAAATATAATCTGATTTTCCTCCTCGAAGAAACAATACTGGTTTATTAAAATGATTTTCAAACGGAAGTGCCATTCCTATTTCGGAAATTTTAATATTGAAAACCGCTAAATTAAATCGGAAAGCTAGTTTTTCAGGCGTTTTCCAATATAAGTTTTTTAATAAGAATTGTTTTGTGCCAAAATCTGAAATATGTTTTGTAATAATTTCATCAACTTCTCCTCTACTTGGCTTTTTAGAAAAATCAACAGCGTTCAACGCGGCTAGAATACTTTGATGATGTGGTGCATAATATTTTGGGCTAATATCAGCAATTATTAATTTTTCAACAACTTCCGGATAAAGAGTTGCAAATAACATTGCAATTTTTCCACCCATTGAATGTCCTAACAATGTAATATCTTGTAAATTATGAAAATCTATATAGGTCTTTACATCTTCCACCATGATTTCATAATTAAACTCTTCTGAATGAAAACTTTTACCATGATTTCGCATATCTAACAAATGAATTTGAAAACCCAATTGCGCAAATTGCAAGCCCAACGTTTTCCAATTGTCAGACATTCCTAAAAAACCATGAATAATTAAAAATGGTTTTCCCTCGCCTTCTATTTTTGAGTACAACATTTTTTTTGGTTTAAAAGTTTAAAAGGAATAAGTTTATGAATAATTTAAAATAAAGCTATTTATTTAAATAGTATTTCATCTTTAACCATTAACCCTTCAACTTGTTCAAATACATATTCACTACATTATCCAATCCCAAATATAAAGATTCCGAAATCAAGGCATGACCAATAGAAACTTCTAATAAATTTGGGATATTGTCTTTGAAAAATTTAATGTTGTCCAGACTCAAATCGTGCCCAGCATTAATTCCTAAACCCATTTCATTTGCCTTAATTGCCGCTTTTATAAAGGGTTCAATAGCTGTTTTATTGCCTAAACCGTATTGATACGCAAAGCTTTCAGTATATAATTCAATTCTATCTGCACCTGTTTTTTTGGCGCCTTCAACCATACTTTCATTCGCATCAACAAAAATAGATGTTCTAATTCCATTGCGATAAAATTCTTGAATAACTTCTGTCAGATAATCCTGGTATTTTATGGTGTCCCAACCAGCATTTGAGGTAATTGCTCCAATAGCATCAGGAACTAAAGTTACCTGATCGGGTTGGCATTCTAAAACTAAATCAATGAAATTATGTTGCGGATTACCTTCAATATTATATTCTGTATGCACCACATTTTTTAAATCGCGTGCGTCTTGATAGGTAATATGTCTCTCGTCTGGACGGGGATGAATGGTAATCCCATGGGCACCAAATTTTTGAATATCTTTTGCAACTTGCAACAAATCAGGAACATTACCACCTCTTGCATTTCTTAAGGTGGCAATTTTATTAATATTAACCGATAACTTTGTCATATTTGTGTTTAATTTGTACAAAATTACAAACAAAAATAGACTAATTTGTATTTTTTACTTAATTTGCAATAGTTTTGAAATTAGATACATGGATAAAATTACAGATTTTATAAACAATCAATATAAAGCGCTTCAGGTTATTACTACTGTTGCTGTTGCTGCAGATTTATTTTTGGATGTAGCATATACTCATTTCCCAATTTTAGAACAAGATGTTTTTTTAGGTTCTATATCCAAAGAAGATACAGATCTTTTTACAAGTTCTGACGTTATACTTGATCATAAATATAATTTAGCTCGTTTTTTTGTTCGAAACAATATGAATTGGTTTGATGTTTTAGAAGAATTTTCAAAAAATAATACCAATCTTTTACCCGTACTAGACGATAAAAATAATTATTTAGGTTTTTATGAACTTGACGACGTGCTTCATTTTTTTAACGAAACCACATTTGTAAAAGAAGACGGTAGTACTATTATTATTGAAAAAGAAACTGTTGATTTTACGTTTAGTCAAATTTGTCAAATTGTAGAAAGTAACGATGCTAAACTATTAGGTGTTTTTATTTCAAATAATTTAGGAACAAAAACGGAAATTACATTAAAAATTTCGCAAAATAATTTTAACGAAATCATACAAACTTTTAGACGGTATAATTATACTATTTTATCTGAAAATCAAGAAGATGCTTATCTTGCCGATTTAAAAGATCGATCAGATTATTTAAACAAATACTTAAATATATAAAAATTCACAAATGAAAATAGCTGTATTTGGTCAATATTATCAAAATAACACCCATTCTATAGTAGAAAAAGTGGTGGCGTTTTTAGAACAAAATAATATTGAAATTTGTTTTTATAAAAAATTTTACGACAAGTTACTTGAAAATAAAGCAATAGCATTAAAATATCCAACATTTGATTCACATGAGTGTTTGAAAGATAATTTTGATTACTTGATTAGCATAGGAGGCGATGGAACTATTTTACGAGCTGCCACTTTTGTAAGAAATTATAATTTACCAATTATTGGAATAAACGCCGGAAGATTGGGGTTTTTAGCAACAATTCAAGAAGAAAATATCCAAAAACTATTAACCCGTGTAGTAGCGAATGATTTTTCTATCTCGAAAAGAACATTAGTTAGTTTACATGCGCATCCTGAAAATGTAGATTTAGAAGACCTTAATTTTGCATTAAACGAAATTACAGTTTCTAGAAAAGATACGACTTCTATGATTACAATAGAAACCTATATAAATAATGAGTATTTAAATTCGTATTGGGCCGATGGCTTAATAATATCTACTCCTACGGGTTCCACAGGGTATTCGCTTAGTTGTGGAGGACCCGTAATTATGCCTACATCAAATTGTTTTGTAATTACTCCCATAGCCCCTCATAATTTAACTGCAAGACCCTTAATAATTCCTGACGATTCAGAATTAACTTTAAAAATAAAAGGCAGAGAAGAACAATATTTGGTGTCGTTGGACTCCAGAATAACTTCAGTTTCTAACGAAACTACTTTAACTATTAAGAAATCAGATTTTCATATTTCAATAATCGAATTTCCAGAAGAAGGTTTCTTAAGAACAATCCGCAAAAAACTTCTTTGGGGAGAAGACAAAAGGAATTAATACACGAATTTTCATTTTTTTGCGTTATTACATGAAGTTAATCATCAAAAAAACTTAGTTTAAGATGGTTAGTACATCAATATTATTATATTTGCAAACTATTAAAAAAATGAAAAGATTTTTATTAAATACAATTGGCTTATTATTCTGCATCACTTCATTCGGACAAATTCACGAATTAGGTGTTTTTGTGGGTGGTAGTAATTATATTGGCGATGTTGGAAAACCAGAGTATTTTTCTCCAAATGATATGGCGTTTGGTGTTTTATATAAATGGAATAAAAGCACGAGACATGCTTGGCGTTTTTCATATAAAATGGCATCCATTACAGCAAAAGATATGGAAAGTAATGCCCCTAATAGAAAATATAGAGGTTTCGAAATAAAAAACAATATCAAAGAACTATCTGCAGGCTTGGAATTTAATTTTTTGAATTTTGATTTACATGAATCTGATTATACCTTTACACCTTATGTGTATTCAGGTATATCAGCATTTATTTTTAATGAAATTTATGTAATAGACACAAAAAGTAAATTAGATTATCAACATTATGCGTTTGCTATACCTATGATAGTTGGAATAAAATCGAAATTAACAAATCATTTAGTTATTGGATTAGAAAGTGGAGCGAGATATACATTTACTGATAATTTAGACGGAAGTAATCCAAAAAATAAAAATTTTGAAACCTTAAAATTTGGTAATTTAAATAATAATGATTGGTATATTTTTACTGGGATTACACTAACTTACACTTTTGGTAAAAACCCCTGTTTTTGCGCACATCAATAGAATGGAAAAAGAAATAGATAAAAATAATTTACCGAAACACTTAGCCATTATCATGGATGGCAATGGTCGTTGGGCAAAAAATCAAGGAATGTTGCGGGTATTTGGTCATGAAAAAGGAACTAAATCTGTGAAACAAACCGTTGAAAACTGCGCCAAATTAGGTATTGAATTTTTAACACTATATGCTTTTTCAACAGAAAATTGGAACCGACCAAAAATGGAAGTAGATACGTTAATGAAATTATTAGTTAGTAGTTTAAAAAAAGAATTAAAAACATTACAAAATAATAACATCAAACTAAATGCGATTGGAAATTTAGACACTTTACCCAAAGGAGTAAAAAAAGAATTAGTTGAAGTTATTAAAAAAACACAATCAAATAATAGAATGACTTTAACCCTTGCGTTAAGTTATGGTGCAAGAGATGAAATCATAAATGCTGTTAAAATAATTTCTGAAAAAGTTAAAAATAATATAATTTCAGTAGATGCTATTGAAGAATCAATTATAAATCAGCATCTTTACACACAGAATATGCCAGATGTTGACTTATTAATAAGAACAAGTGGCGAACACAGAATAAGTAATTTTCTATTATGGCAAATTGCTTATGCTGAATTTTATTTTACAGATGTACTCTGGCCAGACTTCAATGAAGAAGAACTGAATAAAGCATTAATAAGTTATCAAAAAAGAGAAAGAAGATTTGGAAAAACTAGCGAACAAATTATATAAATTGACTATGTTTAAAAACAGAATACTATTTTTATTTATCCTACTATTCATAGGAAATACAATAAAAGCTCAAGAAACAACCTTAGAAAAGGGAAAAGAATACACCCTCTCTGGCGTAGAAGTAATTGGAAAGGTTTCTTTTAACCAACAAACTATCATAACATTTACCGGACTTGAAATTGGCAGCAAAATTAGAATTCCAGGTGAAGAAATTAGTTTAGCTATTACAAAACTTTGGAAATTAGGGCTTTTTAATGATGTTAACTTTTACGTAAAAAAAATTGATGGAGATGCTATTTTTCTAGAACTTGAATTATACGAATTACCTAAGCTTGATGATATAAAAATCAAGGGAATTAAAAAAGGAAAAAGAGAAGATATTGTTAAAGAAACAGAGTTGAGCAAAGGCAAAATTGTAAATGATAATTTAATTACAAATACTAAAAACTATATTGAAAATAAGTTTAAAAAAGATGGTTATTTTAACACCAAAGTAACGATAAATACTTTAGCCGATTCTACAAATACTAAAGTGGATATGGTAGTTTTTATTGATAAAGGAGAAAAAGTAAAAATTAGCGCAATTAACTTTGTTGGAAATGAACAATTAGTAGACAAAAAACTAAAAAAATCATTTAAAAACACCAAAGAAAAAAAACTTTATAGAATTTTCAAATCTTCAAAATTTGTTAAAGATAAATACAAAGAAGATTTAGGAACTTTGATAACAAAATATAAAGAAAAAGGCTATAGAGACGCCAGAGTAGTTAGTGAAAATGTAACTTACAATAAGGATAACAACAAAATAAACATTGATGTAAATATTGAAGAAGGAAAAAAGTATTATTTTGGTGATATACGATTTTTAGGTAACACTGTTTATTCTGATCAGGCTTTAAATTCAATTTTAGGAATTAAAAGAGGAGAAATTTATAATGGTGTTTTGTTAGAAAAAAGAATTGCTGACAAAACTTCGCCAGATGCAGAAGATGTTACCAATTTATATCAAAATAATGGGTATTTATGGTCAAACATCAACCCAGTTGAAGTAAAAACTGAAAACGACACAATAGATTTTGAAATCAGAATTTCCGAAGGACCAATTGCATATTTTAATAATATTACTGTTAAAGGAAACGACAAAACCAACGACAAAGTAATTTATAGAGAATTAAGAACTAGACCCGGAGAAAAATGGAACAAAGATTTAGTTATTCGTTCTGTTAGAGAATTAGGACAATTAGGTTTCTTTGATGCAGAAGCCATTCGTCCAGAACCCGTGAACATGGATCCAGCAGCGGGAACAGTAGATTTAGATTGGACCGTAGTAGAAAAAGGTTCTAGTCAAGTAGAATTACAAGGTGGTTATGGCGCAGGAGGTTTCATTGGAACTTTAGGTTTATCATTTAATAATTTTTCTTTGAAAAATATTTTCAATAAAAAAGCCTACCAACCTTTGCCTATGGGTGATGGCCAAAAAATGTCTCTACGTTTACAGGCTAGCCAAGGTTTTCAAGTATATAGTTTATCCTTTACTGAGCCTTGGTTGGGTGGAAAAAAACCAATTAGTTTTTTCACATCACTTTCACATAGTAAACAATTTTTGTTCGATTTCAGATCAAGAAATGTAACTAGAGATAAAAGTTTTAATATCTCTACCATAACAGTAGGATATGGAAAAAGATTAAAAATACCAGATGATTATTTTAGTATTTCTAATTCTGTTTCTTTTTCTTATTATGATTTAAATAATTATAATACAGGCTTATTTACCTTTGGAAATGGCGCCTCAAGAAATTTAGCTTTCAGTTCAACAATAACAAGAGATAGTAGAGGTTTAGATCCAATTTTTCCAGACAGAGGATCGACCTTCTCCCTTTCTGCTAAATTTACTTTACCTTATTCTTTCTTTAATGGTGTAGATTACGCTAATTTAGAAAATAAAGAAGAATATAAATTAAGAAACAATACTGTTTTTCCTATAGATTCAAACGGAAACGTATTACCAGTTTACGTCAATTCGACAGGTGGTAATACTTTAAATTACACGGAAGCAGTTGCCGATCAAAGTTTAATTGATCAGGAACGCTTTAAATGGTTAGAATTTTACAAAGTGAAATTTAGTGGCGATTGGTATACTAAAATATATAAAAAATTCGTTTTACGTACCAGAGCCGAATTTGGTTTCTTAGGCGCCTATAATCAAGATAGAGGTGTAGTGCCTTTTGAAAGATTTTTTGTTGGTGGCGACGGATTAGCGAATTTTGCTTTAGACGGTAGAGAAGTAATTCAGTTACGTGGATATCCGAACAATTCACTATCTTCGCAAAACGGAGGAACAGTGTATAATAAATATTCAATGGAATTAAGATACCCAATTACCATGAAACAATCAGCGAAAATATATGCTATGAGTTTTTTAGAAGCCGGTGCTGCTTTTGATAATTTTAAAACATTTGATCCTTTTAAAGTACAACGTGCAGCAGGTGTGGGATTAAGAGTATTTATGCCTGCATTTGGATTACTAGGTATTGATTTTGCACATGGATTTGACCCTATACCAGGGGATACGGTAAAAAGTGGATGGCAAACACACTTTATCATTGGACAACAATTTTAAATTTTGGCACGATAGTTGAATTTAACAGTTACATTTATGAAAAAATATTTTGTTTTACTTTTTAGTTTTGTTTTATTTGCAGTACAAGCACAAAAAACAACAAAAATTGGTTACATTGACATGGATTATATTTTGGAAAAAGTTCCAGAATATGCGGAAGCAAAAAATCAATTAGAACAAAAGGCAGCATCATGGCAACAAGAAATTGAAACCAAAAAAACCGAAATTAAAAAGCTAAAAGATGCATTAAATTCTGAAAAAGTATTGTTAACTAAAGAATTAATTAACGATAAAGAATTAGAGATTGACGTTCTTGAAAAAGAAATGCTGGATTATCAACAAAAACGTTTTGGACCACAGGGCGACTTAATTATCCAAAAATCGGCGTTAGTTAAACCTATACAAGATCAGGTTTTTAATGTTGTACAAGATATTGCAGTACAAAGAAATTACGATTTCATTTTTGATAAATCTTCAGATTTAACAATGATTTTCACAGCAGAGCGTTTTGATATTAGCGATTTTGTTTTAAAAGCATTAGAGCGAGCAGGTAAAAAAGTAGAATTAACTAAAAAACAACAAAAAATTCAAGACGCCAAAGATGTTAGAGAATTTGAAACTACTGAAAATCCTGAAATATTAGAAAAAGAAAAAGCAATTCAGGCCACAAAAGACGATAGAGAAAAAAAGTTACAAGAGCGTAAAGATGCGGCGGCGGCTAAGAAAAAAGAAGCTGATGATAAAAGAGCCGAACTTTTAAAAGCAAGAGCGGAAGCCCGTCAGAAATTATTAGATGAGCAAAAAGCAAAAAGAGAGGCTTTATTAAACAAAAAAAACGAAAAAAATTAAATAATAATAACTGAAACAAAAATCAAATAATCCTTATTAAATTAAATTAAAATGAAACAATTAAGAAACCTATTTATTGCAATAGTACTGTTTTTTGGAGCACAAGAAGTAAGTGCTCAAACTAAAGTTGGACACATTGATGTTAGTGCTCTAATGACTTCAATGCCAGCCATGAAAGCAGCAGAAGCTCAATTAACTAAATTGAGAGAAGGGTATGATACTGAATACAAAAAATTAGTAGCAGAATACCAAACTAAAGCAGCTCAATACCAAAAAGAAGCAGATACTGCTGGAGATGTGTTAAACCAAACACGTTCTCAAGAAATGCAAGACATGGGTACAAGAATTCAAAAATATCAAGATGATGCTTCTAAATCATTACAAGATAAACAAATCGAATTACAAAAACCATTAACAGAAAAAGCATTAGCAGCTATTCAAAAAGTAGCTCGTGCTAAAGGCGTTCAATACGTATTAGACTCTACTTTAGGAAGTGGTGTTTTATTAGCGGACGGAATGGATTTATTAGCTGATGTTAAAAAAGAGTTAGGTTTCTAATAAAACTAAAAAAAATAATACAACTGCTCCATCTTATTTTTAGATTGAGCAGTTTTTTTTATATTTGTTTTATGAGTAACAAAAATCCAATAGGACTTTTCGATTCTGGCGTAGGTGGCACATCCATTTGGAAAGAGGTACACGCGCTTCTTCCAAATGAAAGTACTATCTATTTAGCAGACAGTAAAAACGCACCTTATGGCCAGAAAACAGAAGAAGAAATAATTGCGCTAAGTAAAAAAAACACAGAAATTTTACTAAACAACAATTGTAAAATTATTATTGTAGCTTGTAATACAGCCACAACAAATGCTATTAAAGTATTAAGAGCTACTTATGACATTCCTTTTATTGGAATCGAACCTGCTATCAAGCCCGCAGCGCTACATACAAAAACTCAAAAAATAGGGATTTTAGCAACGCAAGGCACATTAAATAGCGCTCTTTTTCATCAAACCGTTGCTTTGTATTCAGATGTAAAAGTAGTAGAACAAATTGGTTACGAATTGGTGCAACTTATCGAAAGCGGTGCGATACATTCTGAAAAAATGACACAACTATTAAATGATTACTTGTTACCAATGGTTGCTGAAGGTATTGATTATCTAGTTTTAGGTTGCACACATTATCCATATTTAATTCCACAAATAAAGCAAATAATTCCAAATCATATTAAAATTATTGACTCTGGTGAAGCAGTTGCTAAACAAACCAAACATATTTTAGATGTGAATAACTTATTTAATACTACTAATAAGGTGTTTCAGTCCTTTTATATTAATAATCCAAAAGAAGTCATGCAAGAATTAGTTGGCTCTGCATTTAATGTGGAGTATTTGGCTTTTTAGTCTTCTTTAAACCAACTTGAATACATTACATAGTTATTAGAAATTCGGTCAATTTCTCCTGCAAAATCACTTGTATTTAATGCTTTTACTTTTTTTGCTGGAATTCCTGCGTAAATAAAACCACTCTCAATACGCGTATTTTGAGTCACTACACTTCCTGCTCCTATTATCGAATTACTTTCTACCACACATCCATCCATTATAATGGCACCCATTCCTACTAAAACATTATCATGAATTGTACATCCATGAACAATAGCATTATGCCCAATTGAAACATTATTCCCAATAATAGTTGGGTGTTTTAAATAAGTGCAATGTATTACTGCTCCGTCTTGAATATTTACTTTATTTCCTATCGAAATAAAATTTACATCTCCTCTTATTACAGCGTTAAACCAAACGCTACAGTTTTCTCCAAAAGAAACCTCACCTACAATAGTTGCATTTTCTGCTACATAACAATCGTCTGGAATAGCGGGTCTTTTACCTCTTACTTCTTTAATAATCATAAAAAAATATTTAAAAAAAAATCCCGAAAAAATCGGGATTAAATATGTTAGTTTGAAACTGCTGGACAGTTACAATCATATGCTTTTGGTTTGCAGAATAAGTTTAATCCAATGGTTAATTGATGATATCCTGCATTATCAAATTTAACATCTCCAATCACTTGGTTATACGAATAACCAAACATAAACTGTTTGAAATTAACCCCTACAAACGGTGTGATGTATTGTAATTTTTGAGTATTAACAACCCCTTTTTCTTTAGTGTATTGTGTTCCTTCAAAACTTGTTCTGTAAGAAAGTCCTCCCCAAATATTACCGAAATCCATTGCTTTATATACTTTTGCATTTAAATCAATTGCTTTTTCACCTGTTTGTTCTGTTACTTGAAACATAAATGAAGGCTCTACAGAAATATTATCCGTATCACCAAAATTAGCACCAGCACTCCATAAGTATTTTCTCAAGTTGTCCGATTCAACACCAGCTAAATATAATTCTCTTCTGTTAGCAATAAAATTTTTCACCGTAACATGTGTGAAAAAATCCATATAATGGTAAGAAGCGCCTATATCTATATTAAAATAAGAATCTTTTTGAGTAATTCCACCATAAATTTGAGGATCAAATACTTTAAATGCTGTCTCATCTAGCCTACTTTGTATAAAAGCAGTACTTAATCCAAAAGAAAGCATATTCAAATCAGCTTTTGTACGAGAAAACAATAGATGATGCGCATAGGTTAATTTTGCTCCTGATTGAGAATGGTATCCATTTCTGTCATTAAAAGCAATCATACCCACTCCTGATTTTCCGTCTTCATCCAATGCTGTATTAAAACTCATAGTTTGTAAAGATGGCGCATCTTGCTGACCAAACCATTGTTGTCTGCCTGTAACTCTTAACTTCGCACAATTTGAAGCGCCAGCCATAGATGGATGGATCAAATAATAATTATCAGTTAAATAATCTGTATAAACAGCAATACCTTCTTGAGAAAATGCTGATTGAAAAAAAATAATTAGGTTAAGTAGTAATAAATTTCTTAGTCTCATAGTAATCTTGTCTTATCTTTTTAACGAAAAATGGGCTTTAAATAATTTTTGTTGATCTTTTTCTGTATAGTCAATTGTAAACCAATAGTCTGTTGATGGCAGTATCGAACCAATATATGTCCCGTCCCAACCTTCACGTAATGGATCAATTTGCTTCACTAGTTTTCCATATCGGTCAAATATATAAATTTTTGCGTTATGTTTTGCTTCTAATCCAATAATTTTCCACGTATCATTGATTCCATCTCCATTTGGTGTAAAATATTTAGGATAATCAATTACCAATACTTCTGTAGTTAAGT
>NZ_JBBALR010000007.1:0-140677 GCF_040402895.1 Flavobacterium sp.
TGTAAGCTGCAGAAGTAAACGTAATACTTCCTCCTACACATACTGTAGTTGGAGAGGTAACTGTTCCGGCTTTAGCAGTTGGTGATACTGTAATTTTAACTTCATCTGTTATTACCGAACATGCGCCATTGATTACGCGTGCTCTAAACCATGTAGTTGCTGCTAAGTTACCTACCACTAATTCTCCAGTACCTGCCCCTGAATAAGAAGCACCTGTTGCTGTAGTAGCCGTTAAATTAGTAACCGCTGACCATACTGGTGTAGCATTAGTAGCGTTTACAAAGTTTATACTTCTTTCCCAAACTATTGTTGCTCCTGAAGTAGTACCTTCTAATGATAATGTTGTACTATTTGTAATTGAACTTGATAAAGCAGTTCCTGCTGTGTCAAATACCGTAGTTGATGGTGCCAACTGTGGCGCACAAACTGTTACATCACCTCCAGCAATTGTTCCTGCTGTTGGTGTAGTACTAACATTAATTTTAATAGCTGCCGATGTAGCTGAACTACAAACACCATTTGTTGCTACAATTCTAAACCAAGTATCTTGGGTTAAAGTTGGTGTTGTAAATGACATTAATGGGTTTACAGCTGATAAAGCTGATTGTTGAATTAATGATCCAACAGGAGTAAAGCCTTCCGTAGCGGATGTAGTTGACATTTGCCACTGTACATTTCCAATACTTCCTGCTGCTAATGATAAGTCTACTGTTGTTCCTTCACATGTAGTTGCAGTTGGCGTTAATCTTGTAACTATAGCAATAGCAGTCGCTTTTGAAACTACCCCTGCTTGTTGTTGTAATGCAACTTGTTGCGAAGTAACTGTAGTACCACATGAAGTAACAAGTACTCTATACTTCGTTCCTGTAGCAGGAAGCGATGTAGAAGATCTTGTAATATTCAAGGTTGCTGATGTAGCACCTGAATAATTAGCATTGTTTGAAATATTTGTCCAAACTGTAGTACTAGCTGTAGTTTGCATTTGCCACTGATACGAAGGTAAGTTAGCTCCTGAAACTTCAACCGAAATACTAGCTGTAGCTCCAATTGCTGCACAAATAGTAGGCGCTGTTGGCTGAGCCGTAATAGCACCATTACTAATCGTTAATTGTAACGTTGTAGTATGTGGACATCCACTTGAATTGGTAGTCACATAAGTGTAATCTCCACTTTCTGTATACGTTAGACCAGATAATGGCCATGTATAACTAATACATGCTGATTGCTCAACTGTTTCGAAAGATACTGGATTTACTGTTACAGCAACTGACTCTGAACGTAATGCACATCTGTTTGCATTTATAATCGAAACAGAATAATTACCTGACTGGTTAACTGTAATACTTTGTGTAGTAGCTCCAGTTGACCATGAATAACTTGTTGCTGGGCTAGCCGTTAAAACGACACTACCACCTGAACAAAACGTTGTTGGACCATCTGCTGTTATTGTAGCAGTGGTGTTATCAATAACTAAGTTAAGTACACTTGTTGCTTGACCACCTGGGTTTGTTACTGTAATAGCGCCACCCGTTGAAGTACTTGGTGCAGTAAATGTAATTGTGTTAGCATTTACAATATTGAAAGTCACCTCTGTAGTACCTACTTTCACACTAGAAACCGTGCTAAAATAATTTCCAGAAATAGTAACCGTACTACCCGCACAAACTGTTGCTGGACTATATGAAGCTACTTCAGGAGCAGGCACAATAACTGCAAGATTATCAATTGATAAATCGTAATCTCCTGATGTTCTGTTTCCTGTGATTTTGAATACTACATTTTGTCCTACATAAGAAGCTAATGAATAGGTTTTAGTTCTATAACCTGCTTCACCATCATTATTAATAGTTTCTAATGTTGTAAACGTGGCTCCACAATCTGAACTTACGGCTACTACAACATTTCCAGAACCTGCTGCTGGAGCAGCATAAGGAAAACTCCAATTTGATAATTGATAATCAAAACGTAAAGCCTGACCTGCTGTAATAGGTCCATAATTAGCCGTTGTTAAATAACCTGAAGGGGTACTAGACCAAATATTGATATATGCATTTGCGTCTGAATTACCTGTAGCTCCACGTATAGAACCAACAGCAAAACCTGCAGTAGACCATCCTGTTAAATTTGCAATATCATCAAATGTTTCTGTAAATGGAACCGCTCTTGGGTTACTATTCACTTGAGACGTGTTTGAATACGCTTCCTCACCAGTAGTTGTACAAGATACTCTTAAACGATATAAAATTGGATCTCCAGCAAATACAGGAGGAGAATAGGTAAGAGTATTTACTCCTGTTCCTCCAATTGCATCCACCCATTCTACACCATTGTCCGTAGATTGTTGCCACTGATAAGCTATACCAGCATCAAAAGATGCTCCGGTAATAGTAATTGAAGCAACAGGCGCTGCAGGACAAAGTGACTGAGCCGCTACGCTAACCGTTCCAGCTGTAGGCATCCCGCTACAAAGTGCAGAAACTGAAATATTATCAAATGATAAATAGTAATCACCAGAAATCCAGTTTCCAATAATTTTTAATTTAATATTCTCACCTGCATAAGGAGCTAAATCGTAGGATTTTTGTCTCCAACCTGTAACACCATCGTTATCTACTGTTTCTAAAGTAGTATAAGTAGCACCAAAGTTGGTTGAGATTTGAACTACAAAATTACCTGAACCTGCAGTTGGAGCAATAGAAGAATCATCATAATCTTGTAATTTATAATCAAATGTAAGAATATGATTGGTAGCTATAGTTCCTAAATTAGGTGTAGCAAAATTAGCTGATGTTGAAAATGAATATAAATTATCAGAAATTGCATTACCTGGATTTCCGCTAGGGAAAGAGCCTATAAAATACCCAGCATTAGACCATTGCTCTGGCAACGTAGTTGTTGCAAAACCTTCTGTCCATGGAACAGGAGAAATTAAAGGCATTGTAAATGCACTTGACGTTACCCAAGATCCCATTTCGCCATTTGCACACATACTTCTTACATGGAAATAATAGGTTGAACCTGAAGTTAAATCAGCAACTGAAACCGAATTTAAAGTAGTAGCCGTACCAGAAGTAGTAGGTGCTACGTTAGTGTCTGTAACTGCATATTCATAACCTTGAGGTGTTTGACCAACTGCTGGTGAAGTCCAAGACAATGTAGCAGTAGTTGTACCTGTAGGTAAAGCCGTTAAAGCAGTAGGCGCTAAACAGTCTGACGGAGTTGTAAATGAAGTTTCATTTGCAACTGTACAAGTAGCTGAGCCATTTACATTTTTAGCTACAACATACCAATAATAATTTGTCAAACCAAGTAAAGCTTGAGCATTGGTTAAGGTATAACTCGTAGTAGCAATATCTGCAGCTAAAAGAGACAACGCTCCTGAAGTAGTACCTAAGTACACATCATATAGTGATGCATTTGTAGCCGCCGCCCAAGTTAATGTTGGTGTTAAGTTAACAGTTGTAGCGGCATTCGCTGGTGTTGCATTTACAGCACACAATGGAGTTGGAGCCGATACACAAATGGTAAAGTTTCCTGTTCCTACACCTGTTGCTGCATGATACACTCTTACAAAATAAGTTTGACCAACAATAAATGGTCCCGCGTAGGTTTCTTCACCTCCTGTAGATGTGTTGTTTCTACAAACTAACTCAGTTAATGTACCTGTAGCCGTATTATCAGAAGAAGATAGTATTTGCATTGCTGCATTATATCCAGAAGCTGATTGTACTTTTACTTCATTTAATGTTGAAGTTGCCACAAATGAATACCATACGTCATCATCAGGCGTATTACAAGCAGCTGGCGTAGTTGGCGAAGCTGTTGCTACCAATGTATTTGGTAAAATACTTGATGTAGTTTGGCAAGAAGCATTTACGTTTAAAGCAATTGCTCCAGCGATGTTATCATTTGCTGGTGGATATAATACTTCATTCATAGCGATACTAAATTCGCCACTTCCACCTGAAGCTGAAGAACCAGCGCCATTATGGAATACTCTAACATAATAAAAACCTCCATCTGGAGTTAAATTAGTAGCGGTTAATGTTTCAATTAATCCACTACCTGTAGCATTCACACAAGAAATAGGAGTTAAATTTTCATCAAATAATTGTACTACCGCATCGTATAACGGAGAACTTCTAACTACAATAGAATATTCTGAAGCTGCTGTAGTTTCAAAAGCAAACCAAACGTCATCATCTTGGTTACCCGCTGTAGTCGCACAAGCTTGTCCTTTACCAGAATCTGTAGCTAATCTTGAGTGATAGTACAACCCACATAATTCAGAAGTTGGAGCAGTTGCAATATCTAAACCAAAAGCACCTGTTGGCTCATCATTTGCTGGAGCCACCAAAGTAGGCGCTGCAGTTAAACCTGAATACGTTCCTGGAGTAAAGGTATATTTAGAGTTACAGTTTGGCATATTTACCAAACCAGTTGGCGCAGTAGCAAAATCAAAATGATTGTAATTTGTTGTTTGTAAAGCAAATCTATTTACTGCTGTGGTACCTGAAGGCACACTACCATTCATACCAATACTATAAGAATATGCTGAATTGAACGTACCGTCAAACCCTTTAAAGTTACCATAGATGTATTCAATTTTATTTCCTTGCTCGTGTAATTTCACTTGGAAATTTAAGTCTGGTCCTGGAATTAAATATCTTTCCATTCCACTCCACTCAATAGTAATAATAGCCGAACCAGAACCTAAAGTTCCTTCAACAAAATATCGCATACATGCGTCTCTATTTGCATACGCTTGACCAGTTAAAACTAAATCATCCCAAAAAGGAGCTAAAACTAAATTTTGACCCGTTGAAGTTAAATCATTAGTCCAAGCATTTGAAGTAGATGCTGTATTAAAAGTCATCCAACCGTTTGTACATGCTCTAAAGCCAGTGATAGGTTGCCCTTGGTATTTAAAAGTTGTTCCTGTCAATAAAGTAACTGGAGATGTATTATCATCTCCACTAGTTGTTGATGTCCAAGTTCCTGAATAAGCTAAACCACTACCTCCTTTTGCAGGCATAATAGATTGGTAAGCCACACCACCAGCCGTATAACTAGTGTCATACGTACAAGTAACCACAGTAATTTGTTGTGCTTCAGAATAAGAAAATAAACCTGATCCACTACACGTTACCTTAGCGCGGTAGCTAATATTTGCTGAAACTGCTGGAGGCGTGTACGAAGCTGTAGTTGCTCCTGTTCCTGCGGTTGCATTGTTCCAAGTAATACCACCATCAGCAGATTCTTCCCATTGGAAAGTAATTCCTGTACCATTTGAAAAACCAGACAATGATATAGCTGAAGGCGCAGTTGCATTACATACAAATTGAGTAGCCGCATTTAACGTACCTGCTACTGGAGTATCTGTACAAGGAGGAGCTGCTTCTTGAGTAATGGCAACTTCATCAAAATACAAATAGTAATCACCATTTGACCAAGTAGCATTGAATCTAACATATAAATTACCACCGCTCGGTGTAAAAGTAACCGTTTTAGTAACACAAGAAGTACTTGGTGTATGATTCGTAGAATTTATAGTAGAATTCGGTACATCTGTCCATGGACCAGACGTAGAACTCGCATATTGAACCTTAAAACTACCAAAATTAGCAGGTGTTGCTCCTGCTCCACTCCAATTAATTACTTTATACTGATAAGAAAAAGTAAGAGGCATTCCATTGTTTCCTGATAGTAAAGGAGATGTTGGTGTACCAGTAGCCGCTCCGGAGTATAAGTTTTTTCTTATAGAGCCAGTTGTAGCACAAATATTTGAAGTTGTTCTACTGAAATCTGTCCAACCGTGTGTAGTAGTTGAAAAATTTTGAGTGTAGGCAACTTGCCCTATCGCATCTTGTATTCCTAAAAATAAAGATATAAGCAAAACACACAATATCCACGACGTTCGTCGGGAACTCAAATGACTAGTGGGCGAGGTCCCACTCCTTCCTGTTTTGGGCCACGTCCAAAAACGTGTGCTCCAATTGATGTAGTTATTCATCATGATTTAGTTATTGGTTAATAATTTGTAAATAATTTGTGAAAATAATAATAATAAAATTAAATACAATACATTTTTTTTGAAAAATTGTTGAAATGCAAAAAAAATCGATAAAAAACAAATTTTAACAACTATTGAAACGTCTCAACTAGAATATTTTTTTTTAACTAGATGATTTAGAATATATAAGCAAAAAGAGGCTGTCTTTCGACAGCCTGCTCTTGTTTTAAAATTTAATATCTTTTGTAAAGAAATTTATCTACGTCAAAATCAATTGGTACTAGGGTGTAAAAAAGAATGACGCAATCTAACCCAACACTTTTGTTCTTAACATACCATTTGTTAATACGTACTTTATCCGGCCATATTACCTCATCGTTAAATTGTTGTGGATGTTGTTGTTGATTTAATAATTCTTCTTCCTTTCGGTATTTTAAGGACGCTAAACCTGTAATACCTGGTTTAACAGTTAAAATGATTCGATCTTCTCCTTTTAATTCATCTGCGTAACCTGGAATATCAGGTCTTGGACCCACAAATGTCATTTCGCCCTTTATAATATTAATAATTTGTGGAAGTTCATCCAGTTTTGTTTTGCGCATAAAACGCCCCCAAACATTCGGTTGCGTTTTACCTACTGGAATGGTTCTAAATTTATAAATTGTAAATGGGCTTCCGTGTTTTCCAATACGGGTTTGTGTAAATAACATGGATAGAATTTAGTATTGCTAATATATAGATTTATATTCTCAAACCAAGATAATTAAAAACCAACCTTTCTTTTCGTGATAGGTTTAAAATTTGGCACAATCAAAAAAGAAGGTATTTAACGTTAAATTACATTACAACAACAGAATTTAATATTCAATCAAATAATCATAAAAATGTTGCTTAACTGAAACTCTACTTTTTATTAGTTTATCCAACACTTTACAGCAAAAAACCACACAAGGCGGATTAAATAAAACTTCACAATAAAACTAGTTATGAAATTTAATTGGTTTTGCAGGTATGCCTACTGCGGTACAATTATCTGGAATATCTTTAGTAACTACAGCACCTGCACCTATAATTGACCACTTGCCAATTTTTACACCTTGAATTACTTTAGCCCCAACTCCTATCTGAGCGCCTTCACCAATTGTGACATTGCCTGCAAGAGTAGCGTTTGGGCAAATGTGAACATAATCTTTAATAGTACAATCATGCTCAATAACAGCAGCAGTGTTAATTATACAATGGTTTCCTATTTCAACCGAAGCATTTACAATAACACCAGCCATAATAACGGTTCCATCACCTATTTTTGAGCTATTTGAAATAGTTGTACTTGGATGAATTAATGTAAAAAATTGTTGATTAATTTTATGACTCAATACTTGACGAACTTGATTATTGCCTATTGATATTAAAAATTTACAATTTTCTGAATTAAATAATTTTGCATCAACTATTTTCTGTTGAAAAAAATCATGAAAACTTGAGGGCTTATCATCAATAATTGCGGCAATATTTTGAGATATAGCATCCGCTATTTCAAAAACTACTTTTGCATGACCACTAGCGCCATATAAAACATATTTAGTTTCCATCAAATTTACTTATTGTGGCATGGTCAGCCTGGTTAATGTCTTTTGATTGTATAACATTCATTACTGTTGTTAAAATAATTTTTAAATCTAATAAAAAACTAACATTTTCAACATAAAATATGTCTAATTCAAATTTGTCTTTCCATGATATGGCATTTCTTCCGTTTATTTGTGCCCATCCCGTAATTCCAGGCCTTACTTCATGTCGTCTTTTTTGAAATTCATTATATAAAGGTAGATAAATGGTCAGTAATGGCCTAGGGCCTATTAAACTCATATCCCCTTTAATGACATTCAACAATTGAGGAATCTCATCTAAAGAAGTTTTACGAACAAAGGCGCCTATTTTAGTTAATCGTTCTGCATCTGACAATAAATTTCCCGCAACATCTTTCTTATCATTCATAGTTTTAAACTTGATAATAGTGAAAATTCGTTCGCGTTTTCCAGGTCTTGATTGTAAGAAAAAAGGATGGCCATGATTGGCAAAAAATAAACCTATAGTGATTATTATAAATAAAGGGCTTAGTAATAAAAACAATAGTAAAGATATTATGAAATCAAAAAGATATTTATAAAAATTCTTGTACATAAGCTTATATTTTAAGTAATTATAAAGTTAAAAGTATATCTACAATACGCTCAGATGTTTTGCCATCCCAAAGATGGGGTATTTTGCCTTGTTTCCAATTGCCGGAAAATAGTTTTTCCATTGTCGGCTTAATTGCCTTAGGGTCGGTTCCAATCAATTCATTAGTACCTTCTGTGATAGTCTCAGGTCTTTCCGTATTATCTCTTAACGTAATGCAAGGCACACCCAAGACAGTAGTTTCTTCTGTTATACCACCTGAATCGGTAACAACCGCTTTAGCTCTCTCTACTAAATAGTTGAATTCTAAATAACCTTGTGGCTCAATCAGATGTAAACGGGAATATCTCAGACCTATATTTTCTAAATTTTTGGCAGTTCTAGGGTGTACTGGAAATACTAATGGTAAATCCCCCGAATTAAAGATAATTTCATCCAAGAGCTCTTTTAACTTATGTTCCTCATCCACGTTTGCAGGACGATGCAAAGTCATTACCAAATATTCCTTCTCGATTAAACCAATTTCATCCCATATCATAGGTTTTTTAAAACGAGGAAGATTTTTAAGCAATGTATCAATCATAGTATTCCCGACAAAGAAGATTTGTTCTATATTAACACCACTTTTTAATAAATTCTCATTTGCAATTTCAGAAGTTGTAAAAAAATAGTTAGTAATTGCATCAGTTACAAGTCTATTTATTTCTTCGGGCATACTCCAATCATTAGAACGAATTCCAGCCTCAACATGAGCTACTTTTATATTTAGTTTTTGAGCCGTAATTGCACAGGCCATAGTTGAGGTTACATCACCAACAACAAGAACTAAATCTGTTGGATTCTCAATAAGTTCTTTTTCGAATCTAATCATAATATTAGCCGTTTGTTCGGCCTGAGTGCCTCCGCCAGATTCTAAATTAGCATGTGGTTCAGGAATTTCTAATTGCTCAAAAAAATCACCCGACATCTTTTTGTCATAATGCTGACCTGTATGTATTAAACGATAATTAATGTTTTTGTATTCTTTTTGAGCTTTATGAATTGCATGAATAATAGGGGCTATTTTCATAAAATTAGGCCTTGCGCCAGCTATTAATGTAATATTTTTCATTAAAATATAGTTAATTAATTATTTGCTTTATTTTATCTAAATATTTATTAGCGAGAACTTCTCTATCAAAATTTTGTTTTGCATATTGATAACCGCTCTCACCTTCAACTTCTAATCGTTTAGTGCAATTCAAATATTCTCTTATGATACGATCATATTCAAAAGTATTTTCTGGCTCTACATAAGTTCCTGCTTTTGCAGTTTCTACCAATTCACGAGAAACTCCATCAATAGCCATCAAGATCGGTATTTTACAAGAAAAATAATCAAACGTTTTATTTGAATACACCGTTTTAAAAGTATCTACTCGCTTCAGTACAGATGCACCCATTTCTGAAGCTATAATATATTTAAACACTTCTTTTTTTGGTACTGAATCTATAAATCTAACATTCTTGATAGCCATTTTTTCTGCTAGTTTCATCAATCTTGCCTTCTCCATACCTTGACCAATTAGCAAGAACAATACATTAGTGTCCTCTAAAGCTTTACCAGCTTCTAATACTTGCTCTAAATGGTTGGCAATGCCATGAGCTCCAACATAAGTAATTACAAAATTGCCTTCCAAATTATGTTGTTTTCTAAACTCCTCTCTGTCAAAAGTGGTTAATATCTCATCCGACAAACTAAAGTCAGCTGCATTAGGAATCATTATGAGTTTAGACGCACTGATACTCTTTACATCCCGTAGTGTATTATAAAAAGCTGGAGTCAGAACATTAATTAATGTAGCTTTTTTATATATAAATTTTTCAACAGCATATGCCATTTTTATAATCCACTTATTGGTCAACACTCCTGTATCAATTGCAGATTCAGGCCATAAATCTCTAATTTCAAAAACCATAGGAGCTTTTTTAAATCGAGAAATTAAATAGCCAGTTATTCCAACAAATAAGGGAGGAGAAGTAACAATTACCACGTCATATTTTCCTTTTACCTTAAATAATCCTGCCCAAAGAGATGAAAACATAAATGAAAAATAACCCCATAAACGGCCAAAGAAACCCCTATTATAAGATTCTGATACATGAGTTCGCTCTACAACTACTTCACCTTGTTTATTCTTTACAAAATACTTACCCTTGTACTCTTTTCTTTTTTCCAATCCGTTAGCGTGCATCATACCTGCAATTACAGATACTTCATGACCTTGAGCGGTCCAAGTTTTAGTCATCTCATTCCAACGAGAACCTCCAGAATCGTCTTCTTCTAAAAAATATTGATGTAATAATAATATTCTCATTTACAGATAAACTTTAATTTAGTTTCTATCGAGTATTTAAACTCAAAATATACTGATTTTTTTTGTTGTAATTGCCCATAATAATCTGAATTAAAAGAATCAAATTCATTATAGTGATTTCCTTCAGAACTTATTTCTAATTCTAAACTATTAGGATGCCAAATTTGTTTTTTTTCATAACTATCTAAACCTTTGAAAGAGTCTGTCACCAACCACACATAATCATGCTTACTAATTTTAACAACTCTTTGGTGAATAGCTTTATGTTCTAGGTGTCTAAAAGCATTTATACTTCCTGTAAAAACAAATGCTTCATCAGTTACTCTCCATTTTGCTTCTCTTTTCTGAGACCAGTAATACCAAATAAAACGACCGCCTTTAAGCATTTGGGAATGCTCACCTACCATAACAACATTATGTGATTTTGAACCCATAAAGAAGTTTAAGTTATCAGGTTCCGTATTGTATTTATAAGTGCCCGAATCTCTCAAGATATTTTCACCTTTATGCCATATATCAACATGCAAATTATCAGCCTGAGCCGGACGGTCTTTATGATTTCCACAACGAATAAATGTAAAGAAGTCACCATTTCTACATAAATAATAACCTCCAACATCAAAACTTTGAACTCCATATATTTTCCTAAGCGGAGAAAAATGTATTTTATTCTGAGCTCCTTGTACCCAATTGTAATCTTCATTAATAATATCTATCTGAAATAACAACTTCCCTGTAAGCACCTTATGCAGAGTGTTTAATTGAGGTCTATAGTCCCTATAATCGGTATCTGAAAATATAAAAAACAAAGCACCATCATTAGAACCATAATTAGGTAGCCAACCGTTTTCATTTTGCATGCATTGATACAAAAAGTTTAACGACTTGTAGGCTTTTTGATAAACTAAATCAGAAAATTGTTGGCTGTTTTTTTCAAAAATTGAAATACCGAAAGACAACAATTGTACCACAACTCTATGATAATTCATAGAAAACTGTAAAAAAGTACCGTCTTGATAAATCTGATAGGCAATTTCTTCTTCAAACCATTTTAAACCTTCTTCAGACCATTTTTTTGTTTCGGGAATAAATGGAAACAAAATGTTAGATAACGTTAGAAACAAAGTTTCTGTAATGGCATGATTGTTTCTAACAGCTATTCGAGAAAAATTAATATGATGATACACATGGTGAACTGAGGCATAAATTACATTTTGAATTTTTTGCCAACGTTTTTCTGTGAGGGCTTCTGAATTTTGATAAAAGTACAAAGCATAACACCAATTAAACATTCGCAAGGATATTTCCTGACTACAAAGCCAATTTGGCCCCTGGTTAATTGGGTTAGCATCAATCCAAGATTCTATTTCAGAAAAAATAAATTCTGATAAATCCTCATCAAAATGATAATCATATCGGATCAGGGTAAGAAAGTAGGAAAATCGAGATTTTTCCCAAACGTATTTTATATCTCCTGCCTCTTCTGATAAATCGGGAATTTCAGACCAATGTTTGGCAACATCGTAGCTGTAGCCGTTAGAAGGGTTGGTAATCCAGTCATAATCTTTTCCAATAAACAACCATTGTTCATTAAAATAATGCAATTCTCCACTTTTAATTCGTTCTGCTTTTTTCTTAAGAATTTCAGATGGTTTTTTATCAAATGTAAATTGCTCTTTTTCAGAAATAACGAATGGGTTTTTAGACTTATGCCATTCAGAAAGTGAAATAGGTTTCAGCAGAACCAAATCAGTTGGGTGTTTCTTTCTAAGCCTTCCTAACTTTTTTTCTAGTTCATGAAAAACGCGATATGCCACATAACGTGACCCCATGTTTTTGTAGAGTTGTATCGCTAAATTTATTTTCATTTCAATCTATTTAACTCATAATACTTTTCAGGTCTATTAGTTTGAATAATACGCATCGGATTTCCAACAACCGTGGAGTTATTTGGAATATCTTTGTTTACTAAAGAATTAGAACCAATAATAACATTATTGCCTATATTTATCTCTCCAAATACTACGCTACCTGCACCAATATATACATCATCACCAATCACTGGGACTTTTTTATCCCCAAAATTTCGACCTACTGTAACATTTTGATTAATTTGACAGTTATTACCAATTATGGTGTCTGAATGGATAACTATACCCAAGCCCCAATAACCTACTGTAAAATTTTTTCCTATGTTAGCTGATGAAGGTAACCAAATTGAAAAAAATAATCTATTTATATAAGACACTATTTTTCCTATTAGAGGCATTTTTATTACACAAAAAAAATGACCTAATCTATATAATATTACTGGCGGACTCATAGTAAAATGTTTTTTATTTTTTTTATACTTGTGTCCGTGCAATTTTCAATTACTTTTATTTTGAACAAGTTCTGTGCTTTTAGAATAGATAATTCATAGTCTGAATAAATCTCTTCTACTATTTTTGCCATTTCTTCAGTATTTCCAAATTTATAATATGCCATATTGGATTTTCCAACTGCTCTTAACATTGGTATGTCTGATGATAATATGGGTATTTTAGAGAATATATAATCAAGTAAACCATTAGGATAACCTTCTGTCTTTGATGAAAAAACTGCCAAATGATGAGAATTAATTGTTTCTAGCATCTTTTCTTTTTCTAACCAACCTTTAAAAAAAATTACATTTTCAAGTTTATTTGATTTAATACTATCGACAAACTCTTTTTGGTAACTTCCTGCTCCATAAACAAAAATAGAGAAATCTAATTTATTTTGTAATCTTTGTCCAAGTTCAATAATATCATCAACGCCTTTTGCCTTCTCTATTCTCGAAACAATTACAATCTTAAAAGTTATTTTATCATTCACTTTAAATTCAGGATAATTTAGATTTATAGATTCTTTAATTTTTAAATCATCAACCCAGTTTTCTATAACTAATAATTTATTTTTTTCTACTTTTCTGGATGAAAAGTAATCTTCCCAATACGAACTTTGGCAAACAATCTTATCGGTTAAATTAAAAACCCTATTTATAAAAAAAAGAAATTTCCTGTTATCAATGTCTGAAATTAAATGCCCCGAAACAGGAAATATAATTATTTTTTTTCTGAGTAACTTTGACAATAATATTGGCAGAAATTTATCAACATATGAACCTGAACCACTTAGGAATATAAAAATTTGTTTTGCTTTAACGTTTAATAAAATAGTGTATAGAAATTTAAATTGACGGCTTATAATATCAGGTAACCTTTTATAAACTCTAGTTTCAACAATGTCTTTTAATGTTGTGTCCATCTCTATAATTTGATAGCCTTCTTTGATTAGTCCGTCACGTAGGGTAGTGGAAGCAAAATATACACCTCCATAATGTCCGTTTTTTGGTTTTTTAAAAGAGCCAATAAATAATATTTTATTTTTCATTTTGTAATAATTTCAAATACTGTTTTAAAATAACTTTTTTACTAAATTCCTTCTTTGCTAAATAATAATTCTTGTCGCCCATACTTTTTTGTTGAAGTGTTGTGGAATCTATAGCTTTAATTAACGCGTTTTTAATTGATTCTGGATTATTACTCTCACATAAAAATCCATTCTCACTTTCTTTTATAAATAATGGCACATCTGAAACTTTTGATACTATTACAGGCTTACCCATTGACATTGCTTCACAAATTGTGTTTGGAAAACCTTCAAAATGACTAAACAAACCTACAAAATCTGCATCAGCATATTTCTTTTTAATTTCTTTAGTTTGGTCATATAGCTTTAAAACTTTATTTAATTGAAAATGATCTATTTTTTTTTGTTGCTCTTTATAATATGAATTGTCCATAGATATATTACCATACCAATTAATTTTCAATTTGAACCTATATTGGCTTGAAATTAACAAAAGCGCATCAATTAATCCATCTAGGTTTTTTACTTCTCTATAACTTGCAGCAATGACAATGTTTGTAATGTCACTTTTAAGAAGTAAGGAATTATTATATTTAGGTATTTCAACTGAATTATAAATTACTTTCAGTTTATTCTTATCAATCTTTGGAATAATATTTTTTACTAACTCAATGTTATTATGTGAATTAGCTACTACAAAATCCGCAAAAAAATGTACCTTTCTATAAAATCTTAATTTTATATTACTCAATATTTCAGGATTTGCGCTTCGTTCACCTACAATTAATTTCCATTTTCGAAAAGGAAACCCTGACAAAGTCACCATAAAATTTGAAGCTTCCAAAAAGGAAAGCACTACATCTGGTTTATGCTTACGGATTGCTTTTCTAACTTTCAATAAACGCAAAAGGTAATTTTTTTCAACAATTGTATTATTGGTTATTACATATTTATCCAATTCTGGTTTAAAGAAATCAATTTTATGATAAGTCAAAAAAGAAACCTCATGGCCTTTGTCTATAAAGCCCTTCGCCAATTCTATTAGTTGACGTTGAGCCCCCCCTGAACCAAGACTATCTATACAACAAAGGATTTTCATAATGTCTTTATTTTATTAAGTCCATAAAAGATATGTGAAATTATAATTGCAAGTAATAACCACATCAATTTATTATTTATTGCGCCACCAGACTTTAATACTGTTGTTAAATAAAAGATTAGTAAAACCATTATTAATACATCACCTTTTATAAAACTATTTATTGCTCGCTTCATGTGTAAAATAATAAAATATAAAAAGATACATAAACCAATCAATCCGCTAGTAACTAAAATATACAAAAATAGATTATGAGCATCTTTTCCACTTCCGTAAATAATTATCATTTCAGTTTCAAAACCTGTAGCGCCATAGCCTAATAAAGGCCGATTTTTCCAAAGCTCAATCACGTCCTCCCAAATGTCACTTCTCCCAGCAGTACTTCCCTTTTCCAAACTTTCTGTTAATCTTGTAAACATTAAGTCTGACTCCTTTACTTTATCTATTAAATAATTGGAAATAACTACTAATAAACCAATAAATATAATTTTTTTAATGAAAGTAGACTTTTTCATTATAAACATAAACAAGACTACTATAACTGTAGATATTAATGCTCCTCTTGAACCCGATAAAATTATTAAATTAACAAAACTAGGAATTACTATCAATACTAATAACCCCTTTTTCTGAAAGGTTTTAGATGGGTTTAAAATAAAGTATAATGAAAAAGCAATGGCTAAACCCGCTAAAACACCTACTGTATTAGGGTTGTTCCCAAAAAAAGTAATTCTTGTTACGTTCTCTTCAAATTCTTGTCCAATACCTATACCAAATAACAATAGGATACTCATAAATACAATGCTCACAATGAAATAAAGCAATATTGAATTTACCTGAATATTTTGTTTTTTTATATCAGATGCTATCAACCAATATAAAAGTATGTTTTGAAATAGCGTAAAATTGAAAACACTAACTTTATTTATTCCTACATAATTTAACATATTTAAAACAAGCATCAAAACATATAAATATAATAGTATTCTTACATATTTAAATATTGAAGAATCAAAACTATCTTTACCAATTAAAAAAGCCGAAACAGCATAACCAAATCCTGCCATTTTAGTAACTGAAAAAAAAGAGGCAATACCAAAAGGATCCCAATACTCAAAAGGTAACGAGAGTATAAAAAGAAAAAGTGAAAATCTTTTTATTTTTAATAGGAATTGTCTATTCATTCAAAGTTAATTCATTTATTATGTCTTCTATCATCCAAGTTTGAGGTATAAATTTTACCTTGTAAAACTGTAAATCTTCTGTCCAATATCCTTCACATTTGTCATATGCTATGCTTGAATAAGCGTAACTAATTTCAACAATTAATGGTTTTTGGTTTTTGTCAAAAATAAAATCGAAAGCAATTGATTGAGATTTTAATATTTTATTTACTTGAAATGCAATTTCAACACATTTAACATCAATTTCTTCAACTTTATAATTGATAGTACCACTCCCTGAAGCCCTAAAATCTCCATTTCTTACCATACGTTTTAAACCAAATGCCTTGTTACCAACTATAATAACCCTAATGTCTGAATTATTATTAGGAATAAATTCTTGAAAGTAGGCATACCCCTTTTCTGGCGAGGCTAATTTAGCATATTCAGTCGAAACAAACATTCTACCAAATGATTTCACCACTTGCTTTAAGGATTTTGTTCCCGATTTATATTTAATAATAGTGTCTAAAAAATAGGCTTTGCCATCAAATTGATTAAAGCCTTTTCCAAAGGCTTTATTAATAATTTTTAAACATTCTGATTTTGTTTTGACTAACCTAACGTTAGCAGAACCCGCTCCACCCTTTAACTTAAATACTTTAGGGTAAGTGGTTTGGTTTGCCCAATCTAAAGCTTCTTTTTTATCATAAAAAATATAACTTGTTACTATGGGCGCACCAATTGCTTCCAGTAAATATTTTTGTGCTACTTTATCGTCAAAATGCCAAGCAGTATTAAAGTTTGGAAAGACTTTAATGCCGGCGTGTTCCAAAGCAAATAATATTTTTTTTGCAGCAATTACATCTTTGTAAATTCCGTGGCTATAATGCCACATTAATACATCGCAATCCTTAATCTGAAGAATTATATCATTATCAAAAGCATTTACAATTTTATATGCAATGTTTTTTTGATCACAATAGGAAATCCATCGGTCAGAAAAACTCGTTTTTGCGTGGTGTATGGCTAATTTCATTTCGTTAATTTCTTTATTAAAATTTCTTTTGACAAATCAGCATGTGCCTCACATCGCATTAAATTTAAAAGCAATGCTGTACCTTTATTTGAAGAAAAAGTGACCCCAAGTTTAATAAGTAATGCGCTTAAATATCTATTTTTAATAAAAACATTTGCTGTCCAACTATTCGAATATAATTTATTTTTTTGTTGGACAAAAGCATTCCATTCCACTGATATATCTTTTTGAATAATACCCGAATAATTTTCAAACCTGTTTTTAATTTCACTAAGTTCGCCACCTGAAATTAAAGATAAATTAAAATCAGTTCTGCTTTGTTTTACAAAAATTGGAGTTGCTTTGATATCTTTTTTCATATTAATTTCAACTTCTAAAACAATTCCTTTATACCAATCCTCATATGCTGATGTTTTAGTAAATAAGAAATTTCCTAAACTATAATAAATAGGTTTATCCTTATACGTTTCCATACCACTAATACAATGTGTATGGTGACCAACTACAACATCGGCACCCATATCAACATAAAAACGATATTGTTTTTGAATTCTAGGACTAGGTAAATTATAATATTCGTGACCACCGTGAACAATTACAAAAACAAAATCACTCTTCATTTTAGCTTCTTGTATGGCTTTGACATCATCAATTATATTCATTCCATTTGCTCCAGCTGAAACATCTGTAGCTGATGCCCATTCATTTTCGGCAATATTTATAATAGCTAATTTACCTACATCCGTTTCTAAATAAAAAACTTTTGCCGCGGCTGCTTTATTTTTTCCTGCCCCAACAGTTGCAATAGCGTTTTTATCACAAAATAATATTGTATCAATTACACCTTGCTCGTCATAATCAAGCACATGATTATTTGCTAAAGTACATAAATTAACATTTAAAACTTTTAATGTTTCTAAAGTACTTTTAATATCTGATTTAAGATGTGGTCCAGTTTTTAAAATTTTCGAATTATTATTTGTTAATGGAGCCTCCAAATTTACAATATTATAATCAGATTTCGAAAATAGATCTTTTATCTCCATGCTCATTTGTAAAGAAGAGAAAAGATGAGTGATAACAAAGTCTCCTGTGATAAGAATTTTCATAATTACTGTTTTACAAAGCTATACCATGTTTTTAATTTAGATTTTAAATCAGCAAATACTTTGAGTTTGAATTTTTTTTCATCTTTACTTGTCTTGTAAAAATTAAGGTATTTTATTGTACCTACTTTTGTACTAAAGTTTTGCTCAAACACCAATTTAGAAAAATTAGATAAATTATCAAAAAATTCTTTATCATTTATTAGTTTTTTTATTTCTGAATAATTAATTTTTAAACAACTTTCTGAAGCTATGCTTCTTCCTGAAAAATTAGTGTCAAAAAACGACATGAAATTATTTCCACTAACTAAAATAGGGAATTCAGAATTTTTTGCTGTTGTCAAAATTGGTTTTCCTAATGCCGTTGCTTCCATTATTCCTCTACCAGTTGCAATAACAGCATCTGCTAAATATAACATATCTGATGCCTTAATTGTATATTCATCTTGATTTAGGATAGTAATTGGCAGGTTTTTGATTTTTAATTGGATTTCATCAGATACATCTTTTTCTTGTATAGTACCTATAAGATATAAATGTATGTTAAGTCCTTCTTGAGATAATCTTTCTACTAAACGAATACTATCCTCAATACTTTTTTTATAAGCTAAACCTATACGAGCAATTCTAACGAAACAAAAGGACTCTTTTTTCATTAATTTTTTCTCAAAATTAATATCAAGTAGTTTAGGATTAACTCGATTAGGAATTACAATTATATTAGCTTTATTAAATTTATTATTTTCCTTAAACCATTTTAAATTTTCCTCACTAAATAAAATTAAATTCTTAATTAATGGAAATTCATTATAATTTGGTCCACCACATTTGTTCAAAAAAACTTGATATTTGTTCAAGTTAAAGAACAATCCAAATGTATCATAAGCCGCTAAATCAAAAAAATGCAAAACTTCCGGTTTGTAATCTGAAAGTAAATATTGCACTTCTTTTTTGTATTTTAGAAAATTTTTACCATTATAAAAAATATGTTTTTTAAAATAAGGATTGTCTTCAAGTACTATGCTTTTTCCAATTCCATAGGTGCAAATACCTACTTCAACATCTTCTCCAAGTGCTTGAGATATGTGGTTAAGAGAGTGAAAGTGCCCTCCTCTTCCATGTCCTCTTACGGTAATAATAAATAATATTCTCATATCACTCTTTGTTCTACTTCCAAATCTATTTGGTATTTCTTCCATACTTGTTTTTTCACTTCTGTAATAATATCCAGAATATCTTGTCCAGTAGCATTATTATAATTAATAATAAATCCTCCGTGTTTTTCTGAAATTTTTGCACCACCTATAGCATAAGCTTTTAAACCTAATTCGTCCATTATAGCGCCAACATAATAGCCCTCAGGTCTTTTAAAAACACTACCTCCATTAGGAAACTCTTTAGGTTGTTTTGCCCATCGCTGTGCTTTTATGGTCTCCATTTTTTCAGAAATAATTTCTTTATTCCCTTTTTTCAATTGTAACCAAGCTTTCAGTACAATTTTGTCAGTGTTTTTTTGAAAAAAACTATTTCGGTATTCAAACGAAATATCATCTTTAAGAATTTCTTTGATTGTATTATCTGTCAAATCTAGATAACGAACTTTTACTAATACATCTTTGATCTCCTCTCCACTAGCGCCTGCATTCATCACCACAGCACCACCCAAAGAACTTGGTATATCCCAAAAAACTTCTAAACCACTTAACTCATGATCTAAGGCAAATTGGGCAGCATCCCACATCATGGCGCCAGCTTCAATTTCTAAAAGCCCTGCTTCCGTTAGATTAATTTTATTAAAATTACTATTAAAAATTATGAAGTCTTCCGTATAATATTCTTTAGCTAAAATTATGTTATGACCACTACCCAAAAGAACATTTTTAGTGTCTTTATTTTTTTGATAATACTCTTGAATTTCTTCTTCACAGTCAAAAAAAATAGCCCTATTACATTTTGCTTTGATTCTGTAGGAATTAAAGCTCGTTAAATCAAAATGATTATAAAATTTCATTCCTTTATCGTTTTTTGTATATTTTTTTGATAATATTTTTTATTGGATCAAAGTCAGTTTTTTTATATGTGATTATTTCCTTAATTGGAATTGATGTTTCTAAACTATAAAAATATATAAAAAGTATTCCTGCAATTCCATAACTTATAGTTGAAGAAAAAGAAGCTCCATTAGCTCCATATTTTGGTATTAAAATAATATTTAAAATTATATTGATTATTAGCCCTGGAATCATTGCTTTCATGCTAATCCAAGGTTTACCTTTTCCTGCTAAATCCATATTCATCACTTTAAATAAGGTTAAAATAACCACTCCTGGCAATAAAATTTTTAAGACATTGATACTGCCACAAAATTCTTGTCCATACATTGTCGTAATTATAAAGTCTGATAAAACAAATAGAACTATTGATATTAAGCCAATTGCAAGGAGCGATAGTCTTAAAAGCTGAGATATTTTATAAGAAAATTCTATGCCGTTTTTAGAAATCGCACTTCTTGCAAAAACTATTGTACTCATAACCATAGGTATCTGCCATAGATATTGAGTAATAACTACACCTTTTGAATAAATTCCTAGCTGGTATGGGGTGCTTAATTTATCTAGAATAATGACATCGACCCTATAATTCAATGTAATTACTAAGAGTGAAACTGCATATACCGCTCCTAAAGATAACATTACTTTAATAATTTTGAAATCAAAGGAAAAACTTAACGACTGAATAAATTTATTTTTAAAAAGTAATAGTATAAACATTAAAACTGGTCCAGAAATTAAGGCAATCATATAACCTGTTACATCCATTTTTAAAACAATCAAAAACAAAGACGTAACAATAAAGACTATAAATGTAGGAATCCAATTAATTTTATTAAATGCTCCAATTTCGTTTTTACCTAAATAAATACCTGAATTATAAGTATTAAAAAGACTAAAAGGTATTGGAATTATTGCTAATAGTACCCATAATAAATTTTGCCCTGATCTACTAAAATAATATATCAAAATGAAACATATGATGATACTGATAATTGATGTTAAAGCCCAAATTTGGGCTATTGCTGTTTTTATTTTACCTTCTTCATAAATACCTTTTCCCAAAAAAAAAGTGGTTGATTGTCTTATCCCTAAAGATCCGACTGACATAAATATTGAAGGAAAAATGGTCAAACCAGTTATAAGCCCATTATTTTCAGGCCCTAAATATCTTGCTGTAATTATTGAAGTACATAAACCAACTATTATAGACAACATATTTGAAGTACCTACTCTAAGTAAATCGTTTAAAAATGATTTTTTCATAGTTTTTTGATTATTCTACAAGGTATTCCTACGGCAATTGAATTTGCCGGAACATCTATATTGACCACCGCATTTGCTCCAATTATCGCATTTTCTCCAACAACTATATTTCCAATAATCTTGGCTCCAGCAAATATTATAACGTTATCTTCAATAGTTGGATAATTTTTTTTTTCATCTTTTTTTCCGTGACTTCCAAAGGTTACTTGCTGGAATATTTTTACATTGTTATTGATAACTACTCCATCTCCAATTATAATTCCAATAGGGTGTGGCATTTTAAGATTTTTACCAATGAATGAATTATAAGAAATATCACATCCTCGTTTTGATATTAGTCTAATCTTATACCACACACCAATTTGTTTAAACAAAAAGTATCTGCTATTAAAAAAAAACTTTCCAATCCTGTGATTTAACAATACTCTGAATCTAACACTGATCAAATAGTTAACAAGAAAACTTTTGAATGTTGCATTTGGAAACAGGTCATCACAAATATCTTTTATTGTTGATTTTAAAGTTGTCATTCTTATTGGATTTTAACTCCCATCTGTAATAGTTTAGTTTTAAGATTTTCATATCCCCTTCCGATTTGCCATGCATTCTCTATTATTGTTTCACCATCTGCAGTTAATCCCGCCAATAATAAAGCAATTCCTGCTCTAAGATCTAATGCATTAACGGTTGTGCCAACTAATGGTGTGCCTCCCTTAATAACTAACATATCACCTATAACATTATAATTCATTCCCATTTTTGCTAATTCTTCAGCGTAACCATAACGACCTGGGAAACGTAAATCAACAATTTTTGATTCTCCTTTAGACATTGCACCATATATTGAAAAAAGAGGTTGCATATCCGAATTTATACCTGGATAAGGTCCTGTACTAATTTCTATAGGATATGGGCTGCTACCTTTAACAATTAGACTACTCTCACCCTTGTAAAGTTTCATCCCACTTTCTTTTAGATAAATTAACGGCACATCCAAATGTTCGTATGGGAAATTTTCTATTTCTACTTCTCCATTAGTTATAACAGATCCTATTGCCCAAGTAAGAGCTTCCATATTATCTGGAATAACAGAATGCTTAACTCCTGAAAGTTTCCTTACTCCTTCTATGACAATACATTTTTGTCCATATACAGTAATTTTTGCTCCCATTTTTTTTAGCATATCTACTAAATCCATAATTTCTGGACGAATGTGAGGATTCCAAATGGTTGTAATTCCCTTAGCTAAACTAGCACATATAATTGAATTTTCAGTAGCTCCTGTTGAACGCATAGGTAAAAATATATCTGTTCCTTTGAATATACCGGAAGACTTAGCACATAAATATCCGTCCTCTTCCCAAACTTTTGCTCCTAATCGTTCTAATAACATCACATGGATGTCGTATTTTCTTTCTCCTAATTTACATCCTCCAGGCTGTGGAACTCTTCCTTCTCCAAAACGGGCTACCAAAGCCCCTAAAATTAATAAGGTGTTTCTAATAGAACGATCAGTCCATTCTAACGAAGTAACCCCAGCTTTTACTTCACTAATGATAACAGTGTCTTGCTGTGTAATATAATTTTTACCAAGAACTTTAAGCATTTCCAAATGTACCTGAATATCTAATAATCCGTTAGGAAAATTATTTAATTCAACTAATTCATCTGTAAGTATTGAAGCTGCCAACAAACGCAATGCACTGTTTTTAGCTCCACTAACTTTTACCTTTCCTTGTAATCGAGCTTTTCTAATTACTAAATTATCTTCCATAAATAATTATTTATAATATTCTTTATACCAATATACAAAATTTTTAATTCCTTTTGCAACCGAAAATTCAGGATTATAACCAAATTTCTCTTTTAAAGCATCAACATCTGCCCAAGTTTGATGAACATCTCCTGGTTGCATAGGCAACATACTTTTATTTGCTATTTTTCCTGTAACTTTTTCTATTTCATTTATAAATTCTAACAATTTTACTGGCTTACTATTTCCAATGTTATATAGTTGATATTGCTCTTCTATTTCACTCTTGTCGATAATTAAAAAGACGCCTTGGATAATATCATCAATGTATGTGAAATCACGACTCAAATTACCTTCATTAAAAACTTTAATTGGTTTGCCTCTCAAAATAGCATCTGTAAAAAGAAACATAGCCATATCTGGCCTACCCCAAGGGCCATATACAGTAAAAAATCGTAAGCCAATTGTTTGAATAGCAAACAAATGACTATATGTATAGGCCATCAACTCATTACATTTTTTAGTTGCAGCATACAAACTAATTGGCTTATCTACATTATCTTCTATAGAGAATGGGACTTTTTCACTATTGCCATAAACACTAGAACTACTAGCATAAACTAATTTTTTTACATTATGATTTCGCATGCATTCCAACAAATTTACAAAGCCTACTATATTACTTTCTATATAAACAATAGGCTCTTCAAGGCTATAACGAACACCCGCTTGAGCAGCCAAATTACAAACTACGTCAAATGTATAATTAGAAAACAAAAGTGGTAATTGTACTTGATCTTCTAAATTCATTTTATAAAAATGAAACATATCTTTATGCTTATCACCAAAAGCTAATTTATGTTCAAATACAGTTTTTATACCAAGCTGATTCAATCGAGCCATTTTTAAATTGATATCGTAATAACCGTTAATATTATCAATACCAACTACAGTGTAACCTTCTTTTAAAAGTCTTTCACATAAATGATAACCAATAAATCCTGCTGCGCCTGTAACTAAAATTGTTTTCATTTAAATGAACTATTTATTTTGAATTGAAAAAATTCCGTTTTAATATTTTTAAAATTACAACTTCCCATCACTTTCTTCTAAAACTCCCTTCACATCAAATACCACCCCATTTTCTTTTAATAAAGGAGCTAAATTCAAATCAATAAACTCTTTATGTGACACTCCTAAAACTACTGTATCGAATTTAGATTCTGAAGCAAGTTTAGAATGACATGTAATATTGTATTCGTGTTGTACTTCTGAAGGATTGGCCCATGGGTCATAAATCGTTACATTAATTCCATAGTCTTCTAAAGCTTTAACTACATCCACTATCTTAGTGTTACGTACATCTGGGCAATTTTCTTTAAATGTTATTCCTAATAGTAGTAACGTAGCGCCATTAATAGCAATTCCTTTTTTTATCATCAATTTCACTACTTGAGAAGCTACATATTCTCCCATACTGTCATTTAATCTTCTACCAGCTAAAATGATTTCAGGGTGGTAGCCTGCCTCTTGTGCTTTTTGAGCCAAATAATAGGGATCCACTCCAATACAATGTCCGCCTACTAAACCTGGTTTAAAAGGTAAAAAGTTCCACTTAGTTCCTGCTGCTTCTAGGACTGCGTGGGTATCTATTTCCAATAAATTGAAAATCTTTGCTAATTCGTTAACAAAAGCAATATTAATATCTCTTTGCGAATTTTCTATAACTTTAGCTGCTTCAGCCACCTTAATTGTAGGAGCCAAATGTGTTCCTGCCGTAATTACACTTTTGTAAAGGGCATCTACTTTTTGACCCATTTCAGGTGTTGAACCTGAAGTAACTTTCAGAATTTTTTCAACCGTATGTTCTTTATCTCCTGGATTAATTCGTTCAGGTGAATAGCCGGCAAAAAAATCTACATTAAATTTTAAACCGCTTACTCGTTCTAAAACTGGAATACATTCTTCTTCAGTAGCGCCTGGATAGACTGTTGATTCGTAAATTACAATATCTCCTTTCTTTAAAACCTTTCCAACCGTTTCACTAGCTTTGTATAAAGGGGTTAAATCGGGGCGGTTATTTTTATCAACTGGCGTTGGTACCGTAACTATGAAATAATTACAACCTTGAATGTCTGATATATCAAATGTACAAAATAAACCATTAGTAGCAATATTTGAGGCTGTTGGGTTTTCATTCACTAAAACAGCCTGCAATACATCATCAGAAACTTCTAAAGTACTATCCGTCCCTGAGCGTAATTCATTAATACGATTTTGATTAATATCAAACCCAATAACAGGGTATTTTGTAGCAAATAATCTAGCTAGCGGAAGACCTACGTAACCTAATCCAATGATGGCAATATTTTTCATGTACTAAATTTTGTGTTCGATGCACTTTTTATAATAAAATGCTATATTGTTAACTTTTATTTTTTATAATAACTATCTTATTCTTTTAAATTATTCCAATACCATTGTACCGCTTCTTTTATACCTTCGCGTATTTTATGAGTAGGGTTATAGCCTAATAATTTCTGTGCCTTATCTATTGAGGCTAATGAATGCGGAATATCACCCGCTCTATTTGGACCGTAAAGTACTTGAATATCAGCAATAGCTGGGTCTATTTCTGCTAAAAACTCTTTTAAATAACTAACTAGCTCGTTCAATGTTGTTCGATCGCCAACAGCGGTGTTATACACTGTATTTAATGCGTTAACATTTGTTGCAAGCATCGCAAGTTCATTCATCTGAATCACATTGTCTATATACGTAAAATCCCTAGAAAAATCTCCAGTTCCATTAATTAATGGGCTTTCATGTTGCATTAATTGCATTACAAATTTTGGTATTACAGCTGCGTATGCGCCGTTGGGATCTTGTTTTCTACCAAAAACATTAAAATATCTTAATCCAATACATTCCAATCCATAGGTTTTTGAAAAAATATCAGCATACAATTCGTTAACATATTTGGTAATCGCATAAGGCGATAATGGTTTCCCGATTAACACTTCTACTTTTGGTAGACTAACTGAATCACCATATGTAGATGAACTTGCGGCATATACAAATCTTTTGATTTTGGCATCTCTTGAAGCCACTAACATGTTTAAGAATCCTGAAACATTTACTTCATTACTTGTAATTGGATCATTTATTGATCTGGGTACAGAACCTAATGCTGCTTGGTGTAAAACGTAATCTTTACCTTGAACAGCTTGAACACAAGTTTCAAAATTTCTTATATCCCCTTCAATTAAAGTAAAGTTAGGGTTTTCAATTAAAGAATCAATATTATGACGATGACCGGTTGAAAAGTTATCTAAACAAGTAACACAATAACCTTTATTTAAAAAATATTCAGAAAGGTTAGAACCAATAAAACCAGCACCTCCCGTAATTAAAATAGTTTGCATTATAATTAGAAATTTAATTAATAATAATTTTTATAAAATACCATTTGCTTTTTGCTTTACAAACAAAAAAAATATTTAAAAATAATTAGGGGGAGTAAACTCCCCCTAATTATTCAAAATTATTATAATTACTTTTTAACAGGTCTAATAAAGTTTAACTCAACTCTTCTATTATTAGCTTTACCTTGAATAGTAGTATTTGTATCAATTGGTCTTGATTCACCATACCAAGCTATTTCTAAACGAGAAAGATCAATTCCTTTTTTAATTAAATAATTCTTAACAGCAGTTACCATGTTGAATGACAATCTTTCATTATAACTATCTGTATTATCCGAATCTGTATGACTTTCAATTTTAAATCTTGCGTTAGGATATTCTTTCATAAAGGCTACAACCTTATCCATTTTAGGATAACTACGACTTTGGAAAGAGTATTTATCAACATGGAATAAAATTCCTCTTGATAAATCGTACAATCTCTTAAGATCCTCTGCAGGAATATCTAAACATCCATTATATTCCACATAACCTTTTACATCTGAACAATTATCTTTTTGATCTGGCACTTTATCGCCATCACGATCGAAGTCAGGTTTGCCGTCACCATCTAAATCTACTAATGGGCAACCTGCATTGTTAACTTCTCCTTTATCTGTAGGACAAGTGTCAATATTATCAGTTACGCCGTCTCCGTCTGTATCAGGCCATGGACAACCAATGTTTTCTGTTGGCCCTTTAACTGTAGGACACTTATCATCACAATCCACTATACCATCACCATCAGAATCAGGACAACCATCTTTTCTTAGCACTTTTGTTCCTTTTTTATCAATACAAGCATCTTCTAAATCAGGAATTCCATCACCATCAGTATCTTTCAATTTGTTTTCTAAATCTTGAATACGAGTTAATAAATCATTCATTTTATCTTCCTTCTTTTCACCTATATACCAATCTGCATGCGTTTGTTTTTTTCCAATGTAATACGTTAAACCAACTGTAGTGTTGTAAACCAAACCAGTTCTTGCGTTACTAGGATAAATTGGGTTTATATATAAAGTTCCGTCTAAAGTTCTGTGATGAGAGAAGTTTTTAGACATAGTAAAATCAACGTTCATAGCAAACCTATCAGATATCTTGATTAATCCAGTCATACCAGATAACACACTAAATACGTTATCATAGTGATTAAAAGAAGTAGTATATCCAGGAGCAAATAAATAAGAAAAACCAGCACCAGTATGGAATTGTAATCCAAATTTTCTAGTAAACTCTTCAAAATTTAATACATGATGTAAATTCATTACAGCCTGAAAAGTAGTTCTGTACATATTGTTGCTAAAAGGTAAACTTCCATTAGAATTATCAAAATTATCATAACCAAAATCAAACATCAAACCAAATTTTGTGTTAAACATTTTTCTAACATTTAAATCAAAATGATTAAACTCAGGTTGTGTAACAAAATCATCTGTTAAGGCATAGTACCCTTCATTAAATGGCCCAACAGGAATATTAGTACCAAAATTAAAGTTTACAGACCAAGTGTTGTATTCTTTCTCTTTTTTTGCAATAGGTGGTTTTTGTTCGTTATTGTCTTTGTTTTTCTCTTCTTGTGAAAAACCAAAATTAAATGAAACCAGCAAAACTAGTATTGTAATTATTTTTTTCATGATTATGTAGATAAAATTTATACAAATATAATATTTTTTTTTTTTAAAAGTAATTTTACACATATTTTTTAAAATAAATAACGTTAATATAATGTTTGAAGATAATTATATTATATTTTGTTTAAGTTAAATTAGAATGTAAAGAACTAAGATGTATAAAAGTAGTTAAAATTATCGAACCTAAGAAAATAAAATTAGTTTTTATCTAAACAAATTGTTTAGAACAACGATTTATCCACTTTAAACATATTTGTTGATATAATTTTATACTGGTTTTATTCACTAACAAACTTACAAATATTAAAAAAACGTTCTATTTAAATATTAAATAGAACGTTTTAGTAAGTATATTTTGAAAGAAAAAGCAGCTAATAATACTGCATTTAAATTACATTATAAAAGGAATTAAAAATTAAATGTAAAAGAAAAAGAAAAATTTCTTCCAAATTTAGTAGTCCAAAGCGCATCATCTACTTTAGAATCATAAAAATCCTGACTAGAAGAACCCCCAAATGATGAAATTTCAATTCCATTATTTGAACTTTGTTGATTCGCATTCTCTTGGTAATTATTTTGATAGAAAATTAAATCTTGCGCTAAGATGTTTTGCACGTTTAATTTTAATTCTATTTTATTGTTGTAAAAAGCTTTAGCTATTTGGAAATCAAGGAATGTTCTTGACTTTTCCCAAATTGCTGGTTCTACTTGACTTGAACCGATAGCAATTCTATTTCCAACTCTATTTACATTTGTAGAAAAAATTAAACCACTGTCTTTATCGCTAAATTGTAACCCTGCATTGAAAATGTATGGAGATTGACCCTGTAACGGTCTTTCTTTTTCTTTATTTCCTTCATTAACATTGGATACATCTACTGCAGAATTTATTATGGCTGCATTTGAAAATAAAGTAAATTTCTCTAAAACACTAGACTCGCTTAATCCAAATAATGAGCTTAAAAGTGTTCTAAATTCAATCTCTACACCTGCATTTTTTGCACTTTTTGCATTCTGGTATGTAATTGTTTTGTTATTAACTTGTTGTATAATTTCAATTGGATTTGTGAATTGTTTAACAAAATAAGAAATAGAAAACAATTGTCCTTTTCCAGGATATAAGTCATATCTTATATCAAAATTTTTGATTGTAGCTCTTTCTAAATTTGGATTACCTTGTGTAAAAAACTGAGTTGTGTTATCGTAAAATCCAAAAGGAGCAAGCTCTCTAAACTCTGGTCTATTTAAGGTCTTAGAATAACTTAGACGTAAATTAGCTTTAGAGGTAATTGAATAAATAAAATTAGCTGATGGTAAGAAATCAACTACATTCGTATTAGAATTAATATTTCTACCAGCTCCGTCTTTAGTATTTAAATATTGAGTAAAATCTTCTACACGTAAACCCCAAACTAGTCTTAATTTTTTGTATCTATTATCAAACATCATATACGCAGCATTTAAATTAGAACCTGCATTGTAAATGTCTGTAGGTTTAGCTAAATCATATAAAGTAAAACCGGTCTTCCCTGGAGAGGTGATACCCATATTTGAACTGCTAAATATAGATTCATTCGGAAGCAACTCTAAACTAGAGTCAAAAATATTAGTCCCTAATTCAAATTTATTATAATTCAACTGACGAGCAAAAAAGTCTCTGTCTCTTTTTTGAAGTAACCCCCCTAGTTTAATATCATTAACAAAATCCCCAAAAGAAAATTTTCTAGAAATATCAAGTTTTCCGCCATAAATTACTTCCTGATTTTCAGATGTAAACATCCCTCCACCATAATCTGGCCCTCCATTATTACTCGCTGGTAAATTTACTACAGGGGTGTAATCAGATAAGATTGGACTGTCAGGATCAGTAATACGATATTCGTTTCTTCTTAAGTTTGGTATAGAACGTTCAATGTTGCTAAAAAAACCTGTCCAATTTAATTTGATATTGCTAGTAGTAAAGAAATGATCCCCATTAAATTGACCAGAATAAATTTTATTACTAGTAAACCAACGGACATCAGATCTTAAAACATTAGTGTTATCCACATCTGCTTTTCCTTCTCTTTCTATTACTAAATCTTCTGAGTTTATACTGTATGTATTCTTGAATGAAATAGTATGATTTGGATTAAATTTTAATGAAAAATTAGCTAAAGCACTAGTTAAAACATCTTGACTGTAATTTCTGTCGTTGTACTTAGATCTTAGTACAGAAATATTATTACCATTATCAAATTCTTTTCTTTCAATTTCATTATAATTATTAGATATACTATTAGAAACAGCAAATAATAATCCCAATCTTTTTTGAGAAATATCATAACTTCTACCAATAGTGTACTGAAAATTTGTATTTGGTCTAAAAGTTTCATTATATATTTTCCAATCCACTTCAAAAGATTTAGCTACATTAGCTTTATCTATATACGAAAGTTGATTAAAAGCTTCTGTATTTGGGATTGAAGATGGTAAATCTCTTTGGCCATTATCAAAGCCCAACCAATCTGTAGCACTTCCGGCATAAGATCTTTTATTTTTAAATGTAGTAATTGTATTGTATCCTGAACCTACGGTTAAAGATTGAAAATCTTTATCTGGAACTGATTTTGAACTAATTTGAATAATTCCACCAGCAAAATCACCAGGAAGATCTGGAGAAGCCGTTTTTGTAATAACTATATTGTCCAACATATTCGATGGAAAAATGTCAAATGAAAAGGCTTTTCTGTCTGGTTCAGAACTAGGTAGTGGCGCGCCATTTAATAATGACATATTATACCTGTCATTTAATCCTCTAACAATAACAAACCTGTTGTCTTGAACACTAGCCCCATTAATTCTTTTTAGAACATCTGAAGTGTTTCTATCTGGTGTGCGTTTTATAGCTTCTGATGAAATACCATCAGAAACAGTAGAACTATTTTTTTGTAAGGTTAGTAACCCTTTTACCGATTCTACTTTTGCTTTTGTTGACTTAATAACAACTTGCTCTATTTCATTACTTTTCTCATCTAATGTAATAGTTAAACTATTAATATCATTAGCTAATAAAACAATCTCAACAACCTCTTTGTCATTGTATCCTGAAGCTTGAATTAATAATTCGTAAGTTCCTGACTCTAGTTTTGTAAAAACAAAAACCCCATCAGCTCCAGTGATTAAATTTTTTGATAGACTCTTTAAATTTACTATAGCTCCTGGAACAGGTAATCCTGTTTTTTCTTCAATAACAACACCCTTAAGTGTAGATAATTGAGCAAAAGATGCTGAGAAAAATAAAAATAAAAAGATTGAATAAAATAGTTTCATTTGATTTGAATTTAAATAATTTGAGCAAAAATACTCATTTAAGGAAATTTTGATGTTATCTAAAAATTAAGTGTTTGTTAATTTAATAATACTATGCATTACAAGTAAAAAAAATAGGGAGCTAAAAGCCCCCTATTTAATAGTATAAAAACTTAAATTCTATTTAGTTTTTGATTAACTTTTTAACGATTAATTCGTTAGTTAATGTATTGTAGAATCTTACTAAATAAACTCCATTACTTAATGAAGAAATATTTTCTGTAACAACATTACTTCCAGCAGTTAATTCTATTTGTTTTGTAAAAATTACAGAACCATTTAAATTAACCAATGACATTTCCATGTTACTATTTTGTGGTACATTAATTTCCATGTTAAACATATCCACAACTGGGTTTGGATAAATAACAACTGAAGAAACTGTAGTAACTTCTGAAAGTTTAGCTGCTGGTGTTGGGTTACAACCAACAGTAGTTAAGTTAAAACTCTTATTTGTAAGACTATTTCCTACCCCGTTAACAGATGTAATTACTAAAGTTTTGTTAGCAAGTAAAGTAGAAGTAGCGATAGTAAAATTAGCTGGATATGTAACTGAAAAAGTTAAACCAGTAATTGATAATACGTTAGTATCATTACTTGGTGAAGCTTCCGAAGTAACCACACAACCTGCAGGTGCAGTAATGATATAAGAATTAGCTAATGCAGAAGCTGTTAAAGTATATGCAACTGTAGATCCAGAACATAATGCTGTTAATTGACCTGACATAGTAGTAACTGCAGATGGTAATTTTGCTGTAACTTTTAATAATTTAAAAGTTGATGAAGCATTAGGAGCAGCATTTACAGTTGAAGATAAGCCCATTCCATTTTTAGATTTAACTCCAAAATATAAATCAGCTGGACCAGCCGGTACATTAAGGAAATTAACTTTTATCACTCTATCTTTAGTAGCATCACCTTCAACAACAGTTACTCCATTTGGTAAACTCCATACATAAGATGAAGCTGTAACAACTGCTGTTGCAGATACTGTAATAGCCGTGTTAGTACCTATTAATTTACTTACATCCGTTACGGCTGCAGTAGTACTTACTGCATCGTTAGTTAATTTTACAGCAGATGGTGCAGCTGGCCTAACAGCTGTTAAAGTAAGTAATCTAGAAGTTGAAGTTGTTGCAGGATTTAATAAACTTGCATTATTAGTTGACGAAACACCTACACCATTTCTAGACTTAACTCCTATTCTTAATGAATTAGTTGAAACTGGCGTAGCAGCAGTACTCATATAATTGTGAGTGTTTGCACTAGTAACACCTGAGAAATCAACTTTTATTGTAGGTAACGTTGTAGAAATTATTGGGAAAGCTGGATTGATTGCAGCTCCTTCATTAGTTAAGTTAGTTAATTCTTCGTCAAGAGCAGTAAAAGCAACTCCTGCAGGATTAGTTCCTCCAATTCTGATTTTTCTTGCTTCTTGTTTTACAATACCATTACTATATGTAGTTTCGGTAACTTTATAGTACACCACTCCTGCATTTCCTGAATTAGTAGCTGGAGCAGATGAAATAGTACTTACAAACGGATAAACTGAATAAAGCCTTACAACTGGAGTACCAGCAGTACCATAGTTAGGAGTAACACCAGTAGGCAATTCCCAAACATATGATGTAACACCAACAACTGAAGCTGCAACAACATCTAATACTTTATTAGTTCCCATGTATTGACCAAAAGTAGTAACTTTAACCGGTAAGTTTGTAGCAACAACAACCGGTAATGTAGAATCATTCATCTGAATACTAGCAGGTGCAGCTGGTAAAGATTTAATTAATTTAACTTCATTTTTAAGACCAAAACATCCTGCAGCATTTACAGTTTGCACTGCAATTGATCCATAAGCCTCAGCACCAAATGGTACATTGTTAAAGTTAACAACAATAACGTTATCTGTTTGACTAACTAAATTTACTCCTAAAGGTAACGTCCAGTTGTATCCTGTTACTCCAGCTTCAGTTGAAGCAGGCACTTTATAAGTTACTTGAGTAGTAGTTCCCACATATGCTCCAATTTGAGTAATTGCAGCTGTATCGTCACCATTAGTAATTGCTGCTAAAGCAACAGCAGGCGCAGCAATTGTGTTTATTACAATTGCAACTCTTGAACTCTCTACACCAGTAGTAGTATTATATTGAGAAACGTATATTGTTCTAGGAGTCAAAGAACTAGTAGAAATAGGAGGTTGTGTTAAAGAAAAAGTACCGCCTGTACTAGCTGTATACCATCTTAAAACTGTTCCAGGAGCAGCTAAAACATTTAAAGGTTGTGCAACAGCACCTTTACAGTTATTAATAGGAGTAGTAACAATAGGATTATCTGTAGGGATAACCGTTAAAATTCCTGTAAAAGTAGCGTCACTAAATGAAGCTCCAGTAGCAGCAATAGATTGTGAACCTGGTCTGTAATCTAAACCAGCATAAGTTACTTGACCTGACTCAGAAGATACTGCTGGGTAAGGATTTACTAATAAACTTGTAGTTGCAACTGTAGCTGAAGTATTACCTGAAGTTTCAAATTGTGATGTTGGAGTACCAATAGTACCTCCAACTAATATTGCCCCTGAAGCAGACACAATGTTATTTTTGAATTTAACATTGATTCCTGTTGTACTAGCAAAATTAGCAATTGAATTATTCTCAAGTACTAAACCTCTTTTAAAATCTAGGAAAAGTGAATTAAAAACTTTTAATTCTGATGCTCTTCTAATTCTTAATGCTTTATCATGTAACCCGTTTACTGTAAGTGCTGGTGTAGACAAAGTTGCTCTGTATACAGGACCTAAACAAGTAAAGTTTGAAAAAATAGCAGAAGTACGCCAAGAATTATATGGGCTACTTAATGAAGCAGGATCACCTGTTCCAGCATAATTATCAGATTCAAAACACTCTGAAGTAGAAATATCTGCTGCTAATGGATCTTTAATTGAAAGTCCAAATTGCACTCTTCCATTGTATCCAAAATCTGTATCAAAATCGTCATCTAAACCATTTAAAGCAACTAAATGCTTACAGTCTACAGAACCTCCAAACCATTCAAAAGAATCATCATTTGAATAAGAAACCTGAACATAATCAATAGTTGTGCCACTTCCAACACCACCCATTGTTAAACCGTTTAACTCATTGTTAGGAGAATATACATAACCAGCAAATTCAATTCTTACATATTTTAATGTACCCGAATTGTCATTATGTATTGGAGCAGATCCACCACCATATTGAGTATCCACTGTTTGTGAAACTCCCTCAATGAAATTAGTTCCTGTTCCTTGATTAACTCTACCTTTACCTAAAAGTACAATTCCACCCCAGTCACCTCTTCTTCTTTGTCCTATATCGTTTTTAGAAGTAAAAACAATAGGCTGAGATGCCGTTCCAATAGCGTTTAATTTAGACCCTCTAGTAACAAACAAAGCAGAAGCCGCAACATTACTTCTGATGATAACACCAGGTTGAATAGTTAACGTAGCATTGTTACGAACATAAATAGTTCCATTAAGCTCATAAACTCTACCTGTAACCCAAGTAGTGTTTGATGTAATGTCGTTTGTAATTACAGTTGTTGCAGTAGAACCAGGAATGATACCTGTAACAGCTGGATAATTTTCATTTTGTGGATCAAAACTTGTCCAACTATCTGTCCATTGAGTAGATAGTGCTGGGTCAAAACCACCACGATAAGTAACTTGCTCTATTTGAGCCATTCCCAAATTTGCTACTAAAGCGAAAAGGAGAACTAAATAATTTTTTTTCATTTTTTAATATTGTTTAAATTAATTGGTCAAAATTAAATATTACAATATCAAAACACTTTACGAAATTAAAATCATTATGTTAAATAAATGTTACATGATGGATATAAAAAAGATAAACTTAGTACAATAATTTTATTTTAAGCAACATATAACTGGTTTGCTAAATTACGATAATTTAAATTATCTAATTAAAGAAAAATGAGATTTAAAAGTAAATTTACGGTTTAATTCATCCGAATAATCAATGGTAAACCAATAATCGGTTGAGGGAACCGAATTGTTATTGTACTGCCCATTCCAATTTGAATATTTCGGATTGAATTGATACAATAATTTTCCATATCTATCAAATATGGAAACTTTTGCATTATAATTTGGTGGCAATCCTATTATGTTCCAAAAGTCATTATATCCATCATTATTAGGAGTAAAGAATTTTGGATAATTTATTACATGTGCTGTCAAGGTGATTTCGCCACAAAAATTTTTATCTCTTACTGTAACCTGATATAGACCTGGCTCTTCTACTGTAAAATTAGCTGCATCTTGAAAAGATCCGTTATTTAATGCGTATTCATACTCTCCAAAACCACTGACTAAGGTTACTTGAATTAGTTGAGTATCATTAAATGGGTTGTCAACAGATACAGTGGCTATTGGTGCGGAAGAAATTGAAATTAATGCACTTGAAGTTGTGGTACATCCACTTAATAAATGGGTTGCGATAATTGTATAATTACCCGAAGTAGTTACAACTAAATTTGAATTATTAGAAATTAACACCCCATCATGAAACCATTGGAAACTATACTGCGTATTTGATAGACCGGATTGCAGTAAAACCGGATTAATAAATTGTCCTGTTACTGGATGAACACAAACAATCTGATCTGAAAGGTCTATTTGAGGGATATTAAAAATACTAATTTGCATATTTTGAACACTATTACAAGCAACGGAATTGGTTTCAACAACTTTTAGGGTGTAAGTACCAGGAGGCGTATTTAACCAATTAATCGAAATTGCATTTGTGTTAGGAGGTGATGTAAAAGTAATAATTCCTTGAAAAAGAGAATTTACAACCATCCATTGATACGTAGATCCTAGTGTCCCATTTCCTCCGTTTTCTAATTCGTCTACTTTGTAATTAGTAATGCTGCCTACGCAAATATTTTGTTGCGCATAAGAATAATGCATGGAAAAACAAAAAATAACAATCAACTTCACTAGCCCAAAATGTACTAGTGAAATTGAAGTATTATTTTTAATTAATAGCACTATATTAGTTAAAAGTGATTGGAGAAGTTACAGGAGTTGTAGGTTGTGGTATAACTTGCACAGGAGTTGCACTACTCAAACATCCCGATTGGCTTTTTACAATAACATTATAAGTTGTATTTGCCGCTATATTAGCGAATGTTGTAGAGGATTGCCAAGTAACCCCGTTATCAATACTGTATTGATATCCAGTTCCTGTTGGAGCAGTAACTTCAATAGTCGCAGTAGCTACAGAACATGTTGGTGGTGTAACTGTTGCAGCAGCTGTTGGAGTAGCGATTATGGTTACAAGAACATCTTGAGGTGTTCCTGGACAACCATTACTGTTAGTTTCAGTAACCGAAACTGTGTAAGTACCTGTTGCCACAGCAGTCCAATTAATACCAATAGCATTTGTTGTATTCCCACTAATTGTTCCTGCAGCAGGAGTTACACTCCAAGCATAAGTAGAACCAACAGTATTGGTAACGGAATAAGTTGCTGTAGCACATCCTTGCCAAATGGTTTGCTGAGCATTTGAAAAATTAAGTCCAAATAGGACAACTAGCATAAAGAATAGTTTTTGAATAAAATTTGTTTTCATAATGTTAAGTAATTGTTTTTAGTTAATAATTTATTTTAATTATGGTTAATATTAGTGGTTGAAGGTGTAGCATTTATATTCCATGAATAGACCATCCAAGAAGAGGCATTACAAGATCCACAATTTGAAACTCTTGCCCGAATTAAATTTGTTGTTCCGTTGGCAGAAAAATTAGGGATGGTTGAAGATGTTGAAGACCAACTTACTCCTCCGTCAATTGAATAAGAATATTCAAAAGAACAAGATAAACCGTTTTGGCTGCCAAAAATACAATTTTGAAGTGTAAGTGGGGTGCCCACACAAACACTAGATAAATTAGGTGATTTTAAGCAACTTGGCTCATTAGGATCAGCTACAATTGTAATAATTTTTGGAACAGTATAAACAGTGTTTCCACAGCCATCTGTTACTTTGCATCTGTAAGAATAAACACCTGCAATTAGAATTGGATCAGGATCAAAAGTGTTGCTGGTTGCATTTAAAATATCAACGGTATTTAATTGCCACTGATACGTATAACTACTATTTCCACCTGTTGGATTTGTGGTAAAAGTTAATACCGCAGGATTAAATCCTATACATTTAGTTAGAGGGTTTGTATTGTGAGCCCCAGCAGACAAATTTGAAAAAACAGTAACAACAACTGAATCTGTAGTACTACAACCATTTGCGGTAGCCGTCATTGTGTAGGTAGTAGTTGTCGTTGGAGACGCAATTGGGTTGGAAATATTTGGATTGCTTAATCCTGTTGTGGGGGACCAAGTGTAAGTAATATTAGGTATATAAGAATAATTGATAGTAAACATAACTGACATTGTTACAAAATCATAAAACCAATCATTATTCCATGACCTTAGTTGCAATAATTGATTGTTTGCCATTTGTCCATTTAGGCCATTATATAACAAATTAGATGCATTACATCCTGAAATAATATAATTATTGTTTACCATTAAGTCCCATTCATACCAATCATTACAATCAGGACCAATGGTAGGGCTATATATTATTGATGTAATTATAGCATTTGCCGGCATTCCAGAAGTTGTTCCTCCAATTCTAAAATTATCCCAATCGTATCCAGATGCAGTAAAATAATAATTTTTCGTCCCATTAAGAGTATTAGTTGAACTTCCACTTAATTGTGTTGAGCTTCCACTACAAATCGAAACATCATTTCCAGCATTTACATTTGTTGGAGACGGAGTAACATTAATTGTTGTGGTCATACAAGTTGACCAACTACTACTAGAAGCATAGTAAGTTGTAGTTACAGCAGGAGTAACTGTAATACTGGCGCCTGTGCCAATTAATGTTCCATTACACGAACTAGAATACCAATTTATCAGAGTTGAACTGGATGCTGTTAAACTAGTAGCTATTGTAGAACAAGTTGTAGTTGAATTAGAAATAAGTGAAACCGTTATAGTACCGTTATCAAAAGGATTTCCTGTTTGACAATTGAATCTGTTTAATTGAATCCGGTATTGTCCATTAGAGGGACAAACAAAATCTAAAGAAGCAGAACTTCCAGTGCAGGCAGGCCCGTTATCATCATTATATCCAACGACATTACCAACTGCATCTCTTACTGTTAATTGAGTGTCAAATCCTGAATTGCAATTTGAAATTCTATAAATATTCCCAGCTAACATATTATTTACGACAAAGTTTCTTCGTCCTGCATTGTTGTCAGGAGGAGTACAGGTTATAGATTGACCAAGAGCAGTTGGAGCGTTAGAAGTACATGCTGTATTATTAGAATACCAATCACACTGTGCAAAAACATTTGTGCTAATTAATAACAAGAGTAATATCCAAATAATTCTATTCAATTTGTAAAATTTTAATAAAAATATTTGCTAATATATAATTATTTTGGATAAATTTTTATTTAGTAACAAAAAAAATAAAATGGCATAATTGAAATTAGGCTTGTGTGGAATTAATTTGATACTCAGGTACTAACTTTTTAATTGAGTCTACCACTTCCTCACGTTCCATGGAATTAAAGTCTTTTAACGTATCCATAATCTGTTCTAAAGAATTAACTAAATCCGATTTCTCTTTCGCAATAACTATTTTTGGATTATGGGTAGGTTGTGTTTCTGAACATTCGGTAAGCACTTCTTCATATAGTTTCTCTCCGGGACGCATTCCAGAAAAATGTATGGTTATGTCTTTGCCTGGTACTTTTCCAGCTAAACGAATCATTTTTTCTGCTAAATCAACAATCTTAATAGATTTACCCATGTCAAAAACATAAATATTACCACCATTCCCGATGGCAGCCGCTTCAATAACTAGCTTACATGCTTCTGGAATAGTCATAAAAAATCGAGTAACTTCAGGATGTGTTACGGTAACAGGGCCACCTTCAGCTATTTGTTGCTTAAATAAATGAACCACAGAACCATTAGAACCCAAAACGTTTCCAAATCTAGTTATCATTATTTCCAATTTAGTTGCGCTTTGTTGGCTGTTATATATTTTTTGAGCTATTAATTCTGCAATTCTTTTACTGGCACCCATAATATTAGTTGGATTAACCGCCTTATCTGTTGAAACAAAAATAAATTTTTCCACATCATGTTTAATGGCTAAATCTAAACAGTTTTTTGTTCCAAAAACATTCACTTTAATAGCTTGTTTGAAATTTTTCTCTAAAATTGGCACATGTTTATATGCGGCAGCATGAAAAATAATATCCGGCTTGTTTAACTCAAAAATTAGCGCTAATTCATTATAATTGGTAACATCTATTAATTCAAATACACAATTACATTTTGATAAATTTTTATTAAAAAATAATTCGACTTCATGAAGCGGGGTTTCTGCTTGATCTAAGATAATTAGTTTACTTGGATTAAATGCGACTAATTGTTTCGCTAATTCAGAACCAATTGATCCTGCTCCACCAGTTACCAAAACTACTTTATTAGAAAATTGTCTAATAATATTTGGATTTTCAATTTCAATAGTTTTTCTGAATAATAATTCTTCTAACTTATATTCTTGAAAATTGGTTAAATCATTCGGGTTTGATTTCTGTAATAATTCCGGTTTGAAAATTTTAATATTATTTTGTAAACAATAATCAAATAGTATATTTTCATATTCTTCATCAAAATAATTTTTTGCAATAATTATGTTTTTGACATTCTTAGCTCTTAAGTGAGTAATTAAAGATTTACCATCTGAAATAACAGGAACACCTGCTATTTTTTTCTTATTTAAGGCACGATTGATATCAAAAAAAGCGATTAAAGAAAAATTACTTGATGGTAATGACAACATTTCTAATAAAGATATATTTTTTCGATTAACCCCAATAATAACAATTCTATCTTTAACTGAATCTGCAGATTTTTTGCTATTTATCAATTGAAAAAAATATTTTACAAATATTCTGAATGTAATTAATACTAATAAAATTAAAAAACAATTAATTGCTATAAAAAATGTTGAAATATAATTTATATTATATATATTATTTAAGAAATAATTTGATATGCTTAAAATAAAAAAGGAGGATAAAACAGAATTAATTATTTTTAATACATCATCGTAGGATGAATATCGAACTATACTTCTTGACGTTTTGAAAAGTAAAAAAACAAAGAAGAATACTATTAAATTGAATAGTAGATAATACAACAATAAATCTTTATAGGAGCTATGAGAAATAAGTTTCAAAAAAATTAAACTTACAAAACTAATAAGTTCCACTAACAATAAATCAAAAATCAAAATAAACCAAGATGGTAGAATTTGAATTTTAATTAAGGTATTAATTATAGATGAAGCTACTTTATTTAGCATAGTGTTAAATCGCATTTTTAAATACTATTATTTAAAATGATACATTTTACAAATTTATGTTATTTTTTAAACGTTTTCAACCAATATTTTAATTTAGATAAAATACTTTTTTTGCGCTTGGTTTTAACTACATCTGCTTTATAACCATATCCATATCCATAATTATAACCATACTTATAACCGTATTTATAGCCATACTTATAACCATACTTGTATCCATATCCTTTTTGTTCTCCAACATTATTAAGTACAATCCCTAAATTAGTAACTTTATTAAATTTCTTTAAATCATTAATGAAATTTAGAAGGTTTTTATCTGTATAATTTGCTCGAACTACATAAACAACTAAATCTGCTAAATTTGCAATCAATGTAGTATCTGTAACAAGCAATGTTGGAGCCGTATCTACAATAACATAATCGTACTGACTTTTTAACTCGTTTAATAACATTTCAAAACGTCCATTGGATAATAATTCAGCAGGATTTGGAGGAATTGTTCCTGAAAAGATGATATCAAACTTCAAGTCATATTGAGATCCGTTCTCAATCATATCTTTATAAGAAGCTGCTGTATCATGTAAAAAATTTGTAACCCCTTTTTTATGTCTTACTATATTCAACATTTTATGTAACTGCGGGTTTCGTAAATCCCCTCCAACAAGTATTACCTTTTTACCTAAAGTAGATAGTGTAATAGCTAAATTCATGGAAACAAAAGTTTTACCTTCCCCTTTAATAGTTGAAGTAGAAAACAGCACCAAACCGTTATCGTTTTCTTTAACTAGAAAACCTAAATTGGTTCTTAGCATTCTAAATGATTCCGATAAAACAGAACGGTCAAGATACTTCACCATTTTAACAACATCCGTAATATGGGGTATTTCGGCAATAACAGGAATGTTCTTAATCACTTTTTCAATATCACTTTTAGTGTGAATTTTAGTATCTAAAAGCAAATAAATATAAATGATTAAAAATGGAATAGTTAAACCAATTACTAAACCTGCTAAGTAAATTAAATTACCCTTTGGACTAATTGGAATTAACTCTGCTAAAGCATATTCAATAATTTTAATTGAAGGATTAATAATCGCTAAATTAACGGCTGCTTCTTCCCTTTTTTGCAATAAAATAATGTATAATGTTTCTTTAATTTCTTGTTGTCTATCAATGGATCGAATCGCTTTTTCTTGAAAAGGCAATGCGGCATACTGCTGGGTTTGATTTTGACTTATCTTTTCTATCTCATTAATTCTAGTTTGCATCATTTTTCGATACGTAGAAAGAGATGACTTTAAACTTGCTTTTAAATCTTTTTGAGAATTTTTAAGCTGTACAATCAAAGGATCATTATCACCAAGTGTTTGAGAAATTTTTTGAAGTTGTAAAACAATTTGATTATACTGACTTGTTAAAGCATTAACATCAACTTGCTGTAAGCCAATATTTACTGGCAATAAATCATTAAGACCTGTTTTTGATAAGGTTTCAATTAAAATTTCACTCAACAAAGCTTGCGTTTTTGCTTGGTTTAGTTCCTCTTTCGTACCCGATTTAGACATTAATAAACTTTGCGAGTCAAAGGTAAAGTCTGATAAATTTTGAACTTTTTTATAATTGGCCTTATTGGTTTCTATAGAATCTAGCTCTTTAAATAAAAAAGCAAAACGTTCATTAACAAAGTCAATAGTTTTGGTATACACCATTCGTCTATCATTAATTCCATCATTATTGAAAACTTCAGCAAGTTTATTAGCTATATCTCTAGATTTTTGTGGATTTGTAGAAGAAACAATAATTTTTAACAATTCACTTTGTTCCCCGACAGTAGTAACAGATAATTGCGCTCTTATAGTATTAATTACGTTTATTTTTTTACTCTTTTTAATAATATAATCTGAGTCTTTTCTTATTTGTCTATTGTTTTTTAAATGAAGACTAAAACTATTACCATTATAGGAATATATTTTATTGAATGAAAATTTATCATCTAAACTATTTATAGTAAAATGATTGCCTTTTAAATGAATTTTAATAGTGGTGATTAGTTCATCAGTAACGGAAGCATCTCCAAGCCATTTAATATAGAAAGGTGCTGTTGCGCCAATATCCGTTTCTTTAAACATTCCCGAAACATAATAAGTATTTTGCAAATCAAGCTCATCTACAACCGTTCCAACTAAAAGTGAAGATTTTAATACTTCAATTTCATTTTCTAAATTTATTCTAGATTTAGCAAAAAAGGAAAAACCATCACTTGGCAATTTAAAGCCAGCATTATTATTATCTAAAACTTTAATTACACTTGAAGATTGATAATATTCCGTAGCGTATCTTAAATAGAAAAAAGAAATAGTTAAACCTATAATAGCACCTAAAACTAACCAATGGAAATAAGAAAGATATTTGAAAAAAATCTCTTTAAAGTCAAAATTTGAACTTTGTTCTTCCTGAAAATCATTAGATTGCATACGTAATTATAGATTTTTGATTAAAATAATACTTGATAATAGAACAGAAACAATTGAAATCAAATTACCAGGATTACCAATAATTCCGGAAGATTTAACTTTTGCCGTATTTGGATCTACCACAATAACATCATTAGGCTTAACAAAATAATATGGGGATTTAAACCAATCGTTTTTAGTTAAATCTATTGTAGCATAACTTTGTTTCCCATTTTCTGTTCTGATAATGGTAATTTTTTTTCTAACACCATTGATTGTTAAGTCTCCCGCTAAACCTAAGGCTTGCAATAAGGTTAAATTATTCTCATAAAAAGTAAATGTCCCCGGTACTTTAACTTCGCCTAATACGGTGAATTTAGCATTTACCAACCTACAAATAACTACTGGATTTCTCAACAAACCTTTATCGATAAGAATTTTTTGAATAAACAATTCTACTTGGTTAATAGTTAAACCCGAAACTTTAACAACGCCAACCACAGGCATATTAATAGTACCCTCATTAGAAACCAAATACCCCTGCATTAGTAGCGCATTGGCTTGACCTGTAATATTCTGTTGAACAGATAAATTATATGGCGCAGCAAGTTCAGCATTATCTGCTGTTATTTTAACACTTAAAATATCGTTGGGTTGAATGTATAAGTCTGTCCATGAAATAGTATTCTCAGATGAACCAGGCGGTATATTTAAATATAAAATATCCTTATTGCTTGAACAAGATTGAAAAAAAAATACAAATAGTGCAGAAAAAATAACGAACTTAACAAAAGAAACTCTCATACAAAATATCAATAATTGGACAAATTTAAACAAAAATCAGGAAGAAAAAAAATTATGCCTACTGAAATATTAAATTAGACGCAACCAATAGTTCAATATTTTTTTCATATTTTTTTAAAAATGACGATTTCAGTACAAAATCAATTTGATGTAAAGAGTGAAAATCAGTACCTAGAAAATCATAAAAATTGTTTTCCAATAAATATTCTGATAATTTTTTGCATTTTTCACCATAATATCCTAATAATGACAAAACATTTAACTGAAAACTCATATCAAAAGATTTAAGATTTTCGAAAAATGACATGTTTTTTTCCGCATATAAATACCGCTCTGGGTGTGCTAAAATAAGATTTAAATCCCTCAATTTTAAATCAAAAAAAACATCCATAACCCCATCAACTGGAGCGCTTAACATGGAAAACTCTACTAACAAATGATTATCGGGCAATGTCAATAATTGATTCGTATTGGCCAATTCAAGCAAATAGGAATCGGCAAAATATTCACTACTGTAATTTTTAATAAAGGGATTCGTAACAGAAGAAAACGCATTTGAAATACTAGCTACATCATTATTCCATAAACCCGGAAAAGTATGCGGTGTAGCTATAGCACTTTTTATGCCTAAGTTTTGCATGGCTTCAATCATTATATTGGTATTTTCAATAGTCTTCGAACCATCATCAATGCCTGGTAATAAATGATTGTGTATATCAATAAAATTATTGTTCCACACGTCTGAAAAGGAAACCGTTTTTTTTGAAATCCAAAACATATAAGAAATTTAGTAAAATAAATAAAAAAGGGTTCTAAAAGAAAAACCCTTTTTAGTATTGAAATACTATTAATTTTTAGATAAACTTTTTAAGTATTTTTTATAAAATATTTAATTTGGGTATAAATATATAAATATTTATTGTACAAAATTTAATTTATATTAAAAAAATAAAATTAAGCTTAAATTAAACTTGAAGTTTAAAAAAATTTAGTTATTAAATAGTATTATTTTTATTGTATTAACGTTGTATCAATACATTTATTTAATTATTACATTTATTTAAAAAAGGTATTTCAAATTTTAAAAGTTAATGTTTAAATAAAGTAATTAGTAAATAACTTTCGGTAAAATTGGTAAAAACACTAACTTTGAATTTTATTTTATTTTATACCATGATTTCAAACACCAGTAACATAATTGCCGGCACCATGAATTGGGGTACGTGGGGAAGTAAACTTAGTACTTTTGCTATGCAAGAACGTATTGAAACCTATCTTTCCGAAAACATTATCACTTTTGATCATGCGGATATTTATGGCGGATACACTACTGAAACCGATTTTGGCAAAGCATGGAAAAACATGGCAATAGCAAGAGAAAACGTGCGGTTTGTAACCAAATGTGGTATAAAAATGATTGCTGAAAATAGAGATTATGGTAGTAAACATTACGATTATAGTAAAGAACACCTAATAAGGAGTGTGGAAAATTCCTTAAAAAATTTACAGACCGAGTATGTAGATGTATTGCTGTTACACCGACCAAGCCCATTAATGCAACCCGAAGTAATTGCAGAAGCGATTTCAGAACTAAAAAATTCTGGAAAAATAGTGGGTTTTGGATTGTCTAACTTTACGCCTTCACAAACCGATTTAATTAGAAAATATAACGTCGTGTCATACAATCAAATTCAATTTTCGGCCACGCATTTACAGCCAATGCTAACTGGTGAATTGGATTACATGATGCTTCATAACATTCAGCCCATGGCTTGGAATCCTTTAGGGTCTATATATAAGGAAGCCATTCCGCAAACCATCCGATTACAAGACTTGCTTCAGAAACTATCCATAAAATACGGAATTTCTGATGATTTGCTGCTGTTGGCTTGGGTTTTAAAACATCCAGCAAAAATTCAACCCGTTATTGGCACCACACAAATAGATCGCATCAAAAGTCTGAAACAACTTCATGGTTTTGAATTAGAACTTGAAGACTGGTTTGCCATTTGGACAGAAAGTATTGGGACTAAAATTCCATAAATTATGATTAACAAAAGGCTTCTGGTAAAAAATTTATTGGCTCATAATAACGAAAATAGTTTTTATGATAAAAAACGCCAATTAAATTTACATACTAAAGAAGGAAAAGGTAAATTTTTAAAACACATTTGCGCCTTATCCAATTCCAACCCGTTTAATAATTCGTATATTGTTGTTGGTGTAGAAGACGACGACAATGAAATAGTAGGAGATGATTTTTTTGATGACAGCCGAATTCAAAATCTAGTAAATGCTTATTTAGAAAATCCACCAAAAATAACCTACGACAATATCGCTTTTCCAAATTTACCAAAAGAGAGAGTGGTGGGCTTGGTTACTATTAAGCCAAAAAATAAAATCTCCTTTTTTAAAAAAAACATTTATACCATACTAATTAATAGTACATTTATTAGAATAGGAAGCAATACCGTGCCTACTGATGAAAAAATTGCGTTTTCAAAATCAAATGTAGCCACAGTTATTAGTATTGAAAATAATTCTAGAAATAGTATCGCACATACTTTAGAAAGTGTTTTGGACTTTATAACGGTCCGACACAAAGATTTAGACACGCAATATCAGGTGTTCAAAGAGAATTTTGTGGTATGTTGGGCTGGAAAAAAACAGGTGGTGCGAAACGAAACGTATTATTCGCGTGTAGCAATTGAGTTAATGAACGAGCAAATTAAGCTGTTTTATTCCAATTTAGATGAAGTCATTATTCAATATGATGAAGAACGTTTTACGATTACTGAATATGTAAAACTGGGGTTAAATGACGCCACTAGTTATTATCCTTTAGAACGGTTAACCTTCCATTTTTATGATAATGGCTATTATAAAATGGAGACCGAAATGCTATTTGAACCTCCACAATACAATAAAAAACTTCTATTTCATATTTACAATTCTGTTAAAAACACACTTGATAAATTAGAAAAAAACAAAGTAGTTTTAGAAGAAGACGTTTTACGAATTGCACCTACATTAATGATTTGTTACTTAAACGGATTTACCGAAGCCAAACAAAGATTAATAGAAGCAAAAAGTGTATTAAAAACCTATCCCAATTCAATGGCTTTTCTAAGTTTTAAAGATAGTTTAAGGATTTTAAGAAAAATGAAATACAACTAATCTTTCTCAGATAACCATTCTATATCTGCTACTAATTGTGTAAGATTTTTCTCGCCCTTTACGGTTTTATCTATATTTAATCCGTTGTAAAACCCTCTAATTCTTCCTTTTTGATCCACTAAAACAAAATTTTCTGTGTGCACCATATCATATAATTCTTCAGGTTTACCTGTTTTTACAACCAAATAGGATTGTCGTGCTATTTTATAAATTTCCTTTTGATCTCCTGTAACTAAATTCCATTTTTCATCAAGTACTCCTTTTTCTATGGCGTATTTTTTTAATACCTCAACCGTGTCTTCATTCGGAAAAACGGAATGAGAAAGCAATTTCACTTTCGGATTGTCTTTGATTTTATCTTGTAACCAAACCATGTTATCTGTCATTTTCGGACAAATAGTTTGACAAGTAGTGAAAAAGAAATCGGCTACATAAATTTTACCTTCATACGCTTTATTTGTTATTTTTTTTCCATTCTGATTGGTAAAAGCAAATGGTGCTATTTTATGCTTGTATCCTATGTGCTGTACCAAAGAATCTACCAACTCTGGGTTAACGTCTCTAGGAGTAATAACAGGTAAAGTTCTTCTATTTAATAATGTATAAATGGATACAAAAATCACAATAAGCAACCCCAGAAAAAGGACGGATAGTTTTTTATATTTAAGCATTTGAAGGCTATTTTTTTACAAAAATAAGACTATTTTATTTTATCTCGATCGGATTTAACAATTGTATTTTTAAATAATTCTAGTTTTTTTAATAGATTTGTCCATATTGTTTTACGAAAAACAAACTAACCAATCCTATAAATGTTAAAAATATGAAAAACAAAACTATGCTTGCTAGTTTAGCAATTGTCTCCGCCATGCTTTTTGAAAGTTGCTCAGTAACTATTGGAAAAGAAGGACAACCAGGAAAAGAGGGTTTATCAGGTAGTGCCGTACTTTCAACATCTCAAAAATTCGGGATACGTACCGAGTTTATGGATACCTCCGTAAAACCAAATGACGACTTTTTTAGATATGTAAATGGAACCTGGTTGGATAAAACGGAAATTCCTGCTGACAGAACCCGTTGGGGAAGTTTTGACGAGTTAAGAAAAAACACAGATGATGATGTAATGGCTATATTAAACGAAGCGGTTGCAAATAAAAACTTAGATCCAAAATCGGATCAAGCGAAAGCCGTAAATTTATACAAATCCATTTTAGATACGGTTTCAAGAAACAAACTTGGTATTACGCCTATTCAGCCTTATTTAGAAAAAATAAATGCGGTAAAAAACAGTACCGATTTAATGAATCTTTTAGTAGAAACCAAAGCGGATGCTAGTTTAGGATTTTTAGGATCATTTGTAGGTGCAGATGCGAAAAATAGCAACAAGAATGTCGTATATGTAGGAACAGGAAGTTTGGGTTTACCGGATAAAGAGTATTACATGTCTGACAAACCAGACACGAAAGAAAAAAGAGAAAAATATGTGTTACACATAGCTAAAATGTTTGGCTATTTAGGTATGGACCCAAAAACCGCTTCTGAAAAAGCAGCAAGGGTTTTGGCTTTCGAAATCTCTTTGTCTGAACCAACTTTAGACCGCGTAGAAAGACGTGACCGTCGTAAAACATATAATCCAATGTCGGTTGCCGATTTACAAAAAATAGCCCCATCCAACAATTGGACATCGTACTTCGAAAAATCTGGGTTTAGTAAATTGGATTCTGTGGTAGTTTCGCAACCTAAATACTTAACCAAATTAGACGCTATTATAAAAGAAAATAAAGTTGAGGATTGGAAAGCGTACATGACTTGGACGCTTTTACGTTCAAATGCAGATGAATTAACCACTGAAATTGAAAAAACAGATTGGGAGTTTTATAGCAAAACCTTATCTGGAGCAGTAAAACAAAGACCTGCTACGGAAAGAGCTTTGGCTACTGTAAACGGTGTTTTAGGGGAAGCTTTAGGAAAATTATACATAGAGAAAAAATTTCCTGCAGAAGCAAAAACAAAAGCGGAAGCCATGATTGCAAATGTATTTAAAGCATACGAAAATCGTATTAATAATTTACCTTGGATGACACCGGCAACAAGAGCAAATGCTATTGTAAAACTTAAAAAATTTAGAGTAAAAATTGGATATCCTGATACTTGGAAAGATTATAGCGGATTACAAATAAAAAGCCCAGAACAAGGGGGAACGCTTCACGAAAATTCATTAGCAATCAGCCGTTGGAGCAACAAAGAAAACATTTCAAAACTAGGAAAACCAGTTAATAAAGAGGAATGGGGTATGTCGCCTCAAACTGTAAACGCATACTATAGTCCAACAAACAACGAAATTGTGTTCCCAGCCGCTATATTACAACCCCCTTTTTACGATTATAGAGCGGATGAAGCGGTAAATTATGGTGGAATTGGTGGCGTAATTGGTCATGAAATTTCACACGGATTTGACGATTCAGGTTCAAGATACAACGCAGAAGGAAACTTAATTAATTGGTGGAGCGAAGAAGATTTAAAACAATTCACGACATTAGGAACGGCTTTAGCAGATCAATATTCTGCTTTGCAACCGTTACCAGGAATTTATGTAGATGGAAAATTTACATTAGGTGAAAATATTGGCGATTTAGGTGGTGTAAACGCAGCGTATGACGGATTACAAATTTACCTTAAAGAAAAAGGAAACCCGGGTTTAATTGACGGTTTTACTCCTGAACAACGTTTTTTCCTTTCTTGGGCTACCATTTGGAGAAGTAAAATGCGAGAGGAAGCTATTAAAAATCAAGTGAAAACGGATACGCATTCGCCTGGGCAATATAGAGCCTACGTTCCGCTTCAAAACATTGAATCTTTTTATAAAGCGTTTACTATTAATGCCGGAGATAAAATGTATATCGCGCCAGAAAAAAGAGTCAAAATTTGGTAAAAAAATGGGTGCCTTTAAAACTGAACGTATTTAAATTCTAAAATAGAGTTGAAAACCTGAAATTCTGATGAAAATATAGAATGGCAGGTTTTCTCTTTTTATACCGTCTCCTTTTTTATACATTTGCCTTATGCAATTTTCTTATCCAAATAACGAAAAACTAAAAAGCCATAAAACAATTGATCTTTTGTTTTCTGAAGGAAAATCTATATCTAAATACCCGTTACGATTGGTTTATGTTGAAAATACAGATGAAAATAATCTAGAAAAAGTACTAATGGGCGTTTCTGTTTCAAAAAAATATTTTAAACGTGCAGTTGACCGAAATTACTTTAAACGGGTTTTAAGAGAATGCTACCGTTTAAATCAAAACCTATTGAAAGACAATCTTAAAACCCCTTATGCTTTTATGTTTTTTTATCAAACTAAAGAAAAATTACCCTATCAAGAAATAGAAGAAAAAACCAGACAATTATTTCAAAAATTTAACGAAACGATAAAGTAAATTTAGAATATTTAATCCGTTTCAACTATTTTAATTAATTTAGTAAAATATTATACCACAACACATGAGTTTTTTTAACAAAAGAAAAGTAGTAATTCCATCCCTTGTAGCTGGATTATTATTTGTTGCCGTAAGTTTTCAAAACGATTTTTTTGCTTTAGCCAAACAAATTGAAATTTTTACGAATCTATATAAAATTGTCAACCAAAATTATGTAGATGAAACCAATCCAGGCAACTTAATGGATGTGGCAATAAAAAGCATGCTAAGTGAATTGGACCCCTATACCGTATACTTTGACGAGCAAGATGTGCTAAAATTTAAAATTAATAATACCGGAGAATATACCGGAATTGGCGCTATTGTTTCACGGAAAGACGATAAAATAATTTTAAAAGAAGTATATGAAAACATGCCAGCCGACAAAGGCGGTTTTAAAGCAGGTGATGTCATTATCCAAATTGGAGATGTAGTGCTGAAAGATTTTAAAGACGACGCTTCTCAGCTACTAAAAGGCGCCAAAAACACTAAAATTGATATCGTTTATTTCCGCCAAGGAGTAGAAAAAAAAGGACAAATTATTTTAGACGAAGTAGAAATAAAAGCCGTTCCTTATTATAAATTATTAAGCGACAAAACGGGTTATATTGTACTTCAAAAATTTAACGAAAAAGCTGCTACAGAAACCAAAGCAGCCTTATTAACGTTAAAAGAACAAGGCGCCACAAAAATTATTTTAGACTTAAGAGATAATCCAGGTGGCTTATTACACGAAGCCGTAAATATTTGTAATTTATTTGTACCAAAAGACGAAATAATTACCACTACAAAATCGCAAAATAAAGTGCATAACCATATTTATAAAACTAACAACGAGCCCGTTGATACTGAAATTCCATTAGCAATTATTGTAAATGACAGAAGTGCTTCTGCATCAGAAATTGTTTCGGGCGCGCTACAAGATTTAGACCGCGCAGTAATTGTGGGAAATAGAAGTTTTGGAAAAGGATTGGTACAACGTCCATTTAATTTAACGTATGGTACACAAGTAAAAGTAACCATTTCAAAATACTACACGCCTTCAGGTCGTTGTATTCAAGCTACTGATTATAGTAAAAAAGACGCCAACGGAAAAGCAATTAAAACATCCGAAAAAGAATATAATGCATTTAAAACAAAGGGCGGAAGAATTGTTTACGATGGCGGTGGGGTTTTACCAGACGTAGAAATTGCTGACATGAAAAAAAGCGCCACTAGCTTAAGTATTGCTAATTCAGATGCCGTTTTTGAATTTGCAAACGTGCTATATTACAGAAATCCAAACGCTAAAAGCGTAACCAACATCTCAGAAGCAGATTATAACGAATTTAAAGCGTATTTAAAGAAAGAAAAGGTGGAAATTAACAGCAATAGCGATAAGTCTTTAAAAAATCTATTAGAAGCCGCTAAAAAAGATAAAATAGATGCTGACATTCAAATAGAAATAAAACAATTGGAAGCGGCCATTGAGAAAACAAAAAACAAAGAATTAGATAAAAATAAAGAAGAAATTAAACGCCTACTTTTACAAGAATTATTATTAAGATACGGCTATCGTAATGCTTTTTACGATTATGTTTCTACTAAATATTCTGATGTACTAAAAGCGCAACAAATTTTAAATAATCCCTCAGAATACAAACAGATATTAAAAAAATAAAATGAAGAAAATAGTCGTTTTTCTATTTTTAGTCACTACTTTTCTTGGGTTTTCTCAAGAAGAAACCGTGCATTCTATTTATTTTGATACCGATGTGCGTGAAATAAAACCTTTACAAGCTGAAGCGGTAGTCTATTTTTTAAGTTTGATTGATACCACGCGACTTCAAAGTGTTTCTATTTATGGATATTGCGATGATGTTGGGAAAATTAATTATAATTACAAATTATCACAAGATCGTGCCAATAGTGTCAAAAACATGTTGGTAAAAAAAGGGGTGAAATATAAAATTATTGTAAAAATTGAAGGAAAAGGAAAAGTACTTATTGATGAAGATTTAGAAGAAAATATTCCCGAAGCCAGAGCTAAAAATCGTCGCGTAGATGTGGTTTTAAACTTTAAACCTTTGGTGGTGGAAGAACTAAATATTCCAGGTTTATACAAAACCATAAGAAAAAACGCATTAGTAGGCGATCGGGTGTATTTAGATAAATTACTTTTTGATAGCGGCAGTAGCAAACTTAAACAAAGTGCTGTAAAACAACTCGAAATGATTGTTGTTTTGTTAAAAAGATATCCCAACATTCATATAGAAATTCAGGGTCATGTGTGTTGTACACCGACGTTTCATAAGGAAGCTATTGACAAGGATACCAGAAAAAGAGAATTATCAAAAAATAGAGCAGAAAGAGTGTATAAATTTCTACAAAGTCGGGGTATTAGTAAAGCCCGTATGACTTTTAAAGGTTATGGAAATTCACAGCCTATAGGCAAAGATGAGCAATTTGACAGAAGAGTGGAATTGGTTATTACAAAAATTTAATAAGCATTTTAACTACACTTTCCTCATTTCAATATGCGGAATGTCATCTTCCAAATAACTTTCACCAACTACAACAAAACCGTGACTTTCGTAAAATTTTTGCAAATATAATTGGGCTGAAATTGTAATTTTTGTTTCTTGAAAAAGTATTTTAATTGCATCGATAGAAACGCGCATCAATTCGTGACCAAATTTTTTATCTCGGTATGATTCCTTTACAATTACTCGACCAATCGAGCTGAATTCAAAATAATCTTTCGGTTTAAAAAGACGGGAACAAGCAACCAAAACTCCATTAGAATACCCTAAAACATGAATGGCTTTTTGATCTTTTCCATCGATGTCTTGATACACGCAATTTTGCTCCACTACAAACACTTCTGATCGCAATTGCAACAAAGCATATAACTCCTCTGCAGAAAGTTCGTGAAACGGCTTGATTTTAAATGAAATCATTTTGTTTTAATTTGATAGACAAAACTAACCCTTTTTTATTTATTGAAACAAAAAAAACCTTTGTAAAGTTTTTAATAATTAAACGTTTACAAAGGTATATATGAGATAAAAAACAATGTTTTATCCTTGAATTTTCAGTTTCATTCCAGGTTGAATATTATCTGTTTTCAGATCGTTTTTCTTTTTTAAATCGTCTGTGGTTAAATTTGGAAACTTTTTAGTGATTGAAAAAATAGAATCTCCTTTTTGTACGATGTAATAATCTTCTTTGATTTCAATTTTACTTTTCGCAGAAGAATATTTATTTTCTGTAGGTTTTTCAGTGTTTTCAGCAACTGCATTTTCAACAACTGGTTCCACTATTTCGGTTTTCGGTTTCGGTTTCGGTTTTTTGACGACTTCGTTGACCGTGACTTTTTTAATCGTTTGAATTACTAAACTTTGTCCAGCGTTTATGTTACTTCCTTTAATGTTATTCCATTTTCTTAAATTAACAATACTCACGTTGTTTTTGTCGGCAATTTCACTCAGTGTTTCGCCTTTTTTCACTTTATGGAAGTTTTTACTTACCACTTCCTTAGTGCGTTTTTTTATGACTTCTTCGTATTCGTTGGTATCGTTGTTTTTAACAGTAAGATTTGCAACAACAGCTAAAGAATCTTGTTTGGCAATACTGTCGCGTTTTTTTGCTTGAAGTGCTAACTGAATGTTTCTAATTTTTTCTTGTTCTAAATATGCTAAATAGCCATAAATTTTTTCTTCGTTAGAAACAAAAATTCCAATTTTATTTTTCGGTAATCGCAAGTAAAAGGTTTCCTCTTCAATGGAAGGAATGTATTTCGATTTATAAATTGGATTTAAATATTCTAATTGTGCCTCTGAAATATCTAATAAATCTGATAATTGTTTGAATGTCATGGCCTGTTTCAGCATAACTGTATCTGTTTCCGCATACTTCATTTCTGCTTTGTGCGGCACCAAACCATGTTCTTTTTTAAATTCGTAAATATACATCGTAGCTAAAAAAGCGGGTAAATAGTTGGCCGTTTCTCTTGGTAAATATTTTCTAATTTCCCAATAATCTGTTTTACCTCCAGAACGTCTAATAGCTTTAGAAACATTACCAGGTCCGCAATTGTAAGAAGCCAAAACCAAGCTCCAATCGCCAAAAATTTCGTACATGTTCATCATATAATGACAAGCGGCTTCTGTTGATTTTATTGGATCATGACGCTCGTCAACATAAGTTGTAATTTTCAATTTGTACTGTTTACCAGTTTCCGGCATAAATTGCCACAAACCACCAGCACCAACTTTAGATTTTGCTTTTGGTTGTAACGCAGATTCTACTATGGCTAAATATTTTATTTCTAAAGGTAAATTGTATTTTGATAATTTTTCTTCAAACAAAGGAAAATAATATTCCGCTATGGCCATTTGTCTTTCAAAACTTTTTGACCTGTTTTTTAAAAACGATTTAATTACGTTTTCCAAAGCTGGATTGTATTCAATTACAAATGGCGATTGCACGTCTAATTTTCGTAATCGTTTTTTTAATACTTCCGTGTCTAAATTATAAGCCACTTTCTCGTCGATATTCATGTTTTCAATATCAAAAAACATTTCATTTGATAACGAAGCGTCTGCTATTTCTTTCATCCATCTTTCATCGATACAATTGCTTGTAGCGTGGTTGGAAAACGTAGCTTTAAGAGAATCTAAATACGATATTTTTGGTGTAAAAAGTGTGGGTGTTACATGCTGACTTTCTTGAGCAAACAAAGCGTTTGACAGAAAAAGACCAAGGGTTAGTAGAACTATTTTTTTCATTCTTTTTATATGTTTTTTCTCCATAAATTCCGGAGCATTTTATCTAAATCATTAATATACAATTACTTGTATAAACGCAAATATATTTTATTTATTGCTAACTACCCAACTTTTAACGTTTAAATTTTACGTTTTAACGTTTTTTTAGGGATTTCGTCGGTGATTTAGATACGTTATGATAACAAATAAGTATCAATAATAGAGTTAAATGTTATCAATGTTTTTATGGTTTTCTACTTCAAAATAGCAGCAATTCCTGGTAATGTTTTTCCTTCTAACATTTCTAGCATCGCACCGCCACCTGTAGAAACGTAGCTCATTTTGTCTTCTAATCCAAATTGTTTTACCGCAGCTACACTATCACCGCCGCCTACTAAAGAGAAACAGCCGTTTTTAGTAGATTCGGCAATAAAATCGCCAAGGGAAATGGTTCCGTTAGCAAAGGTTGGTAATTCAAACACACCAATTGGTCCATTCCATAATATGGTTTTACTGTTTAAAACCACGTCTTTTAACATTTCTAAAGTTTTCGGACCTGCATCTAAACCTTGCCATCCTGCTGGAATTTCAGCCACATTTACTACTTGAGTATTGGCATCATTAGAAAAGGCATCAGCTGCCAAAACATCTACAGGTAAGTGAATTTTCACACCTTTTGCAGTGGCTTGTTTCATAATATCTAAAGCCAAGTCCATTTTGTCGTCTTCGCAAATAGAATCTCCTATGTTACCGCCCATCGCTTTGATAAACGTAAACGTCATTCCACCACCAATAATCATATGATCTACTTTGTCTAAAATGTTTTCGATAATGGTAATTTTAGAAGAAACTTTACTTCCACCAAGTATTGCTGTAACCGGTTTTTCAGAGTTTTTTAATACTTTATTTATGCTTTCAATTTCTTTCGCTAATAAAGCGCCGAAACATTTATCATTTGGAAATTCGTTTGCAATAATTGTAGTGGAAGCGTGCGCTCTATGTGCTGTTCCGAAAGCATCGTTTACGTACACATCGCCCAAACTAGCTAATTCTTTAGAAAATTCAACATCTCCTGCCTCTTCTTCGGGATAAAAACGTAAATTTTCCAATACTAATATTTCGCCGTTTTGTAGATTTGAAGCGGCTTCTTTCGCAATTTCACCTCTACAATCTGAAGCAAATTTTACTTTTTTTCCTAACACTTCTTCAATTTTATAAACAATATGGCTCAAAGAATATTTCTGTTCTTTTCCTTTTGGTCTTCCTAAGTGCGACATTAAAACAACTGCTCCGCCATCGTTTAAAATCTTATCAATAGTTGGTTTAGCTGCTTCAATTCGGTTGGCATCGGTAACTTTAAAATTTTCATCTAAAGGCACATTAAAATCTACACGGATTAAGGCTTTTTTATTTTTAAAATTGATTTCGAAAATAGTTTTCATAGGATTGTGTTTTGTTGTTTTTAGTTTGAAGTTGTGTCTTTAACATATTTGCAAATATAAAATTTTGATTTTAAACCAAGATAAAAATCACTTATATTTGCTACATGCTATTTAAAGACATACTTGGACAAGACCATATTAAAAACTTTTTAATTACTACCGCTAACGCCGGAAGAGTGCCACATGCACAATTGTTTATTGGTCCTGAGGGTTCGGGAACGTTACCAATGGCAATTGCTTATGCGCAGTACATTTTATGTAATAATACTGGTGAAGAAAACAATACTGGAAACGGTGCTTGCAATTTAAAATTTGAACATTTTTCGCATCCCGATATGCATTTTGTGTATCCAATTACAGCTACAGACGATGTAAAAGGTGATAATGTAGTTAGTACCAATTTTTTAGATCAGTGGCGCAGTTTTGTTAAAGAAAACCCATACGGAAGTTTATTTGACTGGTATAAAAAATTAGAAATTCCTAAAAAACAAGGAATTATTAGTGTTAAAGAATCGGCGGCAATTAATAAAAATTTATCATTAAAAGCATACGAAGGTGGCTATAAGGTAATGATTATTTGGATGGCAGATAAAATGAGAACAGACGCTGCAAATAAATTACTAAAATTATTGGAAGAACCACCAGAAAAAACGGTTTTTATTTTAATTTCTGAAAGTGTTGACAATTTATTACAAACGATTATTTCTCGTTGTCAAGTGGTGGATTTTTTAGCTATACCGGAACAAATTATTACTGAAAAGCTAATTTATAGTCATCAAGTGGAGGCAAATTTGGCTAAAAAAATTGCCCATCAGTGTGAAGGCAATTACAACAAGGCCTTACATTTCTTGCATCAAGATAGTGATGATTCTGTATTTGAAGAATGGTTTGTCAATTGGGTTCGTGCAGCATTTAAAGCAAAGGGAAATGCAAGCGTAATTGCTGATTTAATTTCTTGGAGCAGCACTATTTCTAAAGAAGGAAGAGAAACCCAAAAAAACTTTTTACAATTTTGTATTCAATTTTTTCGTCAAGCTTTGTTGTTGAATTATCAGGCTACTGATTTGGTTTATTTAGAACCAAATTTTGAGAATTTTAAATTGGAAAAATTTGCGCCTTTTGTTCACGGAAATAATATTTCGGAAATTTTTAAAGAGTTGGAAGACGCCATTTATCATATTGAAAGAAACGGAAATAGCAATATTATTTTAACCGATTTATCGATAAAGTTAACACGTTTGTTGCATAAAAAAGAAATAAATTAAACGCACAATCAAACCAAAAAATAAATACTATGAATGAATTTGCACTACTATTACTAGCTTTTTTAGCGATTACTTTTTTACAATCAGGATACGATAAAATTGCCGATTGGAACGGAAATGTAAGTTGGTTAAAAAGCCATTTTTCTCAAACGTTTTTAAAAAACCAAGTGCCCGCGGCTTTATTTACGGTTTTAGCTCTAGAAATTGTAGCTGGTGTTTTGTCGATTATGGGAATTGCTGAAAACATTACGAGCGGCAGAACTATTATAGGCGATTATGCTTGTATGGTTTCGTGTGTAACGCTTTTGTTGTTGCTTTTTGGACAACGAGTTGCAAAAGATTATGACGGCGCTAGAACGATTGTCATTTATTTAATTCCAGCTTTGTTGGGCGTATATTGGTTGTAAACAAAATTACGATTTACGATTTTGGAATTACGTTATTAAAAACTCAGATAAAATCTGAGTTTTTTTATTTCAAGCTTACTTTAAACAAACGCAATTCTTCCCAAGAGAATTTATTGCCGTGTTTTTCTTTTAATACACCCAAACCTTCATTGTTATAGCCTTTAAAAGCTTCTTCTAGAGCTGCAATTTTTTCATCGGACATGATGTCTGAAATAGCTAACGCTTCCATTTGAATAAGTTTGGTAAAATGCAAATAAATGGAACTTACGGTAAGTTTCCGTTTGGCTGCAATTTCTTCCACGGATAAATTTTGTTTCCAAAGTTCTAAAGTAATTTCAATGGTTGTCTTTTTTGGTTCGGTGGATTTGTCTTTTTTGGCTTTGGTTTTCTTACCAAAGGTTTCCGAATGATCTTTGGCTACAAAACCATCAATTTCCTTGAATTTTTCCGATAACGAAGCAATTTTATTAATTTTATAATACTTGATTTCATCAGACGACATGGTGTTTTTATTAAAATCTATTCGGTTTACTAAATTTTTAATCAATAACATTGATTTTTTCAATTGTAAAACCGTTTTTACTTGAATTTCTTCAAGTTCCAAAAGTTCCTCGTGAAACGTTTTTGCTTTTTTTAAATTGCTCACTTCGGCTATTTTTAAAAGCAAATCGGTTACTTGATAATCTAATGTTTTAAAATAATACTGATAAGCGGCTTCGCATCGTTCCGCTAAAAAGGGAATATCAATAACTTCTTGAAAACAAATTTTCTGAATTTGATTACTGAATTTCTGAGAAGAATCCAATAAAGCCGCCACTATACTTTCGTTATGTTGTGCCCAAATTCGGTATTTTGATTTAGTTGAATTGGCTACTTCTTCATTATACGAAAATAAATGATTGCGCCACTCTAGTGCCAATTGTCTGAAATCGAAACTTTTACATAATTCTAAACGTAAAAAATGTTTGGTTTCTACTGCTAATGATTTTTCTAATACGATTTCATCTGCCTTATTATTGGCGTAATTTAATACTTCTGTATCGGAAGAAATGCCATTTAATTGTATCGGAGAAAGCAAAATTAAGCCTTTTAACGAACGAAGTCGGGACAAAGCCACATACGCTTGTCCGGGTGCAAAAACACGTGAAACATCTAATGCAGCGTTGTCAAATGTTAATCCTTGGCTTTTATGCACTGTAATGGCCCAAGCTAACTTTAATGGATAATGACTAAATGTTCCTACAATGGTTTCCTCAATTTCTTTTGTGTCAGGATTTACAGTGTATTTTATGTTTTCCCAAGTATAAAGATCTACTTCAACGGTTTTGTTTTCTTCTTCAAAATATACCAAAATTTCTTTTTCAGCTAAGGAAGTAATTTTACCTATTTTTCCGTTAAAATAATTTTTTTCAAAAGAGGTGTCGTTTTTAATGAACATTACTTGCGCTCCTACTTTTAAATCCATTTTTGGTTCAATAGGATACATTTTTTCGGGAAAATCTTCTACAATTTCGGGAAAGTAAGAAACTGTTTTTGCTTTTAATTCAGTTAAAGCCTCTTTATTAATTTCGTCTGCTTTAGCGTTGTGCGTGGTAACAATAATACAGCCGTTATGGTTTTTTATATTAAAATTTGGATTTACATATTGATTTAAAACAGCAATATTCTCTGTTGTAATTTTATTATTTCTTAGGTTGTTTAAAATAGAAATAAAAACTTCATCATCTTGACGATAAATTTTATCCAATTCAATATATAAAGGTGGATTTTGTTGTATTACTAGCGAATGAAAAAAGAACATACCTTGATAATAGTTCTTTAATTCGTACCATTCTTCTTGCTTAATTACGGGTGGTAATTGCAATAAATCGCCAATAAAAAGCACTTGAACACCACCAAAAGGCGCATCAATTCTACGCACTTTTTGCAACATAAAATCGATTGCATCCAACACGTCTGGACGAAGCATAGATACTTCATCAATAATTAGCAATTCTAAATTAACTAGCACTTGTTTTTTTGTGCCATTCATCCGGAAATGTTTGCTAATTGTGCTTTTTGTTTCAAATTTATATTGATACGAATTGGAATTTACAACTTTATTATCAGGAATAAAAGCCGCGAACGGCAATTGAAACATAGAATGAATGGTAACGCCGCCAGCATTAAGCGCTGCAATTCCTGTAGGAGCAACCACTACCGTGTTTTTATGTGACGTGGCAATAATTTCTTTAAGTAGAGTGGTTTTTCCTGTACCTGCTTTACCTGTTAAAAAAACAGATTTGTTGGTTTGGTTGATAAATTGTAAGGTGTACTGAGCGGCTTTTGATAGATGTTTCATTTGGCGTATAATTAAGTGTAATGGCAAAGAATTAAATTGATTGTGGATAAACAAATTTAATAGAAAATAGATTCTGAAACAAATTCAAAATATAAAAAACAAAAAAGCCCTGATTTCTCAAGGCTAAATTGTTATTTTTTTTCGTTGGTTGCTTTGTATTGATCGTTTAGCTCTTTTAGTAGCTTATCCGTTAAATTATAAGAATCTTTTGCATAAATTACAGAAGGAGCATCTTCTGAAGTTGTAAAGATGTAATCGAATTTTTGTTTTTTACCGAATTCTCTGATATATTTTTTTACTTGTTTAATTAGAGTGTCTTGTAATTTTCCGCCTTCTGTTTGAATTTGTGCTAAAACTTGGTCTCTTTCTTGTAAAATTTGTTGCTCTCTTTGTTGTAATTCGCCATATTTTTGTTGTGCCCAAGCCTGTCCGTTTGCTTGTGCATTTCGCTGAAAAGCGTCTTTTTCTGCTTGTAATTGTCTGCCTTTAGCTTCTAATGGACGTCCTAATTCTTCAGATTTAACTTTAAATTTTTCATTTTCATCTTTAAATTTTTCGTATTTTTCTAATAAAACAGAAGTGTCAATATAACCTGTTTTAAAATCTGATTTTGAAGTTGGTGTTTGTTGACAAGAAATTAATGCCGCACTTAATGCAACAATGCTTACTAATTTTTTCATTTTTTTATAATATGATTATTAAATAGGTAATCAGTTTTTTTAACCGATTTTTTAATTTTGGTAAAAATAATAGGTTTCTTTTAATTTTTAATTCTTTTTTCAAAATAAATTATAAAACCAGAGCTATAAGAAAATCTTATGTATAGTTTAATTTATAATAAGAAATTACTATTAAAAACAACTTGTTTTAACCGTTGTTTTATATAACATCTTTTTTCTCGACGCCTATTAGGTGTTTTTGTGTTTAATTTCTCTTAAAACGCGCTTATTTAAGTTTTACTTGTTTTTTATGATATAAATGTGCGATGAAAATTCATTTTTGAACAATCCTGACACATTTGAAATAAAACCGACAAAAAAACCTTTTACAAAACTCATTTTACCGTTTTTGTATTTTTCTGATAATAGGGAAACATAGAAACTATCAAACCACATAGGTTTTACTTTTTTCAATTCCATATCGACATCAGAAAACAATCTTTTTATACTGGTTTTTGAAAAATGCCATAAATGTCGAGGCACATCATATGCCGCCCAAAAACGATTATAATATTTTGCATCGAACGATTTATAATTTGGTACTGCTATAATAATGGTTCCGTCTGGTTTAACAATTCGTTTTAAATTAGCAATGTAATCTGTTAAATTTGGCACGTGTTCTAAAACGTGCCACATAGTTACCAAATCAAAGGTGTTTTCTGGCAAGGAAAAAATATCATCCGTAAACAAAACTCCTTTTTGATTTGCTAATGCTTTCGCATCGGTATTAGGTTCGAAACCCAAAATAGTCCAACCTTGGTTTTTAGCTTCCACTAAAAAATCGCCTGTACCACAACCAATGTCTAGCAATTGTCCTTTGTTTTGTTGTTGTTTCGTAATTAATGCAACCTTTCCTTTAATGGCATTACGTTTTACTAAATGATATATTTTTTCAAACGGCGTTCTTTTGGCATCTGTATGCGAAATATAATCTTCACTTTGGTAATACTTTGGTAAAACAGCTAAAGAAGGTGTAGGGTGTGTTTTTAAAATATCATATTCTTTGTTGTATAACAAGGAAAAAGTTTCTTTTGAAACGGAATGGTCTTTAACTATTATAAATTGGTTTTCTTCTAAAAATTTCATTTACTCTTTATTAATTGACTTTAACAAGGTTGTTTCACGTGGAACCTAAAAAGTTACGATCTTTGATTTGGGATTTACGAAACGATTAAACCATAAGTATGATTATCTTCCCATATGAATTAGTAGTACCGAAATATCACTTGGCGATACACCACTAATACGTGAGGCTTGTGCTATGGTAGTCGGTCTAATTTTTGTTAATTTTTGACGCGCTTCAATAGAAATTGCTTTAATTTTATCAAAATCATAGTTGCCTGGAATGCGAACATCTTCAAGACGATTCACTTTATCTGCGTGATTTTTCTCTTTTTCGATATAACCAGAATATTTCACTTGAATTTCGGCTTGTTCAATTACTTCCTGATCTAAGTTATTTTCTGAAATATAATCTGTTACGGCTGCAAACTTTAAAATATCAGCTAAATCAATTTGTGGACGCGAAAAAACTTTAAACATTTTATCACCTTGCGTCATCAAACTAGATCCCTTTGCTTCTAAAATAGGATTTGCAACTTCAGCTTTAATACTTGTTTCTTTAAAGAAAGTAACGAACTTATCAGAAGCATCTAATTTATATTCCATTCGTTTCAAGCGATCTTCTTTTGCTAAACCAATAGAATACCCTTTAGGAGTTAATCTTAAGTCGGCATTATCTTGTCGTAATAACGTTCTGTATTCTGCTCGAGAAGTAAACATTCTGTATGGCTCTTCGGTGCCTTTTGTAATTAAATCATCGATCAAAACACCAATATACGCTTCGTCTCTTTTTAATATTAAGGGATCTTTTTCTTGTACTTGTAATGCTGCGTTAATTCCAGCCATTAAACCTTGAGAAGCCGCTTCTTCATAACCTGTAGTACCATTTATTTGACCAGCAAAAAACAAGCCGTTAATTAATTTTGTTTCTAATGTATGCTTTAACTGCGTTGGAGGGAAATAATCATACTCAATAGCATAACCAGGGCGGAAAAACTTTACGTTTTCAAACCCTTCAACAGAGCGTAAGGCTTTAAATTGCACATCTTCTGGAAGCGAGGTTGAGAAACCGTTTACATAAACTTCACAGGTTTTCCATCCTTCTGGCTCAATAAACAATTGATGACGTTCTTTATCAGCAAAACGATTGATTTTGTCTTCAATAGAAGGGCAATATCTCGGTCCGATAGATTTAATTCGTCCATTAAACATTGGGCTTCTATCAAAACCTTCGCGTAATAAATCGTGAACTTTTTCTGAAGTATAGGTCATATAACAAGAACGTTGTTCTGTTAAAGGCTGGGTAATGTCGGAATACGAAAACTTAGAAGGATTTACATCTCCGGGTTGCTCAACCATTTTAGTGTAATCTAAAGAACGACCATCTACACGAGGCGGCGTTCCGGTTTTCATTCTTCCTGCTTCGAAACCTAACTTCAATAAATCTTCTGTAATTCCAAAAGAAGCGCTTTCACCTGCGCGTCCACCTCCAAATTGTTTGTCTCCGATATGAATTAAACCATTTAAAAACGTTCCGTTTGTAAGTACTACAGTTTTGGCTTTAATTTCTAAGCCCAGAGAGGTTTTAATACCTACAATCTGATTTCCTTCAGTTAAAATACTTGAAACCATTTCTTGATAAAAATCTAAATTCGGAGTGCCTTCTAACATCATTCTCCATTCTTCAGCAAAACGCATACGGTCTGACTGACAACGAGGCGACCACATAGCTGGTCCTTTGGAAAGATTCAGCATTTTAAATTGAATGGCTGTTACATCAGAAACAATTCCTGAATAACCACCTAAAGCATCAATTTCACGAACAATTTGACCTTTTGCAATACCTCCCATGGCTGGATTACAAGACATTTGGGCTATGTTTTGCAAATTCATAGTAACCAATAAAGTACTACAGCCCATATTTGCGGCTGCAGCGGCTGCCTCGCAACCTGCGTGTCCAGCACCTACAACAATTACATCATATTTTTCTTGAAACATATCTTTTGTTCCACGTGAAACACGTGGTTAATGTTAAAAGTCTTTTTGTTTCACGTGGAACAAAAAGACTAAATTATTTTACTATAGTTCCACGTGGAACAACTTAATTTTTTCTTCTTCTTTACTGCGCATTAAAGCAGCGTCAATATTTGTTTTGTCTTTGTATCCGCAATAATGCAAAACACCATGAGCTATAACGCGTTTTAATTCTTCCTCAAAAGAGACATTAAAGTCAATCGCATTGTCTTTAACTCTTTCAATGGAAATAAAAATATCACCACTAATAATATCGCCTTCTGTGTAATCAAAACTAATAATGTCTGTAAGTGTGTCGTGGTTTAAATACTGCATATTAATAGCGTGTAAATAGTCATCGTTACAAAAAATATAAGCAATTTCTCCTACAAATTTATCTTCTGAAGTAATAATGGTTTCAATCCAAGTAACAAAACACTCTTCTTGATCTAAAATAAAATCAGATTCGTAATTAAAACTAATCATTGTTTTTAAAATATTGTTGCACTTTGGTGTTAAAATTGGGTTGCAAAGGTAAGCTTTGTCTGTTTAATATTTCTACACTTTTTAAATAATTTAAAAGGGCAGGAGGAAGGGGTTTGTTGCTCCCTAGAAAATCTGTTTTATTGGTGTTAGATTCTCTTTTTGTGTCTTGTCCTTGTTGCTTAATTGCTGATTCTAATTTTAACAATTCGTGATTAATTTGAAGCGCACGATTCATGTTGTCTTGCGTAAGCCCTTTATTAATTAATTGCTTTTCTAACTCTTTCATTTGTTTTAAGGCGTTTTGACCCGTACCGCCCATGCCGTTTTTGTTTAATTCATTTTGCAATGACTCTCGCAACTCTTGTTGTTCTTTGATTATTTCTAAAAGTTTTTCAGCATCGCCTTCGCCATCTTTTCCTTCGTTACCTTGTGAACCACCTTTGCCTTCTTGACCTCCTTTTTTACCTTGTCCTGGTTTTTGTCCCTCACCGGGTTTCGGTTTACCGTCTTTCATTTTGTCGCCCAACCCTTTTTGTTTAGAAATAATATCGGACAATTGGCCGCCTTTTCCTTTGCCTGGTTTTGGTTTTCCGCCACCACCAGATGAAGACATACTCATATTCATTTCGCTTTGCACATTACTAAGAAAATCGGCTAATTTATTAGCAGAAGATAATGTGAACTGCTGGTGTGAAATTCCTTTTGCACGGGTAGTAGCTACTAAATTTTCAATAGACTTATCTAAATTATAATGAATTTCTTCTACTTCTTTTAAAACCAATTCAGAAAGTTTGGGTTGACGTAAAGACAAAGCAAACAAACTATCGTCAACATGTTTAAATTGCATTTTTAAATCTTGCTGGTTTTTTAACAAAGCGCTTACGTTAGATTTTGAATTAGAAACGGACTTAAATTGTTTCATTACTTTTTCTTGATCGAATGAAAAAGACAATAAATTATCTAAAATTTGACGCAAGACTTTAGCGTCTTCAGCGTTTTCTTCCATTTCACCAGAAGACATAGAATCAGACATTTTTTGACTCATTTCTTTCATTTTTTGAGCCGCAGCTTTTTGATTCTTTTTGGCTTGTTTTTGCTCTTTGTTTTCTAAATTATCTTCTGCTTTTTGTTGTTCTTGGTCTACGTCTTTTTGATCACCTTTGTCGTTTGGAATATCCATAGGCGATTTCAATTCTTTGTTTTCTTTTTCTAATTCATTTAACTCTTTTTTTAACTCTTCAAATTCATTTGAAAGTTTTTCTTGTTCCTCTTTCGTTGGGTTTTCTTTGTCTGAAAGTTTATCTTGTTTGTTAGCTAATTTATCTAATTTATCAGCTAATTGTTCTGCTTTTTGTTCTACATAATATCTTTTAGTAAGCTCTACTAATTGCTCTAAAGATTTTTGCTGCGTTTTGGCTTGTTGTTTTAATTTATCTGCTTTATCAAACAATTCTTCTTTTTCTAATTTTTTAGACAACTCTTCAAGTTCTTTTAAAAGCTTTTCGTTTTTTGCAGCTTGTTTCTCGTTTTTTTCTAAACGGTTTAAAAGCTCTTGTTTCATTTCGTCTTTTTGTTCAGGCTTAAATTCTTCCAGATTTTCCTTCATTTTTTCAGAAAATTCTTTCATCATTTCATCTTGTTGTTTTTGACGATTAATAAAATCTTGAATCTTCTTTTGGTCTTTATAATCTAGGTTATCTTTTTGTTTGTCAAGCTTTTTCAGTTTCTCTAATGCTTCAAATTGTTTGTCTTGATTTTCTAACGCTTTTTGTAAACTATTAATGTTGGATTGCTGTTCTTTAAGTGATTTTTGCTCTTTTTGCTCTTTTGTTAATTCAGAATGAGAAAAAACGGATGATTTTGACGATTTTAAACCATTAACTACATCATTATCAAACACTTCGAAATAATATTCGTAAGTAATACCAGGTTGTAACGTAATTCCGTCAGGAAAAGCATATACAAATTGGTCCACCACTTTGTTCTTTAAAATCAAGCCCTTCTTAAAAAGAATATTTGGTTTGTTTTTGTCATAAAACACCACTTGTAATTTAGACATACCATAATCATCAGACACTTGTCCGATAATTACTTTTTGTTTTAATTTTAAACTATCAGGAGTTTCGGAAACTGAAATACTTGGAAACTGATCTTTTAAAATGGTCAATTTATATTGAAGGTTTTCGTAGTTTTTTAAACGAGAATTAGAAATTGAAATTTGATAATCTGTTGTATTTACAATTCGTTTTGTATGGAAAAATTGATTCTCTTTTTTGCTAAATAAATCAGAATTTGATTCCTTTTTAAAAGCCACTTCAGTAGTAGCAAATGTATTTATTTTCCATGTAACTAATGTTCCTTCGGGAATAACTGCGTTTCCTGTTCCTTGGATAATTTCAGGTTTTTTTCCTAAATAATTTGGAAAATTTAATTGCATAATAAACGAAGAAATAGTAGGCACATTAACAACGTTTAAAACATAATCTGAAGAAGTTATATCATTCGATTTTAAATGAAATGTAATATCTTTCTGAACATTATCGAATTGATAAATAAAATTTCCTGGTGATGTGTTTTCTAAAAAATATTCTTCATTATTGATTAAAATTGATGCGTTTTCAGGAATAACCGAACCTACAGTTCTTACAACTAATTTAAAAGATTTATTTTGTTCCACGTTTAGATTGTTAGAAATAATTTCAAACTTAAACGCGGCTGGTTTTTCAAAATTAGTATCATATTGAACCACTCTTGCAAAACTTTTAGAAATCACATCCGAATTTCCAGAAAGATAAAAGAATAAAAGAAACAATAATGGAATAAGGGCAAAGGGCAAATACTTTTTATTGGAATTAAAATTAATGGCGTTTGAAAACGGAATGGGTTGTAAGTTTTTTGCTTTTTGTTCTATAGAAGCCAAAACCAATTCTGAAGGTTCAGTTGTGTTTGCTAATTGTAAAAAATTAAGCAGTTTATCTTGAACTTCTTCAAAATGTATTCCTATAATTTTTGATGCTTCTGTGTAGTTTAGCCCTTTCTGAATTTTAAATAATTTAGTTAAAGGAAAAATGATAAATTTAGATAACAAAAACGCTTCTACAAATAAAAATAACCCAAACAAAATAGTTCTTCCTTGGGTAGAAAACCAAAGAAAATATTCAATTAAAAAGGTAAAAATAAAATATAATAAACCAATGGTTATAAAAAGGAGCGCTCCTTTTATTAACTCATTTGTATAAAACTTTTTGATAAAGCCTTCCAGTTTATCGTAAATTACGGCTTTCTTTTCCAAAATTGTTACTCATTTGTTTATGACCGATAAAATTACAAAAAAAATCAACGATAAAATAAATTCCAAATTTTTAAATTTCAAATTCGAATTTTTGCAGTATTTGGAGTTTGGAATTTAACTTTTAGAATTTTAAAATAGTATCTTTGGCAAAAAATTATAGTGATGAACAGACCCGTTAGAGTACGATTTGCTCCAAGTCCAACAGGGCCTTTACATATTGGTGGGGTAAGAACCGCGCTTTTTAATTATTTATTTGCCAAAAAACACGGCGGAACATTTTATATTAGAATAGAAGATACTGACCAAACTCGTTTTGTAGCGGAAGCGGAAGATTATATTTTTGAAGCTTTAGAGTGGTTAGGAATTTCTCCTGATGAAACCATTGGAAAAAATGAAAAATTTGGACCGTACCGTCAATCGGATAGAAAAGAAATTTATAAGCAATATGCCGATAAATTAATTCAATCTGGATGGGCCTATTATGCATTTGATACTCCTGAAAAACTGGACGAACTTCGTAAGAACGCAGAAACTGAAGGAAAAACATTTATATATAATCATGCTGTTAGAGAAAAATTAGATACTTCATTAAATTTTTCAGAGGAAATAGTGAAAACCCGTATTGCCAATGGAGAACATTTTGTAATTCGTTTTAAAACACCTGTTAACGAAACCTTGCATTTACAAGATATTATTCGTGGTGAAGTACATTTTGATACTAATTTACTTGACGATAAAGTATTGTTTAAATCGGACGGAATGCCAACCTACCATTTGGCAAATATTGTAGATGATCATTTAATGGAAACTTCGCATGTAATTAGAGGGGAAGAATGGTTACCTTCTATGCCTTTACACGTGATGCTTTACAGAGCGTTTGGTTGGGAAGCACCTGAATTTGCGCATTTGCCTTTGATTTTAAAACCTATTGGAAATGGAAAATTAAGTAAGCGTGATGGCGACAAATTAGGATTTCCTGTATTTCCTTTAGAATGGAAAACAGCGGAAGGCGCCTCAAAAGGTTACAAAGAAGCTGGGTTTTTCCCTGAAGCCGTAATAAACTTTTTGGCATTATTGGGTTGGAATGACGGAACAGAACAAGAAATATTTAGTTTAGCAGAACTTATTGAAAAATTCGATTTAAAACGAATTCATAAATCAGGTGCAAAATTTGATCCTGAAAAAAACAAATGGTTTAATCATCAATACTTACAAAAACAAACGGATGAAAGTTTAGCAAAAGCGTTTAAAATAATCCTAGAAGAAAAAGGAATTTCAACTTCTTTAGATATTACAAGAATAGTTGCTTCAATTAAAGAACGCGCTAATTTTATAACAGAGTTTTGGGATTTAGCCGATTATTTCATTGTTGCACCAGCATCTTACGATGAAAAAGCAGCTAAAAATTGGGCAGCAGAAACGCCAGAATTGATGAAACAAGTACTAAAGCAATTACAAAATATAGAAGATTTTGGTTCTTTAAACATTGAAACTTTACTTAAAAATTGGATGACGACAAATGAAATTGGAATGGGTAAAGTAATGCAGCCATTAAGATTGAGTTTAGTAGGCGCTTTAAAAGGACCGCATTTATTTGATATTATAGAGTTAATTGGAAAAGAAGAAACAGCGAGCAGAATTGAAAAAGCAATTGCAACTTTATAAACACCAAAATTAAGATATAAGTGATAATTTGTACTTCTTGTAACTTTTACACAAAAGCCACGTATAATTAGTATAACTTTAAATTATCACTTATGTCTCCAATTATCATTTTCATCCTTGTTTTAGGATTATTCATCTTACTAAGTTCCTTTTTTACTGTAAAGCAACAAACCGCAGTTGTAATAGAGCGATTTGGAAAATTTACAAGCATTAGAAGTTCTGGTTTACAATTAAAAATTCCTGTAATTGATAGAATTGCCGGAAGAGTAAATCTTAGAATTCAGCAATTAGACGTTATTATTGAAACGAAAACAAAAGACAACGTTTTTATTAAAATGAAAGTTTCGGTTCAGTTTAACGTAATTCAAACAAAAGTTTACGAAGCGTTTTACAAATTAGAATATCCACACGATCAAATTACGGCTTATGTATTTGATGTGGTTCGTGCCGAAGTTCCAAAATTAATTTTAGATGATGTGTTTTTGAGAAAAGACGACATTGCTATTGCGGTAAAACGTGAATTGAATGAATCTATGACTACTTACGGATACGATATTATCAATACGTTAGTAACCGATATCGATCCAGATATTCAAGTTAAAAACGCGATGAATAGAATTAACGCGGCTGATAGAGAAAAAACAGCTGCAGAATTTGAATCGGAAGCACAACGTATCCGAATTGTAGCAAAAGCAAAAGCAGAAGCTGAAAGTAAAAAATTACAAGGACAAGGTATTGCAGACCAACGAAGAGAAATTGCTCGTGGATTGGTAGAAAGCGTAGAAGTGTTAAACAATGTTGGAATTAATTCGCAAGAAGCTTCTGCATTAATTGTGGTTACACAACATTATGATACCTTACAAGCCATTGGCGCCGATACAAATAGTAATTTAATTTTATTACCGAACTCGCCACAAGCCGGAAGCGATATGTTAAATAACATGGTAGCAAGTTTTACAGCCAGTAACCAAATTGGTGAAACGATGAAAAATCAGCCGAAACGAGCAAAGAAAAAAACTGATCATACATCAGCAGATTACAATCCAAGTGATACATCCGAAGCTTAAAAAATGTTAGAATCTGAAAAGTTCAGATTTTCAAAACAAAACCATCAATTTTATTTAATTGGTGGTTTTTTTGTATCTAATTGTTAAAATAGAGTCCTGACAGGTTTTTGAAACCTGTCAGGATTAAAAAACCTTTTTTTTAGTTAAAATTAAAATAACGCCTTTTTTAGACACTTTTAGTAATTGGGATGTAAAATCTACTTTACCTAAAAAGTTTTTGTTTTAAAATTTATTTATGAAAGTCATTTTTTAAAGATAAAATTTATACAAATTATTGTTTTAATAGTTTTTTCTAATACTTTAAAACAGGTACAAAAAAGGAATAAAAAAACCTACAAGGAAAAATATCTTGTAGGATTTAATTCTTAATTCTTAGTACAAGAATCTTAATACTTTTTTTATTGTTCAGAAACTTTTGCCCAAGTGTCTCTTAAGCCAACCGTTTTGTTAAAAACTAATTTTTCTGCTGAAGCATCTCTATCTACACAAAAATAACCTAAACGCTGAAATTGAAAATGATCTAGTTCTTTTGCGGTTTGTAAACTTGGCTCAACATAACCCGTAATCACTTTTAAAGACTCTGGATTGATGTATTCTTTAAAATCAACCTCTTTGTTTCCGTCTGGGTTTTCGTGTGTAAAAAGACGGTCATATAATCTAACTTCTGCTTCTTTAGCGTGTGCTATAGAAACCCAATGAATTACACCTTTTACTTTTCTATTACTAGCTTCTGTGCCGCTACCCGATTTAGAATCTACATCGTAAGTACAATGAATTTCGGTAATATTTCCTTCTGAATCTTTTACAACTGATTCCCCTTTAATGATATACGCATTTTTTAAACGTACTTCAGTTCCTAAAGTTAAACGGAAAAATTTCTTATGTGCTTCTTCTTGAAAATCTTCTCTTTCAATATATAATTCTTTAGAAAAAGGAACTTCTCTATAAGTCATTATTTCTTCTTCTGGATTGTTTTCGGCAGTTAACCATTCTTCTTTTCCTTCAGGATAATTTGTAATAACTAGTTTTATTGGATTTAAAACCGCCATCACACGAGGTGCAATTTTATTTAAATCTTCACGAATACAGAAATCTAAAAGCGATACATCAATTAAATTGGTTCGTTTTGCAATTCCGATTGTATTAGCAAAATTCCTAATAGCGGTTGCTGTAATTCCTCTTCTTCTCATTCCTGAAATCGTACTCATTCTCGGATCGTCCCAAGCGGTAACGTGCTTTTCTTCAACTAATTGTAATAATTTACGTTTAGAAACAACCGTGTGCGATAAATTTCTACGAGCAAATTCTCTTTGCTTTGGTCGTACTTTGGTTTCGTCATAAATTTGATTTAAAAACCAATCATATAATTCTCTATGTGGTAAAAATTCTAACGTACAAAAAGAATGTGAAATTTGTTCTAAATAATCACTTTCTCCATGTGCCCAATCGTACATTGGATAAATACACCAATCATTCCCTGTACGATGATGATGTGCGTGCATAATACGATAAATAATAGGATCTCGCATCAACATATTATTGGCCTTCATACTTATTTTAGCACGTAAAACGTGAGTTCCTTTTTCGAATTCTCCGTTTTTCATACGTGTAAATAAATCTAAATTTTCTTCTATGGAACGGGTTCTAAAAGGCGAATCTGTTCCTGGTGAAGTGGGCGTTCCTTTTTGAATGGCCATATCTTCAGAAGACTGACTATCTACATAAGCTTTATCTTTTTTAATTAATTCTACTGCCCAATCATATAATTGTTGGAAATAATCTGAGGCATAACATTCTTTATCCCATTTAAAACCAAGCCATTCGACATCTTTTTTAATTGCATCCACAAACTCTTGTTCTTCTTTTGAAGGGTTCGTATCATCAAACCGCAAATTAACAGGCGCATTATAATCTATGCCTAAACCAAAATTAAGGCAAATAGCACTGGCGTGACCAATATGTAAATATCCGTTAGGTTCTGGAGGAAAACGAAAACGTAATTTATCAGAAGATAAACCATTTTTTAAATCGTCTTCTATAATTTGTTCTATAAAATTTAAAGATTTTTCTTCTGCAGACATAAGAATTTGTAATTTTGACAAAGATAACAATAAGTTTAGAAGTTTAAAATGTTTATGAGTGTAAAAGAATTGTTACAAACATCTAATATCAAATAAATAATGGGAATCATAAAATTAACTAATATTCGAACCTTTTCCTATCACGGATGTTTAGAAGAAGAAGCAAAAATTGGAAGTAATTATAAAATAGATTTAACTGTAAAAACCAATTTAAAACCATCGGCTCAAACAGACGAACTACATGATACAGTAGACTATGTAGATTTGAATAGAATTGTGGTGGAAGAAATGGCAATACGCGCCAAACTTTTAGAACACGTGGCACAAAGAATTATAGATCGGGTTTTAAAAGAATTGCTTTCGGTTTTAAAAATTGAAGTTCAGGTAACTAAATTAAATCCTCCTATTGGTGGTGATGTTGAAGGAGTTACTATAATTATGAGTAAAAAAAGATAGTTTTTAAAAACTATCTTTTAAAATATTTGGAATTTGTGATTTGAATATTGAAATTTTTATATCTATATTTGCAATCCAATTACGGCGTCGTGGCCGAGCGGCTAGGCACCGGTCTGCAAAACCGTCTACTCCGGTTCGAATCCGGACGATGCCTCTGAAAGAGTTACTTGAAAAAGTAGCTCTTTTTTTTGTAATTTCTTAGAAAAAATTAATTAAAGTTATAGTTCGAATCCGTCGATAATTCAAAAAGAGTTACTAGAAATAGTAGCTCTTTTTTTGTGAAATTACTTCACAACCTGCTCTATCCCTAATTTTTTATTTACGATTTGTTTGCTTTTTGGAAAAAGCCCTTGAAGGATAAAAAACACCCCAAAAATTAATATTACTATACTAATAATTCTTTTAATTTTATAGATGTTATTTGGCGTTAATTTGTGTTTTAATTGCTTGGCTAATAGTATTTTATAAATATCAATTAGTAAATAAAACACTAAAATTGAAGTAAAAAAAACAAAAATACGCAACGGGTTCATTTCTAATTTTGGACCGTGAGTTATAATAATCATCATCCAAAAACCCAAGACACCAATATTAATAATATTTAAAAAAACACCTTTAAAAAACAATCCTAAATAGTTGTTTTTTTGGATGTCTTCTTCGTCATCATCATCCATTTTCTCGTTAAATTTTTTCTTTAATTGTATATACGAAATCAACCCGTATACAGACATAATAATTCCTCCAAAAATATATAATACCGGATTATCTTTTAGTTGTGATAATATTTGATTGGTAGCAAAATAAGCAATTAGTATAAAAAAAATATCACTAAAAACAATTCCTAAATCTAATGTAAAAGCGGCTTTAAATCCTTTTGTAATACTGGTTTCTAGTATCATAAAAAAACCAGGACCAATTGAAATGGCCAACAAAAATGCCCAAGGAATAGCTAATAATATATCGTGAATCATTTATATTATGGTAATTAGTGAATAGTTAAAAGTAAAATAGTATTTGCTATATAAACAAAAATAATAAAATCTAATTACTATTCACTAATTACTATTCACTTAATTTTAATTTGCTTGAATAATTTTACCGCCAGCAACCGATTTTTGATTTATTTGTTTTGGATTGCCGTAAATAGTAATTATTCCGCCTGCTCGGGTTTTAGCATCCGCTAAATCTGAAGCGTTTATATTAGCAATTCCACCTGCATTTACTGTTACTGTAGTTTGTTGGGTTATGCAATCTTGTCCATCATATTTAGCTCCTGAATTTGCTAAAATATCCTGATTTTTTACCGTTCCTTTTATAGTAACTATACTTCCTGCGCCGCAACGCGCTTTTAATTTATCTGCTATAAGATTATTTAAAACAATTTCTGCACCTTCTTTGGTAATGATATCAAAACCAATCGCTTTTATTTCTGTTTCACAAGAAATTCTACTACCTTCATTAGCTTCTAAAGCATTTAATTTTTTATAATAAACGGTTGCTGAAACATTGTCACCACTTAGCATTTTTGTTAATGACATTCTAATTTTTAATTCACCATTATTGTTTATTAATTCTACTTCTTCAGAATTAGTACCATTTAAAATTACTTTATTTTCAGTACCTGAAAGTAATAACACGTCTATTTTATCAAAAGAGGTTACTTTATTGAAATCGCCAACAAATCTTTCGGTTTGTGCGAAAGTTATTGAACTGAATAATATTAAGGAATAAATAATTTTTTTCATGTTTTTAATTTTATTAATATTATAAATATTTTTATTTATTTTCTCTTACAAAATGAAAATCCAATTGTTTTTTTACTAAATCGGCATTTTTTACTTTTACATATACTTCGTCTCCTAATTGTATAATATTTTTAGAAACTTCACCTACTAAAGCATATTGTTTGTCATCAAACGTGTAATAATCATCTTTAATTTCTCTAATACGCACCATTCCTTCACATTTATTTTCGATAATTTCTACATAAATTCCCCATTCGGTAACACCAGAAACTACACCTAAAAATTCTTGATCTTTATGGTCTTGCATGTATTTTACTTGCATATATTTTACCGAATCTCTTTCCGCTTTAGCCGCTAGAATTTCTCTATCGGACGAATGCATACATTTTTCTTCAAAAGCTTCTTCACTAACACTTTTTCCACCATCCAAATAAAACTGCAACAAACGGTGTGCCATTACATCCGGATAACGTCGAATTGGAGAAGTAAAATGCGAATAATAATCAAACGCTAAGCCATAATGACCAATATTATCTGTAGAATATACTGCTTTACTCATACAACGAATGGTAAGTGTATCTACCATATTTTGCTCTTTTTTTCCTTGAACCTCTTCTAATAATTTATTTAACGAAGCAGAAATATCTTGTTTCGATTTTAAATTTAAACTGTATCCGAATTTAGAAATTACGTTTTGTAAACCGAATAATTTATCTTCATTTGGTTCATCGTGAATTCTATATACAAAAGTTTTCTTTTGTTTTCCGATAAATTCAGCTACTTTTCTATTGGCTAATAACATAAATTCTTCAATTAAATGATTAGCATCTTTACTTTGTTTGAAATATACGCCAACAGGTTCTGCATGTTCATTTAAATTGAATTTTACTTCTACTTTATCAAAAGAAATAGCACCTGCATTCATTCTTTTTCTACGAAGAATTTTTGCTAATTCGTCCATTTTTAAAGTGGCTTCTACAATTGGTTTTGGTGTGTGGTACTCTTTTCCAGTCAATGAAATATGAGCTGGAATTATATCAGATTTACTTTCAATAATTTCTTGTGCTTCTTCATACGAAAAACGTTGGTCTGAATAAATTACCGTTCTTCCAAACCAAGAATCTACCACTTCCGCTTTATTATTTAATTGAAAAATAGCTGAAAATGTATATTTTTCTTCATTTGGACGTAATGAACAAGCAAAATTTGATAATACTTCTGGTAACATAGGAACCACTCTGTCTACTAAATATACAGAAGTAGCTCTATTATAAGCTTCTTCATCTAAAATAGTTCCTTCATGTAAATAATGAGATACATCAGCAATATGTACACCAATTTCATAATTTCCATTTGGTAATACTTGAAAAGATAAAGCATCATCGAAATCTTTTGCATCTTTAGGATCAATTGTAAAGGTTAAGATATTTCGCATATCTCTACGTTTTGCAATTTCTTCTTCTGTAATTGAAGTATCTATTTGATTTGCATACGCTTCTACTTCAATAGGAAAATCATATGGTAAACCGTATTCTGCTAAAATAGCGTGAATTTCTGTATTATGTTCTCCAGGTTTTCCTAATACTTTAATTACTTTTCCAAAAGGCGAATCGGCTTTTTTTGGCCAATCCACCATTGAAACTAACACAACATCACCATGTTCTGCAGTAGATATCTCATTTTTAGGAATAAAAATATCCGTATACATTTTAGCATTGGTTGTAGTTACAAATCCAAAATTTTTCTGAATATCAATAACCCCAACAAATTCTGTTTTAGCTCTTTCTAAAATTTCTAAAACTTCTGCTTCTGGCTTTCTAGAACTTCTTCTATTGTAAATATAACACCTTACTTTATCTCCATCTAAAGCATGATTTAAATTTATAAAAGGAATATATACATCATCTTCTAATTCAGAACAAACAAAATATCCCGATTTACGAGAGGTCATATCTACAGTTCCTTCGTAATATTCTGCTTTTGATATTATTTTGTATTTACCACGTTCGGTTTCTTCTATTTTACCTGCTTTCTTTAAAATACCTAATTCTTTAATAATTTCGTTTCTACTTTGCGTATCATTCACTTCAATTATCGCTGCAATTTGTTTGTAATTAAAGTCTTTAGTAGGTGAAGCGGATAGTATTTTATATACGTGAGCCGAAAAATCTTTGGCTTTTTTTGTCATTTTTCTAAAATTCTTTTTCATATATCATTCTTAATATGCATTAAAAGTACAAAGAAGAAATAAGAAAAAGGAATTAAGTAGTAAGATTTAATAAAATTTTAATTTTCTAAAACTTAAAAGTTTTCAACATATATTAAAAACAACAAAAAAAGATTTTAATTAAATTTAAATTATTGATGTTTATTATAGCGTGTTAATATGTGGTATAAATTTATTTTTAAATATAGGTTTACAAACTTATTGTAAGTTATACAACTTAATAAACAATGTAAATTTATTGTAAAGTATTCTTTTTCAATACTATTAGATTTTGTTTTTTAATATTATAAACACCTGTTAAAATCTAAATCTAATAGTTTTTTGTACATAACTAAGTTTTTGTTTTTTGTTAATAAACAAGAAAAAACTATTCATAAAATAACAATAAAAAGTAACAACTAAATTTTGATTTTAATTTTAAGATTTGCATTACAAATTTTAATTTTACAACTATAAAAAACTTATTATTTTCTATCTTTAGTTATTAACACATAATGTTAAATTAACATTAACTGATTATCAAGTAATTATCAAAAAGTATTAACAACGCTTTTTTTTTGATTGGTTTTTGTAAAAACATTTAAATAGGAAACCAATAATATTTACAAATTTACTTTATGAAACGCTACATATTGATTATTTTTGTAAAATAATAGTAACATCACAACACACAATTATGACAATCTCAATTGGTAACGACCACGCAGGTCCAGACTACAAAAAAGCAATAGTTAACTTTTTAGAAAGCAACAACCATCAAGTTATTAACCACGGAACAGATACTTTTGAAAGTGTTGACTATCCAGATTTTGGTCACGCTGTGGCGAATGATGTTGCAAGTAAAAAAGCAGATTTTGGAATTGTAATTTGTGGTTCTGGAAACGGAATTGCGATGTCGGTAAACAAACACCAAGATATTCGTGCTGCTTTATGTTGGACGAAAGAAATTGCAGCATTAGCGCGTCAACATAATGATGCGAATATTATTTCTATTCCGGCTCGTTATACTTCTATACAACAAGCTGTGGAAATGATAGCTACGTTTTTAATCACCGATTTTGAAGGTGGAAGACACGCAAACAGAGTAAATAAAATTGCTTGTAAATAATTTTTTTAAACATTACTTTTCAAATTCCGTCAGTTTTGGCGGAATTTATATTTTATATTAGTTTTTTACAATGACCGCAATCCAATTCATTCAAAACCAAACCAATATTGCCGTAAAAAGCATTGAAGTTACCATACAATTACTTTCAGACGATTGTACAATTCCGTTTATTTCGCGTTACCGTAAAGATCAAACTGGAAATTTAGATGAGGTGCAAATTGAAACCATTTCAAAATTAAATAAACAATTTATAGAAATTGTAAAACGAAAAGAAAGTGTTTTAAAATCCATTGAAGAACAAAACACACTTACGCCCGAATTGAAATCTAAAATTGATGCTAGTTTTGATTTACAAGAAATAGAAGATTTCTATTTACCTTATAAAAAGAAGAAAAAAACCAAAGCAGACACGGCGCGTGAAAATGGATTGGAACCCTTAGCAAAAATAATAATGTCTCAAAAAAATGAGGATATTGAGTTTTTGGCATCGAAATATTTAAACGAAAAAGTTACCAATGAAGACGAAGCCCTTCAAGGCGCACGAGATATTATAGCTGAATGGATAAACGAAAATATTTTTATTCGAAAATCGTTACGAAGAACCTTTCTGCGTAAAGCTGAAATTACCACTAAAGTAATAAAAACTAAAAAAGACGACGAAGCCGCTCAAAAATTTTCCCAATATTTTGATTGGTCTGAAAACATTACCAAAGCTCCATCACATCGATTATTAGCCATGTTACGTGCTGAAGCCGAAGGATTTATTAAGTTAAATGTAGGATTAAATGATGACGACAAAAGCGAAGTGATTCGTTTTATGGAAGACAATTTAATTAAAACTAATAATGAAAGCGCCGAACAAATTGAAAAAGCGATAAAAGACAGTTATAAAAGATTATTAGAACCCGCTATTTCAAACGAAACGTTGCAAGAAGCCAAAACCAAAGCCGACATCAAAGCTATTGCTGTTTTTGCAGAAAATTTACGTCAGTTGTTATTGGCCCCACCATTAGGAGAAAAACGCATTTTAGCAATCGACCCAGGTTATAAAAGTGGCTGTAAATTGGTTTGTTTGGATGAAAAAGGAGATTTACTAAATAATGAAACCGTTTATCCGCACGCCCCACAAAACGATAGCGCTATGGCGATGAAAAAAATCCGTTCTATGGTAAATGCTTATAATATTGAAGCTATTTCTATTGGAAACGGAACGGCATCGCGTGAAACCGAATTTTTTATTAAAAAAATTGCTTTTGATAAACCCGTTCAGGTTTTTGTGGTTTCAGAAGCTGGCGCTTCGGTGTACTCGGCGAGTAAAATTGCTCGTGATGAATTTCCTAATTATGATGTAACAGTACGAGGTTCTGTTTCTATTGGAAGACGCTTATCTGATCCGTTAGCAGAATTAGTAAAAATAGATCCTAAATCAATTGGGGTTGGACAATACCAACACGATGTCGATCAAAACAAATTAAAAGAGCAATTAGATTCGGTGGTAATGAGTTGTGTAAATGCAGTTGGAATTAACGTAAATACCGCAAGTAAATCGTTGTTGAGCTATGTGTCTGGAATTGGAGAAAAAATGGCAGAAAACATTGTTGCCTATCGTTCTGAAAACGGTCCTTTTGAAGACAGAAAACAACTAAAAAAAGTCCCTCGTTTGGGTGAAAAAGCATACCAACAAGCGGCGGCGTTTATCAGAATTAAAGAAGGAAAAAACCCGTTGGATAATTCAGCTGTTCATCCAGAAGCGTATGGAATTGTTGAAAAAATGGCTAAAGATTTAGGGGTAAAAACAAACGAATTGGTTGCAAATAAAGAAAAAATCACGCAGATTTCTCCTGAAAAATACATTACTCCAGAAATTGGAATTTTAACACTTAAAGACGTTTTAAAAGAATTAGAAAAACCTGGATTAGACCCAAGAAAAGCTGCGAAAGTTTTCGAATTTGACCCAAATGTTCGCACAATAAAAGATTTAAAAACAGGAATGATTTTACCTGGAATAGTAAACAATATTACCGCTTTTGGTTGTTTTGTTGATATTGGAACCAAAGAAAGTGGTTTGGTGCACATTTCGCAATTGAAAGCTGGTTTCGTTTCCGATGTAAACGAAGTCGTAAAATTACACCAACACGTGCAAGTAAAAGTCGTTGAGGTAGACGAAGCCAGAAAGCGCATTCAGTTAACTATGATATTGTAAAAAACCAAAAACAAAAAAAATTCCAAATCCCAAGTTTTAAAATTTGGAATTTGGAATTTTTATATTGGAATTTTAAAAAATTTATTCTTTTGTTTCTTCTTCTTTTTTAACTACTGTAGTTTCGTCTTCACCTTTTGCTGCTTTTTTAAATTCCTTGATACCACCACCAAGTCCTTTCATTAATTCTGGAATTTTTTTACCTCCAAAAAACAAAACAACAACAGCTATGATAATAATCCACTCCGTTCCGCCAATCGCACCTAAAGTTATATATAAAGAATTCATGTTTTTAAATTTTAAATTTAGATTACAAAGGTACATAAAAAATTAAAACACAAATAAAATTATTCCTTTTTATTGATACATTTACTAATTGGCACATGGGCTATTTGTATTATATTTGTATAAAATCAAGAGATATGTCTCAAAAAAGATTAAAATTTCAAGCTTTAAAGCAAAAATTAGTAAGCAAAAGGCGTCTCATAATCTATAATGAAGACACCTTAGAAGAATCATTTTCATTAAAATTAACGTTAATGAATGTATTTATTGCGTCTTCTTTAAGCGCTATTTTAATTATTTTTGTCACGACGTTTATTATTGCTTTTACGCCTTTACGGGAGTATATTCCGGGTTACGCTTCTACAGAATTAAAAAAACAAGCCGCGGCATTAACAATTAAATCCGATTCTTTATTAAAAGTTACAAAAGAAAATAACGCCTACATTCAGGCTGTAAAAGCGGTATTAAAAGGAGATTTAGAATTTGCAAAACTTAATAAAGATTCTATTAAAGTTGCTGAAAACGCTACAGAAATAATGGATGTTACCGTTTCTGAAAAAGAGTTACGACTTAGAAAAGAAGTAAATCAACTTGAACAAAAAGCAAAAAAATAAAACCTACTACTATGTCCATAAAAGCAGTTGCAGCTAAAATACTCGCCAGACATTCGCACAAACAAACTCAAAAATGGGCTAATTCTCCTGTTGTTACTCAAGAAAAGGTTTTTCAATCATTATTACATCAAGCAAAAAACACGCAATTTGGAAAAGAGCATCACTTTTCAAAGATCAAAACATTTGAAGATTTTGCTAAGCAAGTGCCTGTTCGAGATTACGAACAATTGAAATCGTATGTAGCTAAAGTTGTAGCTGGTGAATCTGATATTTTATGGAAAGGCAAACCGTTATATTTTGCCAAAACATCAGGAACTACATCGGGAGTTAAATACATTCCGCTCACAGCAGCATCAATGCCATTTCATATTAAAGCAGCAAAAAATGCCATTTTAAGTTACATTCATGAAACAGGAAAATCCGATTTTGTGGATGGAAAAATGATTTTTTTACAAGGAAGTCCAGAAATGGAGGAAAAAAATGGAATCAAGTTAGGCAGGCTTTCCGGAATTGTAGCGCATTTCGTCCCAAAATATTTACAAAAAAACCGATTACCAAGTTGGAAAACCAATTGTATTGAAGATTGGGAAACCAAAGTAGATGCCATTGTAGCAGAAACATTTCATCAAAACATGACGGTGATTTCAGGTATTCCAAGTTGGGTGCAAATGTATTTCGAAAAATTAAAAACAAAATCGAATTTGCCTGTTGGCGAGTTGTTTAAAAATTTCAATTTATTTATTTATGGCGGGGTGAATTATGAACCTTATCGTGCCAAATTTGAACAATTAATAGGTAGAAAAGTAGATTCAATTGAGTTATTTCCTGCTTCCGAAGGGTTTTTTGCTTATCAAGATTCGCAAACCGAAAAAGGGATGTTATTACTACTAAATTCTGGAATTTTCTACGAATTTATTAAAGTAGAGGATTTTTTTACTGAAAACCCAAAACGACTGACAATTAGCGAGGTAGAAATTAACGTAAATTATGTTTTGATTATTTCTACCAATGCAGGACTTTGGGCCTACAATATTGGCGATACAATTGCGTTTACTTCTACAAACCCGTATCGGATTATTGTTACTGGAAGAATTAAACATTTCATATCTGCTTTTGGCGAACACGTGATTGGAAAAGAAGTAGAAAATGCGTTACAAAGCGTTATTTTAGGAACAAACATAAGCGTAAATGAGTTTACGGTTGCGCCACAAATTAATCCAAAAAGCGGTTTGCCTTATCATGAATGGTTCATAGAATTTGATTCGGAGCCAGAAGATTTGGACGCTTTTGCTCTGAAAATTGATTTCGAAATGCGCCAACAAAATGGCTATTACGATGATTTGATTAAAGGCAGTGTGTTGCGAACTTTAGTAATTACGAAAGTGGTAAAAAATGGTTTTCAAGAGTACATGAAATCTATTGGAAAATTAGGCGGACAAAACAAATTACCCAGACTAAGTAATGATAGAAAGATTGCTGATTTTTTTACAATGTAAATCTAGAAAGTAGTAACTTTCAATAAACGTAAAATGACCGAAAGCCAACTAAAAAATAAATTTATTACATTTGTTGGTGATTTAATAAAAATTAATGAGAGACATTAAAAATATTTCGCGTTCTCGGGCACAAGAATCGTCGGCAGCTATAGAACGATTGTATATTACCATGCGGCACTTATTTAACAGAGGTTTTTACAAACCAATGGGTGTTTCGGGAGAAACGTTACGTGAAGCTTTATTGTCCTTACGACCTGAAATTTATGGTTCCATTGCAGAAGAAAAAGTAGAGTTAAACGGTTTATTATACGTAATTGAGCGTTTACCTGTAGGAATTGAGCAATGTCGTTATATCAACTTAACATCGGATGAAGGCTATGCCAATTCCCACTTTAAAGCCATTGTTCCACCAAAAAGAAGAAGAAATTGTTATCGTATAGATGACGAACAAATGAATATTGAAATTACCCGAGGCCGTTCCGATATTTATGATATTTTAACTCATTTAACTTTTATTTTTATCGAATCGCATAAAATTAAAGACAGAGTTTTAATTGATGATGAAGGTTTGGTTTCTCGCGATTGGGAAAAACTGGAACAATTTGCCCTTCAAACTAAAAAATTTACGCAAGTACAAAGAGAAATTGCAATATCGCACGCGTCTAATGTGTTGGGAAGAACCTTTGCAGAAGTTCAAGACATTTATGATGGGTTTGCCAGAGCTGAAGCGCCAGAGCGTTTTTTACAAATTATATATTGGCTAGGAAAAATTGCAATTGAAGAAATAGTAGACAATAATAAACGCACCATCACTTTTAGTCCGATTTTAAGAGAACGATTAGGGCATCATATTTATGGTGAAATTTGGGCCAACAACATTAAAGAAACACTTAGCAAAAACAACTTATTAGAACGACCGATTCACATAATTAGTGCGAACATGCACAGTGTAATGAATTCGATTTTTGCACCTGCAGTTTTAGCCACAAAATACGAAGGTAAAGAAGCCTTTCAAATTTATGAAGATTTAAGTTCTTCGGCACATAAAGATTTACGTAAGAAAGTAGAAGAAGTAGCTTTGCAGCAAGGAATGATTTCATTACCAGACACTTCGGGAACCAATATTGACGTACAAATTTTTGACACCGCAAAGTTCGATTGGAAAAAAACAGCCTTTCCAACTATAGCTTTACAAGAAAAACCTGTGCTTATTGTAATGGATTATGCTTTTGGCGAACAAGCGTACGAAACTATTGATGAACTTTTAAAACCGTATAAAGTTGATACAACTAAGACATTTTTAAATGTAGAATCGGTTTCTGTAATGGGTAAAGCCGGAATTTTAGAGGGTGGTAAAGGCGACATTATGATACCTAACGCGCACGTAAATGAAGGAACAGCAGATAATTATCATTTCGAAAATGAACTTACAAAAGAAATGTTTGAAGGAAATGGGATACCTGTTTTTACAGGACCTATGATAACTGTTTTAGGAACGTCTTTACAGAATAGAGATTTACTAAAATTTTTCCACGAATCCACTTGGGAAGCCATTGGCTTAGAAATGGAGGGTTCGTATTATCAAAAAGCCATTCAATCTGCTTCAAGAATTAGAAAAAGCATCAATACCAACGTAAAAGTAAGATATGCGTACTACGCTTCAGACAATCCTTTAGAAACAGGTAGCACACTGGCTTCTGGAGGCTTAGGAACCACCGGCGTAAAACCAACGTATTTAATTACTATTAAAATATTAGAACAAATTTTTAACGTAAACTAAGAGTATGAGTACAAATTCTCAAGAGCAGGAAATTGATTTAAGCCAAATTGGAAAAAGCATTTCAAAAGTATTCCAAAAAGGAATAAACAAGTGTTTCGATTTGTTGTTTTTTATACAAAAGAAACTAGTAATTGTGTTTGTTTTATTTGTAATTGGAGGAGGTTTAGGTTTTTATTTAGACAAAGAACCTAACTATACAAGTGGTATTGTGGTGATTCCGAATTTTGGAAGCAATGAGTATTTGTACGATAAAATAAATTTAATTTCTTTAAAATTAAAAGAAAAAGATCAGGCGTTTTTTACTAAAATTGGCATTAAAAATATTAAAGATTTTATTTCTATTGAAATTCAACCTATAAACGGAATTTATAATTTTATTAATTCGGAAAGTCAAAAAAATAATTTTGAATTGGTTAAATTAATGGCTGAAGACGGCGATCTTCAAAAAATCATAGAAGAGAATACCACCAGTAAAAACTATTATTTACATGGGATAAACATTAAAACCGCTATAGCTTACAATCAAAAAGATTTAATTGATCCAATAGTAAACTATTTACAAAAATCAGAATATTTTATTAATCTTCAGAAAATTCAACAAAATAATTTAGAAGAGAAAATAAAAGCTAATAATTCAATTATTGATCAGATAGATCAAATTGTTTTAAGTTTAAGTCACAATAAAACAGGAAGTAGTGTTTCTATATCTGAAAACACGGGATTGAGTGATTTAATTCAAAAAAAGGATAATTTAATTATTGAAAATCACAGATTAGCAACAAACAGATTAGAATTTGAAAAAATAATTAAGGACCAAGATATTGTGTCAAATCAAATCAATACAAGCGGAGCAAACAATAAAATGAAATTTATTTTACCGTTTTTATTTGTATTATTTTATTTACTAAGTTATTGGTTTTCAAAAACATATAAACAACAACAAAAACGTATTCAAGCGTCATGAAAAACATTTTAGTAACTGGCGGAGCCGGATTTATTGGAGCAAATTTTGTTCCTTATTTTATAATGAATAATCCTGATTATCATTTGGTAAATTTAGACGCATTAACGTATGCAGGAAATTTAGAAAACGTGTCAGAAGTTGAAAATCATGAACGATATACGTTTGTGAAAGGCGATATTGTAGACGCCGAATTTATTAAAAGTTTATTTGATAAATATCAATTTCATGATGTCATTCATTTTGCCGCAGAAAGTCATGTTGATAATTCTATTTCGGGCCCTGAAGCGTTTATTAAAACCAATGTTTTAGGAACATTTAATTTATTAGATACGGCTAGAAAACTTTGGATGTCTGCACCAAATCAATATAATTCTGACTTTGTAAACGCGCGTTTTCATCACGTTTCTACAGATGAGGTATACGGAACATTGGGTGAAACTGGTTTGTTTGAAGAAACTACACCTTATGCGCCAAACAGCCCTTATTCTGCATCAAAAGCTGGTTCAGACATGATTGTTCGTAGTTATTTTCATACCTATGGAATGAATGTAGTAACCACTAATTGTTCCAATAATTACGGACCAAAACAACATAATGAAAAACTAATTCCAACCATAATTCGTAAAGCAATTTCTGGTGAAAATATTCCCATTTATGGAGACGGTAAAAACGTACGCGATTGGTTATATGTTTTAGACCATTGTAAAGGAATTGAATTAGCATTTAAAACCGGAAAAGCTGGAGAAACATACAATATTGGAGGAAGAAACGAACGCAATAATTTATATATTGTAGATACGGTTTGTACTATTTTAAACGAATTGAAACCAAAAGCATCAGGAAAATACCAAGACCAAATTACATTTGTAACAGACCGACCAGGCCATGATTTACGTTATGCAATTGACGCAACTAAAATTGAAACCGAATTGGGATGGAAAGCAGACGAAAATTTTGAATCAGGAATTAAAAAAACAATCGAATGGTATATTAATAAGTTTTAAGTTAGGAGTTAATAGTTGATAGTTCAACTTTTCACTTTTCACTTTTCACTTTCACTCTAAAATTTATGAAAGGAATTATATTAGCCGGAGGCTCAGGAACTCGCTTACACCCATTAACTTTAGCCGTAAGCAAACAATTAATGCCTATTTACGATAAACCAATGATTTATTACCCGCTTTCAACTTTGATGTGGGCAGGAATTAACGAAATATTAATTATTTCTACACCTCACGATTTGCCGTTATTTCAAAATTTATTGGGTGATGGAAGTCAATTAGGTTGTCGTTTTGAATATGCAGTACAAGAACACCCAAATGGATTAGCAGAAGCATTTATTATTGGAAAAGAATTTGTAGGAAACGATAAAGTGGCTTTAGTTTTAGGAGACAATATTTTCTATGGAACTGGATTAGCGGAATTGCTTCAAGCAAACAATAATCCAGATGGCGGAATTGTTTACGCCTATCATGTACACGATCCGGAACGTTATGGAGTGGTAGAATTTGACGCAACAGGTAAAGTGCTTTCTATAGAAGAAAAACCAACTCATCCTAAATCAAATTTTGCAGTTCCAGGGATTTATTTTTACGATAATTCCGTAATTGAAATTGCGGCAAACATAAAACCAAGTCACCGTGGCGAATTGGAAATTACCGACATCAATAAAGCCTATTTAGAACAAGGAAAATTAAAAGTTAGTATTTTAGATAGAGGAACAGCCTGGTTAGATACAGGAACATTCCAATCCTTAATGCAAGCGGGGCAATTCGTTCAAGTTATCGAAGAGCGCCAAGGATTAAAAATTGGTGCTATAGAAGAAGCAGCATATAAAATGGGCTTTATCCATGCAGATCAGTTGAAAAAAATTGCAGCACCACTTCTAAAAAGCGGCTATGGAACACATTTAATGAGTATAATTTAAGTAGTAAGATTTTTAGAATTAAGTAGTAAGAATAAAATTAATTTCATTATTAATATTGTTTTTGACATTATAATTGACTTTTGACATTGAACAAATGAAATTTATAGAAACCAAATTAAAAGGATGTTTTGTCCTTGAGCCAAAAATAATAAAAGACGAACGCGGTTATTTTATGGAAAGTTTCAACGAGAATACTTTTTTTGAAGGTGTGGGGCAAAAAATTGCTTTTGTTCAGGACAATCAGTCTTTTTCAACTAAAGGGGTATTACGAGGATTACACTACCAAACAGGAGATCATGCGCAAGCTAAATTAGTACGAGTTTTACAAGGTGAAGTATTAGATGTCGCGGTTGATATAAGACCTAATTCACCCACTTTTGGACAATACGAATCGGTACTATTAACTGCAGATAACCAAAAACAATTTTTTATTCCAAGAGGTTTCGCCCATGGGTTTTTAGTATTGAGCGAAACAGCGACTTTTTTTTACAAATGTGATAATTTCTACAATAAAGATTCAGAAGGCGGATTAATCTATAACGACCCAACTATAAATATTGATTGGAATTTTCCATTGGAACAACTGATTATTTCAGAAAAAGATCAAATATTACCCACTTTAAATAATGCAAAAAAAGTATGGTAGTTTTAGTAACAGGCGCAAACGGACAATTAGGACAAGCTATTCAATCGGTTGCAGGAAATTTTCATTCCCTTGATATAATTTTTTGTTCGTCATCAGAATTAAATATTACTGATACAACCAATTGCGAATCTGTTTTCGAAAAATTTAAACCTAATTTTTGTATAAACACAGCGGCGTATACTGCAGTTGATAAAGCGGAAACTGAACCAGAAAAGGCCTATGCAATCAATGTAATTGGAGCACAAAACTTAGCTGCCGTTTGTAAAACGTATGACACCGTTTTACTTCATGTTTCCACCGATTTTGTTTTTGACGGATTAGCCAATCAACCTTATTTAGAAGATGATGTTCCAAATCCAACAGGCGTTTACGGCGTAACCAAATTACAAGGCGAACAAGCTATAGCAAGTACTTGGAACAAACATTTTATCATCAGAACCTCTTGGGTATATTCGCAATTTGCCAATAATTTTATGAAAACTATGTTGCGACTGGCATCTGAAAGAGATAGTTTATCTGTAGTTTCAGATCAAATCGGCACACCAACAAACGCTGTGGATTTAGCGGAATGTTTATTAACTATTATTAGCACCCACCACCCAACACCCAACACCCAATACCCTTTTGGAATTTACAATTATAGTAATGAAGGGCAGTGTAGCTGGTATGAGTTTGCAGCGGAAATATTTAAACAATATCAACTATCGGTAAACGTAAATCCTATACCTTCTTCCGCCTACCCAACACCGGCAAAAAGACCCGCTTATAGTGTGTTAGACAAATCAAAAATAAAAACGGTTTTTGGAATCAATATTTCAAATTGGCAAGAACAAATAAAAAAATAAAATGATGAACCCAACTATATCCATTGTAAGCCCAGTTTATAGAGCAGATAAAATAGTAGAAAAATTAGTTTTGGAACTAAAAAAAACGGTTACAAAAATGGGTGTTTCTTATGAAATTATTTTAGTTGACGACAGAAGCAATGATAATTCTTGGGAGGTTATGAAAAAAATAGCTCAGGAACATAGGGAAGTAAAGTGCATCCGCTTAAGTAGAAATTTTGGTCAACACCCTACTATTATGGCGGGATTAAGTCAGGCAAATGGAGAATGGATAGTGGTAATGGATTGTGATTTACAGGACCAACCAAAAGAAATAAGTAAACTATATGAAAAAGCACTTGAAGGTTTTGAAGTAGTCCAAGCCAGAAGAACCGTTAGAGAAGATAGTTTTTTAAAAAAAATGTATTCTAAAGTATTTTCTAAAATATACGGTTTTTTTACCGATACGGTTTATGATAATGAAATTGCAAATTTTGGTATTTATCATAAAAAAGCCATTCAATCTGTTTTACAGCTGGGTGATAGTATTAAATTTTTTCCGCTTTTTATTAATTATGTTGGCTATAATACTATATCAATACCTGTGGAGCATGCACAAAGAGAGGAAGGAAATTCAACCTATAGTTTTTCAAAATTAATTAGCTTAGCCTTTAATACTATTATTTCTTTTTCAAACAAACCCTTAAAATTATTTGTCAAGTTTGGCATGTTAATTTCTGCGCTTTCTTTTGGCGTAGGGGTGTATTATTTATACCAAGCTATGAATAACGAAATTGCCGTATTAGGGTATACATCAATTATAGTTTCTATTTGGTTTTTATCAGGCATTATAATTACAACTATTGGCGTAACAGGAATTTACATTGGAAAAATATTTGATCAAACAAAAAATAGACCCGTATATATTATTGATGAAATTGTATGCTTAAAAAACTAGAATGGGATTCCGCTTTTTTTAATTTGAATGTTGGAGAATTAACCCTCGATTCTTTTTCAACAGGTATAGATGTGTCTGGTTTTGATTTACTATATGTGCTTTCAAAAGAGGCAACAACATATGATATACCGAGTTTTACAAAAACTTTTTCAGAGGAAAAAGTTAAATTTAGCAAGAAATTACAACCGCTTGAAGCACCTAGTTCGACTATTTGTTCTATTTTTGATTGTTCATATACCATCGAAGAACTTTACGAATTAGCCTATGAGAGCGGCAAACAAAGTCGGTTTTTATTGGACACAAAATTTACCGAAGCAAAATTTAAAGAATTATATTGTTTATGGATTGATAATTCTTTAAACAAACAATTTGCCGACGATATTTTTGTTTACAGAGAAAACAATCATATTTTAGGCCTAGTGACTTTTAAATTAGTGAAAGACACCGCCAGTGTTGGGTTGATTGCAGTAAATCCAGAGGCTCAAGGAAAAGGAATTGGCAGTAAACTCATACATACTTTGGAATATTTTTTAGTTGAAAAAAAGAGCAAATCAATTGTTATCCCAACACAAATGACTAATACTCAAGCTTGTAATTTTTATACTAAACAAGGTTATAAAATTATAGAACAAACTACAATTACTCATTATTGGAAAGATTAAATTCATGAACACATTAGCTACTCAAATAGCACAAAACAAATGGCTTATAATAATTATGATACTAGCCGCAGTGCTTCGAGTCTATCATCTAGATTTTCAGTCTATGTGGTTAGACGAATTGTATACGATGGCGGTAACGAATCCTGATTTAACATGGAGTCAATTTCATAAAGAAATTGTTAGTAGAGAAAGCTTCCCTTTTTTATATTTTATTATTGTTAAAGGGTTTTATGTAGCATTTGGTTACTCTAGTCTTGTTGCCCGAATGGTTTCTGTGCTTGCTGGAATTTTAGGGGTATATGCGGTTTATTTGCTGGGCAAAAAAATTCACACCAAACAAGTAGGTTTGTTTGCCTCTTTATTAGTTGCAGTTAGTAATTATCACATTTATATTTCTCAAGACGCAAGGGCGTATTCTCTTTATTTTTTATTTGTCTGTTTGTCATTTTACACCCTGCTTATTTACATCAAAAGACCAACATGGAAATACGTTCTATTATATGCCTTAACAACAGGTTTTTTAGTAAATTTTAATTTTTTTGCTCCTATAAATGTCGTTTCACAGGGCTTAATTTTGTTGTGTTTATTGTTTCTTTTACCCAAAAATAAAAGGATTGCCTTTATACAAAAAGGAGCTGTAGCGGTCTTTATAATTTTTGGAGCGTTTATTGTAAATTACCAAAAATTAAAAGAATTATTAAACTATAAGAAATTTTGGACACCAGCACCACAAGACGATTCGTTGGCTATAATTTTTAAGAACTTTTTTGGAAATTCGGAAATACTTCTTGCGTTGATTACTCCTTTTATGGTGTATTATTTACTTTTAATTTTTAATAATAATGAGCCAAAAAAATGGACCTACAACAAAGTGATAAAGAACAAATTGTTTTTTGGTTTCTTGGTTTTATTTTTTTGGTTTTTTGTCTTTTTGTCTTTTTTATTTGTAAAATCATACGGACCTATATCTTACTTATTAACCCGATATTTTGTGAGTGTATTACCGGTTATATTTATATGCGTTTCCATTACCATTGCATCAATAAAAGGGACTGTAGGAAAAGGAATAGCTGTGTTTGTGATGGTGTTTTTTATGTTGACTCATCTTTTTGTTGTTAAAAAACAATATACGACCATTACGCATGCACAATATAGAGAAGCGGCAACTTTTGTTAAAACAAACAACATACAAAACGCACCTACTTATAGCAATCAAGAATATTGGTATAAATTTTATTTTAGACCCGAGCAAACAAAAATTAAATTAAAAAATTTATCTTTAAACAATATTCATGCACAATTAAAAAAATACCCAAGCAAGATGACTTCGTTTTGGTACATAGATGCTTTTAAACGCTTTGATTCGGTAGACAAACCTACTATCGAATTTTTAAATAAACATTTCACCGTTAAAAAGCAATATAATGGCTATCGTGCATGGGCAACGTATTATGAATTAAAAAAATAAAGCAGATGATACCATTTAATAAGCCTTATTTCACAGGAAAAGAAACAGAATATATTAAAGAAGCAGTAGCATCTGGTCATATTTCGGGCAACGGTAAATACACCAAAAAATGCCAACAATTTTTCGAAGAAAAATATGGTTTTAAAAAAACACTTTTAACAACATCTTGTACTGATGCGTTAGAAATGGCCGCCATACTTATCAATCTTAAAGAAGGAGATGAAGTAATTATGCCGTCATATACTTTTGTTTCAACTGCTAATGCTTTTGTGTTAAGAGGTGCGAAAATCGTTTTTGCAGATAGTTTACCTAATCATCCAAATATGGATTGTTTTTCATTGGAAGCATTAATTACTCCAAAAACAAAAGTGATTGTCCCAGTACATTATGCTGGAGTTGCATGTGACATGGATGCAATTATGGAATTAGCCAAAAAACACAATTTGATTGTAGTTGAAGATGCTGCTCAAGCAATAGATAGTTACTATACAGGAAAAGACGGAATTAAAAAACCATTGGGTTCCATTGGGCATTTAGCCGCATTTTCTTTTCATGAAACGAAGAATATTATTTCTGGTGAAGGCGGAATGTTAGCCATAAATGACGAGCAATTTATAAACAGAGCGGAAATTATTTGGGAAAAAGGGACTAATCGTTCTGCTTTTTTTAGAGGAGAAGTAGACAAATATGGCTGGGTTGATATTGGAAGTTCTTTTTTACCATCTGAAATTATTGCCGCTTTTTTATGGGCACAATTGGAAAATTTAGAAGATATTCAAAAAACTAGAAAAACACATTGGGAGAAATATAATTCCTTACTTTCCGAATGGGCAAATCATAATAAAATTAGTTTGCCAGAAATTCCAAACTATGCCACAAATAATGCACATATGTTTTTTTTAGTATGTAAAAATTTAGAGCAAAGAACAAGTCTAATTCAACATTTAAAAGAAAACAAAATTATGGCTGTTTTTCATTATATCAGTTTGCATAAAAGCCCTTTTTATAAGGAAAAACACGATGATAGAATGTTGCCTGAAACAGATAAATTTACAGATTGTTTACTTCGTTTACCATTATTTTTTGAGCTAGAAAGCGATTCAGTCGTTAGTGTTTTATTAAATTATAACTAAAAAACGCTTCCAAGTATTTGGAAGCGTTTTTTAGTTATATATATTTTATTCAAAATATAATTTAGCTCCTTTTTTATCGCTTATTTTAAAAATGGCCACACCATTAACCATTTTTATTGAACCTTCATTTGGCCAAACAGGAATAGCATCAATTGAATCTTTAATACTTTCATATTGTTCCTTGTTAACCATATTAAAATCGGCAATGTTAGATAATTTGAAAAAATTATTAACCCTATAATTATCTGCTTCTCCCCATTGAAAAATTGAACCTCCAAAAATCTCACTTCTTTCTAATCTAAAAACTTGATGTTTATCAAATTCATAAAAACCATGAAAATATACAACCTTTTCTGTTGTTTCAAAATTTGGATATTTTTTTAGTAATAAATCATACATTTTCTCAGCATTTCTTTTATCGTATAAATATATTTTATTACAAGCATAAAAAAGAGATGTTATAAAATAAATATTACAAATAATTATTGAAATAACTAATAAATTTGAAACATTAGATGGAATAGTTTTTTTAAAATTATTTATTGTAAATACAATGATAAAAGCAAATACCAGTCCTGAAGTAACATAAATTCTTGGGGGATGATAACCATTTGTAATAAAAAAAGAAACTAAAAAAGGACTTAAAAGAAGAAAAAACAATATTAGAAACCTTATAATAAAAAATTTCTTTTTTATTATAAATTGTACTAATAAGAGTAAACTTAAAATTAAAACAATCACATACAATTTTTCGCCATAATAAAAATTACCCTTTATGTTTTCTTTCCAAACGTCAAAAAACATAGAAAACATATTATTTGTGCCCCCAGAAGTAAAAGATTGCAAATAACCATCGTCTTTCATTGGAGGACAAATAATCTTAACTGAAATTAAATATAGTAAGCCAGAAAAAAGCATTAAACCAACAAATACAATAGTGTTTTTTAATTCTTTTTTTATATCAAAATCTTCTTTAAAAGTGTTTTGAAAAAAATGAATAAAATATATTGTAGCTGGAACGATTATGAGAATTTGATATAATGAAGTTAAAAACATAATCAATAATGACGCCAATAGCAGATAGCTTATAATTTTTATTTTAGATGGGTTATTTATATTTTTTATGAAAAATTCAACACTTAAAACCGCCAAAAGCATACCTAAACCAGCAATGTCAGACATCATATAAAAAACTACTTGATAGGATATTTGAGGAAATGTTATAAATAATCCACAAAAAAGATAGGCTGATACCTCTTTGAAATTAAATAATTTGGCTAATCTAACAGCTGTTACACTAAAAAAGAACAATCCAATAAGCATTGTAAAATACTCTAAATGACCTTTAAAAAGATGAAATCGAATTAAATTTTGACCCCATCTACCTAAATCTAATCCAAAATCTGCTAAAATTGGAATTTCATTATCTACACTTAAAGTATAATTAGAAAGCGCAAAACCATAAGAAATTATTGATAATAAAGTTGTAAAAAAATACAACTTAAAATCATTCTGCGATTCTTTATTTAGCAAATTGTCCATACTATTAAATTAATAAGTTTTTAAATCAAGCAAAAATAACAATTAATTTGTGGAATTATAAAATAATGCTTTATTTTGCTACTAAATTTAATTAATAAATCATGAAGAATAATAATTTATTAGCATTACTATTTTGCATACTTAGTTTTGTTGGATGTAAAGATAATTCAAAAGATACTACTAATAATGATCAGGCAACTAGTCCTTTCAAAGTTACATTGAAATTTGTTGCAGATAAGAAAGATGATTTTTGTTTATTATATACAGAAGATGGTTCAATTAATTTTGGAGAAAAAGCAATTTGGAAAGCGATTGAAGGAAGTACAAATGAACAAATTGTAGTTTTTGAATTTCCATCTGATGTTGTTCCAACTCAATTAAGATTAGACTTAGGGATTAAACCAGAACAAACAGATATTACTTTAAAATCTGTAACATTCGACTATAATGGTAAAAAAAGAGAAATAGTTGGAGCTGAAATAGGAACATTTTTTAGAGCGGATGAAAACACGTGTAAGTTTGATGCTATAACTGGTGTTGTTAAAGCTAATGTTGAAAATGGAAAAAGACAAAACCCATGCCTTTACCCTCAAGAACCTACATTAAAACAAGAAATTGAAAAATTAGGAAAGTAATTTTTACATATTTAATATAATTTCTTTTCTCATTGTTTTGAGAATAATAAAGCGAACAAGTGTTCGCTTTTTTTTGTTTTTAAAATCTACTATATTTACAAAATAATAATTTTCATTATGATTAAACATTTTACATTTTTTTTTATTGTAACATTTATAGTTGCTTGTACAAATACTAAGCCAGCCCATTCATTAAAAATTGATATTGATGTAGTTATTCAAAAGCCAGATTCAATTGCGATTTACTATACATCCACAAAATCAGTAGAGTTTTATGGCGAAGCATCTTATTGGTTAAAAGTTAATGGTAGTAAAAAAAATCAGAGAATCAGTTTTGTTTTCCCAGATTCTATTCAACCAAAACAGATTCGTTTAGATTTTGGAAGAAACATTTCTCAAAAGGAGGTGATTTTAAACAAAATGGATTTCACATATAAGAATAAAAGTTTTTCTGTAAAAGGGAAAGAAATTTTTTACATTTTTAGAGTGGATGAAAACAACACAGTTGTCGACAAACGAAATGGCAGCATTAACAGAAAAAATCCAAAACAAATTAATGGCCCATCACTTTACCCAAAAGGAGACAAATTATTCAAAAGATTGAATCAACTTTATTCAGAAAAATAAATGGTAAAGTTGTTCAAAAAAATACTTTTTCATCAACAATTTCAAAAACTAGGCATTTATGGTTTTGGACAATTGTTCAATTTAGTTACCCCTTTATTAGTAGTTCCATATCTAGTAAATGTTTGTGGAGAAGAAAATTTTGGAAAAACGGCAGTTGGTATGGCTATTTGCTTTTTTCTAATTGTTTTTATTGATTTTGGTTCCGATATTATTGGTGTTAGAGAAGTTGCTATAAACCGAGAAAATCAAAAAGAATTAAATAAAATTTTCACTACAACATATGCTGTTAAAGCAATAATTTTAATTGGGGTGCTTTTAATTACTGCAATTTTAATTTATACTATTCCGTTTTTTAAAATAGAAAAAACAATGTTTTTCTTAGGGTTATCTGTTTTAGTTGGTCAGTTTATAAATCCAACTTGGTTTTTGCAAGGGATAGAAAACGTAAAATGGATTACACTTTTAAATATTGTTTCTAAAACAATTTATTTAATTGCAATATATACTACTATAAAACAAGAATCGGATTATGTATTCGTAAATTTATGGTGGGGAATTGGTATGATTGTAGCTAATTTATTTGTTTTTGTATTAATATTAAAAAAATACAAGTTTAGCTTTTCTCAAATAAATATTGACGAAGTTGGAAGTCATATAAGAAATGATTTTTCGATGTTTTCTTCACAAATATTTGTTTCGCTTCAGTTGTATGCTCCAGTTGTCTTAGTTAGTTTTTTCGGAAGCAATTTGATGGCCGGTCAGTATAGGATTGTTGAACAAATTATTGTTGTTTTTAAAACGTATATTTTTCTTTTTTTCAACTATGTTTTTCCAAAAGTTTGTTATTTGCTAGACGTAGACGCTAAAAGAGGAATGAAAAACTGGAAAATTTATAATGGGGTCAACTTTGTACTGGTAATTTTTGGGATGACTTTCTTTTTTCTTTTTTCATATGAAATTGTTTCTTATTTCAACCCAACCAACCGTTATGTTTTAAGTTGTTTGTTAGAAGTAGCCGTTTTTATTCCAGTACTTTTAGCCATTTCTATTCCATTAAAACAATTGATTTTAGGTTATAATTTTAAGAAGTTTTATGTAAGAGTAACCTCAATTATGGTGGTTTTTAATTTACTTGCTATAGTGATATTATTACCCTACTATCAAGTATATGGGGTTTTTTATTCACTACTTGCTACAGATTTAATCATTATTATTTTCTATCTTTATCGACTAAAAAATAAGTTGTAAAAGATATGATTCAAACCTTATTTCAAAAATTATTAAATAAAGCCGGTAAGAACTATACTATAGATTCTGAAATACCCTCAGGATTATTTATTAAGAACTTAATAAAACGTTTGGTAATGTTGCTTAGAGGTTATTTCTTTTTGTATCAAAAAGTATTCTTAGGCAAAAATTGTAATATCTCTCATAAACCAAATATTCTTTTTAGGAAAAATGTAACTATTGAAAATGATGTTACAATAGATGGTTATGCCAAAAACAAATTAATTTTTGGTAATAATGTAAAAGTAGGCGCGTATTCGTTAGTTAGTTGCACGAGTCATTTGTCTAAATATGGAGTCGGTTTAACCATTGGAAATAATTCTGCTTTTGGAAGATTTACGGAGTTTGGCGCTGCTGGAGGAATTGAAATTGGAGAAGATGTCATCGCTGGTTCTTATATCAGTTTTCATTCGGAAAACCATAATTTTTCAGATTCATCTCTATTGATAAGAGATCAAGGTGTTACTTCAAAAGGAATAAAAATAGGAAATAATGTTTGGATTGGTGCAAAAGCCACTTTTTTAGACGGCGTAATCATTGGCAATAATTGTGTGGTTGCTGCAGGTGCAGTTGTAAATGGCATATTCCCTAACAATGTAATTATTGGTGGTGTTCCGGCTAAAATTTTAAAAGAAATTTAATAATGAAGTTGACTATAAATAAAGAATTATATTATCAAATCTTATTCATGATTTGTGTTATAGTTCCTTTTTTTAATAACTATGAGTTATCCTTTTTGGTATGGCTTATCGCTTCTTTATTTACAATAAAAAACAAATATTCTTTACCTTTTCTAAAGTATTTAAGTTATTTTATCTTAATTTTTTGCTTGTCATTTTTTGTTAGTTTGTTTTTCAATTATAAGTTATATTTTGTAATTAGAGACATCACTTATTTACTAAAACCCATTTTCGGGTTAATTTTAGGTTACCAATTATTTTACAATAAAACTAAAAATCCATTTCAATTTATTGTATATGCTGGAGTAGTAATTGCTTCGTACCATTTGTTATTAGTTGCATGGGGAATTCTAGTTGAAGGCGCAAAAAATGTGGCTCAAATTAGAGACTATGGGGGTTATTTTAATGATTTTGAGGTTTACACTTTAATTATTTTATTATTTCATGAACAATTTCAATTAAATTTTACCAAACAAAAAACCAGAATATTCATTAGTGTTTTAGCCATATCAAGTTTTTTCTATTTAGCAAGAACCAATTTTATACAGTTTGTCATTCTTTTTATGGCTATGAAAGGTTGGTTGATTTTTAATAAACGATCTATTACGATTGTGTCTACACTTGTAGTTTTTTCTGTTTTAAGTTACGCAGCAATTTACAACTACAATCCTAGAAGAAGCGGAAGCGCTTTGGATGAGTTTTTATACAAAATTAAACTAATACCGTTAGAAGCATTCGCTACAAAAATTAACCGTAATGATTGGAAAGATTTTCATGATCATTATCGCTCCTATGAAAATGTAAGAACGGTGGAACAACTTTCACATAATGGTAATTTGTTATTTGGAGAAGGAATGGGTTCGCAAGTCGATTTAAAACAAAAAGTATATTTAGGGGATATGGAATTAAGACACATTTCCATTCTTCATAATGGCTACATGACTATATTTTTAAAATCAGGAATTCCAGGTATCTTGGTTTTGTTTGGCTCCATTTTCTTCTTTTTTAAGAAGTTCAATTCTTATAATGAAATCGACTCTAAAATAAATTTACTTTTCTTAGGAACTGGAATTTTTTTAATTTTTTCTTACTGGGTTTTTCTTGGTTTTTATAATTTAATTGACACCAAAACGTTGTTAATTGGATATTTGTTTGCTTATAAAAACCATATTCAAAAAGAGAATAACAATTAATTTAATGCAAAATATTCTTTTCATACATCAATCTGCAGAACTTTATGGTTCAGACAAAACGTTGCTTTATTTGGTTGCAAACTTAGATAAAAACAAGTTTTTCCCAATTGTTATTTTGCCTAATGAAGGTCCGTTAAAAATTGAATTAGAGAAAGAAAACGTAAAAGTAATTATTGCTCCAGTGTTAAAGCTGTACAGAAAAATGTTTACACCAAGCAATCTGTTAAAATTTACTAAAGATTATTTCAAAGGAATAAAGACCATAAAATCTATAAGAAAAGAATATAAAATAGATTACATATATTCAAATACTTTAGCTGTCTTACTAGGTTTTTTCTTTTGTTTTTTTCATAAAACAAAACACATTTGGCACGTTCATGAAATCATAGAATCGCCAAAATTTTTCACTAAATTTTTTCGTTATTTTCTAAATAACCCCACAAACAGGGTATTAATTTATAATTCATTTGCTACTTGTAAATTTTGGAATTGTAAAGGAAACAATCAAGTTATTTGGAACGGAATTGCTGCTTTTCCAGAAATTGAAGAAGAAGAAAAAGCCGTAATTAGAAAAACAATTTTGACAACGGATAATGAAATTGTTTTTGCATTAGTAGGCAGAATTAGCCGCTGGAAAGGCCAAATGTTATTATTAGAGGCGTTCAATAAATTAGTAAAAACTCATCAAAACATAAGATTAGTTTACATAGGATCTACGCCACCAAATCAAGAACATTTTTTAGATTCTTTGAAAGACAAAATAAAAAACTATGATTTAATTCAAAAAGTAAATATCATTCCTTTTCAAGACAACATTCATCAATTTTGGCAATGCATTGATATTGCTGTAGTTTCCTCTACAGAACCTGAACCTTTTGGCATGGTAGCTATTGAAGCCATGATGGCAAAAAAACCAGTTATTGCGGCTAATCATGGTGGATTAACGGAAATTGTTGTAAACAATGAAACCGGTTTTTTAGTCGAACCAAACAATAAAGATGCGTTAAAAGATGCGTTAGAAAAACTAATTACAAACCCAGAATTGAGAACTTCTTTTGGGGAAAAGGGATTTCAAAGGGCTGTAGAAAATTTCAGTATTCAAAAATATGTTCAAAAAATCGAATATATTTTAGAAAACAATTAAAATGTTTTTCTCAAAAAACTATATTTGCCCTTAAATATATTTCTTAAATGAAAATAGCTATTCTTGGCACCCGAGGCATTCCAAATTATTACGGAGGTTTTGAACAATTTGCTGAATTTTTCTCTGTTTACTTAGCAGAAAAAGGACATGAGGTGTATTGTTACAATTCGCATAATCATAAATACCAAGAAAAAACGTTTCATGGTGTAAATCTAATTCATAAGCACGATCCAGAATATAAATTTGGCACCTTTGGTCAGTTTATTTACGATTATAATTGTATTATGGATAGCCGAAAAAGAGAATTTGATATTATTTTGCAATTAGGATATACCAGTAATTCCATTTGGTTTTTTTTAATGCCAAAAAAAGCAATAAATATAATTAATATGGATGGTTTAGAGTGGAAACGTTCTAAGTATTCAAAACCGGTACAACTTTTTTTAAAAATTGCAGAATGGTTGGCGGCAAAATCTGGAGATTATTTAATTTCAGATTCGTTAGGAATAAAAAAATATTTGCAAGAAAAATATAAAAAAGAATCAACATTCATCGCTTATGGCGCCAATCCATTTAACTCTCCAAACGAAGAAATATTAAAAGAATATCAAGTTGAAAAAGAAAAATACAACATGATAATGGCGCGTTTTGAACCAGAAAATAATTTAGACATGGTTTTAGAAGGCGTTGCGTTAAATTTTGAAGACAAAACAACTATTTTAGTTATAGGGAATCATAACACAAAATATGGAAAGTATTTAAAAAATAAGTTTCAAGTAAATAAAAATATTCATTTTATAGGTGGTATTTATAACTTAGAACACTTGAATAATTTACGCTATTATTCTAATTTATATTTTCACGGGCATTCTGTTGGCGGCACAAACCCTTCTTTGTTAGAAGCTATGGCTTCTAAAGCTTTGATTGCGGCACATAATAATGATTTTAATAAAGGTATTTTAAAAGAAAATGCGTTCTATTTTAGAAATTCAATAGAAGTAAAAAATATATTAAATAATAGTAAAAAAAGTAATAACTTGCCATTTATAAAAAATAATTACGAAGCAATAGTTAACGAGTTTAATTGGACAAAAATAAATGACAATTATTTACAACTTTTTGAACAATGTATGGAAAGACATAAAGCAGGAAACACAAAATAATTTTGCTTTTGTTTTTATTCTTTTATTGTTATTGTCCTTACCTTTTAAATTAGCAGTTACAAACATTACTCTGGCTTTATTTGGAATTTCAGTCATAATAAATTACAAAAAAATTAAAACTAATTTTTCTGGATCTTTATTTTTACCAATATTGCTATATTTTTTAATGTTATGTTCAATCTTTTGGACTATAGATGCGTCTGAAACTCAAAAAGCCATTTCAAAAGAAGTTTTTTTATTAGTGATTCCTGTTTTATTTGCCGTAATTCCACAATTTAATCAAAATCAAATCAATAAAATCACTAAATATTACGCTTATGGGTTTGTAATTTTTGCGGTTTTTTTCGTTTTTAGAGCAATAATCAGATTCATTATTTTAAAAGACGCTAATGTGTTTTTCTATCATCAAGATCAAAATAAAGATTTAGGATTAATTCCAAAGGATTTAAATGCAATTCATTTTTCCGTTTTTTCTATACTCGCTTATGTTTATTTTCTAGCAAATGAAATAAAAAGTTTGTGGCAAAAAATGGGCATGTCTATTTTATTAGTTTTTATTTTACTTCTTTCTTCTAAAAACATTATTTTAGTTACTTTAATCATCACTTTCATTTATTTATTCTATTTTGCTAAATCTGCCAATAGGATGCGATTAAGAAACTTAATTGTTTTTGTTTTAATAATTACAAGTATTGTTTTTTTTGGTCGAATAAAAAAACGTTTTGAAGCTGAATTTCAAGCTCATACAGCTAAGAGCTTAAGCCATAATGTAATTGAAGGTGTGCCAGAAGGCGTACATTATGTAAGCATTTATGAAGCATGGCACCAAGAAAAATTTTCTCCAAATGATTATTTTCCCGGAACAGCATTTAGAGTATATCAGGCTCGATTGTTCTTTGAGTTTTTATCTGAAGAGCCTATTTTTTGGTCTGGATTTGGACTAAATGCTTCATTTAAAAAACTGGAAGAAAAAGGAAAAAAATATAATATTTATCAAGGCACAGGAAATGGCGATGGGTATCAAAATAAAAATTTTCACAACCAATACATTCAAAATTTTTCAGAATTAGGAATATTTGGGTTCTTACTTTTAGTAATAATGTTGTTTGTTTTAATAAAAAGAGCTGTTTATACTAAAAATTTTATACACTTTACTTTTTCAATAGTAATGATAAGTGTATTTTTGACAGAATCTTTTCTTTGGAGACAAAGAGGCGTGGTATTTTTCGTAATATGCTATTGCTTATTTATGTCACGAAATTATAAAACAGAATAAATTAATACTATTTTAATAGTATTTAAATAAAATAAAGATGAAAAGAATATTAATTACAGGAGCAGCCGGATTTTTGGGTTCACATTTATGTGACCGTTTTTTGGCAGAAGGCTATTTCGTAATTGGAATGGATAATTTAATTACTGGTGATTTAAAAAATATAGAGCATTTATTTAAAGAAAAAAACTTTGAATTTTATCATCATGATATTACTAAATTTGTTCATGTTCCAGGTAATTTAGATTATATTCTTCATTTTGCTTCCCCGGCTAGTCCAATAGATTATTTGAAAATACCCATTCAAACTTTAAAAGTTGGTTCTTTAGGAACACACAATTTATTGGGTTTAGCTCGAGTAAAAAAAGCTAGGATTCTTATCGCGTCAACCTCAGAAATTTATGGCGACCCATTGGTGCATCCCCAAACAGAAGAGTATTATGGAAACGTAAATACTATCGGTCCACGCGGCGTTTATGATGAAGCGAAACGTTTTCAAGAATCAATTACTATGGCATATCATACTTTTCATGGTGTTGAAACCAGAATTGTTCGTATTTTTAATACATATGGTCCTAGAATGCGATTAAATGATGGACGAGTTATTCCAGCTTTTATAGGTCAAGCTCTTCGTGGTGAAGACTTAACCGTTTTTGGTGATGGAAGTCAAACTCGCTCATTTTGTTTTGTAACAGATCAAGTAGAAGGTATTTATAGATTATTACTTTCCGATTACCATTTGCCTGTAAATATTGGAAATCCAGATGAAATTACTATATCTGATTTTGCAGAAGAAATTATCAAATTAACTGGAACTACTCAAAAAGTAATTTATAAAGATTTACCAATTAACGATCCAATGCAACGCCAGCCCGATACCACAAAAGCGAAAGAGATTTTAGGTTGGAGCGCCAAAGTAAAAAGGGAGGAAGGTATGAAAATTACTTATGAATATTTTAAATCGCTTTCGCCAGAAGAATTAGCAAAAGAAGAACATAAAGATTTTTCAAAATATATTTATTAGTAAATAAATTATTCCTAAAAAAGGGATAGAGAATTACTAAAATAATTTTTTATAAATGAAAAAAGGAAGATATTCCAAATATATTAGACCAATAAGCATTATAATAGATTCTTGTTTATTAATCATTCTGTTTCCTTTTTTTTTCAAGGGATTGGATATTAATTTCCAATGGTTTGGCATCTATTTAGTTGCTATTTGGATAATTATATCTTTTTTTACCAAGTTTTATGAAATATATAGATTTACTACCCCAGTAAATATTATGTCTAAAACTGCCAAACAAATGACATTATTTTTATTGTTAATTATTGCTTTTTTTCCTTTTTATAAAACTGTAATTTTTAGTGGATATGCAACATTAACTTATGTTTTAACAGTATTATTTGGAGTATTATTACTTAAAAGCTTAGCTTTTTATTACATAAAAAAATACCGTCTTTTAACCGGTAATAATTTTAGAAACGTTGTTATAATTGGTCATACAGAAGAATCAAAAGATTTAAAAAATATTTTTGAAAAAAGACCAGATTATGGATATAATTTCAAAGGATTTTTTTCCGATAGAAAAACAGGCGAAAATGTTTTGGGGAAAATTGATGAAATTAAAAATTATGTTTTTGAAAATAAAATTGATGAAATTTATTGTTCAATAAATGAAATTTCAAATGAAAAACATAAGGAATTAGTTGCATTTGCAGATGAGAACAATATAATCATAAAATTTATTCCAGATTCTAAAGCGATTTTTTCAAAGAATTTAACAATAGATTATTACGAGTTGTTTCCAGTATTGTCATTAAAAAAATCTCCTTTAGACGATTATTATTCCGAGTTTTTTAAACGTGTATTTGACATTTTTTTTGCATTAATTGTGATAATTTTTATTTTGTCATGGTTAACCCCTATTTTAGGAATTTTAATTAAATTAGAATCAAAAGGGACCGTTTTTTTTAAACAAAGTAGACCAGGTATTTACGAAGAAGAATTTTTTTGTTATAAATTTCGTTCTATGAAATTAAACGGAACCACCGAGTCAGAAGCTTCAAGAAACGACCCACGAGTTACTAAAATTGGACGTGTTATTAGAAAAACCAGTATTGATGAATTACCACAGTTTTTTAACGTATTATTAGGAGACATGTCAGTGGTAGGGCCAAGACCTCATTTATGGGCTCAAAACAAAACCTATGGGAATAAAATAAAAAAATACATGGTAAGACACCATATCAAACCTGGAATTACTGGATTGGCTCAAGTGAAAGGCTGTAGAGGCGAAATTGAAACCGAAGACGACATGGTAAACCGAATTAAATTTGATGTTTTTTATATTGAAAACTGGTCGTTTTTAATGGATTTTAAAATTATTTTTCAAACAGTTATAAATATATTTAAAGGTGAAGAAAAAGCATATTAACCAAAGTGTTTATTTGTTTTTTATAAATTAATAAATAGTACTAACATTGATGTTAGTTTCTTCTCAAAAATTCTGCTTTTTTTAATTAAAAGAGACTATTTTTGTGCCAATAAAAACAACACATATAATCATGAATATTTTACTTTTAGGATCTGGCGGAAGAGAACACGCTTTTGCATGGAAAATGACTCAAAGTCAATTATGTACTCAACTTTTTGTAGCTCCTGGTAACGCTGGAACATCAAAAATAGCTACAAACGTAAACATCAATCCAAATGATTTCGAAAAAATCAAGGAATTTGTTATTACAAACACCATTACAATGGTGGTTGTTGGCCCAGAAGACCCTTTAGTAAATGGTATTTATGATTTCTTTAAAAACGATACTCAAATTTCACACATTCCAGTAATTGGTCCTTCTAAATTAGGCGCGCAATTAGAAGGAAGTAAAGAATTTGCTAAAGAATTTTTAGTAAAAAATAATATTCCAACTGCAAAGTATGAAAGTTTTACCTCACAAACAGTTGAAAATGGATACGCTTTTTTAGAAACATTATCTCCCCCATATGTTTTAAAAGCAGACGGCTTAGCCGCCGGAAAAGGTGTGGTAATCCTTACTGATTTACAAGACGCAAAAGACGAATTGAAAGCGATGTTAGTCGATGCAAAATTTGGTTCCGCTAGTGCGAAAGTAGTAATTGAAGAATTTTTAGACGGCATCGAGTTAAGTTGTTTTGTAGTAACGGATGGAAAAAATTATAAGATTTTACCAACTGCAAAAGATTACAAAAGAATTGGTGAAGGTGACACAGGATTGAACACAGGCGGAATGGGTGCTATTTCTCCTGTACCTTTTGCAGACGCAACGTTAATGCAAAAAATTGAATCACAAATTGTGATTCCTACCATTACGGGTTTAAAAAACGACAATATTGAATATAAAGGCTTTGTTTTTATTGGTTTGATAAAAGTTGGTGATAATCCTTTTGTAATTGAATATAATGTGAGAATGGGTGATCCAGAAACAGAGGTGGTAATCCCAAGAATTAAAAGTGATTTAGTTGCTTTGTTTGAAGCAGTTGCTAGTGAAAAATTAGCCGATTTTGATTTGAGTATAGATGAAAGAACAGCAGCAACTGTTGTGGTTGTTTCAGGCGGCTATCCAGAAGAATTTGAAAAAGGGAAAGAAATTTTTGGTTTAGATGACAAAACAGATTCATTAATTTTTCATGCAGGAACCAAAGAAGAAAACGGGAAAATTATATCAAATGGCGGGAGAGTATTGGCCGTAACGTCATTCGCTAATTCATTCTCAGACGCCACAAAAAAATCTTATCAAACCATAGAAAAACTAAAGTTTGATAAGATGAATTATAGAAAAGATATAGGGTTCGATTTATAATCGAACTTGTTTCTTTTATTTTGTTAAGAAAGAATGTGCGGTGGTGTCTTGTTCATCTGCACCAGATTTTTTGAAAATCTGCAATTGTTTTGTCCAATAATATGTCCAATAACAACAAATACAAATAAATATCCAATTGATAATATTTGCGCCCCACCAATTTGTTAATTCTAAACTTCTTAAAAAGTCCATTGGTACAAAAAGTACTTCAACAAATAAAAATTGTATTGCTTCGAAAAATGCTTTCATTTTATTATTATTATATTTACACTACAAAAATATAAAATATCTTTATGATTGCAAGTCTTTTTAGTAAAACTCGACCAATAAATTACGCATTAGTATTAATAATGTTGTTTTCTTGCTTTTTTTTGTACCAATTTCAAGTTCCAAATGAAAATTTTACATTAGGGGATCTATTTTCAAAATTTTTTGTTTTTCTACTGCTTTTGTTGTCATTTTTTCTGGTAAATTTTATTTCTTTAAAAAATACCTTAACTCAAAACGATAATTATGCCATACTATTATTTCTAGTGTTTATATTGTTATTTCCAACGGTATTAAATAACATTAAAATGGTACTTTCAAATGTATTTTTGTTATTGGCTTTAAGAAGATTAATTTCTTTAAAAACATTAATTTCGTCTCAAGGAAAAATATTTGATGCTTCTTTTTGGATTTTTATTTCAGCTATTTTTCATTTTTGGAGCGTTTTGTATATTATTTTAGTTTTTATTTCAATTGTATTTCACTTTGGAAAAGAATATAAAAACTGGGTTTTACCATTCGTATCTTTCTTTTGTGTTTGGATTTTATATATTGCTACAAGTTTAATATTGTATGATAACTATTCCATTAATAAGTCTGTATATCAGGTAGACTTTAACTTTTTTGATTTTAAAGACGTGTATCAAAACATGGCACTATCTTTATTTGTCTCTATTTCAGTATTGTTTTTTGCTTCTCAAACAATTGACTATCAAAATAAACCGTTAAATATGCAGTCCTCTTACAAACAAGTTTATTTTGCTTTTCTTTTAGCTTTGGGTATTTATGTTTTTTCTGCAAATAAATCTAACGATTTACTAATATATACTTTTGCGCCTTTATCCATTTTAGGAGCAAATATGTTCGAAAAAATGGAAAACTCAATTTACAAAGAAGTATCCCTGTATTTATTGTTAGGCGTAGGATTCTTTTTCTTTTTTGCCCAATTGTAATTTTAAACTCTTGATGAAGTGTTAAACTAGTTTTTATAATTACACAACACAATTTTGTATTTTATTTCTAATGCGTTTTTACGCCTATTGAACAAATTATTGTAATGTTAGTTACATAAGTTTTTTTCTAATTTTATATTCGATTAGTGCAAAAATACGTTCCAAATTTTTCCTGAAATGCAAGCTGTATTTTTTGAATGGTTACTTCTCTATGTTGACTCAAAAAATGATTTAAAACATTGTTTTCTTCTGAAATATAATGAATGTTCCTGTGAGATAATTTGTATTTTATGGTTAAAAGCACAAAAAATTCTTATTTTTGTAAATTAAATTAGAAACTATGTTTGCAGAATTTGCTTTTCCTATTTTTGAACAATCTATAATTGATTATCATGTTGTCGATGACGTATATCAACCGGCATTAAATCCATACGAAAAAGGTTCAGTTGAACATTTATTGTATGCAAAAAATTGGGTAGATACCGTGCAATGGCATTATGAAGATATTGTGCGTGACCCAAATATTGATCCTATTGCTGCATTAGATTTAAAACGAAAAATTGATGCGTCTAACCAAGTTAGAACCGATATGGTAGAATACATTGATGGTTATTTTTTACAAAAATATGCACACGTTCAAGTGAAACCAAATGCAAGAATTAACACTGAAAGTCCAGCTTGGGCCATAGATAGATTATCTATTTTAGCTTTGAAGATTTACCACATGAATGAAGAAGCTACTCGCGAAGAGGCCACTGCCGAACACCGAGCAAAATGTCAAGAAAAATTAAATGTATTGTTAGACCAAAAAAACGATATGTTTATTTCCATTAGTCAATTAGTGGAAGATATCGAAAATGGCGACAAATTCATGAAAGTGTATAAACAAATGAAAATGTACAACGACGCGGAATTGAATCCAGTTTTGTATCAAAATAAAAAATAAATGTCTTCACACATTTTAGTTATTCGGCTTTCAGCTATGGGCGATGTTGCTATGACAGTTCCTGTACTGAGAGCTTTTTCTTTGCAATATCCCAACGTAAAAATTACGGTTGTTTCTCGGCCGTTTTTCAAACCTTTTTTTGATGATATTGAAAACATAACTTTTTTTCCAATTGATTTAAAAGAAAGGCATAAAGGTTTTTTAGGACTTTTGCGTTTATTTTCAGATTTACAAAAACTCAATATTACTGCCGTTGCCGATTTACATAATGTGTTACGATCAAAAATAATAAGAACACTATTTGCTTTAAATGGCAAAAATGTAGCCGCTACAGATAAAGGCAGACAAGATAAAAAAACACTTACCAAGTTAGAAATCAAAACCATTTCACCAACAAAAACAATGTTTGCCAGACATTGCGAAACGTTCGAAAAATTAGGCTTTCAAATCAATTTAAATAATCCAACGTTTCCAGAAAAAGCGATTTTATCTGAAGAAACAATAAATATTACGGGTAAAAAAGAAGCAAATTGGACTGGAATCGCGCCTTTTGCACAATACGAAAGTAAAGTCTATCCAATGGATTTGATGCAACAAGTAATAGATGAATTAGCCAAAAATACTTCAAATAAAATTTTATTATTTGGTGGAGGCAGCGAAGAGATTAAGCAACTAAATCAGCTTAAAAATAATCATAAAAACGTGTTTGTTTTGGCAGGAAAAACCAATTTAAAAGAAGAAATAGCCATTATTTCTAATTTAAATGTAATGTTGTCTATGGATTCTGGAAACGCGCATATAGCGGCTATGTTAGGTGTAAAAGTAATTACACTTTGGGGCGCCACGCATCCATTTTCAGGATTTCAACCCTTCTACCAACCCGATGATTTTAGTTTGACTTCTGATAGAAAACAATATCCATTTTTACCTACTTCGGTGTACGGAAATAAAAAAGTAGCAGGCTATGAAAATGCGATGCGAACGATATTGCCTTCACAGGTTATTGAAAAAATAAATTCCAATCTTACCTAAATAAAATTGGAATTTGGAATTTTCTATTTGGAATTTCAACAGTTAAATATCATCAAAATTAATTTTAATTTCAGCGGAAGTTGGTACCGCTTGACAAGCTAAAACCAATCCTTCAGCCACTTCATTATCGGTTAAAATTTGGTTTTTCTTCATGGTAGCGCTTCCTTCTGTTACCCTACAAATACAGCTGCTACAAATACCCCCTTGGCAAGAATAAGGCACGTCTAAACCTTGTTTTAAAGCCGCTTCTAAAATGGTTTGCTTCTGACTCATTTCAAAAGTAACTTCGTCTGCATCTACTAAAATTGAAATGTTCGTATGACCTTCATTTCCAGTTGCAACTTTGTTTTCTGAGGCAGTTGAAGTTCCAAACAATTCAAATTTAATATCTTTTTCAGCTACATTGTTTTCTTTTAAAGTCGCCGTAACTACTTGTATCATTGCTTCGGGTCCGCACAAGTAAAACTTAGAAAAGGTTTTATCAGCATGTTTATTTTTAAGCACTGTATTTACAACAGTTTTGTCAATTCTTCCAGATAATTCGCCTGCAATATTGGCTTGACTATACACAAAATGCACAAAAAATCGACCAAAATTTTTTAATTGAAGCGTCTTTAATTCCTCGTGAAATATTGTTTCCGATTCGTCTTTATTGCCGTAAATTAAAACAAAAGTACTATTTGGTTCTTCTTCTAACATGCTTTTTGCAATTGACATTACTGGCGTAATTCCGCTACCAGCTGCAAAAGCGGCATAGCTTTTTTGATGATCTTGTTTGGGTTCAAAAGTAAATTTTCCTTCAGGAATACTTACTTCTAATAAATCGCCAACAGCTAATTTATTATTGGCAAATTTCGAAAAAGTCCCGTTTTTTACTTCTTTTATTGAAATTCGCATTTCACCACTTTTTGGTGAAGAACAAATAGAATACGCTCTACGAAGTTCTGTGCCGTCTAAAGTAAGCTTTAAGGTTACATATTGTCCAGCTATAAATTGGTAAGCCGATTTTAGTTCTTGTGGAATATTAAAAACGATGGAAACCGCATTTTTTGTTTCTCGTTTGATTTCTTTTATTGCTAATTTATAAAAATCCATGTTATATATTATTTTGTAAACAACGCTTTTAATTCCGTTGCGTCACTGGGTTTCATTTTTCCTGCCAATACCAAGCTTAATTGTTTTCTTCTTAGTGCGGCTTCAAAACGTTCAATTTCTAATTTGGTTTGTGGTTCAATGGGCGGCACTGGAATAGGTCTTCCGGTTTCATCAACGGCTACAAAAGTATAAATGGCTTCGTTGGCTTTGTTTTTAATACCTGATTCTCTGTCTTCAATCCAAACATCAATAAAAATTTCCATGGATGTATTGAAGGTTCTCGATACTTTAGATTCTACTGTAACCACGCTTCCTAACGGAATGGCTCTATTAAACGCCACATGATTTACCGAAGCGGTAACGCAAATTCTTCTCGAATGACGGCGCGCAGTAATACTAGCGGCTCTATCCATACGCGCTAATAATTCGCCACCAAATAAATTGTTTAATGGATTGGTTTCGCCAGGCAACACTAAATCGGTTAGTGTAGTTACGGAATCTGAAGGATATTTGTTTTGCATTATTTTTTTTACAAAGATACTAACTCTGATTTAAAAAAAGGGCATAAAAAAATCCCAAATTGGGATTAGTCTATAAGCAACCAAGCTTCTACGCTATCTTTTGCTTTTATTTCAGTTTTTAAATTCTGTGCCTCATTTAAATTAGAAAAACTTCCAAAAGCAACAGGTATTAAACCGTATTTGTTTTCTGTTAGTAAATGCGCTTCAAAACCTTTTGATATTAAATCATTCATGGCTTTTGTCGCGTTTTGTTTGCTTCTGTAAGCGCCAGCTATCACATGGTATTTTCCATTATGCGTGGCTTCTAAAGTTAAATCAACTGCGTTTATTGGATTTGGAATCACAAAAGTAGCCTCTTGAAGTTTTTGATTTATTTTCTCTTGTACTGTTTTTTCTACGATACTCGTTTGTTGTTCAATTGTATAGTCATAATACATTTTGTAACCATACGTGCCTGCTGAGGCAAAAATAGCTACTGCTGCAGCATATTTCATCCAGTTTTTGGTACGATTTTTTCCGTTTAAAGGAATAACAGGCGTTTCTTCTTCAACTGTATTATCAATTGAAACAGGTGCTTCAACAATAGTTTCTACTTCTGAAGTAATTTGATTTGCTCTTGCTATTTCTGGCGAATTAAAACCAGCTAAACCAAAAGAATCTGTCAAATAATTAATAGCCGTATTGGGTTTGAAAACAAAATTATGTTCGGAATTTGAAAAAATTTCACCAATATTTTCTAATACTAAGTTTTCTTTATTTTCTAGTTTTTCCAACCAAAAAACCACTTGCGTTTGAATTTTACTTAAGGCGTTTTCGTAACTAATTTTTTCTTGTAATGCGATATGATTGGCCAATAAACCATCATTGTTTTTTATATGAGAATTAAAAGAAATTACTTTTTTCGGCGGCACAAACGAATTTTGAGACACAATAACTTGTGCAGATTGCCATTCGCATAAAAACGCTCCAAAACCCGGAACGCCAACGCATTGGTATCTGTACAACAATTCTGAAATGTATTTTTCTATTTTCATCTATGCAAAAATAAGTATTCAAGCCCAAAAACAAAATTTTATTAACAATTTTTATTAACAATTTTAAAATTAATTTTCTTCGTTTTATAGGTTGTTATAAAATTAATAAAAAAATAAATATATTTGTAAGATATAGTATACGCCATGTTACATAACGAATTATTTTACACGCTCGCACTCTTAAAAGTGGAAGGAATTGGTGACGTTGTTGCCAAAAAACTTATTAAGCACTGTGGTTCTTCTACAGCTGTTTTTCAATCTTCAAAAAAATCATTGATAGCCATTGATGGTATTGGTGAATTTCTTTACAAAAATTTGCAAGAAAAAGCTGTTTTTCAATTGGCCGAAAAAGAACTTCGTTTTATCGAAAAGGAACACATTTCTTATTCTTATTTTGAAGACGCTTTTTATCCAGAACGGCTGAAAAATTGTGTAGACGGCCCAACTATTTTATTTCAATCGGGGACTATTGATTTGCAAAACAAAAAGTTAATCAATATTGTTGGAACCCGACAAATCACAGCCTATGGTATAGATTTTACAAAAAAACTTATTTCAGATTTAGCACCTTTAAATCCTGTAATTGTTAGTGGTTTTGCTTATGGCGTAGACATTGTGGCGCATCAAGCGGCTATGCAAAATAATTTACAAACTGTTGGCGTTTTAGCTCATGGTCTAAATCAAATTTATCCAAAATCACATAAAAAGTATGTTTCTCAAATGGAACAAAACGGCGGTTTTATGACCGAATTTTGGAGCACCAGCAATCCAGAAAGAGAGAATTTTATCAAAAGAAACCGAATTGTTGCGGGTATGTGTGAAGCTACAATTGTTATAGAAAGTGCAGAAAAAGGCGGCTCATTAATTACGGCCAGCATTGCAAATGACTATAACCGCGATGTATTTGCTGTTCCTGGTCGAATTTCAGATAAATTTAGTCAAGGCTGTAATAATTTAATTAAAACCCAGCGAGCGCATTTACTAAACAGTGCGGCAGATTTAATTTATATTTTGAATTGGGATATTGTTTCTAAAAAAGAAAGTAAATCCATCCAAAAACAACTGTTTGTTTCCTTAACGGAAGACGAGCAAAAAATTTATAACTATTTAATAAATAAAGAAAAAGAATTTATGGATATAATAGCTTTAGATTGCGATTTCCCTATTTTTAAAATCTCATCTTTGTTACTAAATATGGAATTAAAAGGCGTTATTAGACCTTTGCCAGGTAAGTTGTTTGAAATCGTATAATTTTCAAATGCTACACAAAACCTAATTTCTCCCTTACTCTTTTTAAAACGCCATCTGCAACTTTTCCTGCTTTTGCAGCGCCTTCAAAAAGTAATTTGTCTACTTCTGCAGGATTATTTATGTAGTGATTATATTTTTCTCTTTCGGTTTTAAATTTTTCAGTAATTAAATCAAATAGTGCTTGTTTGGCGTGTCCAAAACCATAATTTCCAGCTAAATAGTTTGCTTTTAATTGGGCGATTTGTTCTTCTGTACCTAATAATTTATAAAGTCCAAACACATTACAAGTATCTGGATTTTTTGGTTCCTCTAAAGGTGTGCTATCTGTTTCAATGCCTTTGATTTGTTTTAATAAAGCCTTATCATCCAGAAAAATATTGATAAAATTATTTCGAGATTTACTCATTTTATGTCCATCTGTTCCAGGAATTAACATAGTTTCTTCGCTTGTTTTTCCAACCGGTAACACAAATGTTTCTCCCATTTGATGGTTAAATCGAGAAGCCACATCTCTGGTAATTTCTAAATGTTGCATTTGATCTTTTCCAACAGGGACAATTTCGGCATCGTATAATAAAATATCGGCAGCCATAAGCATAGGATAAGTAAATAATCCTGCATTTACATCTTCTAATCGGTCCGCTTTGTCTTTAAACGAATGGGCTAATGTTAAGCGTTGAAAAGGAAAAAAACAACTCAAATACCAAGATAATTCTGCGGTTTGTGGCACATCGGACTGTCGGTAAAACACTACTTTACTGGTATCTAATCCACATGCTAACCAAGCGGCAGCCGTGCTGTAAGTGTTTTGTTTGAGTTCTGTTCCGTTTTTAATTTGTGTAATCGCATGCAAATCAGCAATAAATAAAAACGATTCATTCGCAGGATTATTTGCCATTTGTATAGCCGGAATAATCGCACCTAATAAATTTCCTAAATGTGGCGTTCCTGTGCTTTGAACACCTGTTAATATTTTTGCCATTTTGATTCTTGTTTTTGCAAATGTAAGTTTTTAAGTAAAAAGAGCCAAGTAAAATGGCACAAGTAAAATGAATAAGTTTTTTAAAATTGTTTACTTTTGAAATTCGAATACAATTTGAGAAATGAAATTATTTAAATATCCGTTTTGGTTGCTATACCGTATCTGGTTTTACCTTTTGGTTTTGCTACCAATACTAGTGTTATTTCCGCTTATTCTAATTACTATTTTAAGTGAAAACACCTATTCTTTATTTTTTAAAATTGCAAGACTTTGGGCTCGATTTATTTTAATTGGAATGGGTTTTAGATATTCTATAAAAGGCACAGAAAATTTTGAAGTAGGTAAAAGTTATATGTTGGTAGCTAACCATACTTCAATGACGGACATTATGTTGATGTTGTTAGCTGTAAAAAACCATCCGTTTGTATTTGTTGGGAAAAAAGAATTGGTTAAAATTCCCATTTTTGGATTTATTTATAAGCGGGTTTCTATTTTGGTTGACCGAGAAAATAGTAAAAGTCGATTTGCTGTTTTTGAACGGGCACAAAACAGAATTCAACAAGGTTTGAGTATTTGTATTTTTCCTGAAGGCGGCGTGCCTGATGAAAGTGTGCTTTTAGATGAATTTAAAGACGGCGCTTTCCGAATTGCTATTGAACACCAACTTACAATTATTCCGATAACTTTTTATGATAACAAAAAACGATTTTCTTACACTTTTTTTAGTGGCTCACCAGGAAAAATGAGGGCTAAAATTCATCTACCAATAGAAACAATTGGAAAAACGATGGATGATAAATTTCACTTGAAACAAGAAGTTAGAGATATTATTTTATCAGAACTTCAAAAATAATAAGCATAAAAAAACGCCTAATTAGGCGTTTTTTATTGTACGTCAACTGAAAATTCTTCAAAAATATTTACTCCGTTGGCGTCTTTACCTTTCCAAAATTTTAAAAGATAAGTTCCTGCTGTAGCAGGTTTAAACTTTAAAACTTGCGTTTGCAATTGATTGAGTAATGGCAAACAGCCTTGTTCTTCTATTACATAATTTAGTACGGCAATAGTTCTTGTAGAAGCATCTTTGGTGTAATAAAAACCCTCAAAACCGTGACAACTAGAAGGTTTTGAATACGTAACTTCTATTTCGTTTACGGTATTTGCAGTAAAGGTTGTAGGTAAAACTACCGTTTCTACAGGGACTAATTCTAAATGAACTCTTGGGCCATCTGGTTCTTGAGTACAAGAAATAGATAATACAAAAAAACCGATAAGTGCTATTAATTTTTTCATAATACAACTTTTTAAAAATTCCGAATCTTCAATTTTGTTTTAATCAAAAAACCATCCTAAAATAGGATGATTTCATGTGTTATGCGTTTTGTTCTTTTAGTAATTCTTTAATTTTAACTTCTAACTCATCCATTAATTCTGGATTGTCTTTTATTAATTGTTTTACAGAATCTCTTCCTTGCCCTAACTTGGTTTCACCATAACTAAACCAAGAGCCGCTTTTCTTTATTATTTCAAAATCTACGGCTAAGTCTAAAACTTCACCAACTTTAGAAACCCCTTCACCATACATAATGTCAAATTCTGCAGTTCTAAATGGTGGTGCTACTTTGTTTTTAACAATTTTTACTTTCGTTCTGTTACCAATAACATTGTCGCCATCTTTAATTTGCGATGAACGTCTAATATCAATTCTTATGGAAGCATAAAATTTTAAAGCATTTCCACCAGTTGTAGTTTCTGGACTTCCAAACATTACCCCAATTTTATCTCTCAACTGATTGATAAAAAACACGGTACATTTTGTTTTATGAATGGTTCCTGTTAATTTTCTTAACGCTTGCGACATCAAACGGGCATGTAATCCCATTTTGCTGTCACCCATATCGCCTTCAATTTCACTTTTTGGTGTCAATGCGGCAACCGAGTCAATGACTACAATATCTACAGCACCTGAACGAATTAAACTTTCAGCAATTTCTAATGCTTGTTCTCCGTTATCAGGTTGCGAAATAATTAAATTATCAATATCAATACCTAATTTTTCTGCATAAAAACGGTCAAAGGCGTGTTCTGCATCAATAAATGCTGCAATTCCTCCTGCTTTTTGTGCTTCTGCTATGGCGTGTAAGGTTAGGGTGGTTTTACCAGAAGATTCTGGTCCGTAAATTTCGATAATTCTTCCTTTCGGATATCCATTTACTCCCAATGCAATGTCTACGCCTAAAGATCCTGATGAAATGGTTTCTACTTCTTCTACAGCAGAATCGCCCATTTTCATTACAGCTCCTTTACCGTATGTTTTGTCTAATTTGTCTAATGTTAGTTGTAAGGCTTTTAATTTTGCTTCTTTTTCTGTGCTCATAATAATTAATTTTTCGTAAAAATACAGAATTTTTTTATTGCAACAAATTTTGTTTGTAAGTTTCTTGATACATTTTCAATTAAAAAATATTTTTATCTTTGTCAATGAATTCTTCCATTTAGAATTCGTTTTTTATTTCTTTAAGTCGTGATTATCACGGCTCTAACCTTAAAATGTTTATAGCATGCAACTGTACAACACCTTAAGCGCAGAAGAAAGAGCTAAGTTAATTGATCAAGCCGGTCAGCGTTTAACGCTTTCTTTTTATGCGTATGCCAAAATTGAAAATCCCACATTATTTAGAAATGATTTGTTTTTGAAATGGAACAAATTAGACGCCTTGGGCCGAATTTATGTTGCAACCGAAGGTATAAATGCACAAATGTCTGTTCCAGCAGAAAATATAGATGCTTTCAGAGAAACGCTTGAAGCTTACGATTTTATGAAAGGCATTCGATTGAATATTGCCGTTGAACACGATGATCATTCCTTTTTAAAATTAACGATAAAAGTTAGACACAAAATTGTAGCTGATGGATTAAATGACGATACGTTTGATGTAACCAACAAAGGGGTACATTTAAACGCCCGAGAATTTAATAAAATTTTAGAAGACCCAAATACAATTGTAGTCGATTTTAGAAATCATTATGAAAGTGAAGTCGGACATTTTACAGGCGCAATTACGCCAGATGTTGAAACTTTTCGTGAAAGTTTACCAATTATCAATGAGCAATTAAAAGACTATAAAGAAGATAAAAACTTAGTGATGTATTGCACAGGCGGTATTCGTTGCGAAAAAGCCTCTGCTTATTATAAGCATCAAGGGTTTAAAAACGTTTTTCAGTTAGAAGGCGGCATTATTAACTATGCCAAACAAATTAAAGAAGAAGGTTTAGAAAGTAAATTTATTGGTAAAAACTTTGTATTTGATCACCGTTTGGGCGAACGAATTACTGATGATATTATTGCGCAATGTCATCAATGTGGCAAACCTTGTGACACCCACGTAAATTGCGCTAATGAAGCATGTCATTTATTATTTATTCAGTGCGATTCTTGTGCTGAAAAAATGGAAAATTGTTGTTCCACAAGTTGTGTCGAAACCATTTATTTACCTTTAGAAGAACAAGAAAACCGTAGAAAAGGATTAAAAAATGGAAATATGATTTTTCAAAAAGGAAAATCACCAGCGTTAACATTCAAACAAACTTCGGAAAGAAATATATTTGAAGAAATCGCTCAAAAACCCGTAAAAGTTTCTACGGTTACCCAAATTAGAAAACGTAAATTAACGACTGAAAGAAAAACATATATTGGTAAGGGACAACATTATTTCAACAAAGCACAAGTAGGGCAATTTCTGATTGAAAACCAAGAGTTAAATACGGGAGACACGATTTTTATTTCAGGTCCTACAACAGGAAACGAGAAAATGCTAGTGGGTACCATGTTGATAAATGGAATAGAAAATACCACTGCAAAACCTGGCGATAAAGTAACTTTTGTAGTGCCATTTAAAATTAGAGAATCAGATAAAATCTATAAAATTTAACCACCAGTTATAACAAAAAATAAACCTGTTACGTTATATAAAAGTGACAGGTTTTTTTGTTTATAAAAACTTGAAAAATCAAAAGTTTAAATTCAGTTAAAAAAATGCTATCTTTACGCTCAAAATAACATTTGAAATCGCAAATTAAAAAGTCTTGTTGTAAACAAGTTCAAAAAAAAGAAAGCGATACCAAATGACATTTGAAAAATAATATAATCAACATTTGAAAAGTAGTTTCAATTTTTTTGAGACGATCAATATATATAAATTATGGCATGTACAAGTTGTTCAACTTCCGATGGTGGTGCACCAAAGGGGTGTAAAAATAATGGGACTTGCGGCACCGATAGCTGCAACAAATTAACGGTTTTCGATTGGTTAGCCAATATGACTTTGCCTGGCGGACAAGCACCTTTTGATTGTGTAGAAATACGTTTTAAAAACGGAAGAAAAGAATATTTCAGAAATACCGAAAAACTAACTTTAAGCATAGGTGATGTAGTAGCTACAGAAGCTTCTTCTGGTCACGATGTAGGTTTAGTATCTTTAACAGGTGAATTAGTTCGTGTTCAAATGAACAAGAAAAATGTAAAAGACAATGCCGAAATTCCTAAAGTTTATCGCAAAGCGACTCAAAAAGACATTGATATTTGGCACGGCGTAAGAAATAAAGAAGATGCCATTCAGGTTCGAGCGCGTGAAATTGCCATTGCCATTAAATTAGAAATGAAAATTTCGGATATAGAGTTCCAAGGCGATGGTTCAAAAGCCACGTTTTATTACACTGCTAATGATCGTGTCGATTTCCGACAATTGATTAAAGAATATGCAAGCGAATTTAAAATTCGTGTTGAAATGAAACAAGTGGGTTTCCGTCAAGAAGCTGCACGTTTAGGTGGAATTGGTTCTTGTGGGCGCGAATTATGTTGTTCTTCTTGGTTAACCGATTTCAGAAGTGTGAATACATCTGCAGCCAGATACCAACAATTATCTTTGAATCCACAAAAATTAGCTGGGCAATGCGGAAAGCTTAAATGTTGTTTAAATTATGAATTAGATACGTATTTAGACGCGCTAAAAGGCTTGCCTGACATGGACACAAAATTGCTTACCGATAAAGGCGATGCCTATTGCCAAAAAATAGATATTTTCAAAAATTTAATGTGGTTTTCGTATGCGAATGCACCTGCTCACTGGCACACACTTACTGCAGAAAAAGCCAAAGAAATTGTTGCGATAAACAAACAAGGCAAAAAAATCGCTCAATTAGAAGACTTTGTAGAAGAAGTATCTACCCTAAATGTGGAGAAAAAATTCGAAAATGTGGTTGGACAAGATAGTCTAACACGTTTCGATCAACCTAAAAGAAAATCGAACAATAATAATAAAAGAAGAAAGAAACCGTTTAAAAAAAATGAATAATACTTTTTTTAAAATAGTAAGTTTTTTCTTGATTTTTGTGGTAATTTCTTGCGACAAAAAACAAGTTTTTGATGAATATTATGCCTTTGACGGCACTTGGAAAAAAAATAAAAAAGCTACGTTTACTTTTGAACAAAAAGACACCACAAGTGTCTATAATTTATTTTTAAATGTTCGAAACAACAACGATTATCCATATAATAATTTGTTTTTAATTGTGTCATTAAACCAGCCAAACGGAAAAGTGATAGTAGATACTTTAGAATATCAAATGGCAAATCCAGATGGCACTCTATTAGGAACTGGTTTTTCAGATGTAAAAGAAAGCAAACTATGGTATAAAGAAAATTATAGTTTTGAAAAACCTGGAAAATACACGTTAGAAGTAGAACACGCGCTTAGACAAACCGGAAAAGTACAAGGCGTAAAAGACTTAACCGGTATTACAGATTTAGGATTTAGAATTGAAAAAAGAAAATAAAGAAAAAATGGCAACTAACAACACCCAAGTCAGTTATTCAGATTACGTAAGAAAATTTTGGAAATTATTCGGCTACACTTTTGGTGGCATATTATTATTTTTTCTTTTAGCATCGTGGGGATTTTTTGGAAAAATGCCTTCCTTTGACGAGTTAGAAAATCCAGATACCAATATCGCTACAGAAATTATTTCTTCTGACGGCGTTACATTAGGGAAATTTTATAAAGAAAACAGAACGCCTGTAAAATATCAAGACTTACCAAAGCATTTAGTAGATGCATTAGTAGCTACTGAAGACGAACGTTTTTACGAACATTCTGGTGTAGATGCTAAAGGAACATTAAGAGCCATTTCAAGTTTAGGAAGAAGCGGTGGAGCAAGTACCATTACCCAACAATTAGCCAAAAATTTATTTCATGGTGAAGGCTCTAAATTTTTACCATTTCGTATCATTCAAAAATGTAAAGAATGGATTATTGCTACAAAATTAGAACGTCAATACACCAAACCCGAAATTATAGCCTTGTATTTAAATAAAGTTGATTTTGTAAACAGTGCTGTCGGCATTCGTTCCGCTTCAAAAATTTATATGAATAAAGAACCTAAAGATTTAACTTTAGCCGAAAGTGCTTTATTTGTTGGAATGCTAAAAAACCCAGCCTTATTCAATCCTACAAAAGAAAAAAGAAAAGAAAAAGTTTTCCAACGCAGAAATACCGTTTTAGATCAAATGGTAAAAAACAAGTATTTATCTGAAGCAAAGGCAGCAGAATTGAAGCGAATTCCCGTTAAGATTAATTTCAAACCAGAAAGTCACGCAGAAGGAACAGCAACCTATTTTAGAGAATACTTACGTGAAAGTTTAAAACCTATCATTAAAGCTATTGAAGACGAAAAAGGAGAAGAAATTGACCTTTACACGGCCGGTTTAAAAATTTATGTGACTGTAGATTCTCGTATGCAACAATATGCTGAAGAAGCAGTAGAAGAACATTTATCTAACTTACAACCCGAATTTAATCGTCGTCAAAAAGACAATCCAACGGCGCCATTTTTAGATATTACACCTTCGGAAACTCAGGAAATCATGAATCAAGCCATGAAAAATTCGGAGAGATGGCGTATTATGAGTATCAACGGAAAATCGGATGCTGAAATTAAACAATCTTTTGAAGTGCCAGCTAAAATGAAAATTTTTACTTGGAAAGGCGAAAAAGATACCATTATGAAACCTAAAGATTCTATTTTATATTACAAACATTTCTTGCAAACCGGAATGATGGCTATGGAGCCACAAACGGGTCATGTAAAAGCTTGGGTGGGTGGAATAAATTATAAATATTTTCAATACGACCACGTTGGTCAAGGTGCCCGTCAAGTAGGTTCCACTTTTAAACCATTTGTATACGCTACAGCTATTGACAGATTACAAAAATCGCCTTGCGACATGATAATGGATTCGCCATTTACCATTCTAAAAGGAGATAATAACGATAAAAATTGGACACCAAACAATTCAGATGGAAAATACCGCGGATTGGTTTCTATGAAAAAAGCGTTGGCAAACTCTATAAACACCGTATCAGCACGTTTAATTCAAGAAGTGGGTGCGCCAGCAGTTGTGGAAATGGCCAAAAATTTAGGTGTAACTTCCACTATCCCAAATCGCCCAGCAATTGCTTTGGGCGCAGTAGAAATTACTGTAGAAGAAATGGTTGCGGCTTTCAGTACTTTCGCCAATGAAGGCGTTTATATTAAACCGCAATTAATCACAAAAATCGAAGATAAAAATGGCGTGGTGATTTACCAAGGCGTAGAAGAATCGCACGATGTGGTAAATAAAGATGTCGCGTATTCGGTTATTAAATTAATGGAAGGCGTTACAGAATCAGGTACGGGTTCTCGTTTGCGTTGGGCCGCTTCGGCACCATCCAATTTTTTAACAGGTGTGCCATATAATATCAAAGGACCAGTTGCAGGAAAAACAGGAACTTCTCAAAACAATTCAGATGGCTGGTTTATTGGAATGGTTCCTAATTTAGCCGCCGGTGTTTGGGTGGGTAATGAAGATCGTTCGGCACATTTTGAAAGTACAAACATGGGGCAAGGGGCTACAACCGCTTTACCTATTTACGGAATTTTTATGCGTAAATGTTTGGCAGATCCAACGCTAAATATTTCACAACAACCATTTAAAAGACCTGCTAATATGTCTATAAAAGTGGATTGCGGGGCAGAACCAAGAAGTTCTGAAAATGATTCTACAGTTACAGATTCTACCGCAGTTCCAATAGATGCCCAACCTGATACAGACGGATTAGACGGATTATAAATTATATTATGATTTCAAGAAAAGTAAACAACGTACAAGAAGCACTTGAAGGAATTCAAGACGGACAGACGATTATGCTAGGAGGTTTCGGACTTTGTGGCATTCCCGAAAACAGTATTGCTGCTTTAGTAGAAAAAAACATTACCAATTTAACTTGCATTTCAAACAATGCCGGTGTAGACGATTTCGGATTGGGCTTGTTATTACAAAAACGTCAAATTAAGAAAATGATTTCTTCTTATGTAGGAGAAAATGCCGAATTTGAACGCCAAATGCTTTCCGGCGAATTAGATGTAGAGCTTACACCACAAGGCACTTTAGCTGAAAAATGCCGCGCTGCACAAGCCGGAATTCCAGCGTTTTTTACGCCCGCTGGTTTCGGAACAGAAGTAGCAGAAGGAAAGGAAACCCGTGAATTCAACGGGAAAATGCACGTAATGGAATTGGCCTACAAAGCCGATTTTTCTATCGTAAAAGCATGGAAAGGCGACGAAGCTGGAAATTTAATTTTCAAAGGAACGGCTCGAAATTTTAATGCATGTATGGCTGGAGCTGCAAAAATTACCATTGCTGAGGTGGAGGAATTAGTACCCGCCGGAACGTTGAATCCAAACGAAATTCACATTCCAGGAATTATGGTCAACCGTATTTTCCAAGGAGAGAAGTTTGAAAAAAGAATTGAGCAAAGAACGGTGAGACAAAAGTAATTGGAAGATTTTATAATTTGAAAATTTGAAGATGAGAAACGATAAAGATAATTTAATTGTAAAATTAACATTCGATCTAGCTCTTGAAATAATTAGTTTTTCGGAGGAAATTAGAAAAACTAATCGTTTTGAAATGGCCTCACAAATTTTCAGAAGTGGAACTTCAATTGGTGCTAATATAAGAGAAGCTCAGAATGCCGAAAGCAAAGCTGATTTTATCCACAAGTTTAAAATTTCAGCAAAGGAAACAGATGAATTACAATTTTGGTTAGAACTCTGCCAAGAATCAGAATTTTATCCAAGTCCTAATGAAGAATTATTTAAAAAAGTACAATCCATAAATTTGATAATTTCTAAGATCATTTCTTCTTCAAAGAAGCGTTAATTTTCAAATCATCAAATTTTCAAATCATCAAATAATAGATGGCATTAGATAAAAATCAAATCGCAAAACGAATCGCCCAAGAAGTTAAAGACGGGTACTACGTAAATTTAGGAATCGGAATTCCAACTTTAGTGGCGAATTATGTTCGTACGGACATTTCGGTAGAATTTCAATCAGAAAACGGAGTTCTAGGCATGGGACCTTTCCCTTTTGATGGAGAAGAAGATGCCGATATTATCAACGCAGGAAAACAAACCATCACCACATTGCCAGGAGCCAGTTTCTTTGACTCGGCGTTTAGTTTCGGAATGATTCGTGCCCAAAAAGTAGATTTAACGATTTTAGGCGCCATGGAAGTTTCTGAAAATGGCGATATTGCCAACTGGAAAATTCCAGGAAAAATGGTAAAAGGAATGGGTGGCGCGATGGATTTAGTAGCTTCAGCTGAAAATATTATTGTAGCTATGATGCATGTAAATAAAGCAGGCGAATCGAAAATCTTAAAGAAATGTACTTTGCCATTAACCGGTGTAGGTTGTGTGAAAAAAGTCGTTACTGAATTAGCGGTTTTAGAAGTAACATCCAAAGGATTTAAATTGTTAGAACGGGCACCAGGCGTTTCAGTAGAAGACATTATCAAAGCCACAGAAGCTGATTTAATCATTGAAGGAAACATTCTGGAAATGAATATATAATTAATCAATTTGAAGATTTGAGAATTTGAAAATGGGCTACTCGGTTATTTTCAAATTCTCAAATTTTTTCATTTTCAAATCAAACTATGTTTCCAAAAGTAATTCTAAAATCAGGTAAAGAAAAATCCATTCAACGTCGTCATCCTTGGATTTTCAGTGGTGCGGTATATGGCGTGAGTCGTGAAATAAACGACGGCGAGATGGTCGATGTAGTCGATTCAAAAAACCAGCATTTAGGAACAGGCTATTTCAGTGATAAAGGAAGTATTGTGGTTCGTATTTTAACTTTCGGCGATGAAACGTTTTCGGAAACTTTTTGGAAAGATAAACTACAATCGGCTTGGTATTTACGCACTCAATTATTGGATTTTGAAGTGACCAATGCATTCCGAGTGATTCACGGAGAAGGCGATGGCATTTCGGGATTAATTATCGATTATTATGATAAAAATTGGGTCATTCAAGCACATTCTACTGGAATTTTTCTTCAAATGGAACAAATTGCGGAAGCCATACAAACAAATTTTTCGGAGCATTGCGAAACCATTTATTGTAAAAGTTCAGGAACGTTACCGAATATTGGTACTGATTATTTTTTATTCGGAAACAAAGTCGAAACCGTTGCCAAAGAGAACCACATTTTGTTTTCGGTAAATTGGGTAGAAGGTCAAAAAACAGGCTTCTTCTTAGACCAACGTGAAAACAGAAAATTAGTAGGTGAATTCTCCAAAGGCAAAAAAGTACTCAATACGTTTTGTTACACGGGCGGATTTTCTATTTACGCCATGAATGCTGGTGCAGAATTAGTTACTTCGGTGGATATTTCTCAAAAAGCCGTGGATTTAGCAGCCAGTAATATGGAATTAAACTTTCCAAAAGCCAATCATAATGCAGTTGCTGACGACGTGTTCAACTTCATGAAAGAACACACGCAACAATACGACGTGATTGTATTAGATCCGCCCGCTTTCGCGAAAAGCATCAAAAGTAAACATACCGCAACGCAAGCCTACAAACGTTTAAACATTGCCGGTTTAAAAGCCTTGGCACCTAATGGGATTTTATTCACATTCTCGTGCTCGCAAGTGATAGACGATGTGTTGTTTTACAATACCGTTGCCGCTGCAGCCATAGAAACAGGAAGAAACATAAGAGTATTGCATAAACTAGAACAAGGCCCCGATCACCCAACCAATATTTACCATCCAGAAGGGCATTATTTAAAAGGATTGGTGTTGTTTGTGGAGTAGCGTTTTAGTGTTCAGTTTTCAGCAATTTGCAATTAGCTATCAGCATTATATAATAGGGTTTATTAATTTTTTATTAGAAAGAAATAATAACACAATAATTTTTATTATATTGCTTTACAATTCTTTCGCCCCATGAAACGGATACTTATCTTCTTTAAATGGTTTTTTATAAGCAGTGTTGGCTTCATTCTTATCTTGTATGTGTTTGATACAGAATACTTGCTTCGTGCCGTAAAAACTATTTATTTAAAAGGACATACCACCGCTTTTTTAGAAGATTATAAAGAATTTCCAAACCGTACCATTCAAAAAGGAATAGCACAACCTTGGGCCGTTTCTAAAGATTACAATAGCGTTCCGGCTACGGAAAAGTTAAATACGACTCACAAAAACTTACAAACGGTTGCATTTCTTATCATTAAAAAGGATAGTATTTGGCATGAAAGTTATTTTGATGGGTACACCAACACGTCTAAAAGTAATTCTTTTTCCATGGCCAAAAGCATTGTTTCGGCCGCTTTAGGTAAAGCCATAATGCAAGGAAAAATTAAAAATTTAGATCAAAAAGTTACCGATTTTTTCCCAAAATTAAAAGGCAAATTTGCTAAAGAAGTCACGGTTGGCGATTTGTCGTCTATGGCCTCTGGTTTAAGTTGGGACGAAAAATACTATAGTCCATTTTCTATTGTAACTCGCGCGTATTTTGACGACCAGTTAAAAGAAGTTATTTTAGGTTTAAGCATCAAAGACAAACCAGGGCAAAAATTTAATTATTTAAGTGGCGCCACACAATTATTAGCGATGTGTATTGAAAAAGCTACAGGAATGTATCTTTCTAATTATGTGTCTGAGCATTTTTGGAAACCTATGGGTGCTGAAAACGAGGCCCTTTGGCAATTAGATGCCGCCGATTTCGGTATTGAAAAGGCCTATTGCTGTATTGCTAGTACTGCTAGAGATTTTGCCCGATTTGGAAAACTATACAAACAAAAGGGAGTTTGGAACGGCAAACAAATTTTAGAGCGTTCTTTTGTGGAAAAATCATTACAACCCCGTTTTTCTGATAGCCCAGAATATGGTTATGGTTGGTGGTTGCATCAAATAAACGGAAGAAAAGTATATTACATGCGAGGTCATTTGGGGCAATTTGTGATAGTACTTCCTGAAGACGATGTTATTATTGTACGATTGGGGCATTTAAAAGGCAAACAAACCCAAACCGACCCTCATAGTAACGATTTGTATTTGTATATTGAAGAGGCGTTAAAAATGATTAATAAAAAGAAATAGATATGCTAAACAACATTCAATTAGACAATATTTTATTTTTAGATATTGAAACAGTTCCAGAAACAGAACATTTTTCGGATTTAGACTCCGATTTTCAAGAACTTTTTGCACAGAAAACGCAATACCAAAGAAAAGAAGACGTTTCTGCAGAAGAATTTTACGAAAGAGCCGGTATTTGGGCAGAATTTGGTAAAATAATTTGCATTTCTGTAGGCTATTTTACGCAAAAAAATGGCGAACGACAATTTAGAGTCACCACTTTTCAAGGAGATGAAGAACGGGTATTATTAGATTTTTCTAATCTAATAAATAATCATTTTAATTTGCCTCAACACGTCATGTGTGGTCATAATGTAAAAGAATTTGATTTTCCGTTTATCGCGCGACGTATGTTAATTCATGGCATAAAAATTCCAGATAAATTAAATTTAATGGGCAAAAAACCTTGGGAAGTACCGCATTTAGATACGTTAGAATTATGGAAATTTGGCGATTATAAACATTTTACCTCATTGAAATTATTGACGAAAGTGTTGGGGGTTCCTTCGCCAAAAGATGATATTGATGGCAGTGAGGTGGCTAAAGTTTTCTATAAGGACAAAAATATTGATCGAATTGCAACTTATTGTGAAAAAGATGTAATTGCAGTAGCGCAAATTATATTAAAGTTGCGATTGCAAAAATTATTAACTTCAGATGAAATTTTGCAAGTGTAAGGCATAAAAAGCACTTCTTTTATTATGTTAATGTTATTTTGACGTTTTTTGTGAGTTTATAAACTGTTAAGATACTGTCAACATATTAAATAATGGTAAATTTGTACGTAATGTCATTTTTATACATAATTTTACAAAAGTTAAGTTATTTTAATTACTTTTATATTTAATATGAAAAAGAAAGACATAAAAATATTATTGGTTGATGACGAACCGGATATTCTAGAAATTGTTGGGTATAATTTAGAGCAAGCGGGCTATCACGTTACCAAAGCAGAAAATGGTAAAGAAGCGGTTAAGCTTGCTATAAAAGTAAAACCACAACTAATTATTATGGATGTGATGATGCCGGAAATGGACGGAATGGAAGCCTGTGAAAAAATTAGAGAAATTCCTGAGTTAAAAGACACCATTATTACCTTTCTTACCGCAAGAAGTGAAGATTATTCGCAAGTAGCCGGTTTTGAAGTTGGTGCCGACGATTATATTGCCAAACCAATTAAACCGAAGTTGTTAGTAAGTAAAGTCAAAGGATTATTGCGAAGATTAAAAGATGAGGAAATAGAAAATTCAGAAACGTTAACAGTAGGTAATTTACAAATTAACCGTGAAGAATATAAAATTATTAAAGACGGCGTTACAATTGTTTTACCAAGAAAAGAATTTGAACTTTTATATTTATTAGCTTCAAAACCAGGCAAAGTATTTACCAGAGCTGAAATTTTAGATAAAGTTTGGGGTAATGAAGTCATTGTGGGTGGAAGAACCATAGATGTCCACATCAGAAAACTTAGAGAAAAAATTGACGAAGATGTTTTTAAAACCATCAAAGGGGTGGGGTACAAAATTGAATTAAATGGCGATTAGTTTTAAAAAATCATACAAATTTGCCTTTAAATCTTCGCTTTACATTTCCTTTTTTGTAGTATTGAGTTTGTTGGTTTATCATAATTTCATTCAACCAATTAACTATTTTATTCTTATTGTTTTTCCAATAACCCTATTCTTTTTTAGTTTTTTTTTAATGCAATATCGTGTAGAAGTCTTCATCTATAAGAGAATTAAAAAGTTATATGATGAAGTTTCACTTTTAGACGCCACTTCCTTAAAAAACAAAACCGTAACTACAGACGTTTCTACTTTAACAAATGATATAAGAAATTTCGCCAAGGAGAAAAAAATCCAAATCGAATCGTTAAATATTCGAGAAGAATATCGTAGAGAATTTTTAGGAAACATTTCTCACGAATTAAAAACACCACTTTTTACAGTTCAAGGTTATTTAGACACGCTTATAGAGGGCGGCGCCATTAAAGACAAAAACTTGCGAGTAAAATATATTGAACGCGCCTCAAAAGGGGTAGAAAGATTAATAAATATTGTGCAAGATTTAGATATGATTTCTAAATTTGAAGTAGGCGATTTAAATATCGATATAGAAGGATTTGATATTATTGCCGAAATCCAAAATGTTTTTGATCTTTTAGAAATGAAGGCCGATGTCAAAAACATTATTTTAATGTTTGATGAAAAATACATTTCTCCCATACATGTATATGCTGATAAAGATAAAATTCAACAAGTTTTAACAAACCTTGTCATGAATTCAATAAAATACGGAAAAGAAAATGGCACTACAGAAATTGCCGTAGAAAAAATAAGCAAAACTAAAATTTTAGTTCGCATTCAAGATAACGGTCAAGGTATTGAACATCAACATTTATCTAGAATTTTTGAACGTTTTTATAGAATCAACAAAAGTGGCTCCAGAGAAGAAGGAGGTTCCGGGTTAGGTTTAGCTATCGTAAAGCATATTATTGAGGCTCATAATGAGAAAATATTTGTGCAAAGTACGTACCAAAAAGGCTCTGAGTTTTCGTTTACCTTGAAAACTAGTAAATAATTATCCGACCGAGACTTTAATTTTTATACTTTTGCAACATAAAATTAATTGTTGTGGGAAGTAAAAATAAATTAAAAAGATTCAACGAAAATGAAACGTTTCCAAATGTTTTTCAGCCAACTCGTGAAGAAGTAGTTACCGATAGTTTAGCGTTAAAAGGAAAATGGAATTCAGATTTCTTTAAAAACAACTCTCCAATTGTGTTGGAATTAGGCTGCGGAAAAGGTGAATATTCTGTAGGATTAGCAGAAAAATTTCCAAACAAAAACTTTATTGGAATTGATATTAAAGGGGCTCGATTTTGGCGCGGTGCTAAAACCGCTGTTGAAAACGGACTAAGTAATGTAGCATTTCTTCGTACTCAAATCGAATTAATACAGCATTGTTTTGTCGAAAATGAAGTAGATGAAATTTGGATTACTTTTCCTGATCCGCAAATAAAATACAAACGCACCAAGCACCGTATGACTAATTCTGAATTTCTTCAGAATTATAAAAAAATACTAAAACCTAATGGGTTAATGCATTTAAAAACGGATAGCGAATTTATGCATGGTTACACGTTAGGATTATTACATGGTGAAGGACATGAGGTTTTATACGCAAACCATAATGTATATAACAATGCCGGCGCACCAGAAGAAGTGACAAGTATTCAAACTTTTTACGAAAGTCAGTATTTAAAAATAAATAAAAACATCACTTACATTCAATTTAAAATTAAATAATGTCGATATTTTTAGCTTTTGCTTTTGCAGTTCTGTTTTCATTTATTGGGGTTTTGCCTCCAGGAATTGTAAATATGACGGTGGCTAATTATAGCGTAAAAAAAACGTTAAATAAAGCTAGAAAGTTTATCAATGGGGCTATTTTAGTTGTTTTTTTACAAAGTATTTTAGCTTTTTACTTTGCTACTTTTTTGGAAAATCATCCACAAGTGATGCAAAATTTAAAGTTAGTTGGAAGCTTAGTTTTTATTTTATTAACCTTATTTTTTTTAGGTAAGGGAATTCAAAGTGCCATTCATACTAAAGACGCAATTAAAAAAAAATCAGCAAAAAGTAAACTGAAACCTTTTTTACACGGGATTTTTATTTCTGGGTTAAATATTTTTCCGATTCCATATTATGCTTTTGTTAGCTTATATCTGTCAGCTTTTATTGAAGATTTTTTTACTAATCTGGTTGGTTTAGCTTTTGCTTTAGGCACAACTTTAGGCACATTTACTGTATTTATGGGCTACGCTTTTTTGTTTAGAAAAATTAAACATAAAGTAGCTTTTTTTATTAAAAATATTAATTTTATAATTGCAATTATTACCGGATTAATAGCTGTTTATACCATTTATAACTTAAATAAGTAACTTGAAAATAAAAGAAGACAATTTTTTTGAACGCGTATATGAAGTCGCTCGAAAAATTCCTTATGGGAAAGTAACTTCTTATGGCGCTATAGCCAAAGCATTGGGCGCAGGTCGTTCTGCAAGAATGGTAGGATGGGCGATGAATGCCTGTCACGGACAATATGATATTCCGGCACATCGCGTGGTCAATCGTTTAGGACTTTTAACGGGTAAACACCATTTTGAAGGTACTAATTTAATGCAACAATTATTGGAAAGTGAAGGCATTCAAGTAATTGATAATCAAATTATAGATTTTAAGAAACACTTTTGGGAGCCTGATTTTTAATAAAAAACGGATTATTTTTTTCATTTCATTGACATAAACAATTCCTATACGTTCATTAACAAACTTTTATCGTTTGTCATTTGTCAATTGTCATTTTCAAACTATCTTTGCAATTCAGATTGAGTTTAAATAAAAGTAAAAATCGTATTCAACATAATGAAATTAGATAGAAAAGAAATTTTTTCGGTATTAGAAACCATTTCCATTGCTGGTGAAGGTAAAAATATGGTAGAAAGTGGCGCTGTGCAAAACGTAGTAACTTTTGGCGATGAAGTAGTAGTAGATGTAATTTTAACCACTCCAGCTTTACATATAAAAAACCGTGCAGAAGCCGATATTAAAAAGGTAATTGCCGAAAAAATAGATGCTAATGCTAAAGTTAAAGTCAATATAAAGGTAGAAGCTCCTTCAAAAGAAGAGTCCAATACCATTAAAGGAAAACAAATTCCTGGAATAAGCAATATTATTGCAGTTTCCTCTGGAAAAGGTGGTGTTGGGAAATCTACAATTACAGCAAATTTAGCCGTAGCGTTATCTAAAATGGGATTCAAAGTAGGTGTTTTGGATGCCGATATTTATGGGCCATCAATGCCAATTATGTTCGATGTAGAATCGGCTAAACCCATTTCAGTTGAAATAGAGGGAAAATCAAAAATGCAACCCGTTCAAAGTTATGGTGTAGAACTATTATCCATCGGATTTTTCACTAAGCCAGATCAAGCGGTTATTTGGCGTGGTCCTATGGCTTCAAAAGCTTTAAACCAAATGATTTTTGATGCCAATTGGGGCGAATTAGATTTTATGTTAATCGATTTACCTCCAGGAACAGGGGATATTCACTTGTCTATCATGCAATCCTTACCAATTACGGGTGCCGTTGTAGTAAGCACACCTCAAGCGGTTGCTTTAGCAGATGCTAAAAAAGGAGTTTCTATGTTTATGTCCGATGCGATACAGGTTCCCGTATTAGGAATTATCGAAAACATGGCTTATTTTACACCAGAAGAACTTCCAGAAAATAAATATTATATTTTTGGAAAAGAAGGGGCCAAAAACTTAGCAGCAGATTTAGAGGTGCCCTTTTTAGGTGAAGTACCTTTAGTGCAAAGCATCAGAGAAGCAGGAGATTATGGAAGACCAGCAGCCATGCAAACAGGAACTATTTTAGAAACTGTTTTTGAAGAATTAGCCAGAAGTGTGGTAGCAGAAACAGTAAAAAGAAACGAAACATTACCTGCTACAGAAGCAATAAAAATAACCACAATGGCAGGATGTTCTGCTGTGAAAAAATAGACATTTTAAATTTCTTAGACATTTAGTCTAAAAATCTAAAGATTCTAAAAATCTATAAAGTCTAAAATTATGACAGAAATTGAAATAACCGAAAACATTGAGAAAGCTTTAGCAGAAATTCGCCCGTTTTTAAATTCAGACGGAGGCGATATTGAATTAGTGCAAGTACTTGATGGTAAACATGTAAAAGTGAGATTACAAGGCGCTTGTACCAGTTGTAGTTTGAGCATTAGTACAATGAAAGCGGGTGTAGAAACAACAATTAAAAAGTTTGTTCCTCAAATTGAAACAGTAGAAAACGTAATTTAGTTATTAGTTGAAAAGTTAAAAGACAAACGCTAGGAAGTCAAATAGTAAACTTTCGACATTGAACTTTTGACATTGGACTTTCGACATTAGAAATTAAGACTCAAAAAGATGATTGAAACAGATATATTGATAATTGGAGCTGGTCCCACTGGACTTTTTACAGTTTTTGAAGCCGGTTTATTACAATTAAAATGTCATATTATAGACGCACTTCCTCAACCTGGAGGACAATTGGCGGAATTATATCCTAAAAAGCCCATTTTTGATATTCCAGGCTATCCTGAAGTTTTAGCAGGCGATTTGGTGACCAATTTAATGGAGCAAATTAAGCAATTTCAACCGGGTTTTACCTTAGCTGAAACGGCTGAAACCATAGAAAAATTAGAAGACAACTCGTTTATCGTTACCACTAATAAAGGAATAAAACACAAAGCAAAAGCTATTGCTATTGCTGGAGGGTTAGGGACTTTTGAACCCAGAAAACCTGTTTTAAAAGACATAGAATTTTATGAAAATGAAGACCGAGGCGTTGATTATTTTGTAAAAGATCCAGAAAAATATCGAAACAAAAATATTGTAATTGCGGGCGGCGGTGATTCTGCATTAGATTGGAGTATTTTCCTTTCAAACGTAGCCACATCGGTTACTTTAATTCATCGTAGAAATGAGTTTCGTGGAGCTCTAGATTCTGTAGAAAAAGTGCAAGAATTAAAATCTTTAGGCAAAATAAAATTAATCACCCCAGCAGAAGTTTCAAGTTTAAACGGTACGGAAAGAATTGAATCAATTACCATAGATAAAAATGGCGATCAAATGAATATTCCTGCTGATTATTTTATTCCTCTTTTTGGTTTAACACCAAAATTAGGTGCTATTGCTAATTGGGGATTAGAGATTGAAAAAAATGCTATCAAAGTAAACAATGCCTTAGATTATCAAACCAATATTGATGGAATTTATGCCATTGGCGATGTAAATACCTATCCTGGAAAGTTAAAGCTAATTTTATGCGGATTTCATGAAGCCACACTTATGTGTCAAAGTGTATACAATCGAATTCATCCAGGAAAACGTTATGTACTAAAATACACCACTGTTTCTGGAGTAGATGGATTTGACGGAACGAGAAAAGAAGCAGAAAAAGCGGTTGTAAAAAGTATTGAATAATTAGTTACATTTGTAATAAACGCATCAAAATGGATAACATTAGAATGGATAGAAGTGTGGTTTCAAAATCTTCTTTTGAAGAAGCCGATGATCACGTAACTTTTTATAATGATAAAACGCCAATGGAGCGATTATTTTACGTTTGTGATATCATCAATTCTATTTTTGATTCAAGTCCTGAAAAAAAAGTAGACAGAACCATTTTTTCCGCTAGAAAACATGCAGAACGTATTTAATATTGATTTTCTGGAGTTCTTAGAACTAATGGATAATCACGAAGTAGAATATTTATTAGTTGGTGGATATGCAGTAATTCTTCATGGATACGCCCGAAGCACTGGCGATATGGATTTATGGGTAAACCAAACCAATGAAAATTACAATAAATTAAAATTAGTTTATACTAATTTTGGGGCTCCAATTTTTTCAATTGAAGATTTTGAAAGCGATACATTTGATGTATGGAGTATTGGGATGGAGCCTAGAAAAATTGAAATATTAACTAAAGTTAGTGGTTTAGAATTTATAACATCAAAAAAAAATTGTGTATATCTTAACTTTGAAAAATTTAAAATTCCATATATAGACTTTGAGGATTTGATGAAAAATAAAATGGCAACGGGAAGGTTAAAAGATTTAGCAGACGTGGAACAATTAATGAAGAATAAAAAAAAGTGAGTCAAGATGTAACCCTTTTTATTACCGATAGAAACGGAGTAAAACACGAAGTGTTGGCCCCAACAGATATGAATATGAATGTGATGGAGCTTATTCGTTCATACGAATTAGCAGAAGAAGGAACTCTTGGTGTTTGTGGCGGAATGGCCATGTGTGCTTCATGCCAATGTTATGTACTTAACGATGTTTTAAAAACCGAAAGAAACGACGACGAAAAAGCCATGTTAGCCGATGCCTATCACGTGAAAGACACTAGTCGATTAGGGTGTCAAATACATATTTCGGGAGACTTAGAAGGATTAGAAATAGAAATAGCACCAGAACAATAAAAAAAGCGAGAAGTATTTCTCGCTTTTTTATTTTATATTAATTTTTACTGAAATGCCTGTTCTAAATCGGCAAGTAAGTCTGAAATGTCTTCTACACCCACGCTTAAACGAACTAAATCGTCTGTAATACCAATTTCTTTTCGCTTTTCTTCAGGAATGGATGCGTGCGTCATTAACGCAGGATGATTTGCTAACGATTCTACACCACCCAAAGATTCGGCTAGCGTGAATACTTTTACTTTTTCTAACATTTTAATCGCATCGGCTTTTGCACCCGATTTAAAGGTAAAAGAAACCATACCACCAAAACCACCAATCATTTGTTTTTTGGCAATTTCGTGATTTGGATGACTTTCTAATCCTGGATAATAAACAGCAGCCACTTTTGGATGATTTACTAAATATTCTGCCACTTTTGCACCATTTTCACAATGTCTTTGCACCCGTAAGTGTAAGGTTTTGATGCCTCGTAACACCAAATAACTATCCATTGGCCCTAATGTTCCCCCAGTTGCAAATTGCGCAAAGTGTAGTTTTTCGCCTAATGCTTCGTCTTTTACGATTAAAGCACCCGCAATTACATCACTGTGACCGCCTAAATATTTAGTTGCCGAATGCATTACAATATCTGCACCTAAATCTAAAGGTTTTTGTAAATAAGGCGTGGCAAATGTATTATCTACTGCAAAAAGTAAGTTGTGCTTTTTACTGATTTTAGCAATTTCTGCAATATCCGCCAATTTCATTAATGGGTTTGTTGGCGTTTCTACCCAAACTAATTTTGTGTTTTCATTAATTAACGACTGAAATTTTTCCAAATTCGTCATTTCAATAAAATGAAATTTTATCCCAAATTCTTGGTAGATACGAGCAAACATTCGGTACGTTCCGCCATATAAATCGTCCATAGCAATGACTTCATCGCCTGGTTTTAAAAGTTTCATTACGGAATCTGTTGCGGCTAATCCAGAGGCAAAAGCCAAACCTCTCACGCCATTTTCAATACTGGCTAAAGCTTGTTCTAAAGCCGTACGAGTGGGATTGGCAGCTCTACTATATTCGTACTCTGATAAAGGCACACCTGGACTCGTTTGTACAAATGTTGAGGTTTGATATACAGGTGGCATTACTGCTCCGGTACTAGGATCGTGATGCTGATTGCCGTGAATGACTTTGGTGTTGAATTTCATTTTTATATTTTTAACTATTATATTCCTTGTTGTTTGTCGCCTCGCAATTGGCGGTATTGTTTCCTTGCTTCCGTAAAATAAATACTATCGGGATGTTCTAGAACTATTTTTTCGTATAAATTTTTTGCTTTTTCCATATCGTTCAGCTGATTTTTATAAATTTCAGCCGAATAAAATAAAGCTTCATCAATATAAATGCCGTCTTTGTGATTCTCTAAAATGTTTTGATAATAGCTAATTGCTTTGGTAAAATCACCTAATTTTTCGTAATTTTTTGCTACTTTATATAACGTTCCTACTTCAATGGATTCTCCTTTATGTTTTTTTAATATTTCTAAAAAGGCTTCTAAAGCGTCTTTTGGTTTGTTTTGATATTCTAATAAATCTGCTTTTGAGAAATCTTGTAACGCTACTTGAAGAGAATCTTCTGCATCATTATCACTAATTAATAAGAACAATTCTACTGCATCATTAGCTATTAATTGTGTAGAAGCTTGTTTCAATTCGCTAGCTTGTTTTTTTGCCCAATTGAAATCTTTCTTAAAGAAACTAGTTTTTGCCATCCGCATACTGGCTTCGTGTGAAAACTCGTCGTTGGGTAAATCGTTTTGAATTTGCGCGTAATAAATTATTGCTTGATTGAATTTCTCATTAAAAACAAATACGTCAGCCAATTCCATTTTCACTTTTGCTTTCTGACGAACATTTAACTGCATTTCCATAGTTTCTTCTAAAAGCGCTTTAGCGTTTTCAAATTCATTTAAATAAAATGCTTTAAAATGTGCCGCTAAAATTCGCAAATCTACTGCATAAGGCGAATTTCCATACTGGCTTAATAATGTTTCAAATTTTGTTTGAATTAACGGATATGTTTCTGATTTTGCAGATTCAATTTCGTTTTTAAGTAAAAAACAGTTTGCGTTTACAAGTACAGATTCGTCTGAAGTGTTTTGTAAAATAAATTGAAAAATAGCCTGAGCGGTTTCGTTTTCGTTTTCGTTTACACAAATTTGAGCCAGTTGAATAATATCGTCAAAGGATTCTGGGTTTCTTTTATAAATCGATTTTTCTTGTATGAAGGCTTTGTTATATTCTTTTAAATTTATGTATAACCAGCTTAAAAACTGATTCCAATAAATATCTTGTGTTTTTTGGGTGCGAAGTAAAAGTTCTTTTTTAAGCGAATTGGCAAACACATTTTCGGCATCATCTTGCATGAAAAACACCAACTGATTTTGAACACTTAACGTCGAATTCACGTTCGCATAGGCATAATCTAAAAATTTCACTACCATCACATCTAAATTTCCCATCTGACCTTGAAGTAGTGCCATTTGGTAATCGAAATTCATACTAGAATTTGTTTTTTGTGCTATTTCATAAGTGTAGTACGCCTGAAGTAATAACGATTTTTGCTCAAAAGCTTGTCCAATTTGATAGGCATAATTTGGTTGATTTGCTACCGCTTCAATCGCTTTTTTAAAATACGTTTCCGCTTTATTTGTGTCTTTTTGCAGTTGTGAATTGTAACCTAATTCAACAAAAATAATTGGTTGATTAGATTTTTCTTTTTTGTTTAAAAGTAATTTTTCTGCTTTATCGAATTGTTTTAAACCTTGAAAACAAGCGACTAATTTTTGAGTAAAATAGAAATTATTGGGTTGTATTTTCTCCAATTCTTCATATAAAGTTGCCGCTTTTTCAAATTCACCTTTGTCAATATAATTTTGTGCCAATTGTTCGTTTTGTGAGACAACAAGTAGCGAGAAAAAGGACAATATGATGGAATAAATTTTTTTCATAAAAAACAATGCACTAAAGTAACAAAAAATGGTTAACTCAGTGCATTATTAGTAAAGATTTAGGATTAGTTTATAATATCAAATCCAGTATATTTTCTTAATACTTCCGGAATTACGATTCCTTCTGGTGTTTGATAGTTTTCTAAAATCCCTGCTAAAACGCGAGGTAACGCTAATGCACTTCCGTTTAAAGTGTGTGCCAATTGGTTTTTGCCATTCGCATCTTTGTATCTTAATTTTAATCGGTTTGCTTGGAAGGTTTCAAAATTAGAAACAGAAGAAATTTCTAACCAACGGTCTTGAGCGGTTGAAAAGACTTCGAAATCATAGGTTAACGCAGAAGCAAAACTCATATCGCCACCACATAATCGTAAAATTCGGTAAGGTAATTTTAATTCTTGTAATATTTCTTTTACATGTTCCACCATTCCGTCCAATGCGGCATAAGAATTTTCTGGTTTTTCAATTCGTACAATTTCTACTTTATCAAATTGATGTAAACGATTTAATCCACGAACGTGAGCACCATAAGAACCTGCCTCTCTACGGAAACAAGGTGTGTAGCCCGTGCATAAAATAGGTAAATCATTTTCTGAAACTAAATCGTCTCTAAAAATATTTGTAACAGGTACTTCAGCAGTTGGAATTAAATACAAATTATCCGTTGCATCGTGATACATTTGTCCGTCTTTATCCGGTAATTGCCCTGTTCCATAAGCAGATGCTTCATTTACTAAATGGGGTACTTGATATTCTTTGTAACCCGCATCGGTATTTTTATCTAAGAAATAGGAAATAAGTGCTCGTTGTAATTTAGCGCCTTTGCCTTTATAAACAGGAAAACCCGCACCTGTGATTTTTACTCCTAATTCAAAATCAATAATATCATATTTTTTAGCTAATTCCCAATGAGGTAAAGCGCCTTCGTGTAATTTTGGTATTTCTCCTTCTTCAAAAACGTTTATGTTTTCTTCAGGTGTTTTTCCAAAAGGAACAATTTCTGCAGGTAAATTAGGTAATTTATATAATTCGTCTTGCAATTGACAAGTAATTGCATTCAAACTTTCGTTTAACTGCTTAGAATTTTCTCTAATTTCAGTGGTTTTTTCCTTTAAGATTTCGGCTTTGGCTTTTTCTCCATTTTTCATCATTTCGCCAATATCTTTGGATAATTTATTAGATTCAGCTAACAAGTTGTCTAATTCTACTTGCGTATTTCTTCGTTTTTCGTCTAATTCTACAATACGTTCTACAATGCCTGCCGCCTCAAAGTTTTTTTTCGCTAAACGCGTAATTACTTCTTCTTTGTTTTCTCTAATAAAAT
>NZ_JBBALR010000008.1:0-139261 GCF_040402895.1 Flavobacterium sp.
GGGTTCAATACTTATTCATATGGATGGCGTGAATACGATCCTGCAATTGGTAGATGGATGAATATTGACCCGCTGGCTGAAATGTCTAGAAGATGGACACCATATAATTACTGTTATAATAACCCAATTATATTTATTGACCCAGATGGAATGCTTTCAAAATCTTTTGGAGATGAAGAATTTATAGATTGGAAAGAAGAGAATAATACTAGAAACACTCTTGGAGAATCAGGAGAAGATAATAGTTATTTAGGAGGAGAAAATGAGGAAGAGAAAAAAACTGAAGCAAAAAAAGAAGGAAAAGCAAAACACGGACAACCAGTTTATATACCTGCCCCCAAAGAATTACCTGGCTTTCCTGGAGCAAAAAGACTGCCTAATAAAGAAGGAAAAAGACCAGGATGGACACTTCCGAATGGAGGATTAGGTGAATGGGATTCACAACATGGTGAATTAGAAGTATATGATAAAACAGGTAAAAAGCATAAAGGTGGGTACAATCCAGAAACTGGAGAAAAAAACAAGAATGGAGACCCGGGGAGGATAGCAACAAGAGCAAAATTTGAGGTAAATAATACAGTTCTTGTAAAAACACCGTCACCAATAAGAATAAGTCCTCCAAAAACAAGTCCACAAACAGTAACACTTGGCTCTGCTTTACTTATTGTTGTTATAATATTATTGATTCCAATTGGATTTTAAAAAAGAAATATGAAGACTGAATTATTGATTGAAATATATAAAATTAAAGAAGAAGAGTTTTTTAAAGAAATTAATATTAATCATTATGATTTAATTAAAATTAATGAAATTTGTCCTCCATATGAAGAATTTGATGTTGAATATTGTAATGGATATGAAATTAAAGAAAATGATTTTAAAAAGCTCGAAAAATATATAAAAGAATTAAAATCTTATAATTTTAAAGATTTTAGTTATAGTATTATAACCAGACAAGTTGGTTAGGTAATTTACCAGATGTGGGTAATGTATCAGATTTAGTGATGCTTTTATTTTTGGTAATTAAAGTGTTGAAAATCAATATAAAATTATAAATAAATAGTAATTAGGAGTGCAATATTGTGCTCCTTTTTGTGTTATATAATTTAACTCTGTTCGTAAATGCACAGGTACTAGTAAATGTACTGCTTGTAAAAATTGCAAGTATTGTAAATACTTTGCTAAAGTTGGAGGCAGCTGTGGTGTGTGTAAGTAATATAGCGCTAATTAAGTAGTTAAATAGGAGTAGCAAACATATTGATTTACTTTCAAATCGCTAATTGTGATTTTTAAGAAATTTATAATTCTTCTAGTTTTATAATTCGATTTTTTAAAGTTAAGGTAACCACATCAGTAATGTTTTTTTGATTGGTTTTTTGTATGATTCGTCTTCTATGATTTTCAACAGTTCTAGGACTAATATTAAGTATTTTTGCGATATATTGATTGTCTTTTTGTTGGGAAATTAAACGAATGATATCAATTTCTCTATCTGTGAGTTTAAATTGATTTAAAGTACTAGGTTTTATAATTGATTTGTATTCTAATAATTCAGGTAAAATAGCTCTTGTAGAGGAATCAAAATACGTTTGATTATCCATAATTTTTCTGATAGCAATTTCTATTTCGGAAGAATTAATTAACTTACTACAATACCCATTCGCTCCAGCTTTAATTAAATTAGAAACAGATAATTCACTAATCAATTGTGTGAGTACCAAAATTTTAATTTTTTGGAAGTGCAATTTAATATGTTTGCATATTTCTAGGCCACCCATTTTGTTCATTTGTAAATCTAAAATTAACAAATCAATTGGATAGTTTTTTAGATAATCAAAAAGGCTATTTCCATCATCTGTGTCATACACCACTCGAACATCTTCAATTTTTTTGAATGTTTCTATAAAACCATGTCTCACCAAATGGTGGTCTTCAACTATAGCGATTTTTATCATAATTCAATTGTGATTTTAAAAATATTTAAGTTTTCAGAAACAATATGTTTAAGTTTTGCATTAGTAGACTTCAATCGTTCGTTTAATCCAAGCAGTCCCATTCCACCAGAATTGTTCAATGCCATTTTGTAATTAAAATGCTCGCCGTCATCTTCAAAAGTTAATTTTAGCGTATTTTTATTAACGATAATAGAGAGTTTGCAATAACTAGCTCGGTTGTGTTTAATGAGATTATTTGTAATTTCTTGAATGATACGATAAACTTGGTACGCAATATTTTCATCAATAACCAATTCTTCATCTTCATATTCTAGTTCAAAGTAGGTTTGACTTCCCTTTGATAAAGTAGCAAATCGTTCACTAACAGCAGGAATTAATCCTTCCAACTTTAATTTAGAAGGCATAAGAGAATAGCTAATATCTTTAATGCTTTTTGTTGCTAAATCAATAGATTGCTCTAAATGTTTGATGTAGTTAATTTTTTCTTGGTTTTGTTCATCAAATGACAATAGGTTGACCTAGTTTTTAATTGCCACAAAATCATTTTGTAAGCCATCATGCAAGTCATGTGCTATTCTAGCTCTTTCATTTCTTTCTAAATCAAGTTTTTCTCTAAAGTTTTTTTCGGTATCTAAACGTTTGGAATTGATATAGTATTTATGATAAAAAACTGCCACACCAATTTGGAACATACCAAAAATAAAAATTACTAAACTAGAAATGATTATGACATTATTTAAACTTTCTTGGCTTTCCATATGGCAATGTAAAATGACAATCTGTAGATAAAAAGTAATAGTAAATTGATGTACCAATAGTATAATAAAACAGGACTTTTAGTATATCTGAAAATAGTTTCTAATCCAAAAATAAAAAACGTACCTGAATAATACAAAATCATACCCGAAAGAATATAAAACACTGGAAAATGAAGTAAACTACTAGTTTCTAGTTTTTCAAACTGTTGAATAGTCCATTTAGTAGAACCAGTAAATACTAACAGGCAATGAGTGATTGGAATGAATAACTCTAATGCGGTACTGCTAATTTTAAAATGATATAAATAGTACATATAAATAAACAATACGCTATAAATTCCAATAATAATATAAAAAACTGATTGGGAAAGCCCAATCAGTTTTCTGAAGAAATATAATAATCCGATAAACTCTAAAAAAGGATAAATTTTAAACCAAATTTCTGAATTGACCTTAAAATATATTGTAAATATTAATTCATACAATGCTCCAAAAGAGAATAAAATAACTAAATGCAATAAATTATTATTACTTTTTAGTTTGACATAAAATACTAAAAGTAATAATGAAAAAATATTTAAAAGTATTATAAGGCTGTAGAGCATTATTTTAAATCAGTATTACTAGGACATACAGCAGGACAAGGTGCTGTTCTGTCTAAAATATACCCTTTTGTCATATCTTCGTTATTACTATTTACACCTACAATAACTAAATTAGTGCTGTCAGTTTCTTTATCATAACCGTTATATATTCTTAAACCGATGCAATCTTCTTGTTGTAATATTTTGTCAAAATGATTCGCACCTGCAAAATACCCTTTTTTTGAATCTGGATAACGTTTTCTAAATTCATTTACCATTTCTTGAGCTTGAGATAATGTAATTTGTTCTCCTGTGTTTTTGTTGATTTCCATTATAGTATAAATTAAAAATTAAGTCGTAAAAATACTAGTTTAAACTATTTATATATTGCGTAATATTACGCAATATATAAATATTCAGACCTAATAACTTTGTTTTTTTATTTGGTATGAAAACAAAAATAAATATTTTATCTGTAGATTCAGGAGGTGTGAGAAATTTAATTTCAGCATACATCTTACAAAAAATAGAAGACGAACTTCAAAAAACGCAAAATAACTCACAGTTAAAGATTGTAGACATTTTTGATACGTTTGTATCAGTTGGTTCTAGCTCGCTTTTAAGTTATCTCTATCAAATTCCAGACTACCAAGGTGATTATTTTTCTGCTCAACAAGTCACGGAACATTATAAGGCTATTGCCGCTAAGATATACAAACAAAAATGGACTTCGTATTTGAAACTTTCCAATACAATTTGTAGTCAACAGCAATTGATACAGAGTGTTAATATTTTGTTCAGTAATCTAGAAAATGTAAAAAACAGTAAAAACAATATTATACCCTTATATAATTTAACAAAAGGAGAAATTGAAATCGTAAATGCGGTTACGAGTGATTTAACAGCAGAAGATTTGCTAAATGCCTCACTTGCAACTTCACCTTTTTTCAAAACAACCAAGATAAATGACACCGTGTTTTGTAGTGGAGAACATGTGTCTGCAAATCCAAAATACTGTTTAGAAGATGAAATATTTAAAAAAGCATTTTCCGAATATGAGGTGATAAATATTCTTTCAATAGGAGCGGGGAGTAATACAATACAGTCTACGAATAATACAATAAAAATAATTGCAAAAGATTGTGCAACTCAATTTGTTGAGCAACGTTTTTTTCCAAACCAAACTGTAAATTATTATAGAATTGATGTTCCAACAAAAGATTTTGATGTTTTCAAACCATTACATACAAATTCCTACATCGATTTTTCAAAACAAAACATATATGCAATGAATACAGCAGGTCAATTAGCTATGGGTGCTTTGGATGATAAGGAATTTAAAAAGTTTATTCAAGCTTTGTAAATGGCTATTAAATATACTCAAGTCTTTGTAGAAAAAAAAACAGTATTTTCTAATTGAAAATTTTTAATTTGAAAATAATGTGAATTTTCGATAGGTAATATTGATTTTCGGTAGCTAAATAATAATCAGAGTGTTTATTTTTATACTTGATGCGTAAAAATGCTCAATGTTTTAAAAATTCAATCGGTTAATTTTGAGCATATATATCAAAATAAATATAGCTTTGCTCAACTAAACTTAAAAAAACTGAGCGTATATACAAGTTGTGCGTCATTTTAGCCGAACAGAAACTGAAACAAGAAACTATATATGAAAAATCCTAAAATTGAAGTTTATAAAGTTATTTTAAGTCCAACTAATGAAAAGAATAAGGATGTATTCTCATTTAGAGAATTATTTATTTCAAAATATGATTTAGAAGATAAAGTATCAGATAAAAAGGTTTACAATGCTTTTTATGAAGATATTTTTAAAACTTCAGATTATAATGAAAATAATAAATTAAGAAAAGCATTTCGATTAAGCAGTGATATCACAAAAAATGTGACAGATTTTTATATTCATGGAGTAATGGAAGGTGGAGCATACGATGTTGGAAAAACTGCTGGAAATAGAAGAACAAAAAGAGAAAGTAGAAAGTTTCATAAAGATGTCATAATCCAAGATGATTTTTACTTTTTATTACAAACTAAATTAGATAAAAATATTGGTATTTTAATTATACAAACTTATGGTCAAGAAAATATAGATGATATTTTTAAACCTTTTATAAAAAAAATTTTCCAAAAAGCAGGACTTTCTTATAATGCTATAATTGCACCTTTTATTCCAAAAAGTATTGAAGAAATGGCGAAAACAACTGCTTTGGTTAGTGAGTTAAATTATCAAACGAAAAACATTAGGATTAATCAACTTTCAGAAAATAAAAAAGATAAACTAGAAGGTAAATTTAATCTTAAAATTACTCTCACACCTGTAGATGGAAGTATTCCTTTACCTACTTTAGATAGATGGCGCCAAATGATTGGGAAATCTTTACTTAAGTTACCAGGTAATGAAATGACTTTAGATAATTTTAATTCCAAAACAGGTTATATAAAAAGTAAAACACTGAAAAATCCTGCTAGATTTGAAATTGATGCTGAATCAATAAAAATTAAACCTACACTTTATTTAGAAAAAGTAGATGATGTAATTCTTGAAGAAAATGGAACACCTGATTGGGAATCTTTAAAAAAATATTGTTCTGAAAGTCTATTACCAGATTTAGAAACTGAAATATATGAGTAAACCAAAAACATATGAGAATTTAAAAATTATTTTTAACGAAAGTTATAGATGGAGAAATTCTGATTTATCTTCAGATGGATCAAATGTGAAATTTACTTTTTTCAGTTCTACAAATCTTTATGTTTTGTTGGTTTCTACTTTTATTTCTTTAGTCAGTTTGAACATAAATGATACTGTATTAAATGCAATTTTAACTTTTGCTTCAATATATTCTTCCCTAATCATACCAGTAATAATAATGGTTTATGATAAATACATACAAAATCCAATAAAAAACTTAACTGATATTCAACAAAAAAGTGAAGGGGCAAAAAAGAGAGAAGAAATTTTTAAAAACTTTACTAGTAGATTTGTTTTTACCGCATTAGAAACAGTTTTAATTGCAATATTTATAATTGTTATTATATTGTTATACAAGTCTTGCCCATCACCTGTTTTGAATACAAACATTTGGGAATATAAATTTGTCAGATATAATGAGGAATCGTTTTCACTTTTCTTACAATTATTATTTATACAGTTTGGTAAAATATTTTTTTTATTCTTAATGACAAGATTTTTATGGTTCATATTTTTTAGTATTGGAGCATTGGGAGATTTTTTCAATAATGGATTAAAAAATTAAAAAAAACGAACGCAAAACAGCAGTTTCAAGAAATGGCGAGGCACGGGATTTATCAGAAATTGGAACGGTAATTAATTGAAAGTTTTTGTTATATTTGTAAAAGCTTGGTCTTGGTTCATCGCCACTTCATGAAGCCGCAACACGTTATCCCAAATTATTATGAAAACACACATTGAACATAATTCCTAAAAACATATTTAATCAACAAAAGGTGTTTTTCACTTTCTTGTTAAAGTTTTTTGTATGCTATTTAGTGGCTATAGTGCTGTAGATAATTTTATTTTTAATTCAATAAATCAAATTTTTAATTTTTTATTTAGTATTCTAATCTCAAAAATAGCTATTTCTGCCACAATTTTTTTACTAATTGAATTTTAAAGGGCTATTAAGCCCTTTTATATTTTATCGCAAGAAAATTATTGTAGAAAAGCATATTTTGATATCCTTAAAGCATTTACTTCTTTTTCAACTTTGATATAATTAAAAAATATTTTTTCAGTTTTATGTCCAGAAATCGCCATAATATCGTGTGGTGGAATACCAGAATAATAGGCATTAGTACAAAATGACCTTCTAGCGGTGTGTGTACATATAAATTTATATTTTGGTTCTAAACGTTCCACTTGAGTACCGCCCTCTGTTCTAATAAATTTGTAATTTTCTTTAATATCAGCTCTTTTACAAATTGATTTTATATGTTCGTTTATTGTATTTTGATGAATATATTTAGGCAATTTACCTTCTCTTTTATCTAAAATTCTTTTAATAACAGAATTGATTGGTATAACAACAAAATTTAAAGTTTTAGATTGTTTAATACGAATAAATTGAGTTTCATCTTGTGTAATTATTTCAGGTTTTTTCAAGAAGTTTAATAAATCGCCAATACGCAATCCTGTATTACATCCTATTAGGAAGATATCTCTAGCGATATTTAGTTCTTCATCATTTAAAACTAAATTTTCAATTCTCAATAATTCATCTTGATTTAAATAGGGGTGATTTATAACCTCAGTTACCTTTGAGAAATAATTTTTCTTAAATTCTAGATTAGTATGTTTATCTTCATCATATGCATATCCCATAACTGTTTTTAGTTTTTGAATCACTGTCCCAATATAGTTTTTGGTATATTTTTTTTCATTGGTTAAATAGTCAATAAATTCATTGTAAAAACCCCTATTAATATCGTCAAAATTTAAGTTTTTTATTTTCTTATAAATCAAGAACTTTTTAACAACATTTAAAGAACTTTTTAGAGTATTTAATGTTCCTTTAGTAAGTATTTTTTTTGAAAATGGTGAATTGTTTTTTGAGTAAAATTCTAAAAACCATTCATAATATTTAATGAAATCTTTGTTGGCATCTAAATATTTTTGATTTTCGCTAAAAGGATTACTTTGAAATTTTGAAATTGGTTTTTCAAATATGTCAAATACTTTTGCAAACATACTTTTAATAGAATCAATTTCTATTTCCTTTTCATTTTCTTTGTATAGTAAATCGTTTAACAAATTTTCAAATTCCGATAACTTACTATTAATAAGTTTTGCATTGAATGTTGAAGAGGGTAACTTCATTTTTTGTTTGTTACTATCCCAATCTTTATCAGAATTAATTACAAAATTGGTTGATGCTCTAAATCTTGAATTTTTTCCGTGTCTAAATTCAAATTGGATAGTACTTTTTTCACTACCTTTACGAAGATAAAATTTCGTTTTCATACTTTAAAAAATTAAATTGTTTTTTTTTTTAAAGTTATAAATGAGTTGTTTTTTATCCAATTCGTGTGACCATTTTTGTGTCCATTTAGGTCCTATTTTGGCAATTTGTGTCCACTTTTTTGAAAAACAACTTTTTCAAAGCACCAATAAAACCGCTACAAAGCCAATAAAATCATAAAAAACCTTCTAAGAACAACATTCAGACGAGGTCACAAAATAAAAACGCAAACCCTTAATTATCAAAGGTTTGCGTTTTTTTATTGGTTTAATAATGAAATTATCTAATCGCAATAACAGAAATTTCAACATTCACATTTTTTGGTAAACCAGCCACCTGAACAGTTTCTCTAGCAGGCGCATTTGATTCATTAAAATAAGCGCTATAAATGGAGTTTATTTTTGAAAAATTATTCATGTCGCTAATAAAAATAGATACTTTTATTACGTTTTCAAAAGTCATTTCAGCAGCTTCTAAAACGGCTTTAAGATTTTCCATAACTTGTTTGGTTTCGGATTCAATATTTTCTAAAACCAGTTTGTTATTTAATGGATTTATAGCAATTTGACCAGAAGTATACAATATATTTCCAACCAAAACAGCTTGATTATATGGTCCAATTGGTGCAGGAGCTTTTTCTGTAAATATTATTTTTTTCATTTTTTCAATTTATACATTATACTTAAGTCCATTTATCTCAATCTAGGATCAGGTAAATTTCTTTTATCCCATTTAATATCACTTAACATTGAAGATTTTATTCCGATAAAGAAATTCCATGATTGATATAAACCAATTGGAACAATACTAAAACTCATTCGCCAGCTTTCTAAATCTCTTTCAAATCGAAGTTGCGTAAATGAAATTCCTTTTTGTGCAAAATCATAACCTGAAGAGAATCCCATTTTCCATTTTACAGCCATATCAATATTACCCGATACCATTACAGAATTTGTAGTTATTTCTCGTTGACTTGCATTATTACTATACGTTAAAGAATAAGCAATTTGTAAATCCCAAGGAAATTTGTAATTAAATAGCTCTGCTTGCTGATTTTTTGCATCATCCTTTTTAAATAAACTTTCATCTTGGTTACTTAAATCAACAGCAGCACCAAATAAATCATCTTTACGACCACCATTTTGAACCGTTTGTTTAGATTCTTTTTTTCCGCCAATTTCATTACTGCTAACAGTATAATTTAAGGTAATATTAGAACTAGTCATTCTAGCTAAACCGTTTCCATTGTTTATACTAAATTCATTAATTCTTTGGTTATTAGTATCTAAATCATATGGATCGAATCGGGCACCAAAATTTACGCCTAATTTATTATCAAATAAAGTAGTTCCTCCAATAAAATTAATGGGCTCTAATTTAAATTCTTCAGCGGTCAAATTATAACTTGTAGAAAAATTAAATTGATTTAGCAAAGATATCTTTTTGGTAGCTCCTTTTTTACTTGCTGCATCCAATACTTTTGCTTCCAAGGAATTAGAAATTCCAATACCAATTGAATTTGCTACACCCAATCCAGGCGCACCCAACAAAGTATTTTCAAACCTACTATAACTTATGTAATTTCCTAAATTATCTTGATATTGGTCATAATATCGCTCAAAGCTTGGCGTATAACCATATGAAATACTTGGTCGAATTAAATGTCTAAGCGCTTGAATTTTGTTGGTTTCTTTAAACGTATACGTTCCGTAAATTGTGGTTCCAATACTAGAAGAAAAATTATAAGTTCGATACGAATCAAAACCATTTTTTCTAACTATTTCAACTTTATTAGTAGTAGTATTAAATATTTTTTCATTGGTATTAAATACCCAATTTTCTGCAAATGCGGTACCAACTGAAACACTAAAATGTTTAAAAATTTTAAAATTTGTAGTAATGGGAATAGTATTTGCTATTCCAGCTATAGCAGTATCAAACATTTGGGATTTAAATAGAAATTCTTCTTTTGTAGAAATTCTGTTTTCTCCTCTTAGTCCATATTGAAAATTAATATTTTGAAAAATTCCTTTTTTAATTCCATCTTGTTTAGCAAAAGGAAAAATTCTGTCCACACTAGCATTGAATGAGGGTAGTGTTAAATTTACAACTTCAGTATTGGTGTTTTGATTATGAGTTACAGCAAAAGCAAAATTTACTAAAGGTATAATAGGAACAGTTTTAGAATAACTAATTGAGGAACTTAATGTGTTATTTAAATTAGAGCCAACATTTACAATATTTAAGGATTGACGAAAATATTTACTACTTCCAAAATTCACTGAAGATGAAAATCTAGAATTTGCTGATGCCTTTGCATCTTGACTATGCGACCATTGAATATTATACTGATTGGTTCGAGCATACCCGGGAAAACCTTTTTCACCCAAAACCAGATTTTCATATCTTACTTGAAAATTTCCACTAAATTTGTATTTTTTGGCGTAAGATGTCTCAGAACGAAGCGCATAACTTCCATTGGTGTAATAATCTCCTAAAAGGGCCAAATCATAATAGTCACTCAGTGCAAAATAATACCCTCCGTTTTGTAAAAAATAACCTCGGTCATTGTTTTGACCAGGTGCTGGCATAATTACTCCAGAGGTATTTTTATTAGTCATTGGGAAAAATGAAAAAGGCACGCCAATAGGAGTAGGTACATCTGCAATATACATGTGGGTTAAACCGGTTACAAATTTCTTTTTCGGAACCAATTTGGCTTTGTATGCTAAAAAATAATATTCAGGTTTTTCAATGTTTTCAGAAGTAGTAAACCGAGCTTTTTTAAAAAAAATAACCGAATCATTTTCTCTTTTTGAAATTTCAGATTTAAGAAACATTTCTCCTTGTTTACTTCTTGTATTCCAAATTTGAGCTTTTCCAGTTTTTGTATTAAATCGAATAGAATCGGGTTCAATAATATTTTCACCTTGTTTGAAATATGGAAATTGAGAATATACGCCAGCGCTATCTTTTAATCTTCCCGCATACACTTCGTTTTTCTCATAGTCTAAAACAATAATTCCAGATTTTAGAATAAAATCTTGATAATGTAGTTCTGCCTCATTATAAAGTGTCAACCTTTTTTTTCTTTGATCCAATCGTTCATAATCTTTTGCTTTACGGTTGACTATGCCTTCTAATAAAGGTTTTTTTGTTGTGTCTTTTTTAATTGTTGTTTTTGTTGCAACTAATTCATTTACATTCAGTTGTACGCTATCTTTTTGAGAACTGTTTTGACAGTAAATTTCTAAATTACTAACAATTAGAAAAAAAAATAAAAAAACGATATGATTAATCTTTGTACTCAAATCTATAAATACTATTTTTGTAAAAAATGGTTCGGTTTTTGAAGGGTCAAACTTACGTATATTTTTTGTTAAAATTAATTATTTAATAAAATTATAACGTATTTGAAACAACTGAAAATAATTAATCACATATGAAAAAAATACTAGTAGCTATATTCATCTGCTTATCAGTTTTTTCTATAGCGCAAGAGAAAAAATTTAAAGTGGTTTTAGATGCAGGGCATGGAGGAAAAGATCCAGGAGCTGCAAAAAATGGATGCATTGAAAAACTAATTGCCTTGGATGTGGTTTTAAGAATTGGTAAAATTTTAGAAACTTATCCTGATTTTAATATAAAATATACCCGATCAACAGATGTTTTTATTCCTTTAAAAGATAGAGCAAAAATTGCTAATGATTTTGAGGCTGATTTATTTGTGTCTGTACATTGTAATTCATCAGTTTCCCCAAAACCATATGGTGCAATGACTTTAGTTATGGGTTTGTCCCGCGCAGGCATGAATTTTGAAATTGCAAAAGCAGAAAATGCTGTAATTTCATTAGAAGATAATTTTAAAGAAAAATATGAAGGTTTTGATCCAAATAATCCAAATACACAAATTGGCTTACGAATCATGCAAGAGGAAACATTAATGCAAAGTATAAATTTCGCAAGTTCTGTTCAAAGTTATTTTAAAAATTCATTAAACAGAAAAGATTTGGGAATGCATCAGCAACCACTTTGGGTGTTAGATGCAACAGTGATGCCAGGTGTATTAATAGAATTAGGTTTTTTAAGTAACGTGCAAGAATCAAAATACATGAAATCTGAAGAAGGTAAATCTAATTATTCTCAAATTATTGCACGTGCTATTATTGAATATAAAAATAATCTTAAGGGTACAAATACGCCTCCAAACGTTTTACAAATAAAAGAACCATTAATTATTGAAGAGATACCAGTTATTGAAACAGATGTTGATTCTTCTTCATTAGTTGATGTTGGTCCTGAACCTATTTTGGCAGCTGATTCAGTATATAAAGTACAAATTAGTTTTAGTACCAAAAAAATAGATTTGATACCTGAAAATTTTAACGGATTAACTAATATTACTGTAGTTGAAGTTGATGGAGGATATAAATATTTTTACGGACAAGGAAGCTTAGAATTTTGTAAAAAATTAGTAGCAGAAGCCAAGTTAAAAGGATTTAAATCAGCTTTTATTGTTGCACCAAATTAACCCTATGAAAAAATCGTTAGTACTTTTATTTTTATGCTTATTTTCTTTATCATTTCATGCACAAACTAAAAAATTCAAAGTAGTTTTAGATGCAGGACATGGAGGTAAAGACTATGGCGCAACATATCATGGTAATATTGAAAAGAAAATTTCACTTAATACCGTTCTTAAAGTAGGAGAGATTTTATCAAAAGAAGCAAACATTGAAGTCGTTTACACCAGAAAAACAGATGTTTTTGTAGAATTAAATGAACGTGCTTCCATTGCAAATAAATCAAAAGGGCATTTGTTTGTCTCTATGCATTGTAATGCAAATGATAATCAAGCTGCTTCAGGAAATGAAACCTATGTTATGGGAGTTACACGAAATGCGGCCAATTTAGAAGTAGCAAAAAAGGAAAATGCCGTAGTAACCTTAGAAAGCGATTATAAAATTAAATATGATGGTTTTGATCCAAAATCTCCCGAATCGGTAATGGGAATTTCTATCATGCAAGAAGAAAATATTCAGCAAAGTATTGATATTGCCGGAAAAGTACAGCAAGCCTTCACGAAATTCACAACAAGTAAAAATAGAGGCGTTAAACAGGCCGGTTTTCTGGTGTTAAGAAAAATTATTATGCCTCGTGTACTTATTGAAATGGGATTTGTATCCAACAAACCAGAAGGTGCTTTTTTAAATTCAGAAGACGGACAAAATAAATTGGCAGAAGCAATATCAAAAGCAATTTTAGAATACAGAGATGATTTTTTTAAAACAGAAACGGCTACTTCTGTTAAAAAGGAAGAAACTAAAAAACCAATTGAAAAAAAAGAAGATTCCAAAAAGACAGACTTAAAAACAACATCAGAAAATAAATCGGCTTTAGAAGGTGTTACTTTTAAAATTCAAATTTCTGCAAGTGCTAAAAATTTAGAAACCTTACCCAAAAACTTCAAAGGATTAAGTACTATTTCTGTAGAAAAAGAAAATACCATTTACAAATACTTTTACGGTAATACAACATCGTATGCAAAGGCAAAGCAATTGTTAGAAGAAGCAAAAGCAAAAGGTTACACCTCATCATTTATTGTGCCTATAAAAAATGGTAAAAAAATAAAATTAAGCGAGGCAATCAAATAAATAATGTTATTTTTGTATCATTAAAAGACCTATTGCATTTTTTTAAAAGCACTAGTTAAAAGATATGAGCCCTTATGAAAATCACAAAAGAAATTAAAGTCGCTGTATTAGTTATTTTATCTATAGTATTATTTTACTGGGGTTTTACTTTTCTTAAAGGTAAAAATTTATTTGATACTAGCACAAAATTATATGCTGTTTATGATAATGTGGCGGGTTTAGTTGAAGCAGCACCCGTAACTTTAAACGGATTGATTATAGGAAAAGTAAATACTATTGAAATGTTACCAGATGGTAAAATGAAAGTAGAATTAGTAATTACCAACGAACAAATAAAAATTGCCAAATCAAGCGAAGCACAAATTATGGATTCTGGTTTGATTGGAGGTAGAGAAATTGCAATTTTAAATAACTTTTCAGACACCAATTATACACAATCTGGTGATGTACTAAAAACATCTAATAAATTAGGGTTAACTGCTGAATTAGCCAATCAAATAGGACCTGTAAAAGATAAAGTTGAAGTTTTATTAGAAAATGCTAATAAGTTAATCGAAAATTTAAATACTACTTTAGACGCTTCAACACAACAAAAATTAAAAGCTTCCATCGCTTCTTTAGAAAAAACTATGTCCGAATTTAGTCAAATTTCAAAAAATGCAAATGAAATTTTATCAGAAAATAAATCGAAACTAAATACAACATTATCTAATTTTGAAAAAACATCTAGTAATTTAAATTCAATGACCACTTCTTTAGAAAAAGCCAATTTAGGAGCAACAGTCAAAAAACTAGAAGCTACCTTAACCAATGTTAACGGGATTATGGCTAATTTAGAACAAGGAAAAGGTTCAATGGGAAAATTATTAAATGATGATGCTATATACACCAACCTTGCTAAAACATCAAAAGAATTGGAATTACTTTTGCAAGATTTACGCTTAAATCCAACTCGATATGTAAATGTGAGTGTTTTCGGAAAGAAAAACAAACCCTATGTAGCGCCTGCGACAGAACAAAATATAGAACAACCTAAAAACTAAATTTATGAGTTTTTTATCAAATAGTATTTTTGCAGTTTCCCTTATAATAGGTGTTGGCTTTTTTGTAAAAAATGTTAATAAAATAATACGAAATATTAAATTAGGACAAAATGTAAACCGAAGCGATAATGCTTCAGCACGATGGAAAAATATGGCATTAATTGCCATGGGACAAAAAAAAATGTTTACCAGACCAATCCCTGCTTTATTGCATTTTACCTTGTACGCAGCTTTTATTATCACCCAAATTGAGTTGTTAGAAATTATTGTGGACGGACTTTTTGGTACGCATCGTTTTTTTAAAACTGGTTTAGGTGGATTCTACACGTTTTTAATTAGCTTCATTGAAATCCTTACCTTATTAGCTTTAGTAGCTACTTTGGCCTTTTTATCCAGAAGAAATTTATTAAAATTACCTCGATTCAATAAAGCAGAAATGTTAGGTTGGCCAACCAAAGACGCCAACTTAATATTAATAATGGAAATCGTTTTGGTAACTTGTATTTTTACAATGAATGGAACAGATGAAGTATTATTTTCATTGGGTAAATCTCATTATGAAGGAACAGGTTCTTTTAATTTTGCCATTTCTAAACATTTAGGACCCGCTATATTCGGGGGAATGAGTGAAAGTACCTTGCATATTTTAGAGCGAGTAGGATGGTGGGGACATTTTTTAATGGTACTTGCTTTCTTAAATTATTTATATTTTTCTAAACATTTGCATATTTTATTAGCGTTTCCCAATACTTATTTTGCTGATTTAAATGCAAAAGGAAAATTTGATAACTTAGAAAGTGTAACAAACGAGGTTAAATTAATGATGGATCCAAATGCCGATCCGTTTGCTGCACCTGCAAATCCAGATGCGGTTCCAGCAAAATTTGGGGCATCTGATGTTCAAGATTTAAATTGGGTGCAATTGTTAAATGCGTACACTTGTACAGAATGTGGCCGATGCACTTCTTCTTGTCCAGCAAATATTACGGGTAAGAAATTATCGCCCCGTAAAATCATGATGGATACGCGTGACAGATTAGAAGAAGTTGGAAAAAATATCGATGCGAATAAAGGAGTTTTTATTCCAGATAATAAATCCTTATTAAACGATTACATTACGCCAGAAGAACTTTGGGCATGTACATCATGTAATGCATGTGTGGAAGAATGTCCAATCAATATTAGTCCATTATCAATTATTATGGATATGAGACGTTATTTAGTTATGGAGCAAAGTGCAGCACCAATGGAATTAAATGCCGTAATGACAAATATTGAAAATAACGGTGCGCCATGGCAGTATAACCAACAAGATAGAGTAAACTGGAGAAACGAAGCGTAGGAAATTTCAATATTAATATCAATATCAATTATAAATAGTAATAAACAAAACAATTACAACAAAAGCATGAAGAAAGAAGAAATTGACGCGAAATTAAAAGAATTAACAGTAAATGGAGAACATTTAAGTCCCGTTTTACCTGAAGGAATTAAAAACTATCTTATTGATATTGATGGAACCATTTGCGATGATATTCCTAACGAAGAACCAGAAAGAATGGCGACGGCAAACGTTTATCCAGATGCTTTAGAAACACTAAATAAATGGTATGATGAAGGTCATGTTATTTTCTTTTTCACGTCTCGTACCGAAGAGCATAGAGCTGTTACAGAGGCTTGGTTACAACAACATGGCTTTAAATATCACGGAATGGTTATGGGTAAACCACGAGGTGGAAATTACCACTGGATTGATAATCATTTAGTAAAAGCAACACGATACAATGGAAAGTTTACAGATTTAATTGAAAAAGATGTAACCATCCAAGTTTTTGATGATGAATTAAGTAATTAATTTGCTTTTTATATAATAATTTTGATAGAAAATAGCATAAACTATAAATAGTATGTCTGAAAATTTAGTAGTACCTACAATGGCCGAAATGATGGCACAAGGACAAACTCCTGAAGTTTTGTTTTGGGTAGGTTGTTCAGGAAGTTTTGATGATAGAGCCAAAAAAATAACCAAAGCGTTTGTTAAGATTTTAAACAAAGCCAACGTTCCTTTTGCGGTTTTAGGTACAGAAGAAAGTTGTACTGGTGACCCTGCAAAACGTGCTGGAAATGAATTTTTATTTCAAATGCAAGCCATGATGAATATTGAAGTTATGAATGCTTATGAAGTAAAAAAAATCGTTACAGCTTGTCCACATTGTTTCAATACCATTAAAAATGAGTATCCAGAATTGGGTGGTAAATACGAAGTGGTACATCATACAGAATTTTTAAAATCATTATTAGATTCCGGACGATTAACTATTGAAGGCGGACAATTTAAAGGAAAGCGCATTACGTTTCATGATCCTTGTTATTTAGGTCGTGCCAATACTATCTACGAAGCGCCAAGAGATTTAATACAGAAATTAGACGCAGAGTTAGTTGAAATGAAACGTTCTCGCGCTAACGGATTATGTTGTGGAGCAGGCGGCGCTCAAATGTTTAAAGAACCAGAAAAAGGAAATAAAGACATCAATATCGAAAGAACCGAAGAGGCTTTAGAAACGAAACCAGAAATTATTGCTGCAGGTTGTCCATTTTGCAACACTATGTTAACAGATGGTATCAAAAATAAAGAAAAAGAAGGTGCTGTTCAGGTAATGGATATTGCAGAATTAATTGCAAATGCGCAAGATTTATAATTATGTACACACCATTCGAAAATTTACCAGAAGATTCTAAGATTTGGATTTACCAATCGAACAGAAAATTAACTGACGATGAAGTAACTGCAATTACCAAAAAATGCCAAGAATTTGTTGAAAACTGGGCTGCACATGGTACAAGCTTAGAAGCTTCTTTTCTTTTAAAATATAACCGATTTATTATTTTTGCAGTCAATCAAGCAGTACAAAATGCAACGGGTTGTTCTATAGATGCTTCCGTACATTTTATTCAACAATTGGAACAAGAATATCAAATAGAATTACTTGACAAAATGAATGTTACCTACAAAATGGGAGAACATATTGCACATAAAACACTTATAGATTTCAAAAAAATGGCAAAGGAAAAAGCCGTAACTTCAAAAACTATAGTTTTTAATAATTTAATAAATACAAAAGGTGAATTTGAAGAATTTTGGGAAGTTCCAGCTGAAGAAAGTTGGCACAGTAGATTTTTCTAAAAAAAATAACTAACTTTGAAAATCATCAGAAAATAGAAATTTTGATGGTTTTTTTATTTATTTAGATTTCATGAAATACTATATATACATTACATTATTCTTAACCACTTTAGGTTTTTCCCAAAATAAAATCAACACGCAATCCCAACAAGTTTGGGTGGATAGCACCTATAATTCTCTTTCTTTTGAAGAAAAAGTAGGGCAATTGTTTATGATTGCAGCCTACTCTAATAAAAACGAAGCTCACGCTCAAGATTTAGATAAATTGATTACCAAATATAAAGTGGGTGGATTGATATTTTTTCAAGGCGGTCCTAATCGTCAAGCCAAATTAACCAATCGTTTTCAAGCACAATCAAAAATTCCAATGCTTATTGGTATAGATGCTGAATGGGGTTTGAGTATGCGAATAGATTCTACACATACTTATCCATGGAATATGACTTTGGGCGCAATTAAAGATAATTCGCTACTTGAAAAAATGGGAATGCAAATGGCGGACCAATCGAAACGCTTGGGTATTCATTTTACTTTTGGTCCCGTAGTAGACATCAATACCAATCCCAAAAACCCAATTATCGGAAATCGTTCTTTTGGAGAAACCAAAGAAAATGTAGCTGAAAAAGCAGTAGCTTATGTCCGTGGTTTGCAATCTTATGGCGTTTTTGCTACGGCTAAACATTTTCCTGGTCATGGTGATACGGCTACCGATTCGCATCATGCTTTGCCTACCGTAGATTTTTCAAGAGATAGAATTGAGGAAGTGGAATTATATCCGTATAAAGAACTTATTAAAAATGGATTGGCTAGTGTTATGGTAGCCCATTTAAACGTACCAAGTATAGAGTCTCGCGAAAATTTCCCATCCTCATTATCGGAAAAAGTAGTAACGGATATTTTAAAAAATCAATTAAAATTTGAAGGTTTAATTTTTACAGATGCCTTAAATATGAAAGGTGCTAGTAATTTTAAACAACCTGGTGATATAGATGTAGCTGCTTTTTTAGCCGGTAACGATGTGTTGTTATTTGCAGAAAATGTTCCTGTTGCGATTGAAAAATTCAAAAAAGCGTTTGCAGATAATTTATTTACCGAAGATCGATTGGCACATTCTGTAAAGAAAATATTAAAATATAAATACAAAGCCGGATTAAATAATTATTGTCCCGTAGAATTTGAAAATTTATATACTGATTTAAATAAAAAGGAATACAAAGCATTAAATTTAGAAATGTTTGAAAGTGCTATTACGGTTTTAAAAAATGAGGACGAAATTATTCCAATCAAAAGACTTGATAAAGAAAAAATAGCCTATGTAAAAATTGGTGACGGAGATGCCACAACATACATAGAAAAACTTAAAGAATACGCTCAAATTGATGTTATTGAAACTAAAAATTTAGATTCACTTTTAGTGGAAATTGATGCGTATTCTAAAGTAATCGTAGGTTATCACAAACCAGAAGGTATTTGGAAGAAAAATGAAATGACTTTTAATGAAATCAATTGGATTGATAAAATTTCAAAACATAGTAAAACCATTGTTACGTTTTTCACAAAACCCTACTCTTTATTAAGAATTCCGACTTTTGAAGAAACGGAAGGCTTAATTGAAGCCTATCAAAACAATGCAATTTCTCAACTTGTAGCTGCAGAAATTTTATTTGGTGCCAAAGAAGCTAAAGGTATTTTACCTGTATCTATTAAGAAAAACTTTTGTGAATCAGATGGATTGAAAACTAAAAACCTTAATCGATTAGGTTTTGCTTTTCCGGAACAAGTGAATATGAATTCGGAGATATTGGCTAAAATTGACACTATTGCCACAACTGCTATCAAAAATAAAGTAGCACCAGGGATGCAAATATTGGTGGCTCGTAAAGGAAAAGTGGTATATAGAAAAGCGTTTGGTTCTCCAACTTATGATACCACTAAGCAAGTAAAAAATACGGATTTATATGATTTAGCTTCGCTAACTAAAGTATTGAGTACGCTTCCAAATTTAATGAAAGATTATGAAAAAGGGAATTTTTCATTCAACAGTACGTTATCTCAATTACTTCCTAATTTTAAAAATTCTAACAAAGCAGATATTTCGGTTTTAGATATGTTAACGCATCAAGCCAAACTACCAGCTTGGACACCATTTTATATAAAAACGTTAGATTCATTAAAAAAACCAAGTCAAAAATATTATCAAACTACACCTTCTGATGACTATCCGTTTAAGGTGACTACTAATTTATTTTTACGAAAAGATTATAATGATACAATAATAAATATCATTAAAGAATCGCCGTTATTGCCTTCTAAACAATATAAATACAGCGATTATGCTTTTATTTTATTTAAAGAATATTTAGAGAAACTTCATCATAAAAGCTTGGATAAACTCTCCGATGATAATTTTTATAAGATGTTGGGCGCCAATAATACGTCATATAATCCGTTAGATAAGTTTGAATTATCAACTATAATGCCTTCAGAAATTGATACGTATTTTAGATACGATACCATTCAGGGTTATGTACATGACATGGCTGCTGCTATGCAAGGCGGCGTTGGTGGGCATGCAGGATTGTTTTCTAATTCGCTAGATGTGGCTAAAATTATGCAAATGTATTTACAAAAAGGAACGTATGGCGGCCATTCTTATTTTTCAAAAGATACGTTTGATGCATTTAATACTTGTTACTTTTGTTCAACTGGAAATAGGCGTGGCGCCGGTTTTGATAAGCCTCAAATAAGTGGCGAAGGTCCTACATGTGGATGTACTTCAAAATCTAGTTTTGGGCATACAGGTTTTACTGGAACCATGGTTTGGGCAGACCCTGAAAAAGACTTAATTTATATCTTTCTATCAAATAGGAGTTATCCAGATGGAAATATTAATAAACTCTCAAAATTAAATATAAGAGAAAATATACAGAAAGTAATTTACGAATCGATAACGGATTAATTATGACTTCAGCTGCAAAAACTGTGGAAGAATATATGAATAATCTTCTAGAAGATAGAAAAAAACCAATGCAATTGCTACGAAATACCCTAGTTAAAAACATACCTAATGGTTTTGAAGAGGGAATGAATTATGGTATGATTGGGTATTATGTTCCGCATACAATTTATCCGAAAGGGTATCATTGTAAACCTGCTGATCCACTACCTTTCATCACATTTGCATCCCAAAAAAACAGCATCAATTTTTACCATATGGGAATATATGCTAATAAAGATCTTTATGATTGGTTTGTGGCGGAATATCCAAAACATAGCACACGCAAATTAGATATGGGAAAAAGTTGTATCCGATTTAATAAATTCGATGAAATTCCGTTTGAATTATTGGGTGAATTGGTTACAAAAATTTCTGTGGCAGAATGGATTGCTATTTATGAATCGGCATTTGTTAACAAAAAATAATAGTATAATAAATATCAATTCTATACAAAATGGATTTGGTGTTTCAATATAAAAATAAATGAAAATAGCAATGGTTTGTTATCCTACCTTTGGTGGGAGTGGCGTAGTGGCTACAGAGTTAGGCTTAGAACTAGCAAAAAAAGGACATGAAATTCATTTCATTACCTATAAGCAGCCTGTGCGATTATCATTATTAAATCCAAACATTTATTTTCATGAAGTAAATGTTCCTAACTATCCATTATTTCATTATCAGCCTTATGAATTGGCCTTATCTAGTAAATTAGTAGATATGGTAAAATTATATAAGATTGATGTATTGCACGTACATTACGCCATTCCGCATGCGTATGCAGGATATATGGCAAAGCAAATGTTAGCCGAAGAGGGTATTTTCCTTCCCATGATTACAACGCTTCATGGTACTGATATTACGTTGGTTGGAAATCATCCGTTTTATAAAAGTGCGGTTACTTTTAGTATTAATAAATCCGACTTTGTAACTAGTGTTTCTAATAGTTTACGAGAAGCTACGTATCGTTTGTTTGATATTAATAAAGAAATTCATGTCATACCCAATTTTATTGAAATTGAAGAAACACATTTAGATGAAAAATCGATTTGTCAGCGTTCTGTTTTGGCTTCGACGAATGAAAAAATAATCACACATATATCTAACTTCAGAAAAGTAAAAAATATTCCTGATGTTGTGAAGGTTTTTTTCAACATTCAGAAAGAAATCCCATCCAAATTAATGATGGTTGGAGAAGGACCTGAGAAGATAATTGCTGAGAAATTATGTGAAGATTTAGGCATTTCGGATAAAGTAATTTTCTTTGGAAATAGTAACGATATTAATCAAATTTTAAAATATTCCGATTTGTTTTTATTGCCTTCTGAAACCGAAAGTTTTGGTTTGGCAGCGTTAGAAGCCATGGCATTTAGTGTGCCAGTAATATCTAGTAATTCTGGTGGAATTCCGGAAGTAAACGAAGAAGGTGTTTCAGGTTATTTAAGTGCTGTTGGCGATGTAGAAAGCATGAGTAGAAACGCAATTTCTATTTTAAAATCGGATGCTAAATTACTTCAGTTTAAGAAAGCGGCTTTTGAAGTAGCCAAAAAATTCGATATTAAAAATATTCTTCCTTTATATGAAGATTTGTATTACAAAGCTATTAATTTAGATTCTTAATTATTATGAATAAGTTTAAAAAAATGATTTCTTTATTTAGTATTTGTATGTTGTTTCTGTTTTGTAAACCCGCTCAGCAAGTTGTTGTGATAGAAAAAGATCATTATGAAGTGGTGTTTAAAAGTCAAATTGGGGGAAAGAAAGAAAAGTCTACACAAGTAATTAAAAATTATGAAGAATTTAATGCATTAATTACCGCTTTAAATATTGGCGAAGAATCTTTTGGTAAGTTGTTAGCAATTGATTTAGAAAAGCACGATCTCGTGGCTTGTTTTTTAGGAGAAAAAAGCACGGGAGGGTATGATATTGAAATTGCAGATGTGCTTTTTACAGACACTACTGCACAAATTATCTTAAAAGAAATTACTCCCGAAAAAAATGAAAACGTAACCAATGCATTTACTTCACCTTATCTTTTTGTATTAGTACCTAAAAACAAAACAATTTTAGTTAATTAACGTTATAGGTATCTAAAAATTCTTCTTGAACTTGTGTAGTAGTCACTGGCAATCCAATTTGAGCTGCTATGGTAGCGTTTAAGCTAAAATTGGTATTTGTTTTTGTGTATACAACACCAATGTTTTTAGACAGATACTGTGTGCTTACAACCACATCTTGTTGCGGTAAAATATTCACAGTTATAGGAAATCCTGCAATAGTTTGTGTTGATGTTATTTTTAAATTCACCACAATTTTAGTAGATTTTACATTCGGATATACATCATTATTTGGAGAGGTATAAGACGCGAAACTTTCTCCACCAATTGATCTTAATCGGTATTCAACTGTAATTGGTAAATTGCTTATGGTTTGCTGAAACGTGCCTGTTTTTTCAGATAAAATTTCGCCATTTGTAGCATTTTCTTTAAAAATAATAAAATCAGTTACACTTAAATCAACTCCAGTTGGTAATGTTATACCTTGTAATACACTTAAATTTCCAGTTAAAAGTAATTTTCCAGCTTCTTTTCTTACATTATTGTTGTTTAATGATGAACAATAAAAGCCAGTTGCGATATTATTTCTGTTTTTAAATTTTTTATAGGTGTGTACCCCAACTGTTTCATCACCAAAAATATATAAAGAATCTCTTGTATTCGTTAGTCCAACTACATCATATGTCCAGTAGTTTCCAGTATTTAATGGTATAGCATCTGTAAAAGTAGCCGTATTATTAGGGTTGTTTGGGTTGTTTGGGTTATTTGAGTTGTCGTCAATAGTACTTTCTAAACCTTCTACAGCACAAGACACTATACTTAAACTTAAAATTGCAAATAATATTTTTTTCATTTTATAAATTTTTTGCTAATATAAAAAAAACATTCAATATTTTTGTATAAATTAATAATTGCTTAAAAAATCTGAAATGGCAAATTCAATAGGAACACGTTTTATATTAACAACCTTTGGCGAGTCGCACGGCTTGGCTTATGGAGGAATTATAGATGGCTGCCCTTCTAATATTACTATTGATTTAGCTTTTGTTCAATCAGAATTAGATCGAAGAAAACCTGGGCAATCTAAACTGGTTTCTCAAAGAAAGGAAAGCGATACCGTACAATTTTTATCTGGAATATTTGAAGGAAAAACCACAGGGACACCAATTGGATTTTTGATTGCAAACGAAAATCAGAAATCGCAAGATTATGATCAGTTAAAAGATACATACCGTCCCAGTCATGCTGATTTTACATACGATAAAAAATACGGAAATAGAGATTACAGAGGTGGCGGGAGAAGTTCGGCAAGAGAAACAGTAAATTGGGTAGTGGCTGGCGCTATTGCGAAACAAATTATACCGGAGATTAAAATTAACGCCTTTGTTTCATCTGTTGGAACCATTTATATAGACAAACCTTACCAAGATTTAGATTTTACTAAAATTGAAAGCAATGCCGTTCGCTGTCCGGATGAAGCCACAGCTGCTAAAATGGAAAACTACATCACCGAAATAAAAAAACAAGGCGATACTGTTGGAGGCACCATTACTTGTGTAATACAAAATGTACCCATTGGTTTGGGTGAACCGGTTTTTGATAAATTACAAGCCCAATTGGGTAAAGCCATGTTGTCTATAAATGCTGTAAAAGGTTTTGAATATGGTGCTGGATTTTGTGCTGCTGAAATGAAAGGCAGCTCCCACAATGATTTATTTAATGAAGATGGAAGTACCAAAACCAATTTATCGGGGGGCATACAAGGCGGTATAAGTAACGGTATGGATATTTATTTTCGTGTAGCTTTTAAACCTGTTGCTACGCTTTTACAACAACAAGAAGTGTTAACCCAAGATGGAAAACTTTTAGACCAACAAGGTAAAGGCCGACATGATGCTTGTGTAGTACCTAGAGCAGTGCCTATTGTAGAAGCTTTAGCTGCTATGGTATTGGCTGATTTTACTTTGTTAAATAAATCATCTTAGATTTTACTTAAAAAGACTGATTTTGTTTTTTTTATTAAAGAATCACAATTTTTTAACATAAATATCAAAATAAAATATTAATTTTATAAAATAAATTAAATCAAAAAAAATGAAGGAATTTGTTCTAAAATGGTATCCGGTAATATTAGCATTTATTTGTATGTTATATTCAATTACATTAGGTTTGTTAGGTAGACATGATGAAGCCCTATATTCTGCGCATTGGCCAGGTACTATATTATTATTTGCATTAGTAATTCGACAAAGAAGATCATCATGAGTATAGGATTTTTTATAACAGGTGGAATCATTTTTATAGTTTATGTTTTTTTTACCATGTGGAATATTTTTTATTCTGGTAAAAAACAAAGAGAAGAAAATTATCCCACTCTAAAAGACGAGAAGAACAATAAGAAAAAATAATTTTTATTTCATTCTTCCATTTTCGCTACGCAAAGTATCCTGACTTTGTAACAAGGCAACTTATAGACTAACAAGTTTTGAGGTTGCTAATTTGTTCGTGTACTTCCAAGAGCATTACCTTTTTTTACATATTTTAAATTTAGTTACTAGTTTTTTTATTAAAAAAGGTCTTTCCACTTCTTCTGAAAATCCTATGCAGTATACTTTAAGTAAAATTATCTTATTTGGTTTGAATAAAATTTCAAGAAAAAAAACATCAATATAAGAGTGACTGTTATTGCTACTTAATTAATTATTTAAACTATTCATCTAATGAAAAGTTATTGTTTTTGAATCTTTACTAAATTGTTATGTTTTGTAATTGTAAATTTATTATCAATAGTATTAATTAGTTTAGCCAAAATTCTTAAATATAATTCTAAAAAATCATTAAATTTTTTGGATTTATTTATTAAAAAACAACTTTTTTTTGTGCGAAACATATTGAAACAATTTTCTAATATTGAAAAGCTACTATTTATAACAATCGTAGTTATTTACATCAATAATCTTTTTATTGATATAATGAAAATTGATGCAGCTCAATATGCTTCAATTGCGTTTGAAATGTTAACAAATAATTCGTTTTTACAAATCACAGACATGCAGGCGGATTATTTAGACAAACCACCGCTTTTATTTTGGATTTCTAGTGTAAGTATGGGGCTTTTTGGAGTATGTAATTTTGCATACAAAATTGGAACATTTTTGATGCTTTTACTTTCCTTAATTGCTATTTACAAAATTTCTATCCGATATTATAATCAGGAAACTGCAAAAAATGCAACACTTATTTTTGGAACGTGTCAAGCTTTTTTTCAAATGACAAATGATGTTAGAACAGATGGATTATTAACATCTAGTGTCATAATTTCTATTTGGTTTTTGGTAGAATATTTTTTTACAAATAAAATAATATATTTATTTCTCGGTGCTTTATTTACAGCATTTGCGATGATGTCTAAAGGGCCAATTGGACTAATTGCTGTTTTAATGCCTATTGGGTTGCAACTACTTTATAAAAAAGATTGGAAACATATTTTCAATTTTAAATGGATACTATTTTTACTGTTTATTGCTTTGTTATTATTTCCAATGTCTTATGGGTTGTATGTTCAATTTGATTTACATCCAGAAAAAATAATTAATGGAAAACAAAATCAAAGTGGTTTGTATTTTTATTATTGGTTACAAAGTTTTGGTCGCATAACAGGTGAAAGTGTATGGGATAATGGCTTACCATGGCATTTTTTTATAGGTTCTATAAATTGGGATTTTTTCCCTTGGATTTTTGTATTGTATGTTGGCCTATTTGTAAAAATTAGAGATTTACTAAATAAAAAATCTGAAAAATTATCAGAAATAATTACAGTTAGTGGTTTTATTCTTTTATTTTTTATGTTGTCCTTATCAAAATACAAACTCCCACATTATATTTTTGTTACACTGCCATTTGCTAGTATAATTTGTGCTAGTTATTTTGATAAATTTACTAGCATACATTTTAAAATTTGGGACAAAATATATTTTGCTTTTGGTTGTTTGATATTAGTTGTTTTAATTATTTATCCACTATTATTTTTCAAAGAATTTAATATTATTATTTTATTTTTAATAGTAATACAACTGGTATTACTCTATTTTAGAAATAAAATAAAATGGCATGGAATGATAAAATTATTAAGTTATGTTATTGTTTTGAATTTGTTTTTAAGTTTTGTTTTTTATCCAAAATTACTAACGTTTCAAGCAGATTCTATGGCTGGTAAATGGTTAATAAAAAATAATCCAACAGCTTTAGTTTATTTAATTGATGAAAAATCACACGCCTTTAATTTTTATACCAAAAACACAAAAAATCAAACCATAAGTATTGATGCAGTTGAATCTGTTAATCAATTCAGTTGGTTTTATATAAATGAAGAAAAACTACAAATGTTAGAACAAAAATATCGTATTGAGAAGAAAATAAAATTTTCAGACTATCCAATAACGCGACTGAAATTATCTTTTTTATTAGAGCATAAACGACCAAAATCTTTAAAATATTTTTATTTAATTCAATTAAAAAAAAGAACATAATTGTGAAAAAATTATCCATAATTATTCCTGCTTATAATGAAGGAAAAACCATCCATTTGATTTTGGATAAAATCAAACAAGTTAATTTACTACAAGATATTGAAAAAGAAATTATTATCGTTAATGATTTTTCTAATGATAATACTGAAGAAGCTATATATAATTATATTGAGCAAAATCCAAACATTCTAATTCAATATTTCAAGCACAGTTTCAATCAAGGGAAGGGTGCGGCACTGCATACAGGTATAAAAGAAGCAACGGGAGATTTTACCATAATTCAAGACGCGGATTTAGAATATGATCCGAATGAGTATAACTTATTATTAAAGCCTATTGTTGATGGCTATGCAGATGTTGTGTACGGCTCTAGATTTATGGGCGGTAATCCACATAGAATTCTATTCTTCTGGCATACGCTTGGGAATAAATTTTTAACTTCGCTATCTAATATCTTTACAAATTTGAACTTAACGGATATGGAGACTTGTTATAAAATGTTTCGCACCGAGAGTATTCAAAATATTGTTTTAAAAGAAAAAAGATTTGGATTTGAACCTGAAATTACCGCCAAAATTTCTAGAATACCAAAAATAAGAATTTATGAAGTAGGTATATCTTATTATGGTAGAACGTATGAAGAAGGAAAAAAAATTGGTTGGAAAGATGGATTTAGAGCGCTATATTGTATTGTTAAATATGGTTTATTGAAGTTGTAGAAAATTAAAACATTAATTAAATACCTTTAGAAAAATAGCAACAAATTATAATACTATTTATAAAAATTTTATTATGACATTATTTTATTTTTGAAAACTTTTTGGCTTTCATTTCATTTCTATATGTGTTTGGTGTTTTTCCAGTTTCTTTTTTAAAGGCAACAGAAAAATTACTGTAACTATTAAATCCTAAATCAAAAGCAATATTACCTATTGAGATATTTGTTTCTTTTAATAATATTTTTGATTTTTCAATTTTCTGTTGTAAAACATATTGGTAAGGCGTATGTTTTAAATGTTTTGTAAATACTCTTATAAAATGTTGCTCCGTCCAATTTGCTATTTTTGCCAAAGTTGAAATTTCTATTTTCTCTGAAATGTTTTCAGATATATATTCTATTACTCTTTTAATTATATATGGGTTTTCATCAAGAAATGGATTCGCTGAACTTCTTGTAATATCAATTTTTTTATATTTAAAATTATTTAATACAATTTCAACTGTAGAAATAATATCAATATTTTTAAAAGGTTTAATTATTATTCCATGAGGTCTAGTTTCTTTGATCTTATAAATTGTAGTTAAATCATTACTACCTGTGATATATATATACGGAACAGTATCATTCTTTAATAAATCTTTACCCAAATTAGTTCCGTCTAAGCCGCTTTTTAAATTCACATCAATTAATATAAGACTAAAGTCATTTCGATTTATTTCTGTTCTTGCCTCTTCAACGGAAGTAATTCCGATTAAACAATTATAACCGTTGCTTTCAAGAATTATACGCAAATGATTAGCAATTATTAGCTCATCTTCAATAATTAATATTTTTTTTTTCATTATTAATTTGCTTTTATCTTAGAAAAATTAGTCAAATACTTTACATCTAATAATTGTAATGTTTTTTTTAATTACTTTATAACAACCTGACAAAGTCAAAACCAACAGATTTATTTGTTTTATTTTATTATTTCATAATTTCTAATACTGAGGAATAATCATATATATAAACTTAGCAAGGATGATTTTATTACTTGGAATATCTCCTTGTAATCTTTCTACAAATCTATTATATAAAAAGCAATGTATGGTATTGATAATTAACATGGTATATTTAAAATTAACAAATTCATACTAATTATTATTATATTTAAATTAAGTTTCCGATACAGCATGTAAAATAGAAGTTTATAAGCGTATTCTTATTTATTTTTTTGCAATAATCTTTTGTGGTAATCCTAGTTAAAATGTTTTATAAAATTAACTTTTGTTAGATTTTCATTTCTAAAGTTAATAATTACAGAAAATGTTTTTGTTAATTAGTCTTATTTGAGTTAATTATGTTTTTGGCTGTTTTATTATTTTTTTTGTTTGTTATTTTTTTTATTTTTGAAGATGTTTAATAGATTATGAATGTACAAAAATTGTGTTACATTTAAATTAATTATTTTTCAATTATGTAAAACAATATCTAAAATAAGTACATATTACTTTTTTCAGAACACTTATTTTATTGAAAAATTCTAAATTCGCTTGCTTTTATTAATACTACATAAGTCAAATTAAATTAACCACTTAAATTAAAAAAAATGAAAAAGGCGTCATTTTTTTTATTATTAACTAAAATTTAGAATAGATTTTGAAAAAAGTAATTTTTTTTTTGTTCCTTGTTTTATTTACTTGTAATTGTATTTACGCTCAAGATGAAAAGAGAATAAATAGAATTTTAAAAAAAATAGAAAAAGAGCAAAACGACTCACTAAGGTGTGAGCATATGTTTGATTTGTGTGTTATTTACCTTTCAAAGGATATAGCCAAATACAAACACTATGTTCAGATTTTAAAAACAGATGCTCAAAAGAAAAACAAAAATAATGGCTTAGGCTTATATTCTTTATTAAATGCTTCATATTTGATTGCTTTAGGAGATTTTAAAGGTTCTGTTGTATATTCTAATAGAGCTTCAATACTTTTTACAAAGAATAATAATAAGCAGAAATATTTAGATGCAACATATTATAACGTGATTGCTAATTACTACCTTGGTAATGTTACTTCTGCTGAGAAAAAGGCAGAAAATGCTCTTGTAATTGCAAAAAAATATAAATTTTATGACCAAATTGCAGCATTACAGTATTTTATCGGTTGCAGTTATGCTAGAAAAAATCAGTTAGATAAAGCTTTACAAGCTCAAAATACCGCTGCTTTTTACTATGGAAAAATAAAAAATAATTTGGGAGTAATCAATTGCTACAACGAGCTGATTACTTTGTACATATATAATGAAAATTGGGATAAAGCTTCCGAATATTCTGATTTGATATTACAACTAGCAGATAAAACCGAAAATTTAGATATTCAAACAAAGTCATTATTATTTACAACTGTAGCTTCTGCATATAATGGTGCTAAATTGTATACTAAAGGATTAAATTATGCTTTAAAAGCAAATAAGATTAATTATGAAATAGGCAACCTTGAAATCATTGTTAATAATTTAAATGTTTTAACTGAAATTTATACTTCTTTAAATGAAACAGATTTGGCAATTAAATACTGCAAAAAAATAATAGAATATCCCGTTTCAGATAAATATAAAGTAGAAGCTTATAATTTGTTAGCAAAAAATTATCAAATTAGGGAGAATTACAAGTCAGCTTTGTATTATCAAACCAAAAGTGTTGATATTGTAAATACATTAAATAAAATCAGATAAAAGTTCAAGTGAAATTTACAGAAATTTTTATAAAGATTTAGCAACTATCCAGTATTTGCTTGGTGACTATTCTAATGCCTACAAAAATCTTTCAAAGTATACAGACTTAAATACTAAAGTAATTAAGAATGAAAAAAAGAATGATATAAATGCATTACTACTTAAATTTGATAGCAAAGAGAAAAATTTGAGATTGAAAGAATTAACCTTACAGAAAAAGAATAAAGAATTAGCTTATAATATTCAACAAAATTATTTGATTTTTACATCCTCCATTTTATTACTAACACTTATTATTTTAATAATTTTAGTTTATTTTTATAGACGCAACAAAATTAAAAGCAAGCTTATTACATTTCAAAATAGCGAACTTGAAAAATTTTCTGAACAGATTAAAGAATCATTGATAGAGAAAAGTTTATTGTTAAAAGAAATTCATCACCGTGTTAAAAATAATTTGCAAATTATTATTAGTTTGCTAGGTCTAGAAGCAAAAGAAGGTAAAACCAAAAACATTACTGAGTTTTTAGAAGTTTCGGAAACTCGAATTCAAACAATAGCTTTGATACATCAAAGTTTATATGAGAATGACCAATTGAATAGAATTAATTTCAATCTTTATCTCGAACAATTAGTAAGTTTTTTAAAAGCTGCATTGAGCTCGGAAATGGATAATATTACTATTCAAATTGAAGTAGAAAATATTTTTTTGAATATTGAAACGGCAATTCCAATGGCTCTTATTGTCAATGAATTATTAACAAATACATTTAAATATGCATATCCTAACCAAGAAAAAGGAAAAGTAATAATAGCAATTGAGCAAATGTCAGAATACGAGTTTAAATTAACTTATTTTGACAATGGTATTGGTTTTCATGAAAATCAAGAAACTACTCAATCATTTGGAATGAATTTGGTAAAAATGTTAGCCAAACAATTAAAGGGAAATTTTGTTAAAGTTCGGTCAAAAGGCACTAAATACACTTTGGTTTTCAGAAATATTTAGCTTAAAAGTATTAGTTAGTCATTAAAGAATTAGTCAAAAAATAAGAAAATTTTTATGAAACATACTATTTTAATTGTTGAAGACGAATTTCTGATATCAAGAAACATAAGAAATATTTTACTAGAAGAAGATTATGATGTAATTGATAATGTTGAAAGTGTTGAACATGCGATAGAAGTACTTAACACTAAAAAAATAAGTTTAGTAATAATTGATATTAATCTCAAAAAAGACAAAGATGGAATTGATCTAGGAAATTATATAATAGCCAAAACGATCATTCCTTTTATTTATATTACTTCATATTCTGATAAAATCACCTTAGATAGGGCATATAAAACAAGGCCCCAGGGGTATTTAGTAAAACCGTTTAAAGCCATTGACATTAAAATTAATGTGTCTATAGTACTACATAATTATTATAAAAGAATAAATGAAGAACCCTACTTATTAGAAAATACTACTAATGAAGTACCGTTTTTTTTAAAGAAATCCATCGATTATATTAATGATAATATTGACAATCATATAAATATTAAAATTTTAGCTTCGCAAACACAATGGGGGTCTCAGCATTTTCAGCGGGTATTTACAAAGTATGTTGGACAAACGCCATTAAAATTTATTAACCAAAGAAAGATTGAAAAATGTAAAACTTTACTGATTGAAACCGCTATTCCAACTCGACAAATTAGTTATCAATTGGGTTTTTTGAGTCATGGAAATTTTTGTACTATATTTAAAAAGCTCACAGGAAAAACGCCAAATGAGTTTAGGAAAGCCTACAAATCTTAAAAAAGTGAACTAAATTTAATAAAGTTAAAATAATCTTATCAAAAAAATAATGACTTTTTTTTAAATATTTTTAGATAACTGATTAGTTTTTTCTTATAATTATTGTGTTTTCTTTTTTATTTTCCTCAAAACTTTAAAAAATATTAAAAAATTAACAATTATTTAATATTTGATTTAGGGCTATATTTTACTGATTTATATTGTAAATTATTTGATTTTTTTTAAAATTCACAGTATATAAAACGACAAATATTGACATTAATGATTGCAAATATGTTTTTTGTAATTTTTTTTTTCGTAAAATTGTATAAATAAAATACAAAAATGAAAAATTTATTGTCAATATTGTTTGTAATTTCTTCCACTTTTTCTGTTTTTTCTCAGACGGACATTACAGATTACTTAGAGGGTAGGAGTTTTAAAAATGAGCAAACAGGTTTAGTCGTGAAATATGGATATATATCCCAACTCAACACTAACGGAATTACGTTTATAAACTCATATGGTGACAAACACTATTTTATGAATTGCTCTACACAAAAATCTTCAGATAATCGTTATGCAGTTTTTACTAATTGTATGAATCCAGAATCTGGAAGCGGAGTTGGTAAAATTTTTGCCTACAGAAATAAAATTGTAATTGTAGCTTCTGATGGTGAAATGGTTTATGAACTAATGGATTAATAATAAGAATGAAAAAGTTATTAATTTATTACTCTATTTTCTCAGTTTCAAATTTAAAATAATATTTTTAGCGTTATTGATACCCCAAATCAACTAAAAATTATATACTTATTTAATTTCCAAAATGTTTCAATGGAGTCAGATACCATTTAAAAAAAAACGGATTTTATAGTAAAAAAAAAATGAGAAAAAAAATTATGCAAATTTGCTTTGTGATGTTAGGAACTGTATCGTTTTCACAAGCACAAGAAACCCCAGTGGATGTAAAGTATCGAAGAAGTTCTTTACATACAATGGTAGTTGAATCAGATAATTTTCCAAAAAAGGAGGTTGTTTTAAAAGCATTTAACGAATCACCATTTCCTGAAAAATACAATGAACATACTATTGGTGAAAAATCATTTGACCCTGCAAAATATACATTAACAGCTGAAGAGAAAGCTTCAATTTATAAGCCTTCAAAAATGGGAAAATTATTGTCTGCTGCTGCTGAAATTTCTATAGATTCAGTTAACAAAGAATTACCATTAAGAATTCAGAAATATTTAACTAAAGAAAGAATCGCTAATAAGCTTGTTGCTAAATGGTTTAATAGACAATCTGATGGAAGTTTTGATTGGAATTTAGTTGCAGATAGAGGGGTTTTTAATGCCTCATTTTTAGAAACTAAAAATGCTCAAAAATCTAGTGATGGTGAGGCATTATTAAAGACTGCAGGATTTGAATTAATTGGTAATACTTTTATCGTTATAAATAAATTTAAATTTTATGCAAATGAGCCAGTTGCTGCCGCTATTAGAGATGTTGCAAAGGCACAAATTATCAGCAATATGGCGGGTTCACCTCAATTTTTAATTGATAAAGCAAATAAAGGTTTAGATGCAGTTTATGAAAAAACAAAAGAAGGTTATTCAATTTTCGCAACGTCATTTCTTTATAAATTGGTTTGGAACGATACGATTTCAAATACTTTCTTTACTGAAATGTATATGGAAAAAGATAATTTAGATCCTAAGAAAAAAGAAGCGTTTGATAAAACAGATTTGTTTAAATTAGAGTTTGTAGGAGATGAAAGTGCTTCTGGTTTAGTTACTTTTTCTTTTAAAGAAAAGAGAACTGAAGAACAAGTAATTACATTGTCTACAAAAAGAATTATTGATAATGTTTATGCTAAACTTCAAAAAAAATATGATGTTTTTAAAACCAAAACTCCACTTTACACAGGTTATCCAATAACAGCCAAAATTGGAACAAAAGAAGGGTTAGAAGGAGGAGAGAAATTTGAAGTCCTTGAACAAAATATTGACGAGAAAACAGGAGTAGCTACTTATAAGAATATTGGAACTATTAAGGTTGATAAAGATTTAATTTGGGATAATTCGTATAACGATGGTTTAGGTCAAGTTGAAACTGCTTCAGAAGAAGGAAAAGATAAAAAGCAAGTAATAGACCGCACTACATTTGATGGTGGAAAGAAATTTTATTCTGGTTTATTAATTAGACAAATAAAATAATATAATATAATATAATATTAGTTTAAACCAATAAATTAACAAAAATCTTATTAAAATAAAATACTTATGAAAATAAATAATAGTTTTAAGAAAATTAGTTTTCTATTTATATCAATATTGTTTTACTCAATTGGTGTTAATGCACAAGCCAAAAGAAAAGCAGATAAAGATACAGAAGCTTGGCGATATGAAATAGAAGTTGTACAAACTGGTACTCAAGGTACTTATTTAGTTAAAGTATGGTCTTACTCCAAAAAACCTGATGTTGCAATTGAACAAGCGAAAAAGAATGCTGTTCATGGTGTTATTTTCAAAGGCTTTACTGGAACATCAACAGTATCAGGTCAAAAGCCTTTAACTAATAATGTTAATTTGGAAGAAGAAAAAGCAGATTTTTTCAAACCATTTTTCGCTGATGGTGGTAAATACATGAAGTTTGTTTCCATTACTAATGATGGTGCTGTTGCAGCAGAAGATAGAATGAAAATTGGTAAGGAATATAAAGTTGGTGTAGTGGTAGTTGTTAATGTTACTGCATTAAGAAAAGACTTAGAAGAAGCGGGAATTATAAAAGCTTTAGGAGCTGGTTTTAACTAATAATTATATTATATGTTACGAATTGTTTTTTTTACAATATTAAGTAGTTTGTTTTTATTAAGTTGTAAAACAGGTACTGATATCACAGCAAATTATACATTTAAAACAGAGTGTTTGGGTGTTGAAGGTGATGGGTCTCAAACATTAAGAGTTGGTGGTGTAGGCAGAAATAGAGCAGACGCTATTGAACAAGCCAAAAAAAATGGAGTTAGAGATGTACTTTTTAACGGAATTTTAAATGGAAAATTAGAATGTAATCCTGCTCCGGTATTACTAGAAGTAAATGTTTTGAGAAAGAATGAAGACTACTTCAATAAATTTTTTGAAGATGGAGGAGAATATCAAAAATTTATTTCTGCTAGAGATGGATCAGATTATCATTTTGAGGTAATTAATAACAGGGGTAAATCAGGTTCGCAAAAATCATATAGAATTATTATTCGTGTATTAAGATCAGAATTAAAAAAACAAATGATTAAAGACAAAATTTTAAATAACTAATATTAAAAAATGAAAACTAAATTAATTAAGATAATAATTTTAGCTATATCTTTAAATGGGATATGCTTTTCAGCTTTTTCTCAAGCTGTTAACAAACCATCCATCATGGTTTTTCCAGATGATGTATGGTTAAAGACAAATGGTTTTTTAACTGAAATAGATAATCAAGGTGTAAAAGTTGATGTACCTAATTATTCAAAGGCATTGTTGAACGTCGAGTTAAGTCAGGTAATAACTAAAATTGAAAAAATAATGTTGGACAGAGGTTATCCTTTGGAAAATCTTTCTCAAACACTAAAATCCATACAGGATGCAGAAGCTATTAAAAGTATGGAAACTAGTGAGGAAGGAAATAATGTTCAAGTAAGTCTTAAAGATAAATTACTTAACGCTGCAAGACCAGATTTAATTTTGTATGTTAGTTGGACAGTTAATACCGTAGGACCTAAAAAATCAGTTTATTTTTCAATGAAAGCAATGGATGCGGGTACAAATAAACCAGCTGGTGCTGCAGATGGAACAGGAAACGAATTAATTGGTGCTACTTTAGGTGTTATGTTAGAAACTGCAGTTTTATCGCACATTGATAATTTTAACGCTCAGTTAATGACTTATTTTGACGAGATGGTAAATAAAGGTAGAGAAATTTCAGTTGAAATTCAAGTATTTGAAAATTCGCCTAAAAAAATGAATACAGAAATCAATGATGACGGAGATGAATTGTCAGATGATATTCAAAAATGGGTTAAAGCTAATACAGTAAATGGCGCTGCAACCTTACAAACAAAATCATCAACTCTTATGAGATTTACCGGGGTAAGAATACCTTTAAGAGGAGAAGATGGTAGTTCATTTAATGCAGATGGTTTCGGTACAAAATTGAGAAAATATCTACGTAAAACCTATCAGTTGCCTTGTGCTTCTTATCCAGTTGGTACCGGTAAAACGGTTGTAGTTATTGGAGGAAAAAGTCAATAATATTAATTTTTAATTTTCAAAAAAATGAAATCAATACTAACTTTAAGTCTTATAGTTGCAATTAATTGTAACTTATTTGCTCAAAACACTTTAGGTAAAAGCGACGACGCTGCCAGAATTACTTTGGCAACTTTTGTTCCTAATCAAATTGAACAAATGCCTGAGGCGGCTCGTAGTAGTTTAGCCAATAAATTAAGCCAAATTGTTACACAAAATGGATTAGGAGGAAAATCTTCTAATGAAAGATTCATAATTACAGCAAATATTAATATTATCTCTAAAGAATTAACAGCTACTGCTCCACCATTACAGGCCTATGTTTTAGATGTTACTTTGTATATTGGAGATGGTATAAGTGGAACTAAATTTGCTAGTGTTTCAACTGAGGTGAAAGGAATTGGAGAATCTGAAACTAAAGCCTATATATCTGCGCTTAAGAATTTAAAAACAACTGATCCAAAATACCAATCATTTATTGAAAAAGGTAAAACAAAAATTATTGAATATTACAATAGTAAATGCGACTTTATTTTAAAAGAAGCTGAAATGCTTACAAGTAAAAATGAATTTGATGCTGCAATTGCAACTTTAACATCTATTCCAGAAGTTTGTAAAGTTTGTTACGATAAAGCAATGACTGCTGTTGCACCTATTTATCAAAAACAAATAGATCGTCAATGTAAAGCTAATTTAATGGAAGCTAAAAATGCTTGGAACCAAAGTCAAGATGCTTCTGGCGCCAGTACTGCAGCTAACTATTTAGGGCAAATTGATCCAAATGCATCTTGTTTTGCTGAAGCTCAAAATTTTTCAAATGCAATTGCAAAAAGAATTAAAGAAATTGATCAACGTGAGTGGAGTTTTAAAATGAAACAACAACAAGATAATGTTGATATTGAAAAAGCATCAATAAAAGCAATTAGGGATATTGGAGTTGCATATGGTAACGGACCAAAAGCCAATGTACTTCAGTATAATGTTTACGGATGGTGGTAAATAAAAAAAACATGAAAAAATATATTTATATAATAGCATTCTTTATATCATTTTCGGTAAATGCTCAAATTCAGAGGGCTATTGAAGGTAGTTCGGTAATTAGAAAAAATATTTTAGTTAATCAAGAATTTAATTTTTTTAGAGATTGGACTAATATTGCTTCCTTTAAATCGGGTTTAGGTGAAACCGTTAAATTGTATCCAATAGTTTTTTCTACACCAGATAAAAAAATTGTACTGCAAGGGTTGCAATTAGATGCCGAAGTTAAACCTCAGGAGTCAAGCATAACTACAACTCCAACTGTTACAAAAGGAATGCTAAAAAGAACTATTTTTATTGATAAAGATGATGTTATTGGAATGATAGCTTATATAGAAAGAGATATTGTGCCAAACTTGAAGACAACATATAAAAAACAGTCAAAGGAATATGTTTTTAAATCAAATGAAATGTTTTTTTCTTTTTTAATTGATGAAAAGGATTTAAGAATTACAATTCATATTGCAGATTATGGACCGTTGGGTGATAAGCCGGGTGGTGATCAAATCGAATTTTGGACAGAATCAAAAGTAGATGACATTCCAGTCTTGCTCAATACATTAAAAGTATTTGCAAAACAAATGAAATAAAAAACATTAGATATAATTTAAATACCTGTAAGTAATTGCAGGTATTTTTTTATATAGATTAGTTGACACATCACTAACTTTTTAACAATAATCTTACTAGCATGACGTTTTATATATATTAAAACAAAAAGAACCCGTTATAATGAAAATGAATTATTTTGATTATAGAAAACAAAAACGCGTGTTTACAGAAGAAAAAGCCTATTTAAAATGGGTTCCCGCTACACAAAACTTTGAAATTCTATTGGAATCGCAACATAAAAAGTTGTATGCCATTGCGATATTGAACCAATCTTTAAAAGTAATGTCTGAAGCATTTGCTGCAAAAGACAACCAAAAAGCATTAGTAGAAATTCAAAATACGATTTCTCAAATTAAAAATTTATATCCTGAAGCCAAAGATGCCGATGTTGAAAAATTAGTGGTAAGCGCCACAGATTATGCAGATGATTTGACGCAACTTATTAAAAATAAAAGAAATAAAAATTAATTATTTAAGTAGAGAAGCGAAAACTAATTGGTTCGATATTTCCAAAAAAATTCCAATTTGAAAATAAAAAAGTTCGAACCGCAGATATTAACCCTTTGTTTTTAAAAATATCCAGTATTAACAGTGCTTCGCAAAGGATAAAAAAAAGACAGATTCAAAAAAAATTGAATCTGTCCGGGATGGTGGGCAATGAGGGGTTCGAACCCCCGACCCCCTCGGTGTAAACGAGGTGCTCTGAACCAGCTGAGCTAATTGCCCCAATAAAATGCAATAATTAATCAATGCGTCTGCAAATATACACTCTAAATATAGATATCCAAGTTAAAATAAAAAATAATTAATTAAATTTTATATCCTCTAAAATGACTTTATTTGTTTCGTTTATAATAGTGAGTGTAACTTTTTTATTTTCAGCCAATTGAGATTCAATGATGTATTTTTTTCCATTTTTATAGGGAATGTTACTTTTTGAAAAATCTACATCTCCGTTAGAAATTGCTTCATCAATGGCTTTCATAGTAGTTGTTTTTTTAGCAAAGATACTATCAACTGCCGCTGAAGTTTTAAAGGGCTTACTTCTAATATCTTTAATCACACGACAATTTGGAAAATAACAAAAAGCTACGCCTCTTGAAGTTGCTTTTGCAGATAAAAATTCTCCAACAAAATAAAACCCAATTAATAATCCGAATAAATAAAAAGCTAATCTGTATCGTAAAGACATTATACTAAATTTTAATACGGCAAAGATAGTACTATAAAAAGGATTGTCAAAAAACTATTTTTTCTTATTTTGTTTGTAAGATATCACATTAAATAAAATAATTTTTCACAAATTATTATTCTAACATAATTCTTTTGAAATGTTATTTTTGTTACTTTTGAAGAAAATTTCATTTCAAATATATTATGATTTTTGATAGACAAAAAATATCCAACGAAACACTACTTCAATTATATAAAAAATTAGTTAAACCGAGATTAATCGAGGAGAAAATGCTAATTTTATTACGTCAAGGAAAAGTATCCAAATGGTTTTCAGGTATCGGACAAGAAGCCATTTCTGTTGGAATTACTTGTGCTTTAGATGCAGATGAGTACATTTTGCCAATGCATAGAAATTTAGGTGTATTTACCTCGCGTGACATTCCTTTACATCGATTATTTTCTCAGTGGCAAGGAAAAAAAACGGGTTTTACAAAAGGTAGAGACAGAAGTTTTCATTTCGGTACTCAAGAATATAAAATTATTGGAATGATTTCCCATTTGGGTCCGCAATTGGGTGTGGCAGACGGAATTGCTTTGGCAAATAAATTAAAACAAAATGGTAAAGTAACTGCTGTTTTTACTGGTGAAGGCGCTACTTCTGAAGGTGATTTTCATGAAGCATTAAATATTGCCGCAGTTTGGGATTTACCAGTATTGTTTGTTATTGAAAATAACGGATACGGACTTTCTACACCAACAAACGAACAGTATCGTTGTGAAAACTTAGCGGATAAAGGTATCGGTTACGGTATGGAAAGTCATATTATTGACGGGAATAATATTTTAGAAGTTTACCATAAAATTTCAGAATTAAAATCATCAATGATTGCCAATCCTCGTCCTGTTTTGTTAGAGTTTTTAACTTTCAGAATGCGAGGACACGAAGAGGCGAGTGGCACAAAATATGTCCCACAAGAATTAATGGATATTTGGGCAGAAAAAGATCCAATTGAAAATTACAGAAAATATTTAATCGCCACCGATGTTTTGTCTGAAACAGAAGATACTCAAATTCGAGAAGCTATTAAAGCAGAAATAGAGGAACATTGGGCAATTACTCAAGCAGCAGAAGAAGTGGTAGCTAATCTTGCAGAAGAATTAAATGATGTCTACGCGCCTTATACTCATGAAGAAATAAACCCATCGGAAGCATCAGAAAATATACGATTTATAGATGCAATTTCTCATTCGTTACGAGAATCAATGCAACGTCACCCAGATTTAGTAATAATGGGTCAAGATATTGCAGAATATGGCGGTGCATTTAAAATTACAGACGGTTTTGTAGCTGAATTTGGTAAAGAACGTGTGCGAAATACACCTATTTGTGAAAGTGCCGTAGTATCAACCGGAATGGGATTGTCCATAAACGGGTGTAAAGCTATTGTAGAAATGCAATTTGCAGATTTTGTTTCAACAGGATTTAATCCGATAGTAAATTTATTAGCTAAACAGCATTACCGTTGGAATGAAAAAGCCGATGTGGTGGTACGAATGCCTTGCGGTGGAGGCACTCAAGCAGGTCCTTTTCATTCGCAAACCAATGAAGCGTGGTTTACTAAAACACCTGGTTTAAAAGTGGTGTATCCGGCTTTTCCGTATGATGTAAAAGGTTTATTAAATACAGCCATTAACGATCCAAATCCAGTTTTGTTTTTTGAACACAAACAATTGTATAGAACTATTAATCAGGATGTTCCTACCGATTATTATACGATTCCTTTTGGAAAGGCTGCTTTGTTAAGAGAAGGTAATGACGTTACTGTTATTTCGTTTGGAGCAGGCGTGCATTGGGCGTTAGAAACATTGGCTAAAAATCCTGAAATTTCTGCAGATGTTTTAGATTTACGAACCTTACAACCTTTGGATATAGATACTATTTTTGCCTCAGTTAAGAAAACAGGTAAATGCATCATTTTGCAAGAAGATACTTTATTTGGGGGAATTTCAAGTGATATTTCAGCTTTAATTATGGAAAATTGTTTCGAATATTTAGATGCTCCCGTAAGACGAGTTGGAAGTTTAGAAACACCAATTCCATTTGTAAAAGCTATTGAAGATCAATATTTGCCAAAAGCACGTTTTGAAATAACTTTAAAAGAATTGATAGCTTTTTAATACTAAACTTTGGCTGTTGAAACCAAATAACAAACAAATTATGAGTTATTATAAAATTACGGATTTAGAAAATTACTTTAAAATGTACAAAAAATCAGTACGCGAACCAAGAAAATTTTGGGATCGTATTGCTGATGAAAACTTTACTTGGTATCAAAAATGGGATAAAGTTTTTGATGTAGACATGCAAGAAGCCAATTTTAAATGGTTTTTAAATGCAAAAGTAAACATTACTAAAAATTGTATCGACAGACATTTAGCCAAACGTGGCGATAAAACAGCCATTATTTTTGAACCAAACGATCCAAAAGAAGCTGCATTACATATAACTTATAAAGAATTATATGAGCGCGTTTCTAAAATGGCAAATGTATTACGGGAACAAGGCATAAATAAAGGCGATAGAGTTTGTATATATTTACCAATGATTCCAGAATTAGCTGTTGCTGTTTTAGCTTGTGCGCGAATTGGAGCCATTCACTCGGTAGTATTTGCTGGATTTTCAGCTTCAGCTGTAGCGGCAAGAATTAACGATTCGGAATGTAAAATGGTAATAACTGCTGATGGTGGATTTAGAGGTAATAAATCAATTGATTTAAAAGGAATCGTAGATGAAGCATTAGAAAAATGTCCATGTGTTGAAACTGTTTTAGTAGTAAAAAGAACACATACTTCTGTAAACATGAAAGAAGGTCGTGACGTTTGGTTACAACCACTTTTAGATGCTGCTTTAGGAAATAATGTAGCTGAGATTATGGATGCCGAAGATCCTTTATTCATCCTATATACCTCAGGTTCTACCGGAAAACCAAAAGGAATGTTACATACAACAGCAGGTTATATGGTTTACACCGCTTATACGTTTAAAAATGTTTTCAATTATGAAGAAAATGACGTGTTTTGGTGTACCGCTGATATTGGTTGGATTACAGGGCATTCCTATATATTATATGGTCCGTTATTAAATGGAGCTACAACAGTACTTTTCGAAGGGGTACCTTCTTATCCAGATTTTAGTCGCTTTTGGGAAGTAATTGAAAAACATCAAGTCAATCAATTTTACACGGCACCAACTGCCATTCGTGCTTTAGCCAAAGAGAATTTAAACTATGTTCAAAAATTTCCATTACGTTCTTTAAAAGTGATTGGATCTGTTGGAGAACCAATTAATGAAGAAGCTTGGCATTGGTATAACGACCACGTAGGAGGGAAGCGTTGCCCATTAGTAGACACTTGGTGGCAAACTGAAACAGGTGGAATTATGATATCGCCAATACCTTTCGTAACACCAACAAAACCAACCTATGCGTCTTTACCATTACCAGGAATTCAACCGGTTTTAATGGACGAATTAAGAAACGAAATTGAAGGAAATCAAGTAACAGGTAGCTTATGTATTAAATTTCCTTGGCCGTCAATGGCAAGAACTATTTGGGGCGATCACCAACGTTATAAAGAAACCTATTTTACAGCCTTCCCAGGTAAATATTTCACTGGAGACGGTGCTTTACGTGATGAAGTTGGATATTACAGAATAACGGGTAGAGTAGATGATGTAATTATTGTTTCAGGACATAATTTAGGTACAGCACCAATTGAAGATGCTATTAATGAGCATCCAGCAGTGGCAGAAAGTGCTATTGTAGGATTCCCTCACGATATTAAAGGAAATGCGTTATATGGTTTTGTAATTTTGAAAGAAACAGGAGAAACCAGAAATCAGGATAACTTAAGAAAAGAAATCAACCAATTAATTTCAGACCAAGTAGGACCGATTGCTAAATTAGATAAAATTCAATTTGTTTCGGGTTTGCCAAAAACACGTTCTGGAAAAATTATGAGACGTATTTTAAGAAAAATTGCTGAAGGTGATTTCTCTAATTTTGGAGACATTTCTACGTTATTAAACCCTGAAATCGTTGAAGAAATTAAAAACGAAAAAATATAGTTAACATAAAGTAATATAAAAGAGGTACTAGTTAGTGCCTCTTTTTTTTTATTGAATCTATTTAATTCCTAATTTACTTTTAAGTTTTAAAAATAATATAGCAATTGAATAAGCATCATCGGCTACAGAATTTCTATTACTTATAGCCATATTTAAAGATTTGCTCATCTCTTCTAATGCGTATTTTTTTTCGTTTGTATCTGCAATTTTATTAAACATTGCTTCAATATCATAGACCTCATTTTTTACTTTCCCTAATTTCAAACGACTTAAAGCATAATTTAGCATTTCGATATCAAAATCTATTCTATGTCCAATTAAAATCGAGTTTCCAATGTAATTAATAAGTGTTTCAATTGCAATATCTTCAGCTACTTTTTCCACTTTACTAACCGTAATAAATTCATTGTCTAAACTTGAATCTAGTGGTTTGTTATGTTGAACAAATATTTCAAATGAATCTTTTAATAAAATTCTATTTTCAACTACAGATGTGGCTGCAATAGACATTATCACATCTTTTTCTGTATCTAAACCAGATGTTTCTATACTAATAACAACGTATTTAGTAGCTGGATTTTTAAAAGATTCAGAATATTTTTTCCAAAATTCAGGATATTCTTTATGAAATAATTTTGATAACATATGTTTTATGAAAATTGGGTTAATTTATATTTTGCCTTAATTAAATCTATAACATCTTCAATTTCTAGTAAGGCTTTTTTCATTTCCTCTTTATCAATTTTAGATAGTTTTTTTGGATCAATAAAAGCACCATCATTATCATTAATTATACCTTCATTTGCTCTTAATTCTTGCAGTTTTATGTAGTTTTCAGCAAAATCTAGGTACTTTTCAGCGTTTTTTGTATCAATTATCGCCATTTGCTTAAATCGTAAAAAAGTATTATTTATACCCTTTAAGTTGTGACTTAATGCAAAAATTCGTGCCGCATCAATGTAAAATTGCAACCCTTTTTCTTTTAAATTAAATAGTTCTTTATGTTTTCCGTTTTCTTCAACAGCAAATTTCTTGAAAAAAGTTAAAGCAGGAGGAAGCCTAAGTAATTGATTACCAATGTAATCAAAAAACAAAGTATTGTTGGATAAACTCTGATGAATCGCTATTTCTAACGAATCTTTAATTTTTGTTTCACCATAAATATATTCGAAATCAAAGAAAATCCCATTAAAATTCGACATGTTTTCCCCTGGCGATTTTATACAATTGGTATAAATAGTTGTAAAATCTGATAACGATTTGCACCAATTTATATTACTAGCTAAATGTTCATGAGGGCAAGGTTTATAACCTAAGATTTCCATGTTTGAAATGACTAATTTTGCTAATTGCACAAAGTAAAATTTTACATCACGATGTTTTTCAGCAGCCACATTTTCAAAAACAATTAGATTGTCTTGATCACTTAAAACTAATTGTTCTTTTCGAGCTTGACTTCCTAGAGAAAGCCAAACAAAACGAGCAGGAGGTGAGCCCATTTTTTCAATAGATAATTTTATACATTGTTGAATAATGGCATGTAAAACCCCTCCAACGGTGTTGTTTATATGAAAAATAGGGATGCTTTTGGTAAACGAATTCTGAATTACAAATAAATACTTGGAATGCACATATTTTAATTCCTCAAAATTTTTAGAATTTCTAATTTCATCAAGTAAAACGCCTGGATTGTTTGATTGCGATTTTATAATATCTCGTTCCGAAATAATACCTTTTATACGAGTGTTTTCTGTACCATCTTCGGTAACACACAAATAATTGGTTTCATTTTTCAAAAGTAATAATTGTGCTTCTGCAACAGATATAGTTTCTTCGACAATCGAAACGTTTTGTTGCATTAATGTGGTGCAATCAGCATCTAAATTTATATTTCCAAACGCTATTTTTTTTCTAAAATCAGCATCTGTAATTAAACCAATTATTCGTGCATTATTTGTAACAATTGCGTAGGATTTATTGGTGTCAATCATTTTCTTCGCCACATTAGAAATACTGGTATGCGTTGGAGTTACAAGTGGATTTTTGTCAAAATCTAGTTCCTGAAAATAAGAAAAATCAGTCAACTCTTTATCAGAACTGGCTTCAGAAATAGCTTTAAGATTTTGATAATTTTCACCGTTTGATTTGGTTTGTTCGGAGAAACTCTCCAAAAAGTAATCCATTACGCTGGTGTATTTTGCCAAAAGTGGTTTAAATAAAATAATAGGAATAGCATAAACTACAGCATCTTCATTTGCTATAGAATTTAAAGAATAATTATTTTTAGCAAAAAATGGTCTTAATCCAAAAATAGATCCCACATAACATTTAGATACTAAAGTTTCTTGAGCATCAATAATTTTTGTTAAATGAATTATTCCAGAATGTACTATGTAAAAATTAGGATGCAATTCATCATTTATTTTAAATAATCGTTTGGATTTTTCCAAATAAATAATTTCACTTTGTGAAGCAATAGTATATAAGTCTTCGTAAGCCACATTTTTAAATGGCTCATAAAGTTTTAAAAAATCTACAATATTTTCTGCAAAAGTATTCTTCATGAGTTGGAGTAGTAAATACATTTCAAATTTAAACAAATTATTCTATTATTAGTTCTCCTTTTTAAAATATTCTATTTTACATAATGTATATTATAATTCATTAAATAATATTTAAAAATATCTTAAATTGGATGTTTATTGGTAAACATTATTTAGTTTTGTAGCAAATATTAAATAAACGCAACTATGTTAAACTGGTTTAAAAAAATAGCACTACTTGAAGGAATTTCTTTTTTAGTTTTAATTTTTAATATGTTGGTTTTAAAACCAAATTATTTTGATACATATAAATTGATTTTAAAACCATTCGGAATGCTTCATGGTATTTTATTTATTTTGTACATTATACTAGCATTTTTATTGAAAGCTGAGAAAAACTGGAAATTAAAAGATTTTAGTATCATTATACTTGCCTCTTTTATTCCGTTTGGAACATTTTGGGTAGATAAAAAATATTTAAATTAAAACGCTTAAAATTCGCATATTCTAAAATAAAAAATAATTTTTTTCATTTATGAAAGTTTTCGACCTTATAAAGCCATTCTTAAAGCAACTAGATTTTGGTGCAGATTTTACCTTATATGGAAATTTGTTCGTCAATTTGTTAGTTTTAATGATTTTGGCTTATGCTATTGATTTTTTAGCAAAAAAAATATTAATAATTGGTTTGGCTATTGTGGCAACCTACACAAAATCTACATTTGATGATTTTTTAGTAGCCAATAAAACAGCTAAATATATTGCCCACTTAGTACCACTATATTTTATAAGTATAAAAATTCCAATAGTTTTAGATGATTTTGTGTATTGGGAAAATTTATTTGGAAAAAGTGTGAAAATATTCATTATTATTTTATCGCTTTTCATTGTTCGAAGTGTCTTTAATTCGTTGAAAGATTATTTAAAAACATTACCAAAATATAATGATAAACCAATAGATAGCTACATTCAAGTAATTATGATTGTATTATGGATTTATGCTTTATTATCTATAATTTTATTGCTTTTTGATACTAAAAAAAGTTCGTTATTAACTGCTTTTGGTTCCATTTCGGCGTTAATAATTTTAGTTTTCAGAGATACTATTTTAGGTTTTGTAGCCAGTATTCAAGTTACAGTTAATGATATGGTTCGCATCGGAGATTGGATAACTGTTGATAAATTCGGTGCAGATGGCGAAGTAGAAGAAATTAATTTAGCAACGGTTAAAGTCAGAAATTTTGACAATACCACTTCCACTATTCCAACCTATAGTTTAATTTCAGACAGTTTTAGAAATTGGCGTGGTATGATTAATTCTGATGGTAGAAGAATTAAACGACATATTTTAATTAAAGGCGCTACTGTTCGTTTTGTTAAAGATGAAGAATTAGAATCGTTTAAAAGAATCCAGTTTGTTACCAATTATATTGATAAAAAAAAATTAGATATTAATAAATTTAATCTAGCGAATAATATCGACAAAACATTAAATGTAAATGGTAGAAATATGACAAACTTAGGTTTGTTTCGAAAATACATTCAAAAATATATTGAAACACATCCAGGAATTAATAAAGATATGCATTTGTTGGTCAGACATTTACAGCCAACAGATAAAGGTATCCCATTAGAAATTTATTGTTTTAGTAAAGATAAAAAATGGGAAAATTATGAATATATTATGGCAGATATTTTTGATCACATTATCGCTTCTATTCCTTATTTTGATTTAGAATTATTTGAAGTACAACATGTTAAATCTGAAAAATTAAATTTATTAAATATAGATTAATAAGTAATTTAAAAACAATTCAAATGTCGACTAGAAACGAACTATTATCCGCTATTAAATCCGAAAAATTAGGTGTTGATTTTTTAGATACTTTAACTGAAGAAGCATTTCAGAACAATACCTTACGGCCTATTTTAAAATTTCAAAACGAGTTGCTTTTGCAAGTCTTTATTAATTATGCCGTCAAACAAAAAGGAATATTCTTTACACTTTCTCCAGACAAAAAGGAAAAATACATAGAAAATGTAATTCAAAAAGATATAAAATTTAGAAACGCTTTGAAAGGTATAATAATTGGTTTATTTACAATTGAAGATTACGCTTTATATATAAAAAATTCTTCTAATTTAAATAAACGGATGATGACATTATTAATCGAAAGATATAGAAGTCAAATTCAATTACTAGTTGACGAGTAATGGATTTCATCAATCACCTACCTCAAGATAAAAAAATCATACTTTTTGATGGTGTTTGTAATTATTGTAACGACAAGGTCAATTTTATAATAAAATACGATACAAACGATACTTTTAGATTTGTGGCCATACAAAGTGAAACCGGACAAAAAATAATTACTTATTTAGGTATTGATCCTGCATTGGATAGTATCATTCTTTATGAACCTGGTTATGCGTATTTTATAAAATCAGAAGCCGTTTTTAGGATTGTTAAGAGTCTATCATTTCCAATTAAATTGTTATTGGTTTTTAATTTTATTCCGTTAGGTGTTAAGAATCTGCTTTATGATTACATTGCCAAAAACAGATATAAATGGTATGGAAAAAAAGAGAGTTGTTTACTGCCCTCTGAAGCTATAAATTTTAAATTTTTAAAGTAGTATTTAAAATTAAATAAAAAGCATGCAGTTTTTTTTTAAAATAAAAAAACGACCAGTATAATCTGGTCGTTTAATTTTTTACTTATAAATGAAATATTATTCTTTAACAAATTTCTTAGTTGATTTACCTTCAGTTGATTCTATTGTAACAAAATAGACACCTGCATTCAAATCTGAAACATTTATAGTAGTATTACCATTTACATTTTTAATAACTCGACCATTAAGATCAGTAATAGAAATGTTATTGATTTCAATATTATTAGTATTTGAAATGTTTAATACGCTAGATGCAGGATTTGGATAGATATCAAAATTATTCATAGTAAAACTTTCATTTGAAAGAAGTGAAGTTAAACTAAATGTATCTAAACCTAATGAAACAGCCCCAGCTACTCCTGGAGTAAAATGATGAAAACCGAAATAATAAGTACCTGAAGAAGTAGGTGTATAATTAACGGTATATTCAGTCCAAGCTGCATTTGCAAAAGTTGATGATGACCATAATGTATTAGTTTGACTTGCAACAACTGGTTGATTTCCAACTGTCATTTTAATACTTTGAGCGTTTGTGGTTGCTGTAAACCTTCTCAAATAGAATTTAATTACATTATTTGAATTTGCTTCTAAATATATTGGTCTAGAAAAAAGCCATCTATTTGTAGCTGTGCCAACTGTAGTACTAGAATTTGAGAATACCATTTGAGTTCCAGCTTGAGGATTTCCAGCAGTATTATTTGATGACCATCCACCAGACCAACCATCAGTTGAATATCCATTTGTATTGTCAAAACCATAATTATATGATGGTGCACCAGCAACAGCAGTAAATAACGAATATGGTCCAATCCAACCACTTCTATTTGTTCCAGATTTACTTCTTACAAAATATTGGTAACGTGTATTAGCAGTTAATGAACTCATTGTAACAGAGTTAGCAGCAACTGTATTTGTTACTGTTGGTGTGTGACCAGGTGAACCCCAAGAATAATCATATTCAGTAATTCCACCAGTCGCTGCAGTCCAATTAAAAGTTCCGCTAGTTAATCCAATATTTGAATTTGTCATCAACCTAGCAGGTGCAGGGCAAGTTCCGCTTACTACATACACATTATCAACCTCTAGTAAAAACATGTCATTAGAGAAATTTTGAAAAGCAATATAAATGGTTTGTCCCGCAAATGACGATAAGTCCAAACTTTTATTTTGCCAAGTAATAGATTCTCCAGTAATTGTACCATCTCCTACAGTAACTAATGGTGTAGTAAAATTTGATGGATTATTTCCTGTAGTAGAAACATAAACTTTGTACGAATCAGGGTAGGTTACATCATATGCTCTAGCTTGCCAATATAAAGTTGAACTTCCAGAAGGCAAAGTGATAGCTGGACTTACCATCCAATCATTAGAAGCGCCGGCAGGTGTATACCAAGATGTACTTAACGCTACATTGTTGTCAAATTCTGATAACGATTGAACCCATGCCCCGTTTACAAAACTAACGGCTGCATTTGGAGTTAAATTATCCTCATTATAAAGAGTCCATTGTGAAAGTGGACCATTTACAGTTTCAAATCCAGATTGAAAAATCTGAGCAGTTGATAAAAAAGGAATTAATAATAATAGTAAAGATTTTTTCATATAAATAATTTTTAAAATTCATTCAAATCTAGGAATTCTTTTATAAAAAAGAAAATTTTTAACTTTTTTATTTCAATTTTCTTCTATTTCGTTCCGAAATTATCAAAGTTAGTTCTCTACCTGTTTGACCCGCAACAGATGTGTTTTCTTGTGCCCGTCTTATTAAATATGGCATTACATCTCTAACAGGTCCAAAGGGTAAGTATTTAGCAACATTATAATTATTGGCTGCTAAATTATAACTAATATTATCGCTCATGCCATATAATTGGCCAAACCAAATTCGAGAATCGTTATTTGAAATGCCTTTTTCTTTCATTAAATTTATTAGTAAATACGAACTTTCTTCATTGTGAGTGCCCGAAAAAACAGCCATTTCAGTAATATTATCCAACATATAGTTTAATCCATCATTAAAATTAATGTCAGTAGCTTGTTTCGATTCGCAAATTGGATTTTTATACCCTTTTTCTAACGCACGGTTGGCTTCTTTTTCCATGTAAGCACCACGAACTAATTTCATGCCAATATGATACCCTTTTTCTTTTGCTCTTTGATGAAGTGCTTTTAAATAGGGCACCCTGTCCCATCGGTATAATTGTAAGGTGTTGAAAATAATTGCTTTTTTGGTGTTGAATTTTTCCATCATGCGTTCCACTACTTCATCTGCAGCATCTTGCATCCAAGATTCCTCACCGTCTATTAATAGTTGAACGTCATTATCAAAGGCGTATTGACAAATTTTTTCAAATCGTGCCACTACTCTATTCCATTCTTCTTGTTCTTTAGTACTTAATGTTGCTTTTACGCCTACTTTTTCGTACAAATCAATTCTTCCCAAACCGGTAGGTTTAAAAACAGCGAACGGAATGGCTTTGTTTTCTTTAGCAAAATCAATGGTTTTTATTGTCATTTTTAAACAGGCGTCAAATTGCGCCTCTTCTTCTTTACCTTCTACGGAATAATCTAAAACAGAGGAAACGCCTTTAGTATGCATTTTTGCCACCACTTGTAAACAATCTTGTTCGCTAACGCCACCACAAAAATGATCAAATACGGTTTTTCTTATGATGCCTTCAACTGGTAAATGAAATTTCAAAGCAAAATTAGTTAAGGAAGTCCCTATTTTTACCAATGCTGGTTTCCCAATCATTTGAAATAAAAAGTGCGCTCTGTTTAATTCAGAGTTAGATTTAAGCGAAAATGCTTTTTCTGTATTGTTAAATATTTTATCCATTATTATTAAATACATATTAAGGAATGCAAATATACTTATTGAACGAATGATTTCTCATATTTTTTAATTTATTTTGTAACGAATTTATAAAAAAATCAATGACACCTATTCAATCTAATACATATACCATTTATTTTAACGAAACCAGTTTTTTGTATTTAGAAAATCTGTTGCAACCCGATGTATATTCTAAAATTTTTGTTTTAGTAGATGAAAATACAAATGAACATTGTTTGCCTTACTTTTTGTCTAATTTACCTACAGAAATTGAGATTGAAATTATTGAAATTGAAGACGGTGAAGAAAACAAAAACATGTACACCTGTATAGATTTATGGCACACGTTAATAGATTTAGATGCGGATAGAAAAAGCATACTATTAAATTTAGGTGGTGGCGTGATTACAGATATTGGTGGCTTTGTGGCCAGCACGTTTAAAAGAGGTATTGATTTTATTAATATTCCTACGACACTTTTGGCAATGGTAGATGCCTCGATTGGTGGAAAAAATGGAGTAGATTTAGGAAATCTTAAAAATCAAATTGGTGTAATAAACGAACCTAAATCTGTTGTGATTCTTTCAAAGTTTTTAGAAACGTTGCCGTCAAATCAAATGCGTTCTGGATTGGCTGAAATGCTAAAGCATGGTTTAATTTACGATAAGTTATATTGGAATAAATTAAAAAACTTAAATGACTTAAATACAGATGATTTAGATATTTTAATAAAACAATCAATTGAAATAAAAAACGAAATTGTTTCTCAAGATTTAAAAGAAAACGGGATAAGAAAAGCATTGAATTTTGGACATACTTTAGGACATGCTATTGAAAGTTATTGCTTAGAATCCGATAATAAAAAACAATTACTTCATGGCGAAGCTATTGCTGTTGGTATGATTTTAGAAAGTTTCATATCTTATAAGTTAGATTTTATTTCTAAAGAAAGTTACGCAGAGATAAAATACATTATTACAGATGTTTTTGAAAAAATTGTTTTTGATGAAGCCGACATCCAAAATATTATGAATTTGTTGATTTTCGACAAAAAAAATGAGTTTGGAAACGTACAATATACTTTGTTAAATAAAATTGGTGAAAGTAAAATCAATCAAATAGTTGATGAATCACTTATTTTATTAGCCTTTGAAGATTATTTGAAGAATTAATTTTTTTTTCATTTACTTCTTTTTTTAGTAATATTATTTTTACTTTTGCTCAACAAAAATGGCACATATTTCAATTAATTAATTTAGTAGTAGTCAAATGAATACAAAATATTCCGACCTTATCAATCAAACTTTCTATTTTCCACAGGAAGAATTTACTTTGAATAAAGATAATTTGCATTTTCATGGTATTGATTTGATGAAATTAGTAGAACAATATGGTACGCCATTGAAATTTACGTATTTACCAAAAATTTCTCAAAACATTAATAGAGCTAAAATGTGGTTCAGAAATGCTATGGAAAAGCATGGATATGAAGCCAAATATTTTTATTGCTATTGTACTAAAAGTTCTCATTTTGAATTCATTTTAAATGAAGCTCTAAAAAACAATATTCATATTGAAACGTCTTCTGCTTTTGATATTAATATCGTTGAGAACCTAATGGAACAGGGTAAAATAAACAAAAATTCGTTTATAGTTTGTAATGGTTTTAAACGCGACCAATATGTAACAAATATTGCTCGTTTAATTAACAATGGTCATAAAAACACCATTCCTGTTATTGACAACTTTGAAGAGTTAGATTTACTTCAAGAACAAATAGAAGGAAAATTTAAAATCGGAATTAGAATTGCTGCCGAGGAAGAACCAAAATTCGAATTTTATACTTCACGTTTAGGAATTGGATACAAAGATATTTTACCATTTTATAGAAAGCAAATTGCAGATAATAAAAAGGTAGAACTTAAAATGCTTCACTTTTTCATTAATGCCGGTATTAATGATACAGCCTATTATTGGAACGAATTGGTAAAGTGTTTAAAAGTATATATTGCGCTAAAAAAAGAATGTCCTTCTTTGGATAGTTTAAATATTGGAGGTGGTTTTCCTATCAAAAATTCACTTGCTTTTGAATATGATTATCAATATATGGTTGATGAAATATTGAATCAAATAAAAATTGCTTGTGATGACGCGGAAATTGATGTTCCTCATATTTTTACGGAATTTGGTTCTTTCACAGTTGGCGAAGCTGGTGGCGTATTATACCAAGTTTTATATCAAAAGAAACAAAATGATAGAGAGAATTGGAACATGATTGACTCATCTTTTATTACAACTTTACCGGATACTTGGGCTATAAATAAACGATTTGTAATGTTAGCTGTCAATCGTTGGAATGATATTTATGAGCGGGTGCTTTTAGGTGGTTTAACTTGTGATGGTGATGATTATTACAATTCAGAACAACACATGAACGCCGTATATTTACCTAAATACAATAAAGAAAAACCATTGTATATTGGCTTTTTTAATACAGGTGCTTACCAAGAAACGATTGGTGGTTATGGCGGATTAAGTCACTGTATTTTACCACAACCCAAACACATATTAATTGATAAAGACAAAAACGGAATTTTTGCAACCGAAGTCTTTTCTGAACAACAAAATGCTGAACAAGTCTTAGAAATTTTAGGATATAACAAAAACAAGAACGAAAATAAATAACCCCATGAGTAAAGGACCAATTAGTCAGTTTATACAAAAACATTATTTACATTTTAACGCAGCTGCTTTAGTTGATGCAGCAAAAGGATATGAAACCCATTTATTAGAGAACGGAAAAATGATGGTAACCTTAGCGGGTGCTATGAGTACGGCTGAGTTAGGAAAATCATTAGCAGAAATGATTCGTCAGGATAAAATTCATATTATTTCTTGTACAGGTGCCAATTTAGAAGAAGATATTATGAATTTAGTGGCACACAATTCATATAAAAGAGTCCCAAATTACAGAGATTTATCTCCTGAAGATGAAAGAGAGTTGTTAGATAATCATTTCAATAGAGTAACCGATACCTGTATCCCTGAAGAAGAAGCATTTCGTCGTTTGCAACAACATTTATATGATATTTGGAATAAAGCAGACAAAAATAACGAAAGATATTTTCCGCATGAATTTATGTATCAAATGATTAATTCAGGAGTATTAGAGCAATATTACGAGATTGATCCTAAAGATTCTTGGATGGTTGCCGCAGCAGAAAAGAATTTACCTATTGTTGTTCCAGGTTGGGAAGACAGTACGATGGGTAATATTTTCGCATCTTATTGTATTAAAGGTGATTTTAAAGCAGCAACTACAAAAAGCGGAATTGAATACATGATGTGGTTGGCTAATTGGTATTCAAAAAACTGCTCAGGAAAAGGAATTGGATTTTTCCAAGTTGGAGGTGGAATTGCAGGAGATTTCCCAATTTGTGTGGTACCCATGTTATACCAAGATATGGAAATGCATGACGTACCATTTTGGAGTTATTTCTGTCAGATTTCAGACTCAACTACAAGTTATGGATCGTATTCTGGAGCGGTTCCAAATGAAAAAATTACTTGGGGAAAATTAGATGTAGACACCCCAAAATTTATTGTAGAATCAGACGCAACTATAGTGACACCTCTAATCTTTGCTTATATCTTAGGTTGGTAATAAGAAAAAAAAAGTTTTAAAAAAATTTAAATTTTAAAATTAGAATACTAAATTTGACAATTAAAATTGATTAAGGCAAACAAGAAATGAAGAGAGTAATTGTAGAGTATGCAAAATTAACTAACGAAATTTTAAACTTATTGGTTGAGAAATTTCCTGATGGATATGATGATTCGGATATTATTCGTTTCAAAAATGCTAAAAATGAGACCATTGAGGCAGTTGAAGTAAAAACAGAAGATACTATTTATTTAGTAAAAGTAAGCATGAAATTGGCAGACAGAATTGAAAATTTTGATGAAGATGAAGACTTTATTGCGCCAGAAGTTAGTATAGACGCGATTAAAGAAATTGGGATTGAAGAAGAGGATGAAGAAGAAGAGGAAGAAAAAATTGAATTAGATGATGAAGAAGATGCCGACGGAAATAAAATTAAATCCGATTTTGAAGAAGATGATGAGGAAGATTAGATAAATACAAGCATAAAAAAATCCCGTTTAATTACTAAACGGGATTTTTTTTAATGATAACTATTACAATTCTTTAAAAATGGTGTGCATCAATCGTTTTTTGTCGTTAATACTTTCTTCTAATGAAATCATGGTTTCGGTTCTGTAAACCCCATCAATATCATCTATTTGAAAGATAATGTCTTTAGCATTTGCAGTATCTTTTGCTCTAATTTTACAGAAAATATTAAATTTCCCGGTAGTTACTGAAGCTACTGTTACAAATGGTATTTCATTAATACGTTCCAAAACAAATTTCGTTTGCGAAGTACTATTTAAAAAGATACCTACATAAGCTATGAATGAATATCCTAATTTTTCATAATCTAATGATAAAGAAGAGCCTTGAATAATACCCGCATCTTCCATCTTCTTAACTCTAACATGAACTGTGCCAGCAGAAATCAATAACTTTTTAGCAATATCTGTAAAAGGGATTCTAGTATTATCAATTAACATATCTAAAATCTGGTGATCTACTTCATCTAATCTAAACTTACTCATAATCAATCTGTTTTATGTATTATTTACTAAATTTTATAATGTCGCCAATTTTAGGAAAGTTTCGATTTTCAAAAGCATATAATTTATTTTCAAAATCAATGGTTTGATGTGCGAAAAAAGAGTCTAAATTATCAATCTGAATAATTTCAGGAATAAAAGCTATTTTTCCATCCAATAAAACTTCCTTATATTGAACTGCAAATTTAATATTTTTTTCTACATTATTATCATTTATTCTTACATTTTTGAAAATAAAATCATAAAAACATTTATTATTTTGATAAATATTCAAATAATTTCCCAAATCATTGCTAACTATATCGTTTTCGTTAATAAATGAAATTGCAGCTTTTAAAGCGATAAAAACAAATTTTCTAACCTCGTCTCTAGTATAGTCATTAGCAAAATGTCCGGCTTCAAATAAAATAGTGGGATATCCCCTACTTGTAAAATAATCTCCCGTACAATTGATATTAAAAGAATCATCAAATCGCCCCACTTGATTTGGAATAAATTTCTGTAACTCGTTATTAATTCCAACAATTACGGCAGCTGCTTGTTTTCTAACCGAATTAAATGTTCGTTCCTCGTTATAGGATGCTGTTAAAAACGACATCGTTGCAGTTTGCTGACTTTCTAACAAACCAAAAATAGTACGTTGATCATGCAAATTAAAACAAAAGTTAGGAGAGAAATTTTCTAAAACTGTACGTAATATCTTACTTTCTGGTTGCGTACATGCAAAAGCATCTCTGTTTAAATCTACTCTATTAGCATTTTCTCTTGCATAAGCCGCAGCACCATCTGGATTTAAAATCGGTATAATATAAAAGGTTACTAATTTTGAAAGTCTCTCAAATTCATTTTCATTTTGTTGTAAATAGTTTAAATAATCAATCAGACCTTTTGTTGTGGTACTTTCATTACCATGCATTTGGGACCAAACTAAAATCTTAACCTTTCCTTCTCCAAATTCAATAGCTTTTATAGGTTGTTGATTAACAGAAAACCCGACGGTAGAAATCTTAAAAGCAGAAGGTAATGTTTCTAAAAAAGAATCTAAATGAAAAGCTGTAACGTATCTTCCTTGAATCGATTCGTACAGATATTTGGTTGCTAATTGTAAATTATCTTTCATATTACAAATGTAAATATATTTAATTTTACATTTGTAAACAACTAAAACAATCAAATGAAATCAAAAATAGCAACAATTGGAGTGTTGAATTTTACAAGTGTAAACATGTTTTAATATATTATATTAACTTATTAAATTTCAGTTATTTATATAATTTTATATAAACTATAAATTTGTATAATTAGTTACAATAAATATATAAATAGATGTTTTATTTCTGTATATTAATAAAAATTTGTTACATTTGTAAACAACATTTTTATTTTTAATTAGGATGATAAATACCGACCACTTCGTAAAACGATTAGAAACTATTTTTGATTATTATGGTTTAACGGCTTCTCTTTTTGCGGATAAAATTAATGTACAACGATCAAGTATTTCTCACCTACTTTCTGGAAGAAACAAACCGAGTTTAGATTTTACATTAAAAGTGATAGAATGTTTTCCTGAAGTAGAATTATTATGGTTACTAAACGGAAAAGGAAGTTTTCCAAAAGGAGAAAATGGTTCTGAAGAAAAAACAGCTATTTCTTCCAATGAAAAAGCAGTTCAAGAAAACAACCTGTTTTCTCAAGAAATTATACCATCAACAACAAATGTCGAAATTAGCACGACTATACCGAATATTCAAACCGAAGAAAAATTAGTGCATTCAGATTCTAAAATAGAACGAATTGTGGTATTTTATACTGACGGTACGTTTAAGAATTATAATCCTTAACGGGTATAACTAAAAGCAGGGACTTTGCCTTTAATAGTTATAAATAAAGATTCCAAGTAAGCAGAATCTTTCTCAAAATCGTTAGTTACGATAAAGGTATCAAAAATAACTACTTGTTTGTTTTCGTAATCAAAACCAATAGGAATTATAGGCACATTTGCTTTTTGAGCAATATAATAATAACCTGATTTCCATTGTGTTACTTTTTTTCTTGTGCCTTCTGGAGATAATGATAAGCGCATTACTTCTTTTGATTCAAATATCTTAGCAATAGCTTCTACCTTATTTTCGGTTTTATTTCTATTTAAAGGAATGCCTCCCATCCATTTTAAATAGGCACCCAACGGAAAACGAAATAATTCTTGTTTAGCTAAAAAATTAATTTCTATAGGATAGGTTCCTCTAAAAAACACCCCAATAAAAAAATCAAACCAACTGGTGTGAGGTACTACAATTAGTACACATTTTTTAATGGAGGAATCAAAATCACCCTTGACTTTCCAGCCCATTAATTTAAAAAACAGTAGTCTATATAGAGAATGTTTCATTCTATTACATTTTGAGAAAAAGCAAAAATAAAGTATATTTACCTAATATATATGATGATGTTTAAAAAAATACTCAGCTACTTCTATCCTATCACAATTTATAAAGAAACCTCAACAATTAGCAAGACAATTGAAGTGACTTTATACAATGGGAAAATGCTGCTAAACACCAAAAACACGAATTATTCTTTCGGAAGTTTGCAGTCAATATTAAAAAAAGGACTTTTATATATTGGTTCTGCTGAAATCAACAGAATGGAATCGGTATTAATATTAGGTGTGGCAGGCGGTAGTGTAGTACAAACATTAGTTAATGACTTTTCGTTTTCAAAAAATATTTTAGGCGTAGAACTTGACGCAGAGATTATTCATATTGCAAATTCGTATTTTAATTTAGATAAAATCCCTAACTTTAAATGTGTTATTGCTGATGCCGAAAAATTTGTTCAATCAGATGCAAGTCAATACGATTTGATAATTATTGATATCTTTAAAGATACCGAAATGCCTGAGTTTTTATTTCAAGATAGCTTTATTAGTAATAGTAAACAATTACTTAATAAAAACGGGTATATCTTATTTAATACAATGCATTTAAATAGAAATAGTAAAAATACTATTGATCAGTATTTGATGCATTTTGATTCAAATAGCTACAGCAAAAAAGTGCTTAAGAATGTAGAAAAATATAATGATGTTATAATAATTAAGCGAGTATAAAACTCTAAATTAATATCATGGATAGCCAATTTATTTTCTGTTTAGAAGCCGTTTCGGATGTTGAAGTGTTTTCAACAACTGAAGTAGAAAAGCAATTAGAAAACTTGGCGTTACAACACGGTATTTCTACAATTTATAAAACGTGCGATACCATTGAAGGTGTAGAAGAAAGTTTGTCGGCACTACTCTACGATGATCATAATTTTAAGAATTATGAAATTATTTATTTAGTTATGGAAGGCGAAGACAATACCATTTGTATTTACGACTATTATTATAGTTTAGATGAAATTGCCGAACTTTTTGAAGGAAAAATGAAAGGAAAAATTATTCATTTTGCCAATTCCAAAACCTTGGAATTAACCAACGATGAAGCTCAGTTTTTTTTAGATGTAACGGGTGCGAAAGCCATTTCGGGTTATGGTGCAAAATTTGATAATTTAAAAAGCTATGCATTAGACCAAGAATTTTTTAAACTGTTTCAAGACAACGAAAACATAGATGAAGTGGTTGAAACGCTTTTTGAAAACCATTATGCCCTTTGTAAAGTATTAGATTTTAGATTGTATTATTAAACTTGTTGGACTAGATTTAATGTAGTTTTTTTTGATAATTTTTTCAATTCAAATAAGTAAAAATTAATTTAATAAACAAAAAAAACTCCAACATTACTGCTGAAGTTTATAAGTAAAATATATTTTTATTAATTACAATTTACAAAATCTGATGATGTATATCCTGCACATTCTGCTAAGCAAGCATTTGGAAATGATATAATTACTCCACCCACATTAACACAAACCGGATTTACATCAGTAGGACAATTGCAATTATTATCATCACAATCATTATTTAATTGAGCAAATTCATACTCATTATCTATTTGAGTAATCGTATTGTTGCTAATTACAGAAAAAGGATATACCAAATTGACAATATAATTATCACTATTTCCTTGTTGTGCTACTAAATTTAATAAATCTTGATCATTATTTAAAGTAACCGTCTGATTGTTACTCATTAATAATGAAAACGGATAAACAAATGAATAACAAGATCCTGAAGCAATATAATCGTCGTAGGTATCCATTTCGCATGCGTTTATTACACTCCAAAATTCTGATTCATTTGAAATAGTAATCGGAGTGGTACTTCCAGGAGCAATTAAATTAAACGGGAATGCAATTCCATTAATGTACAATTCACTTGTTTCGCTTTCAAGTATTGCAATTAATTCTGTTTCATTAGCTACATTAACTACTGTTCCGTTATTGTAAGCAAGCGTTATCGGATAAACAAATTCATAACAAAAATTAGAATCAGTAGACATACTTCTTCCAGAAATGTTATTTACTCCTTTAAATTCATTTAGATAAATTCGAAGAGCACTACTTTTTTGTGTTTCGATAGTTGTTTCATCACCAGATGAACAGGATACAAAAACACTGACCAAAATACTTAGAAATAGCAGTAAAAATTTAATGTTTTTCATAATAAAGTTGTTTAATATTATAATAATAGTTGCAAATATAAAAAAAAATATTTTGTTTAAAAAATTTAACAAATTTTTAAACAAAATTTAGTAATAGTAAAACTCCTTTTTGATGATTATGATATTAAAACATATAGGTTCTATATGAAATATCTTTTTTTACTCATTCGCGCTAAGGTGCTAATTCATTCGATTTATAGTTGAATTACATAATTAACAACTTCCTGTTAAATTCTAATATACTTTACAAAAAACAATTAACTTTGCTACAACAAGTTTTACAACTCAAAATTATCATTATGAAAAAATTTCAATTACTAGCTGTTTTTCTTTTCTTGGCTGTTTCGGTTTCGGCGCAGTTTGCTCAAAAGCCATTACCTTATGCATACACAGATTTAGAACCTTTTATAGATGCACAAACTATGGAAATTCATTACAGCAAGCACCACGCGGCGTATATTAAAAATTTAAATGCTGCTGTTGTAGGAACTGATGCTGCTAAAATGTCAATAAAAGAAATTTTATCGAATGTCTCAAAATTGAGTCCAGCCATTAGAAACAATGCAGGCGGGCATTATAATCACGAGTTATTTTGGTCCATACTAACACCAACCAAAAACACCCAACCCTCTGCAGATTTAGAAAAAGCAATTATGGATACGTTTGGAAATATGGATGCGTTAAAAGAAAAAATTAATACAGCTGCCACTACCCGATTTGGTTCAGGATGGGCTTGGCTTTCTGTTGATAAAAACAATAAATTGGTAGTGTCTTCTACGCCTAATCAAGACAATCCGTTAATGGATGTTGCAGAAACCAAAGGAACCCCTATCTTAGGAATTGATGTTTGGGAACACGCGTATTATTTAAAATACCAAAACAAACGTGCCGATTATTTAGCGTCTATTTGGAATATCATCAATTGGGACGAAGTAAGTGCGAATTATAAATTAGCTACTAAAGGTAATTAATTTGCATATGAAAAAAGTATTTTTAGTTCTGTTTTTATTAGGAACACTATTAGTCTCTGCACAAGAAATTACTCCAACATTGGAAAACATTGCTTCTTTTGAAGGAAAAACTATTACTATTTGCGAAAAAGTAACCGGAATTTATGAAACAAAAGGCGGAAATGCACTATTAAATTTCGGAAAACCCTATCCAGACAATGCGTTTTCTGTAGTTATTTTTAAACTTGACCGAGAGGCATTTTCCTACGATCCACTAACGTTAGATACAAAAACCATTTGCATCACCGGAACCGTTATATTATATAAAGGAAAACCAGAAATTATAGTTAAAAAAGAATCTGAAATTATTGTGAAATAATTATAATTTATTAAACACAAATTTCACAAATTAGTACGAATAAATTGGTGAAAATTTGTGCAATCTGTGTTGAAATTCTTAGCCACGGATTTTAGGATTAGCACCGATTAAATTTGTGTAATCTGTATTGAATTTTTTTGAAACTATCGGAATATTATACTAAACGTCTCGCTTTTTCTAAATCTTCTGGTGTATCAATTCCTATACTTGCGTGCGACGTTTCAATCATTTTAATGCGTTTTCCGTATTCCAAATAACGCAATTGTTCTAGTTTTTCTGAGGCTTCCAGCGAAAGCATCGGTAATTTAGCAAAATCCAATAAGGCTTGTTTTCTAAAGGCATAAATACCAATGTGCTTCATATATCGTACACCCACATTTTCCTCACGGGAAAACGGAATTACCGAACGAGAAAAATATAAAGCAAACCCTTCTTGATCTGTTATAACTTTTACATTATTTGGATTTTCAATTTCAGTATTATCTTTAATTTCAAACATTAAAGAAGCCAAATCAATTTTCTTTTCTGTATCATTTTGAAATGCCATAATAATTTGTTCTAATGGCGTTTTATTAATAAATGGTTCGTCGCCTTGCACATTTATTATAATATCAGCATCAATTTTTTCAACGGCTTCAGCAATTCTGTCGCTACCACTTTCGTGCTCGTTGATACTCATTATTGCCTTTCCATTATGCGAAATAATTTCGTTATAAATTAAATCTGAATCGGTTACCACAAATACATCATCAAATAAATTAGTGGATACAGCCGCTTCATACGTTCGTAAAATAACTGTTTTTCCACCTAAATCTTGCATTAATTTAGCAGGAAATCGTGTAGAGGCATAGCGCGCAGGGATGACAGCAATTATTTTCATTGTAAATGGGTTAAAGGTTTTGGGTCAAAGGTAAAAGGTTTGGTTTTATTTCTAAAATTAACTTTAAGCACTAAATTATACATAAATAATTTTCTATATTTCTATGTGTTTTCAAATCTACTCAAAATTTTCATCTTTAAACCCAATTAAATATAACTTTTCTTTAGCTCTTGTAATTGCCGTGTACAACCATCTAATATAATCTCTATCTACGCCATTGGGCAAGTAGGGTTTTTCTACAAACACACTACTCCACTGTCCTCCTTGCGATTTATGACACGTAATCGCATAAGAAAACTTTACCTGCAAGGCATTAAAATATGGATTGTTTTTTACTTTTAAAAGTTTCTTGTATTTATGAATTTCGTCTTCATAATCTTTAGAAACTTCTTGATACAATAGGTTCGATTCTTCATATGTTAATGATGCCGCTTCACTTTCAATCGTATTTAAAAGTAAAACCGTTTCAAAAGAAGCTTCATTAGGATAATCCACCATTCTGATGGTAACATTGGCAAATTTAAAACCGTATAATTCCTGAATATTTCTAATTTTTAAGACTTCAATAATATCGCCATTGGCAATAAAGCCAGCTTGTGAAGTTTCGTTAAGCCAAAAATAGTTGTTTTTTACTACCATTAATAAATCGCCAGCCGACAAATCACTTTCTTTTTCTAAAATCCGTTGTCTAATTTGTTGGTTGTACTGATTGGCTCTTTTATTGGAACGTACTATGAATGCAGTGTCTTCCGTACTATAATTTCGATACGATTGATGAATAGCATCTTCAATATCAAATCCGTCTTCTAATCGAATAATGTCTTTAAACGATTTTAAATTAAATTTATATTCTTCAATAAAATGCGATTTTAAAAGTGCTCGTAATTCAGTAGCATTGCTTAATATTCCAGAATTTTCAGCTTGTCGCATCACTTCATCTAATTCAATATGAACTATTTCTTTATCGTAATTTACGTGTAAAGATTGAATATCCAAAGCAGGACTAATATCCGAATTCAAAGGAGGCAACTGAGCCGTATCACCTACTAAAATTAGTTTGCAATTTTGCCCAGCATCAACATAAAACAACAAATCATCTAATAAAGAACCGTTTTCGTACAAACTTGTTTCATTAGATTGATCAGAAATCATGGACGATTCATCTACAATAAAAATTGTATCTTTAAATTTATTGGCTTGCAAAACAAAACCAACGCCACCATTTTTATTTTTTTTAGGAAAATAAATACGTTTGTGTATAGTAAAAGCAGGTTTTTCTGAATAAGCTGACATTACTTTAGCAGCCCTACCCGTAGGTGCCAACATTACCGATTTTTTATTAGCAACGCTTAATTGATTTACTAAGGTGGAAATCACAGTAGTTTTACCTGTTCCAGCGTATCCTTTTAATACAAATAGTTCATCTTTAGGTTGTAAGATATAGGTAGCAATTTTTTGAAAGAAAATATCCTGATTAGCAGTAGGCTGAAAAGGAAAATTATTCATTAAAATACTATAAAATTGCGTTGGCGACATTAATTTTGAATTAAGAACTTCAAATATAACAAGGATTTTAAATATAATTTCATTTGAAGGTTTTTAATTCTCTTAAAAAATGTAAATTTGTAAATCAAATAAAAAATATGAATCAAGATATTACACAAAAAACATATAAAAAATTATGCTTTGAGGTTGCGAATAGTAATCTTTCTTTTTGTGTTATTGATATGATTTCAAACAAAATAGTTACTTATAAATCATACGCAATAAACCCAAAAAATGTTTTAGAGGAAGAGTTATGGAAAGTTTTTGTTGAAAATCCAATTCTTGAAGCCCAGTATGATGATGTGGTGGTATTGCACAATTCAAATTTAAATACATTTGTACCTTCTTCTTTATTTGATCCGAATTATTTAGGAAGTTATTTACAATACAATTCTAAAGTATTTGAAACCGATTATTTTGCTTTCGATTATTTAGATACGTACGATTTAAATAATGTTTTTATTCCGTACACCAGTATAAATAACTATTTATTAGATCATTACGAAACGTTTGATTATAAAAATTGCAATTCTATATTTGTTAAGAAAGCTTTAGATTTTTCTAAAAACAAGGATACAAAGCAAGTTTGGGTACATTTTCAACACGATAGATTTGAAATTACGGTTACCAAAAACACAAATTTGTTATTATTTAATACGTTTATTTATAATTCTTTAGAAGATTTTATCTATTTTTTATTGTTTACTTACGAGCAATTACAGCTGAATCCAGAAATAATTCCTGTGCAGTTTTTAGGCGATATTTCAGAAGAAAGTGCTGCGTTTAAACTTGCATATAAATATATAAGAAACTGTAGTTTGTTAGATGTTTCTAATTTAAAAGCTGTTTTAGATGTGGATACTAAAGACCTATTAAAGCACTTTATTTTATTTCACTCATGAGAATAATTTCAGGAAAATATAAAGGTAGAAGATTACAAGCCCCTAAAAACTTACCGGTTCGACCAACTACAGATATGGCCAAAGAGGCCTTATTTAATATTTTAAATAATCATTTTAATTTTGGCGAATTAAAAATATTAGATCTGTTTTCTGGTACTGGAAATATTGCTTATGAATTTGCCTCTCGTGGTGCCACACCATTAGTAGCGGTTGATGCCGATATGGGTTGTGTGAATTACATACGAAAAATTGCCACCGAATTTGACTTTGATATCACACCAATAAAAAGTGATGTTTTTGCATTTTTACAAAAACACAAAGGAAGTTATGATATAATTTTTGCAGACCCACCGTATCATATTGATCAAAAAGATTTTGAAAAAATTCCGGTTTTGATTTTTGAAAACAATATTTTAGACGAAGAAGGCATGTTAATTATTGAACATTCTAAAGATACAAAATTAGAACATTTAGATAATTTTTCATTTGCTAGAACCTACGGAGGAACTACATTTACTTTTTTCGAACTAATTAGTGATGAAGACGAATTAGATGCTGTTACGGAAGATGACGAAGATGAGGATAACGAGGAATCAGAATAAAAGTTATTAAGGCGATAAACGGTCTATTTTCCAACTTAAATCAGCGGCTAATGTATAACGAATTCTATCGTGTAAACGATTAGCTCTTCCTTGCCAAAATTCTACTTCAACAGGTTTAACCAAAAAGCCACCCCAATTTTCTGGTCGTTTAATTTCAGAACCTGAAATTTCTGTTTCTAAGTTTTTTAATTTTTCATCTAAAAATGCTCTTGATGGAATTACTTCACTTTGATTCGAAACAATTGCTCCCAATTTACTGCCTTCTGGACGAGAATCAAAATAAGTATCTGAAACTTGTGCCGTTGTTTTTTCAGCTATTCCTTTTATTATTACTTGGCGTTCTAAAATTGGCCAAAAGAAAGAAATACAAACATTTGGATGTTGTAAAATGGCTTTTCCTTTTTCTGAATTATAATTGGTGTAAAATATAAAACCTTCTTCATTGAATTTTTTAAGCAACACTACCCTACTTTTTGGAAATCCATCCAAACCTATAGAAGAAACCGTCATAGCATTAACTTCTCCATTTTCTTGTTCTTCCGCCTCATAAAACCAATTATGAAACAATTGAATCGCATCATCAGGAATGGTGTTCTCTAACAATTCGCTTTTGTCGTATGATTTTCTATAATCGGATAAATCTTTCATTTTTTTGGGTTAAGGGTGAATGGTGTTAGGTTTATCTGTCAATCTTTGTGTATCTCTGTGTAATAAATTTAAAATTCAAATTCTAATCCATCATCTGCTAGCAAGACGTTTTCAAATATTTCTTGAGCTTCTGTTTTAAATAACTCAATATTTCCGTATCGAGTGGAATAATGTCCTAATAATAAATGTTTTACGTCTGCTAATTTAGCAATTTTTGCGGCTTGTTTCGCAGTAGTGTGCATAGTTTTTTCCGCTAAATGACTTTCGCTTTCTAAAAACGTGCTTTCGTGATATAAAACAGTAGCGTTTTTAATTATAGGAATTATTTCTTCATTATAAACTGTATCTGAACAAAACGCATAACTTTTAGCTTCTTCAGGATCAAAAGATAATTCGGAATTGGTTAGGATACTTCCATCCTCTAAAGTAATATCACCGCCTAACTTTATTTTATTGTAATATAGTTTTTCAATATTATGATTTAATATGGCATCAATATTCAATTTTCTTTCAGTATTTTTTTCTTCAAATAAATAGCCATTGGTATAGACTCTATGTTTTAGAGGTATGGTAGTAACTTTTACTTTTTCATCTTCGTATATAAGTTCGCTTTCCATGGAAGTTAATTCGTGAAAAAATAAATTGTAAGAAGTGTATGCGTTTCCTAATTTCAAAAGCAATAAAATGACTTCTTTAATGCCTTTTGGGCCGTAAATATTCAAATCTTTTTCTCTACCCAATAACATAAAAGTAGAAATTAAGCCAATTAACCCAAAAAAATGATCACCGTGTAAATGGGAAATAAAAATATGCTCAATTTGCGAAAACTTAATTTTGTGTTTGCGTAATTGTACTTGTGTACCTTCCCCACAATCTATTAAGAACATATGGCTTTTAATCTCTAAAACTTGCGATGTAGGATTGCTAATTGTTCTTGGTGTGGCGGCGTAACAGCCTAATATTTTAATTTTCAAGATGAAATTAGTGTTGTTTTTGTTTCTTATTCTCGTTGTAAATATTCATAGAAAAAAGGAAAATTAACAACACATTTGAAATTAACCTAAACCACTCTACTTTATTTTCTTGGTATGAAATAATTATATTTAGCACCAATAAAATAATAGCTAATAGTAGAAAAAACAAGTTGAATTTAGCTCTAGTTGTCATTATTTATTATTTTCTATTTTGCTTAGTTTGATAATTAAAATGATTAAAATTATAGATATACCTATTGAAAAAGCACCAAAAAAGGAATTTGTTGGAATGGATTTCAATTCGGAAATAATAAATTTTGTACTTAAGAATGTGAATACAAATAATAAGCCAGTTAAAATATAAATTATGTTTTGATTGGAAAGTTTCATAATTAAAATCCTAAGTCACGTTCAATTTCTTCCATTTCAATAATATCATGTGCTTCTAGTAAAGAAGGAACGGTAGTGATTGAGGTTGGAACTTTATTAAAATCAATAGCAGTAGCAACAACTACAAAAGATTTTTTATTTTTTTTATATGTTTTTGCTAAATCAGAAAATTGCTTTAAGTTACTTATTTCAAATGATTTATCGTGTGTGATATCAATTATTAAATTAACTGATTTAAACGAGTTGTATTGTTCAGTTAATTTTTGTAAAAACACGTCGAAACTACTTTCAGTATCTTTAATAGTAACTGTATTTCCTTTCTGTTCTACTTTCATTTGAACTAATTTTTAATCTTACTCGCTAATAAATAAATAACTGCCATTCGTACCGCTACCCCATTTTCTACCTGATCTAAAATAACAGAATGATTTCCATCTGCTACATCAGAAGTAATTTCTACCCCACGATTTATAGGTCCTGGATGCATCACTACAATTTCTTTGTTCAGGTTATTTAGTATTTCATTTGTCAGTCCAAATTGCTGTGTGTATTCACGTGTATTTGGAAAATAACTCACGTCAAGTCTTTCATTCTGTACGCGTAACATATTCGCTACATCACACCATTCTAATGCTTTGATTAAATTTGGTTCGTAAGTTACTCCTAAAGAATTGATGTATTGAGGAATCAATGTTTTTGGTCCGCATACTTTTACTTCAGCCCCTTGCATTTGTAAGGCAAAAATATTGGAAAGCGCTACTCTACTGTGTAAAATATCACCAACAATAACTATTTTTTTACCCGCAACTTCACCTAATTTCTCTCTTATGGTATAACTATCTAATAATGCTTGCGTTGGGTGTTCGTGTGCGCCATCACCAGCATTTACTATACTTGCTTTTACATGTTGCGATAAAAAATGCGCGGCTCCAGGCGAACTATGTCGCATAACCACCATATCCACTTTCATGGCTAAAATATTATTTACAGTATCAATTAAGGTTTCCCCTTTTTTAACTGATGACTGCGCAGAAGAAAAACTCATTACGTCAGCTGAAAGTCGTTTTTGAGCCAATTCGAAAGATAATTTGGTACGAGTACTGTTTTCAAAAAAGATATTTGCGATAGTAATATCTCGCAAAGAAGGTACTTTTTTTATAGGACGGTTGATTACTTCTTTAAACTGATCAGCGGTTTCAAGAATTAAATTAATATCATTGGTATTGATGTACTTTATTCCTAATAAATGATTGACGCTTAATTCTTTCATTTTAAATGTGTTGTTTTTCTTTAATTATTCTTTATCCCTTTACCTCTATATAAACGGCGTCCTCACTGTCATTTTCAGCCCACTTTACTAACACTCTTTCGTTGTTGATAGCATCTACTTGTCGACCTCTATAATCCGGTTGAATAGGTAAATCACGACTAAAGCGTCTGTCAATTAAGGTTAAAAGTTCTATTGATTTGGGTCTTCCAAAAGACTGTATTGCTGTTAATGCGGCACGAATACTTCTTCCAGTATACAATACATCGTCTATAAAAACTACATTTTTGTCTTCTACTAAAAAATCAATTTGCGTTTGATTGGCTTCAAAAGGTTTTTCGTTTCTTCTAAAATCGTCTCTGAAGAAAGTAATGTCTAAAAACCCTAATTTTAAATCGGAAACTTGATAATCGTCTTTTAAAATTTGTGACAATCTATTGGCTAAAAAAGTGCCTCTTGGTTGAATTCCGATAAGAATAGTATTGGAGAAATCGAGATGCTTTTCGATTAATTGACAGGCCAATCGATGTAGAATGATGTTGACTTCTTTTGAGTTGAGCAATATTTTTTGACTCATATTTTGTAAGTTGTGGCTACAAATGTAAGATATTTCAATTACATTATCAAAAGCAATTGCAAAAATCATTTTTTTTAAACACAGATTTTAAAAATTTATATAATTTTCAAAATCTGTGTATAAAAATAAAATATAGTTAAAAAATTAAAAATTCATTAATTCTTTATACAATTTATGTGTCGGCAAGCCCACTACATTAGCATAACTTCCTTCAATCTTTTCAATAGCTACCAACCCAATCCATTCTTGAATGCCATACGAACCCGCTTTGTCAAATGGCTGATAATTTTTTAAATAATACTCTATTTCTTCTAAACTTAATGAGGAAAAAGTTACCAATGTTTCATCATGAAAAACAAGTTCTTTTTGTGTCGTTTTTATACAAACAGAAGTAATCACTTTATGTGTTTTTCCTGACATTTCAGTTAGCATTCTTATGGCATGAGAAGCGTCGTTAGGTTTTCCTAAAGCTTGGTTTTCCAACCAAACAATAGTGTCTGAAGTAATTAAAACTTCGCTATCTTGTAGATCGTTTTCAAAAGCACTGGCTTTTAATTTAGCTAAAAAATTAGTTATTTCTTCCGCTTGTAAATGATCAGGATAAATTTCTTCAATTTCTTTTAATCTAATTTCGAAATCTATATCTAATTCTTTTAAAAATTGCTGTCTTCTTGGCGAACCCGAAGCTAAAATAATTTTATGATTTTTGAATTTCTCGTTAAGCATATTGCATAGATAGTAAGATAATTAGCAAAGACAAAATCGTAGTAATTTGAACTATTTTCAATATTCTAATTACCAAAAGGTACTCATTATTTAATTTGTATTGAAATAATTTGATTGCAACAAATAACAAAGGCGCAATAATAAATAGAATAAAATATCCTAAAGCATACAAATTATGTGCTAAATTTTCAACCAAATAATAAGTTAGATAAGTAATAAAAAGTACTAACGAAGATGCACCAATGATTTTGGCGTTTTTAATACCAAAAGATGTCGCAACAGTTGAAATTCCATAGGCCGCATCCCCTTTTTCATTTACAATTGTATTGATAATTTCTATAGTAAATTGCAAAAGAAAAATAAAAATCGCATAATCTGTAAGAATGGAAACCAACGTTTTCATGAAAAATTCATTACCACCATAAATTGCAGGTAAAATATTAAAAAAACTTATATTTACTATAGATAACGCGACTACAAGCGCTACAATTGCATTTCCTAAAATTGGAATTTGTTTTAATCCATTTGAATAGATATATAATAAAGCCGCACAAATGACAAATATCGTAGCAAAAGCGGGTTTATTAATAATACGACTCAAATAAAACCCTATTCCAACACCTAAGCATGTAAATATAAAATACAAATTATAGGCTGTTTTTTCATTAATATGAGTGCCTATAACTACTTGGTTGGCTTTGTTGATGTTGTCGGTATCTACATCAAAAACAGCGTTAATTATGTAGCCACCAGCTAAAATAAACAGCGTGGAAAAAACCAACAACACATACTGAAAATCAGTTAAAGATTGCCAAAGCACTAAAGACTGAGGCGCACCTAAAGCATCTTTAAAATGAATATGATTTAAGAATCCGTATTTAATAATGAGTTGCATAAAAGCAACCAGTATTAAACTTTCTATTCGAATTAATTTTAAAAAATGTTTCATTATAAATTTATTGATAGTATTAAAAAAACTTAGCGTCAAAATCGTCCATCCATTTTCCTTGAACTTTTAAAACTTGTTCAATTACATCTCTTACAGCACCTTTTCCACCATTTGCGTGTGAAATATATTTGCTCACGCCTTTTATTTCCTGAACAGCATCTTGCGGACACGTTGGTAAACCTACTTTTTGCATCACTAAATAATCTGGGATATCATCGCCCATATATAGTATTTCTTCAGGTTTTAATTGATAGGCATCACAAATTTCATGAAATTTTTCTACTTTATCTGGTGCTGCTAAGTAGATGTCTTTTATTCCTAATTTCTGCAACCTAATACGAACACCTTCGTTACTTCCACCTGAGATGATACAAACTGGGTAACCTTTATCTACAGCAGCTTTCATGGCATAACCATCTTTAATGTTCATTTGACGAAGCAATTGTCCCTCTTCTGAAATATGTACCGTACCATCCGTTAATACACCATCGATATCAAAGATAAACGCTTTAATATCATTCATTATTTCTTTATAACTTTTCGCCATTTTGTATAGATTTTGTCAGAATTTTATAAATTTCTTTTTGATTTTCGTTAGTAAGAAAATCGATATGTTTTTCTAAGGTTTTTTGGTCATTTCTTACAGCTGGTCCTGTTTGTGCTTTACTTGGTGAAAGTGATTGTATCTTTTCAACCGTTTCTTTTATTAAGGGTTGTAAAATTTCAAAAGGAATAGAATTCTTACAGCAAATTTCATTTCCAATTTGATACAAATGATTAGTAAAATTACAAACAAAAACGGCAGCGACATGAAGTGCTTTTCGTTGTTCACCAGATATGGCATGTGTATTTTTTGATATTGATTTTGCAACTTTTTCTAATACAGTATAATCTGAAACATTTTCTGCTTCTAAACAAATTGGAATTTCAGAAAAATCAACAGCTTTGTTTTTGGTAAAGGTTTGTAACGGATAAAAAACACCTTTATTGTTTTTACTATCCAGTACATTTAAATCAGAACTTCCTGAAGTATGAACCACTAGCCTATTTTCAAATTGTAATAGAGACGATACGCTTGAAATAGCGCTATCTGAAACACAAATAATATAAACATCCGCTTCTTTAATTTTAGAATAATCAGTTGTTTGAAGTGTTTCAGGAAAATCGTTTGATACCGTTCTTGAAAAAACCTGAACCACTTCTATTTCATCAACTTTCGAAAAAGCTTGAAATAAATGAGTAGCCACGTTTCCTGAACCTAAAAGAATTACTTGTATCATGTGGCGAAGATAAACAATCACAATAACAATATCAAATTTCAATTTTTTACAACACAGATTTAAGAAATTTTACAGTTTATAATTTTAAAATCTGATTGCAAATAGTCAATATAATTAAAACTTAGTTTGGTACCGATTTTAAAAAATTAATATATTTTCTCAAATCTGTGTTGTAAAAAATAATCCTATTGCCTAATTTTGAAAAAAATCTGTAAAATGAAAATTGTTATTTCTCCAGCAAAATCTTTAAATTTAGATAAAGAACTTCCTACTTCATTAGTTACGGAAGCATCTTTTTTAAAACAAGCTGAAACCATTCAGAAAACGTTAAAAAAGAAAAAGCCAAAACAGCTTATGGAATTGATGGACATTTCTGAGAAATTAGCAGATTTAAATTGGCAAAGAAATCAAGATTGGCAACTTCCATTTACTGCAAATAATGCACGACCAGCAATTTATACTTTTGATGGTGAAGTATACACGGGCTTAGATGTGTATTCGTTAGCTGTTGAGAAAGTAACCGTTTTACAAGATAAATTACGCATTTTATCAGGATTATATGGCATATTGAAACCTTTAGATTTAATACAAGCCTACCGTTTAGAAATGGGAACTTCAATAAATATAGGTGCTAAAAAAAATCTATACGAATTTTGGAAAAAATCAGTTACGGATTATTTAAATGACGAATTACATAAAGACGAATTATTTGTAAATTTAGCCAGCAATGAATATTTTTCTGCTGTTGATGCTAAAAAATTAAAAGCAGCTGTAATTACTCCAGAATTTAAAGATTATAAAGACGGAAAACTTAAAATGATTTCTTTTTTTGCGAAAAAAGCCAGAGGTTTAATGGTTCGATACATTATAGATACAAATGCTGAAACAGTAGATGATTTAAAAGGTTTCAACTATGAAGGGTATGTATTTGATAGTAATTTATCGGAAGGAAATAAATTGGTTTTTACGAGATAATTAATTATTCAACCAATTTTCTAATATTTTTTTTCCGTCTGGCGTTAGAATACTTTCTGGGTGAAATTGCACACCTCGAATATCGTAAACACTATGCTTAACTGACATAATTTGTTTGTTTTCGTCAACTGAAGTTATAATCAAATTTTGTGGAAAATTGTCATTTGAAATCACCCAAGAATGATACCTTCCCACTTCTATTTCATTTGGTAAATTAGTAAAAATAGTATCATTTTCAACAATCGTAATTTTTGAAGCTACGCCGTGATATACTTTTTTTAAATTTATTAATGTGCCACCAAATACTTCACCAATGGCCTGTAAACCCAGACAAATTCCTAATATACTTTTGGTTTTGGCGTACGTTTGTATGACTTCTTTTAACAAACCTGCTTCGTTAGGAATACCGGGACCTGGAGACAAAACTATTTTATCAAAAATTTCTAACTCTTTTATTTCAAACTCATCATTTCTAAAAACGGTAACTGTTGCGCCTAAATCTTCCAAATAGTGGACTAAATTGTAGGTAAAACTATCGTAATTATCTATGACAACTATTTTCAAAATTAAATGGTTTTTAAAGTTATTATTTTACTTTTGTAAAAATATACTATTTTATGGAAAACGCAATGAAAATTGGAGATGTTGTTCAGGTTTTAGATGATAATTTAGAAGGTGTGATTTTACGATTTCAATCGGACAATTCAATTGTCATTGAAACTAAAGATGGGTTTGAGTTAATATACAATCAAAAAGAAGTCATAAAAATCGCAAGTGATGCGCCTAAAATTAATTTTGACGGCAATCTTTCTAAAGTTTTAGCAGAAAAAGAAATTCCAAAAAAATCAGGTTCGGTTTTAACCAAATTCAGCAAAAAGGACCCAATGGTTTTTGAAGTGGATTTACATTTAGAAAAAATAATTACGGGAAAAAACCAAAATTTAACTAACTTCGATAAATTAAATATTCAACTTGAAGAAGCCAAACGAGCAATGGATTTTGCCATTTCTAAACGTTACAATCGCGTAGTTTTAATCCACGGAGTTGGTGATGGCGTTTTAAAAAGCGAGTTAGAATATTTATTGAGAAGATATGAAAACATAGTAATTCAAGAAGCTAATTATGGAAAATACGGATTAGGTGCTATGGAAATTTACATTAAGCAAAATTAATTTGATGAAAAAAATATATTTAGATAACGCAGCCACTACCCCATTAAGAGAAGAAGTTATACAAACAATGATAGCCGTTTTGCAAAACGATTTTGGAAATCCATCATCTACACATAGTTTTGGAAGAAGTGCAAAATCCATAATTGAAACCTCAAGAAAAACAATTGCAAAATATTTAAACTGTTCTGCTCAAGAAATCATTTTTACATCAAATGCTACAGAAGGAACAAATTGGATTTTAAGAGAAATGGTTAAAAGTAATGGTATTAAAAAAATTATTACTAGTAAAATAGAACACCACGCCACATTATATACCGTATTAAATTTACAAAAAGAATTTGGTATTGAGGTGGAATATATTTCTGTTTTGCCTAACGGAAATTTAGATTTATTTGATTTCGAACGAAAATTAGATGACAAAATTCCAACTTTAGTAACTTTAATGCATGTTAATAACGAAATTGGAACGCTAATAAATTTAGATTCAGTTGCTGCTATTTGTCAAAAATATAACGTTATTTTTCACTGTGATACGGTTCAATCAATCGGTAAAGTTACTATTGATTTACAGAAAATTCCATTAGATTTTTTAGTAGCGAGCGCTCATAAATTCCACGGGCCAAAAGGAATTGGTTTTGCTTTTATTAGAAAAAACACGCCAATACAACCTATGTTATATGGTGGCGAACAAGAAAAGGGATTACGAGCTGGTACAGAAGCCGTTCATCAAATTGCAGGTTTAGCAAAAGCATTTGAGATTGCAAATGAACAATTAGTTGATGAAACGAATTATATAACTGAATTAAAATCATATTGTATTGAAAAATTACAAGCAAATTTTGATGGAATTATTGTTAATGGCGAAAATACTTTTTATAATATTTTAAACGTATTATTGCCTTTTTCAGAAGAAAAAACAGCGTTAATTTTATTTAATTTAGATATGAAAGGCATTGCAGTATCTAGAGGAAGCGCTTGCCAGAGTGGTAGCGTAAAACCCTCACATGTGTTAGCTGAATTTTTATCTTCAGAAAATATCAAAAAACCTTCATTGCGAATTTCATTTAGTCATTATAACACAAAAGAAGAAATTGATTTGCTTATTGAGAGTTTAAAAACTATATAAAAAAATACCATTCAAATTGAATGGTATTTTTTTATATAGTTTAGTCCAAATTATTTAGACCATAATTCAATACTGTCTTTATTTTGTTTAATATAATCTTCGTTTTTTTCGGCAGTAGCGCCTGCTAAAGATAATTTTGCGGTTTCAATTGCTCCTTTTTTATCACCTAATTTAAATTGAATTAATGATTTTAATCTGTAATACCAAAACGGCACTTTCTCTCCAGATAAAGATATAGATTGATTTATCCAAAGTAATGCTTTATTCAAATCTGTATTTGATTGATAAAAATATTGTGCACTAGCGTAATAGTCTTTTGCAGAAGGACCATTCATAACATTTTCAATAGATTTTAAAACGGTTTCTTGTGTTGGCACTTCAATTTTAACAGATACAAGTGTTTTTTCCCACGATAATTCTAAATTTGCTGCATCTATTGTAACATTGTTAAAAGAAATAGTAAATGTTTCTACTAATCGGTTTAAACTTTCAGGCTTTGCAGATGTTTTTAAAGCAACGTTTTCCTCAATCCAGTTTTCTGGTAATCCCCAATTGTCAGTATCTTTATAAAAAATAATATCCCACGAATCTGCTTTTGGAGTAGTATATAATGCGTATTTACCTTTTGCTAACGATTTTCCATTTATTATCACATCTTGCGAAAAAGTAATAGTCGTATTTTCGTTTGCACCTGTTCGCCAATTTTTTCCATAAGGAACTAATTCGCCATAAACCGCTCTGCCTTTTGCACTTGGTCTATGATATTCCAAACTAATTTGCGTCAAACCAACAGTTTGATCCACTTTTGATATTGGACTTGCTTGTGGGGTAGCAATTTGTGCATTTAATACTCCTGAAATTAAGAGCATATAAAGGAATGTGTATTTTTTCATAACGTTATTATTTTTTTGCTAAAATAGTATTTTATTTTGTGTTTTAAAGTTAAAGAAAAATTAAAATAAAAAAGTATAATAATTTTGTAAACTACTTTATTTGTGTGCTTAAACAAACGTATATTTGCACTATTAAATTTTAAAAAATGAAAATATTCAGATTAGCATCCAAACAAAACTTACCCATTTCAAAAAAAGAAGCTTGGGATTTTTTATCAAGCCCAAAAAATTTAAAAGCAATTACACCGGAATACATGAGTTTTGAAATATTGAGCGGTGCAGATAGACCTATGTTTGCTGGTCAAATTATTCAATATATTGTTACTCCTGTTTTAGGAATAAAAACCAAATGGGTTAGCGAGATTACCCATATGGTAGAAGGAGAATATTTTGTTGATGTACAACTATTTGGGCCTTATGCTTTATGGCATCATAAACATTTTATCAAAGAAATAACAGGTGGCGTGGAAATGGAAGATATTATTGATTATAAAGTCCCAATGGGAATTTTAGGACAATTGGTACATCCTTTTTTGGTAAAACCAAAATTAGATGAGATTTTTGAATATAGAAGAAAAAAATTAATTGAACTTTTTGGAGAATTTAAATAATATGACAATTTTTTGGTTTAGAAGGGATTTACGTTTAGAAGATAATACCGCTTTATTTCATGCTTTACATGATAATGAAAATGTGTTGCCAATTTTTATTTTTGACGAAACCATTTTGCAACATTTAGAAAAAAATGATGCACGTGTAACGTTTATTCATAATCGGCTTGAAAAAATGAATATTGAACTTGCAAAAACCAACAAGTCTTTAGCTGTTTTTCATGGCCAACCAATTAAAATATTTAAAAAACTTATTAAGGATAATAAAGTTAAAACAGTTTATACTAATCATGATTATGAACCATATGCTCGAAAAAGAGACTTAGCATTATATGAACTTTTTAAAGAAAATAAAATTGATTTTAAAACGTGTAAAGATCAAGTAATTTTTGAAAAGTCAGAAATTACTAAAGATGACGGTTTGCCTTATGTAGTTTACACTCCCTATTCTAATAAATGGAAAGCAAAAGTAAAAGAAACTAAACTTGTAAATTATCCTTCCGAAAATTTACTTGCCAATTTAGCCTCGCATTCCTACCCTTTTTTATCGTTACAAGATGTTGGATTTGAAATAACTAAAATTTCACTTCCTGAATACACTATTACTGAAAAATTAATTTCTGAGTACGAAGCTACAAGAAATTTTCCTGCAATAAAAAACGGAACTTCATTATTAGGGATTCATTTACGATTTGGAACTATTAGTATCAGAAAATTAGTACAACATGCTTTAAAATTTGAGAAGGATACTTTTTTAAAAGAATTAATTTGGCGCGAATTTTTCATGCAAATTTTATGGCATTACCCTCATACACAAACCAAAAGTTTCAAACCTAAATATGATGAAATAAAGTGGGTAAATAATGAAAAACTATTTAAAAATTGGTGTGATGGCAAAACCGGATATCCAATGGTTGACGCTGGTATGAGAGAATTAAATACTACTGGTCATATGCACAATCGCGTACGAATGGTGGTAGCTAGTTTTTTATGCAAACATTTATTAATTGATTGGCGTTGGGGCGAAACTTATTTTGCCTCTAAATTATTAGATTATGAGCAATCTAGCAATGTTGGAAATTGGCAATGGGCAGCAGGTTCTGGTGTTGATGCTTCACCATATTTTAGAATATTTAATCCATCAGAGCAAATTAAAAAATTTGATAAAGAATTAAAATACATAAAAAAATGGGTTCCTGAATTGGAAACGCTAGAATATCCAAAACCAATTGTTGATCATAAAGAAGCAAGAGAAAAATGTTTACGCGTGTATAAAGAAGCCGTTGGATAATTTATTTTAAAATGGTTTTAATATCTAATTCTTCAAACCTGTCTATTACTAAATTAGCCAAGCTGTAATCTTGTTTTTTAGAATTTATACTTCTATATCCTACACAAAAAATACCAGCTGCGTGGGCGGCCTTTATTCCATTGGTACTGTCTTCAATAACAATACAATTTTCTTTGTTAGAATTTGATAATCTAACCGCTTCTAAAAAAATATCCGGATTGGGTTTCGATTGCGGAAAATCCTCACCAGAAACAATGTGCGAAAAATAAGTATGCAATTTAAAACGGTTAAAAACGCGATTTATAGTTACTTTAGACGAAGAAGACGCCAAAATTAATTGAATGCCATTTTGATGTAATTGTTGTATTAATTCCTCCACCCCTTCTAATAAAAACAAGTCTTCTTTAGTATCGAAAGCATCATTAAACAAGCTTCTTTTTTTTTGAACTAAACTGTCAATATCATCCTCTATTCCGAAATGATTTTTAATTTTTTCAAACACATTTTTTGTAGAATTTCCTGTAAAAGTAGCAAACATTTCTGCAGAAACTTCTATTTCTAATTCTTTAAAATGCTCATAATACGCATAATTGTGTACGGGTTCTGTGTCCACAATCACACCATCCATATCAAAAATTACAGTTTGTAACATCCTTTTTTCTTGCGAAATTAAAAAATTAAATGGTAATTAAACCTTTTTATGTAACTTTAGTCAAATAATAAACGAATTGTTAATTTTGCTAGAAGAAAAATTATTTATTGAAACTCTAATAAATCCGAAAACGCAAAATAAAGCGTTTAAACAATTGGTGCAACGCTTTCAAAAGCCATTATATTTTCATATTAGAAATATTGTTTTAAATCATGATGATGCGGATGACGTACTTCAAAATACATTTATAAAGGTGTTTTCAAATATCGGAAAATTTAAAGGGGATAGTAAATTATATTCTTGGATGTTTCGAATCGCAACAAATGAATCGCTTACTTTTATTGAGCAGCGAGCCAAAAAACAAGGAATTTCTAATATAGAAGTACAGCAAAAGGCAATATTAAATTTAGAATCAGATGTTTATTTTGAAGGAAATGAAATTCAATTGAAACTTCAAAAAGCTATTGCTACTTTGCCTGAAAAACAACAATTAGTTTTTAAATTGAAATATTTTGAAGAAATGAAATATGAAAGCATGAGTGAAATTTTAGACACCTCTGTTGGAGGTTTAAAAGCAAACTATCACCATGCAGTAAAAAAAATTGAAGAATATTTAAAAAACAATTAAACCATTTACCATAAATTAGGTCTAATATAAAATGAAAACAGAATTAAAAAATACTATAATTACAAGTGGTTTTACTACTCCTTTAGATTATTTTGATGATTTATCAGATAAAATAGCTGAGAAAATAACCGGAGAAGCCGCTACTGATTTAATTCCTAAAACATCAGGTTTTATTGTTCCGGAAAACTTTTTTGTTAAAAATGAAGATAAATTGATAACAAAAATTAATTATTCAAAAACTAAAGTCGTTAGCATAAAATACACTTTATACAAAGTAAGCGGAATTGCAGCAGTTTTATTACTTACTATTGTTTCTCCATTATTATACCTTTCTGCGGAAACAAAAGATAATGAGTTCGTTGAGATGAGTTATTTACAATTGCATTCTGAAGAATTAAGTGTTTATGAAGTAGGTTCGATGTTAGAAGAAAAAGAAATAATTGAGTTAGAAAACGAATTGATTTATAATAATTTAAATAATATTAATTAAATAAAAAGTAAAATGAAAAAATTAGTAATACTTGTGGCTTTTATTTTCAGCTTGAGCAATCATGCACAAGAAAACTTAGAGGTAAAAAAAGTAGAAATAGAAAAACGAAGAGCGCATTTAATCGAAAAAAGAGAAGAATTAATTGCTGCAAGAAAAGAAATTATTCAAGAAAGAAAGGATAAAATAAAATCGTTAAAAATTGCTTTCATTTCACAAAAATTAGCACTTACTTCAGTAGAAGCTGAAAAATTTTGGCCAGTTTACAATAAGTATGATGACAAAATAATGGCTTTAAAAGAAGCGCAAATGAAACTTCGAGTTGGTAAGAAAAATGGTACTGATGAAGATGCTTTAAAGAAAATTGAGGAAGCAGAAGCAATAGAATCTGAGGTAATGCTTTTAAAAAAGAAAATGCGTGCAGAATTAATTCCAATAATCACTGCTGAAAAAGTAGTTACTTTAGAGCGACTAGAACATGAATTTCATAGAAAAATTTTAGAGAAATTAAAAAGTCGCAAAGGCAATCGACCACCGCCTCCACCTAAAAGATAAATCAATAATTAATAAGCCATTTTCAGTGGCTTATTTTTATTTTGGTTACTTTATTTTTTCCAGCTAAATAAATGTTGTTTTTTTCACTAAATCGTAACGTATAAAAATCTGTGTCGTCTAATATTTTTGTCCACTTTTGCCCAAAATTAGTAGAATAATAAACACCTGATGTACCACATGTATATAATACTTTACCACGACTTTTTGGCATAAATTGTACGCAGGATGCATATCCAAAAGTAAGGTCTTTTGATACAATTTTCCACGTTTTTCCTCCATTTTTTGTAATGGCTTTATTTACAGAATTGTCTTTTTGATTTTCGTAATTTCCCCCAACAATAATTCCTTTTCTTTTATTGTAAAAATCCATAGAAAATGCACCTGTCATTGCTTCACCTTGTATAATTGGTGTTTCAAAAACATGCCATGTAATTCCTTTGTCATCACTTTTAAATAATCTAGATTTCATTCCTCCAGAAATAATATAAATAACGCCATCAATAATTTTCACATTCGTATTACTTGCAGCAAAAGCCGCTTCGCCTTCAGCTGTTTTTGGTAATATATCACAGGATATTTTTTTCCAGTTTTTTCCTGAATTCTCCGTTAAAAGTACAGATAAACAATCTTCTGTAGGATCTCCGACAACTACTCCGAAGCCTGTTTTTATATTAATAAACATACTGTCATAAAATACTTTTTCTCCCATTTCAGTATAAATTAATTTTGATGTGCAACTATAACCAAATGTATTTAGTTCATACATATTCGCAGGAGTTCCAGCATTTAAAACATATATTTCGCCAATTGAATACGCTATACTTCTAAAATCAGTATTTTCTTTCTGTAATTTTACGATTTTAGTTTCCGTTTCGTTTTCAAAACTTATAAACCCTGCTTTACTATTTGTGCCTCCAAACCAAACGCCGTTTATTGTTGGGTAAATAGCTCGAATAGAGAGAGAATCTAATAAAATATCCTTTCTTTCTGAAACTTTATATGTTGATTTACAAGATAAAAAAACACAAAAAACCAACATTGATATAATTCTCATAAGCTACTTATTTTAGGCTAAAATACAATTATTCAAAAAACGAACCGCTTTTTAAATACATATTTTTAGAAATTCATTACTTTAAAACGTGCTATTTAACCCATAAATCAAAGGTTTTTTTGATTTTAATTACTATATTTGTAGGCATTTTTATATATAATAGATGAGATTTCACAGAAACATTAGTTTTGCAGTAATAGATGCCTTAATGGCAATTTTTAACGAAGGAGAATATGCCGATAAAGTTGTAGCTAGGGCTTTAAAATTAGATAAAAGATGGGGAAGCAGCGATAGAAAATTTGTGGCAGAAACTATTTATGATATTGTTAGATGGAAACGACTTTATGCTGAAATAGCTGAAATTAAAAAAGAACCATTCGATAGAGATAGTATTTGGAGAATGTTTGCAGTTTGGGCTACTTTAAAAGGATATACATTACCAGATTGGAAATATTTTGAAGGTACACCTGTAAGAAGAATTAAAGGAAAATTTGATGAATTATCAAAAGATAGAAAGTTTAAAGAATCTATTCCTGATTGGATGGATGAAATGGGTGTAAAAGAGTTAGGTGAAACAATTTGGTCTAAAGAAATTACAGCTCAAAATGAACCCGCAAAAGTTATTTTACGAACAAATACCATTAAAACAACTAAAGAAGCTTTAAAACAAGAATTGCTTCAATTAGATATTCATACAAAAGTACTTCCTGATTATCCTGAGGCATTAGAGTTAGAGGAAAGAGCTAATGTTTTTATGACAGATATATTTAAAAATGGTTTGTTCGAAGTACAAGATGCCTCTTCTCAAATGGTAGCTCATATGTTAGATATTCAACCAGGAATGCGAGTAGTTGATACTTGCGCAGGTGCCGGTGGAAAAACATTACATATGGCTTGTTTAATGCAAAACAAAGGGCAAATTATTGCTATGGATTTGTATGAAAGCAAATTAAAACAATTGAAAATACGTGCCAAACGAAATGGGATTCATAACATCGAATACCGCGTAATAGATACTACTAAGGTGATAAAAAAACTTCACGGTCAAGCAGATAGAGTTCTTATTGATGCTCCATGTAGTGGACTTGGAGTATTAAAAAGAAATCCAGATGCTAAATGGAAATTAAAACCAGAATTTATAGATAACATTCGTAAAGTGCAAGCAGAAGTTTTGGAAAGCTATGCTCCTATCGTAAAACCAGGAGGAAAATTAGTATATGCTACATGTAGTGTCTTACCTTCTGAAAACCAAGAACAAGTAGAAAAATTCTTAACTACTGCTATTGGTAAAAACTTCACTTTCGTTCAAGACAAAAAAGTATTAGCACACCAATCTGGCTATGATGGATTTTATATGGCTTTATTAACCCGAAATAAATAATCCTAAATAATGAAAAAATATCTGTTAATAATATTAATTTCTTATAATTGTTTTAGTCAAGCTGGTTATCCAGCAAATCCATACTATAATGATATGAATTGGACGTTAACAGGTATGAGTTTGAAAAATGCTTTAGCTAGTAAAATTACATCTACACATACTATTTTTCTAACTTATGCACAAGATTGGGGGGCAACTCAGGCTACTGATGTCAACCCTGAAAATTCAAATAATGTTTTGTTATTATATGGATACAGCGTTACAACATGTCCAACTTCATCTTCTGATGATAATGATCATAGAGAGCGAAATAGTTTAAGTAATGGTGGTGGAAATTCTTGTGAATGGAATCGTGAACATGTTTATGCAAAATCATTAGGAACCCCTCAATTAGTTGACGGTGCAATATTTTCGGCTGATAGTGATGCTGGTGAGGATGCACACCATTTGAGATCTTGTGATGTGGATAGAAATGGAAATAGAGGAAATTCAAAATTCGCCACAGGTTCTGGTAATTCTTCAACAGTTTCAGGTGGCTGGTATCCAGGAGATGAATGGAAAGGTGATGTAGCTAGAATGATGATGTATATGTATTTAAGATATCCAACTCAATGTTTACCAATTAATGTTGGTACGGGTGCAACTGTTTCTACAGATACAAATATGATTCAATTATTTTTGCAATGGAATGCAGAAGATCCTGTATCCCTTTATGAAGATAATCGGAATACCTACCACGGAAATACGGCTAATGCTTATGCGCAAGGAAATAGAAATCCATTTATTGATAATCCTTACTTAGCTACCGTTATTTGGGGCGGACCTGTGGCAGAAAACAGATGGCCTACGGTGTTTTTATCTTCTCAAAGTTTCTTGACAGATGCAGCAGTTCAATTATATCCAAACCCAACGAATTCTAATGAAATAGAAATAACTACAGAAGAAATAATCACTAAATTAACTTTAGTAAATATTAATGGTCAAATTATTAAAGAAATTTTTAACCCTATTTTTAATCAAAATACCTATAAATTAAATAATTTACCACAAGGATTTTATTTCTTACAAATTTCTGCGGAAAACGGAAGTTTAACTAAAAAAATCATAGTTAACTAATCTAGTTTTTAAAATTATATTCTAAATCTCTACTTATTTTATAGTTAGAGATTTTTTGTTTTTTGAAATAAATACTACATAAACCAAGTTTAGTCATATTAAAGCGTACATTCGTAAAAAAATATGTCCATTGAAATAAAGGTTGTAGCCGTTGAACATTTGTTTAGTAAGTTAGATGTTGAAATAAATACCTTTCAAAAAGAAACCAAGTTGCATTGTAATTTGGGTTGTGGTAAATGTTGTACTAAATTAGACATTGAAGCCTCTCCATTAGAATTTTTACCTTGGGCATTTCATATTTTTTTAAATGGTGATGCAGAAAAAATCTTAGACGAATTAGAACTAAAAACTTCTTCAATTTGCCATATATACAATCCATTAACCTTATTAGATAAAGTAAACGGAAGTTGTAGTAATTATCCTTATCGTGGATTAATTTGCAGATTATTCGGTTATGGTGCTACAAAAGACAAATATGGACAATTGCGATTGGCTACTTGCAAAATAATAAAAAGCGAGCAAGTAGAAAACTTCAACAATTCAACAGAATCAATAAATAAAGGACTTCAAGTTCCAATATTTACGGACTATTTCATGAATTTATCCCAAATAGATTTTCATTTAGGGAATATTATTTTACCAATCAATCAAGCTTTAAAATATGCCATTGAGGAAGTATTGCAGTATTATGCCTATCGCCCTTTGCCAAATGGTTTTAAGAATATTGCTTAGTATTCAATTTAATATTGCTATATATTCATTTGACAATTCTATTTTAAACCGTAAATTGGCCGAAAAAAAAATGTCAATTGAAAGAAAAGTGCAAGAGATTGAATTGTTATTCGATAAAATAGAAACCGAATTAGCAACTTTTATATCTAAAACTCATTTATTCTGCAACGCGGGTTGTGGAAAATGTTGCACCAATCCTACGATGGAAGCGTCACCACTTGAGTTTTTACCTTGGGCGTTTCACTTGTTTAAAATTGGCGAAGCAGAAAACACACTTGAAAAATTAGCAAAACACTCCAACCCTATTTGTTTTAATTATAATCCAACTTCAGAAATAAATTTACATTTAGGAAGTTGTACAACCTATAAATACCGAGGTTTAGTTTGCAGGTTATTTGGATATGGTGCCACCAAAGATAAATTTACACAATTACGTTTGGCAACTTGTTCCATTATAAAAGAGCAACAAACTGAAAATTATAATGCTGCAAACGAAGCTATAAATAATGGATTGCCTGTTCCAATTTTTACAGATTATTATATGAATTTATCTCAAATAGATTTCCGTCTTGGAAATGTCTATGTGCATATAAACAAAGCGTTACAAATGGCTTTAGAAGAAGTAGTACACTATTATGCCTATAGAGATTTTCCGGAAGTTGAATAAAAAAAACCTCGATATAACTATCGAGGTTTTTTTGTGATCGCGCCAGGATTCGAACCTGGGACCTACTCATTAGAAGTGAGTTGCTCTATCCAGCTGAGCTACGCAACCTAAATTTTATTCGTTTGACAACCAAATGTTGTCGGGGTGGCAGGATTCGAACCTGCGGCCTCCTGCTCCCAAAGCAGGCGCGATAACCGGGCTACGCTACACCCCGAAAAAAGCGGAGAGACAGGGACTCGAACCCTGGCGACAGTCACCCGTCGACAGATTAGCAATCTGCTCCGTTACCACTCCGGCACCTCTCCTATTAATTCTGCAAAAGAATTATGCTTTTTTGCGGTTGCAAATATAGGATATCATTCTTTTATTTCCAATTAAAAGGCGTATAATTTTTAAATTAAAAACAAACCTGCTAAATATCAACATTATACATAAAAAAATAGCAATATCTAAATTTTAAAATTTCAAATTTAGTCAACTATATCTGCATAAAAAAGCAGTAAATAGTTAAAAATTTAGCAAAAATTTGTTACTTTCGCAATTCTAAATTGATTAAAAATGAGCAAAAAAGTAGTTATCGTATCCGCTGTAAGAACTCCAATTGGAAGTTTCATGGGCGCATTATCAAGTGTACCTGCAACTAAATTAGGAGCAGCAGCAATTAAAGGTGCTTTAAATAAAATACATTTAAACCCTTCTTTAGTTGATGAAGTAATAATGGGGAATGTAGTTCAAGCTGGTAATGGACAAGCACCAGCGCGTCAAGCTGCATTATATGCTGGATTAACTAATGATGTAATATGTACCACTATAAATAAAGTTTGTGCTTCTGGAATGAAAGCGGTAATGCAAGGCGCTCAAGCTATAATAGCTGGAGATGCACAAATTATTGTAGCTGGTGGAATGGAAAACATGAGTTTAATTCCTCATTATGCGCATTTAAGAAATGGTGTAAAATTTGGACCAACAACTTTTGTTGATGGCATGCAAAAAGATGGACTTATTGATGCTTACGATGGAAATGCTATGGGTGTATCTGCAGATTTATGCGCTACAGAACATAATATTTCTCGTGAAGAACAAGATAATTTTGCCATACAATCTTATTCACGTTCCGCAAATGCTTGGGATGCTGGTAAATTTGATGCCGAAATTGTTTCAGTAGAAGTGCCACAAAGAAAAGGAGATCCAATTATCGTTTCTAAAGACGAAGAATACACAAATGTAAAATTAGATCGTATACCTACTCTAGCTGCCGTTTTCACTAAAGATGGAACGGTTACTGCTGCTAATGCTTCCACAATTAATGATGGTGCTGCTGCATTAGTATTAATGAGTGAAGAAAAAGCAAATGAATTGGGCTTAAAACCTTTAGCATATATTAAATCATACGCGGATGCTGCGCAAGAACCTAAATGGTTTACAACTGCTCCGGCTAAAGCGTTACCAAAAGCGTTAGACAAAGCTGGAATATCAATTTCAGATGTCGACTATTTTGAGTTTAATGAAGCTTTTTCAGTAGTAGGTTTGGCTAACGCTAAAATTTTAGGTTTAGATAATGATAAAGTTAATGTTAATGGTGGCGCAGTTTCATTAGGACATCCACTGGGTTGTTCTGGAGCTAGAATTATTGTAACTTTAATTAATGTACTTGCTCAAAACAATGCAAAAATTGGTGCAGCTGCTATTTGTAATGGTGGTGGTGGCGCTTCTGCAATTGTGATTGAAAGAGTATAAATAAAATAATAATTAAAAAATTAACTATTGCATTATAATCAATAGTTGATTATCAATTATGACTACATGTTTGGAATTTGTAATTTAGGAATTGTACCCATACGTAGTGAAGCCAGCGATAAAAGCGAAATGGTTTCACAATTGCTATTTGGCGATACATTCAAGATTATGGAATCTACACTTAAGTGGACGAAAATACAAACTTCATTCGATGATTATGAAGGATGGATTGACACAAAACAATTTCAAAAAATTACAGAAAATCAATTTCTTTTATTAGAAAAATCAGAGTTTATTTTAAATGGTGAATTAATTGATTTCATTTCATACGAAATCAACCAATTAATGCCTATTCCATTGGGTAGTACCTTAAATTTTTTAGATATTAATGAAATTAATACTTCTAATTATCAATTTGAAGGACGAAAAGAATGTGGTATAAAACCGAAAGAAAATATTTTAAAAACAGCTTACTTATATTTAAATGCACCTTATTTATGGGGTGGAAAATCGCCTTTTGGAATTGATTGTTCCGGTTTCACTCAAATGGTTTATAAATTAAATGGATATAAATTATCAAGAGACGCTTCTCAACAAGCTATTCAAGGGGATGCACTAAGCTTTATTGAAGAAAGTGAACCAGGAGATTTAGCATTTTTTGATAACGATGAAGGAAATATTATTCATGTTGGAATTATGATGGAAAATAATTACATCATTCACGCTTCAGGAAAAGTCAGAATTGACAGAATTGACCATTTAGGTATTTATAATGTAGATACCGGAAGGCATACTCATAAACTACGAGTGATTAAGAAAGTGATTTAAAAAAATAAAAAAACCAGAAATTTACTTTCTGGTTTTTTTTATTAATCTATTCTAGTTAACTGCACCTCTTTTGTCTCCGAAATTTTTAATGGAAACTTTTCTATTGTAACCGAACCTGGGTCTAAACCAAAGGCTCTTTCTTCGGACAAGCCCAATTTCTTTAAAACATTATAACCATCTAAAATAAGTTTTTCATAAAACGGCAAAGCATTGTCATAAGACATAAATTTTTCAATTAGTACAAATCTAAAATCGCTAATAATTTTATGTTTATGTAAAGAAGTATATCTACTTATTAAATCTATTTCACCTCTTTCTTGCATGTCTTTTACTACTTGAGCAAACATTTTATTAAATTTCGGAGCTACTCTAAATCCTAATCTAAAATCAACGCGAATGACATCATCATGAATAAATTCGCAAACACGATATTCCATCGTATAGGGCTCATCAACAACATGAACGTGGGCAAACCAATAAATATCAGCACGTTTAGGATTGTTATTAATAATAGAATAAATAATTTTCGATTCAATTTCGTATCGATTATCCGCACTTGTTAAATAGACTAAATTTGTGGCATATTTAGCAATAGATTCATCTCTACTTAAATCTTCTAAAACAGGTAAGTAGTTGTCTAATTTTACAAATTCAATGAATCTGTTTCTAATTTTTCTAGCAAAATACCAACAAGTCATTACTACAAATAATACAAATGCAATGATTAAAGTAATGTATCCTCCTTCACCAAATTTGTGCATACAAGCATATAAAAAGGCCAATTCAATAATTAAATACGTGATTACGATTACCCAAATAAAGGTTCTGTTATATCTTTTAATTATCATATAAAAATTCAGCAATGTGGTTGTCATTAGCATTGTTAAAACAATTGCCAAACCGTATGCTGCTTCCATTGCAGCTGCTTTTTCAAAATATAGAACAATAAAAATACAACCGACCCAAAGCAACCAATTTAAAGACGGAATATATAATTGTCCTCGTAATTCCGTTGGATATTTGATTTTAACTTTTGGCCAAAAATTCAAACGTATAGCTTCATTAATTAAAGTAAAAGAACCACTAATTAATGCTTGAGAAGCTACTATTGCAGCTAATGTAGCTATCCCAATTCCGAAAGGTAAAAACCAGGCGGGCATTACGCCATAAAAAGGATTTGTAATTCCTGCTTGTGTTAAGGTTTGACCATCATGTTGTAATAGCCAAGCGCCTTGACCCAAATAGTTTAATATCAAAGTTGCTTTTACAAAAATCCAACTTATTCGAATATTTTCTTTTCCGCAATGTCCTAAGTCAGAATATAATGCCTCTGCTCCTGTTGTACATAAAAATACAGCACCTAAATATAAATAGCCCCCATGTATAGATAAAAGTTTGTAAGCATAATAAGGATTTAACGAAGAAAGAATATCAACATTATTGATTGTTTGGATCAAACCTAAACCACCAAGCATGGCAAACCATACGAACATCACCGGTCCAAAAAACTTACCTATAAATTTAGTACCAAATTGTTGAATGGCAAATAATAATGTTAAGATTATTATTACAATATACATAATATATTTTTCCTCAAAACTTGGATACATTGTTTTCACACCTTCTATAGCTGAGGAAACAGAAATGGGTGGTGTAATGATCCCATCGGCTAACAACGTACAACCTCCAATTATAGCAGGAAACAATAACCATTTAATTTTAGCTTTTCTAATTAAAGCGTATAAAGAAAAGATTCCACCTTCCCCATTATTATCCGCTCGAAGTGTAAGAATAACGTATTTTACTGTAGTTTGAAGTGTTAATGTCCAAAAAATACAAGAAATGGCTCCTTTAATGATATCTGAATCTATAGGATTTTTTCCAATAATTGCATTAAGAACATACAAAGGAGAAGTTCCAATATCTCCATAAATAATACCTAGCGTAACTAGTAAACCGGCAGCAGAAAGTTTGTGCAAGCCATGATGACCTTTTTCCATTTTGAATTTTATAAAACGAAATACAAAATTACAAAAACAATATGTTTCAAATTGAATTTTATGGAAAAATATTTTACTAATAAATTAAGTAGGAACTTTAAAAATTACTTTTAAATTCTAATCAAATACCTATATTTGCAATCTTATTAAAATAACATACTATGCGTATTTCTTATAATTGGCTAAAACAATTTATTAAAATAGACTGGAAATCAGATGAAACTGCGGCTTTACTGACCGATTTGGGGTTAGAAGTCGAAGTAGTTGATGCCTTTGAAAGTGTTGCTGGTGGACTGAAAGGAATTGTTATTGGACATGTTTTGACTTGTGAAAAGCATCCAGATGCCGATAAATTAAAAATTACAACTGTAGATTTAGGTGATGGAAATGCGCCAGTACAAATAGTTTGTGGGGCCAGTAATGTTGCCGCTGGACAAAAAGTTCCTGTGGCTACAATTGGAACAAAATTATATGACAAAGACGGAAACGCTTTTGAAATTAAAAAAGGAAAAATTAGAGGTCAAGAAAGCCATGGAATGATTTGTGCCGAAGATGAAATTGGTTTAGGAAATAGTCATGATGGAATTTTGATACTAGCTGATGATTTAATTCCAGGTACACCAGCCAGTAAAGTTTTTAACATAGAAGTCGATGAAGTTTTTGAAATTGGTTTAACACCAAATCGTGCAGACGCCATGAGCCATATGGGAGTGGCACGAGATTTAAAAGCTGGTTTACTTCAATCAAATGTAACTACTGAATTTATTACGCCATCTGTTAGTAAATTTAAAGTCGATAAAAGAACTTTAAAAATAGATGTAAAAGTTGAAGATACTAAATTAGCACCAAGATATGCTGGTATTACGATTTCTGGAATTACTGTAAAACCTTCACCAAGTTGGTTACAAAATAGACTAAAAGCAATTGGACTAACTCCAAAAAACAATATTGTTGACGTTACAAATTATGTATTACATGAACTGGGTCAACCATTACATGCTTTTGATGCTAATAAAATAAATGGAAATAAAATAATTGTTAAAACCGTTGCAGCTGGCACAAAATTTACAACATTAGATGCTATTGAACGTACATTACATGAAGAAGATTTAATGATTTGTGACGAAACTGGACCAATATGTATGGCAGGTGTTTTTGGTGGTGCTACTTCTGGAGTAACGGAAACCACCACAAATATTTTCTTGGAAAGCGCTTATTTTAATCCTGTTTCTATTAGAAAAACAGCAAAGCGACATACTTTATCAACAGATGCATCATTCCGATTTGAAAGAGGTATTGATCCTGAAATTACGGCTTATGCCTTAAAACGTGCTGCTTTGTTGATTCAAGAAGTTGCAGGCGGTGAAATTACTTCTGATTTAATTGATAACTATCCTAAAAAGATAGAAGATTTTAATGTATTCTTGTCTTTTGAAAAAGTTAATAAATTAATTGGGGAAGAATTAAAAAAAGAAACTATAAAAAATATTTTAGCTTCTTTAGACATTAAAATTATTAGTATTTCTGATTCTGGATTAGGTTTAAATATTCCGCCATATCGTGTAGATGTGCAAAGAGAAGTAGATGTTATTGAAGAAATTTTAAGAGTTTACGGTTACAATAACATTAAAATTCCTAATAAAATTAACGCCTCCGTTTCAAATTCTTCAAGAACAGAAGAATTTAAAGTACAAAATATAATAGCTAATCAATTGTGCGCATTGGGATTTAATGAAATGATGGCGAATTCCTTAACGACTTCAAATTACCTAGCGTATTCTGAACAAATACTTTCAGAAGAAACGGTTACCATGTTAAATCCATTAAGTAATGATTTATCTGTAATGCGCCAATCCATGTTGTTTTCTGCTTTAGAAGCCGTTTCTTATAATATTAACAGAAGAAATTCAGATTTAAAATTATTTGAATTTGGAAAAACATATCATTCCATTAAAAAAAATTATATAGAAAAAAAGCATCTAACAATAACTATGTCAGGTAATGCTTCATCTGAAAGTTGGAATTTAGCTCAAAAACCTACCGATTTCTTTTTATTTAAAGGATATATTACAGGTGTTTTATCGAAATTAAATATTGATACAAAAGTTAAAACAGTTCCAGTAACGCAGGATATTTTTGCTGAAGGAATTGGGTTCTCAATTGGTAATGAAGTCATTGCTGAATTTGGAACCATAAAAAAATCTGTTTTAAAACAATTTGACATCAAACAAGAGGTGTTTTATGGAGATATCAATTGGGATGCCATTCAAAAATATGTTTCAAATAAAATAAAATTAGTTGATATTCCTAAATTTCCAGAAGTAAGAAGAGATTTAGCTTTATTAGTAAATCAATCTGTAACTTTTGAAGCATTATATCTTGAAGCAAAACAAACAGAAAAATCTTTATTAAAAAATATTAACTTATTTGATGTGTACCAAGGGAAAAACTTACCTGAAGGAAAAAAATCGTATGCCTTAAGTTTTGTTCTTCAAGATACTTCAAACACACTAACAGATGTTCAAATTGATAAAATTATGAATAAATTACAAAGCAATTTCGAAACTAAATTTGAAGCGGTTTTAAGATAAATTATAATAAAATAAATGAATCCTTTTAATATAAAACTTAAAAGGATTTTTTTGTTTATCTAATCTTATTTTAAAAATCCTGCTGCTTTTATTTCTTTATGAATTTGAAGAATATTTTCTGGTATTTCAGCATCTAAAATCCAGTTGATATCTAAACTGTTATAGTTTGCAGTTTTCAAAAGCATCGTATTCTTAGAAATATTGGCTCCTAGCCTATTTAAATCTTCTTTGAAATCTAACAAAAAATCTTCGTGAAGTACCTGAATTAAAAGTAAAATTTTAAAAGTACGTATGATTACATAATTATAAAATTTTGTTGACTTTTGAGGTTTAGAATGTGTTAAAGAAAAGGCATTTTGCTCAATAACTTCATTTAGCATTAGCAAATTCAAGCTAATTTCTCCAAACTTATCTTTTGTAATTTTCACGTGATGCGAAATTTTTCCGCTGATACTTCGCATTTCAATTGCGATATAATCTAATGAATGAAAATTTTCAGAAAATCGATGAATTTGTTTAGAAATATTTATTTCCATTACTCTTCGTTTGTCCTCTACAGTATCGGTGTCAACTAATTCAAAATATAATTTTTCTGCTAAATCCAAATCTCTTCGTAACAATCTTAAAATAAGTTTGTCTTTCTCTTTTTCTGGTAATTCTTGGAGTGCTATTTTGAAATCAATATCTTTAAACATAATGTTTGTTTGTATTTATAAAAAAATCCCAACCATTTCTGATTGGGATTACTTTTAGTATAAAATGAGAAAATTATTTTTTCTCTGATTTTTCCATTTTTGCTTTCAATTCCATTAATGCATCGATATCTCCTAAAGTAGATTTTTCAGCATTGTTTGAAGATGAAGCTACATTATTATTGCTAGATTCGTTAGAAGCCGCTTTGAAGTTTTTCTCTTCTTCTTCTCTGAAAGTAGCAGTATGTGAAGCAACGATTCTTTTGAATTCTTTGTTAAATTCGATAACTTTAAATTCAATTGAATCCCCTTTTTTCAATTTTTTACCATCTTCTTTTTCTAAGTGACGAGTTGGAACAAATCCTTGAACGTCTTCAGAAAATTCTACAGTAGCACCTTTGTCAACAATTTCAGAAACAGTACCCGTGTGAACTGTACCTACTGCATAAGAAGCTTCATGTTTGTCCCAAGGATTATCTAAAGTTTGTTTGTGACCTAAAGATAATTTACGAGCTTCAACATCTAATTCTAAAACTACAACCTCTAATTTGTCACCAACGTTAACAAATTCTGATGGATGTTTGATTTTTTTAGTCCAAGATAAATCAGAAATGTAAACTAAACCGTCAATTCCTTCTTCTAATTCTACGAAAATTCCGAAGTTAGTAAAGTTTCTTACAATTCCTGTATGTTTAGAACCTAATGGATATTTATCAGTAATTCCTGTCCATGGATCTTGCGTCATTTGTTTAATACCTAATGACATTTTTCTATCATCTCTATCTAAAGTTAAGATCACTGCATCTACAGTATCACCCACTTTAACGAAATCTTGAGCTGAACGTAAATGTGTAGACCAAGACATTTCAGAAACGTGAATTAATCCTTCAACTCCTTCAGCTACTTCAATGAAAGCACCATAATCAGCTAAAACAACTACTTTACCTTTTACTTTATCACCAACATTTAATTCAGCTGATAAAGCATCCCATGGATGAGCATTTAATTGTTTTAAACCTAATTGAATTCTTGTTTTCTCGTCATCGAAATCTAAAATTACAACATTTAATTTTTGATCTAATTCTAATACTTCGCTTGGATGATTGATACGAGACCAAGATAAATCTGTAATATGAATTAATCCATCTACACCACCTAAGTCGATAAACACACCATAAGAAGTAATGTTTTTAACCACACCTTCTAATACTTGTCCTTTTTCTAATTGACCGATGATTTCTTTTTTCTGAACTTCAATATCTGCTTCGATAAGCGCTTTATGAGAAACTACTACGTTTTTAAATTCGTGATTAATTTTCACAACTTTAAATTCCATAGTTTTATTTACGTATTGATCGTAATCACGGATTGGTTTCACATCAATTTGAGAACCTGGTAAGAAAGCTTCAATACCAAATACGTCAACAATCATTCCACCTTTAGTTCTACATTTCACAAAACCGTTAACAATTTCTCCAGTTTCGTTAGCAGAAATAACTCTATCCCATGCTTTGATTGTTCTTGCTTTTTTGTGAGATAATACTAATTGACCTGTTTTATCCTCACGGATATCAATTAATACTTCTACTTTGTCACCCACTTTTAAAGATGGATTGTAACGGAATTCGTTTAAAGAGATAACGCCCTCAGATTTAGCGTTGATATCCACAATAACATCTCTGTCAGTGATTCTTACAACTACTCCTTCTACTACTTCTTCGTCAGAAGTTGAGATGAATGTTTTTGATACTAAATCTTCAAATTCTTGAAGGTTACTTGCGTCAATAGGGTCAATTCCTTCAGCATAATTATGCCAGTTGAAATCTACTAAAAACGACTCTTGGTCTTTGTTTAATTCAGACATGCGTGTTTAATTTGTATGTTGTGTTTGTTTTGAGTTTTATTGCGCAGGTTAAAACAACAACAGTGATTTACATAAATATTTGATTACCAATTGAAAACTCTACTCTGCCAAAAGGTGTGCAAAGATAGTACTTTTTTGATAAATACAAATAAATAGTAAAGAAAATAGAGGTTAGTTATTAGAAAATTAAATATATTATTTCAATTTCTCATTCACCAACTCCATTACTAATTCAAATTGTTCTTTTTTAGATAAATTAGAATTGTCAATTTCAATAGCGTCATCAGCTTTAAGAAGAGGAGAATCTTCTCTGTGGGTATCAATATAATCACGTTCTTGTACGTTTTGTAGCACTTCTTCAAAAGTAACACGTTGCCCTTTTTCAAGTAGTTCATCGAAGCGGCGTTGGGCTTTGGTTTGTGGACTTGCAGTCATAAATAATTTTAAATCCGCATTAGGGAAAACCACGGTTCCAATATCACGACCATCCATAACTATGCCTTTATTTTGTCCCATTTGTTGTTGTTGCTCCACTAATTTAGCTCGAACCTCGGATATTTCCGCAATTTTACTTACTAAACGTGACACTACAATGGTACGAATGGCTTGTTCGATGTTTTCATTATTTAAATACATTTCTGCAAAGCCTAATGTTTCGTTAAAACGAAATTGTAATGAAACATTAGATAAATTCTCTATTAATCCTTCAGTATCTAAATGCGTTTCAGAAACAAAATTATGCTGCATAGCAAAATACGTTACAGCCCGATACATAGCACCAGTATCAACATAAATATAGCCCAATTGATTAGCAATCTGTTTGGCTAATGTACTTTTACCTGTGGACGAAAATCCGTCTATGGCTATGGTGATTTTATTCATATTTTAAACATTTGATTTTCCCTTTAACTTTTACCCAAAACCTTTAAACCTATTAATCTAAATTAATAATTAATCCAAAAATACTTGAATTGGCTGCAATTGTATAGCGAGAATGTGAAAAATCAAATCGTACTTTATTAAATCGTAAGCTAAAACCAGCTGAAATTCCAGAAAAATTTCTTTGATCGATAATATTTAATTCTTGTCCTCTTCTAAAATTATATCCCAAACGAATGTTAAATGCTTTTTCTGGAAACAACTCTGCACCCATAATTACATGTCGCAAAGCATTATTAAAAAAAGATATTTTCTCTGCTTCCGAAGAACCATCCAAACCATTTTTTGCTCTATTCGGATTTGAAATTGCAATATTCCATTGTTGTAAATTCTCAAAAGTTAGGTGCCATCTGATTGGAACATTCTCAACTAATTGAGAAATTCCAGCTGTAATTTCAAAGGGTAATTTTTCTCTTGTAGTTTCGTATGGCGTAATTTGATAACCAATATTTCTAAAAGATATTCCGTAATTAATATCGTTTTTGTCGTCAATATATAAAAATCCAATATCTGTGGCTACTCCAAATGAATTGTATGATTCTAATGCTGATGTAATTAATTTAACATTAGTTCCTGCATAAAAATTTGTCCATGGTAAATTATAAGAATACCCAAATGATAAAGCGCCTTCTGAACCGGTAAAACTATTTGTAGAATTACCAAGTTCATCATATCCATCAAAATTTCCGTAATTAACATAATTCGCACCAATATGAAAAGTTTGCACGTGTCTGTCCCATGTATATGCGTAGTTTGCAGTACCATAGGTAACTTCACCAAAATAATTACTATAACTAGTAGCTAATTGATTGTGCATTTTTGGGTTAATTGTAGCTGGGTTGAAAATGGCTTGGTTTACGTCGTAATCTACAATAGTTACTGTTTTTCCACCTAATGACGCTTGTCTTGGTGATTGGACTAAATTTAAAAACTGATATACCGACTGACCTCCTACTTGCGCATAAATAGGCGAAACAAAGGCAATAAATATCGGTAAAAGTTTTCTTAGCATGTTTCTGTTATTCTGTAATAACGCAGATGCGAAGATAAAATTATAAATTTGAATGAGAAAATTTAGTTTTATTTGTTTTTGCCTAATTATCTAAAGACTTATTTAGCGGGTAAAAACTTTATTGAAACCGAATTAGTACAATAACGCTGACCTGTGGTTTCTTTAGGACCATCATCAAAAACATGACCTAAATGTCCACCACATTTAGCACACATGACTTCTGTACGAATCATACCATATGAGGTATCTTTATGGTAAATAGTCGCACCTTTTATCGCTTCATCAAAAGAAGGCCATCCACAATGCGAATCAAATTTAGTATCTGATGTAAATAACGGATTTTCACAGGCTGCACATACATACATTCCTTTTTCAAAATGTTTGTCGTATTCACCTGTGTAAGGTCTTTCGGTTCCTTTTTCTCTTAAAACTGCATATTCTTCTGGCGTAAGTTGCGCTTTCCATTCTGCATCAGTTTTTACAATTTTAAAATCCATGGTGTCTTTTTTAGTTTGCGTTTGTTTTGTAACTTCTTTTTTAACTTCAGCATTCTTAGTTTGACTATTACAAGAAATAAAACTGAATGTCATTAAAATAATAAATATATTTTTCATGATTTTTATATTTTTATAAAATTACAAAAAAGTTATACTCGAGATTTAAAAATAATAAAATTTAAGGAATTTATAACTTTTGTCAATCTAAATGCAGATTCTAAGAGATAAAAAAACCAGAACTGTATTCTGGTTTTAGATTTTGATTAGATTTTACTTTATGTATAATGTTTTTATTCTTTCAATAGGTCCGCCGCATTTCACTTCATGACAACTGATACAAGCATCTACCATAGTATTAAAACTTTCTTTTGTGTTTTTAGAACCATAAATTTCCGACTGTGTTTTTAAGAAAAACCCAGCTTTATTATTAAAAAAGTTGTCTCTTTCTTTGCCTTTAGTCATTGTAGCTTCTGAAATATTCAGAAAATATTTTGGCAATTCACCTAATGCATCTTTTTTGATTATTTTTTCACGAAGTTGTTTGTTATGCACATACATTTGTTCCATTAATACAGCCATTTCAGAAGCTTCGTACATTTTTAATTCTTCCTTTGGTTTTTCAATAGTGGAATTTTCTTCTTCTGATTTATTTTGATTACAACTCAAAAATAAAACGGAAAATATAGCAAAAAAATACTTCATTATTTAGAAATTAAAACGCCATGGGCTAAGAATTTGTATTCTGTTTTAGGTGCTGTAATTTCAGCTATTTCCTTTTCCGATTTTCCTTCGTCTTCAGCATAATGTTTTAATTCTGCTACAGAAGTTACTTCAATAAAGGCTTTTCCTTCAATAATTGTATTTCTTTTTTGTGCGTTCATAGGTACAAAAAATCCATACTCTTTAAATTTCACAAAGGCAGTTTCATTATTTCCTAAATCTAAGGTCATCCAACATCCTTTGTTTTGGCAAATTTCATTAATTTTTGAAGTGACTTTAATGGCTAAAGTATCTCCTATTTTTAACGTTTTATATTTTTCTAATAAGACCTCTTTCGAAACGGCATTTTCTTCGGTAATTTTTTCACCAAAAGATGCATATGTAGGCTTAGATTCTATTTTTGTTTCCTTTTTAGTACAGGAAATTGCTAGTATAAATAATGGTAAAATTAATAGTATATGCTTCATAATTATAGATTTATTAGGTGAAATAAAAAACAAAATTAATCAATAATATGAAACTTTGTTAATAATTATTCAAATAATGAATCTTCAACAATAATTAATTTAATAAATTTGTAAAAAATTTGGGAAACCAACACATATAGTAAATATAATGAGTAGCATTACAAACGATATTAAAATCATTAAAAATGAAACTTCAAAAATTAATGAAGTTGACTTTGAAAACTTAACGTTCGGAAACACATTTACAGATCATATGTTAATTTGTGATTTTAGAAATGGAGCTTGGGGACAACCAATTATTAAGGCATACGAACCATTTACAATAGATCCGTCAGCAAAAGTTTTTCATTATGGACAAGCTATTTTTGAAGGTATGAAGGCTTATAAAGATGCTAATGACGATGTATGGATGTTTCGTCCTGATGAAAATCATGTGCGATTTAATAAAAGTGCTATTCGTATGGCAATGCCTGAAGTTCCTGAAGAAATTTTTATTGACGGATTAAAATCGTTATTGAATTTAGAAAGAGATTGGGTGAAGTTTGGAAATGGGAATTCCTTATACATTAGACCATTTATGATAGCTATTGGTAGCGGTGTAATTGCGCAACCGTCATCTCAATATCGTTTTATGATAATTTTATCACCTGCTAAATCATATTATTCTGGTGAAGTTAAAGTAATTATTGCAGAACACTTTAGTCGTGCTGCTAACGGAGGGATTGGTGCTGCAAAAGCCGCTGGAAATTATTCCGCACAATTTTATCCAACAAAATTAGCCAATGATTTAGGCTATCAACAAATTATTTGGACGGACGACGCTACACATACAAAATTAGAAGAAGCAGGAACGATGAATGTATTCTTCAGAATTGGAGATACCTTATTAACAGCACCTACTTCTGAAAGAATTTTAGATGGTGTAACCAGAAAATCTGTTTTAGATATTGCAAAAAGAGATAATATTACTACAGAAGTTCGCCCTGTTTTAGTAGAAGAATTAGTTGCTGCTGCAAAAAATGGTACGTTGAAAGAAATTTTCGGCGCAGGAACCGCTGCTGTTATTAATCCAATTGTAGGTTTCTCATATAAAGAAGAATATTTTGAATTGCCTAAATTAGAAAATTCATTTGCATTAAGTTTAAAAGAAAAATTAAATAATATACAATACAAATTAGCAGACGACACGTTTGGTTGGACGGTTAAAGTATAATTTACTTAAATACTCATAAAAAAAGCAATTAGACATCTAATTGCTTTTTTTATACCTGATAATTTCGATTAAATTAATCTTCTTCTACTTGTACTGCTTTACTGTACACGCGCCATTTTTCAATACATGACATAATTTCTTCAGGGATTTCACTTGTAAAACGTAAAAATTCACCAGTTGTAGGATGTTCAAAACCTAAAGTTCGTGCGTGAAGTGCCTGTCTAGGTAATGTTTTAAAACAATTATCAATAAATTGTTTGTATTTCGTAAACGTAGTTCCTTTTAAAATTTTATCTCCTCCATAACGTTCATCATTAAAAAGCGTGTGTCCAATATATTTCATATGTACACGGATTTGATGCGTTCTTCCTGTTTCTAATTGGCAAGAAACCACAGTAACATAACCGAAACGCTCTAAAACTTTAAAATGAGTAATCGCTGGTTTTCCTTGCTCACCTTCAGGATAAACGTGCATTTGCATTCTATTGATTGGATGACGGTCTATATTTCCTTCAATAGTACCTTCATCTTCTTCAATATTTCCCCAAACTATAGCAAAGTATTCACGTTCTGACGTTTTTGCAGCAAATTGTTTGGTCAAATGCAACATAGCTTCTTCGGTTTTAGCTACTACTAAAAGTCCTGAAGTATCTTTGTCAATTCGATGAACCAACCCAGGTCTTTCGCTGCTATTCATTGGTAAATTATCAAAATGATAGGCCAATGCATTAACTAACGTTCCCGAATAATTTCCGTGTCCTGGATGCACTACCATTCCTGCAGGTTTGTTTACAACAATAACTTGATTGTCTTCATAAACAATATCAATTGGAATATTTTCCCCTTTTAATAAGTGTTCATACGGCGGGTGTTCCAACATCACTCGAATTACATCGTCTGGTTTTACTTTATAATTAGATTTTACAGCTACATCATTTACTAAAATAGTTCCCGCATCAGCTGCTTTTTGAATTTTACTTCTTGTGGTATTTTCAATGCTGTTTATCAAAAATTTATCAATTCGCAAAGGTTGTTGTCCTTTTGCTATCTCAAACCGATGATGTTCAAATAAATCTTCATCAGCCGTTTCATTCTCATCTATAAATTCTTGCATTATCTTGTAGTATCTATTTCTATATTTTGTTCGCCATCTTGTAATGAATCCAAATCTTCATCTGTAAACATATCTTTTCCATCACCTAAAACAAAATCAATTTTAGAATTTTTCATTAGCTTATCTCCAGCTTTTACTGGTTTTCCGTTATAAGAAACTTCTAAAACAATATCTTTTGCTAAATCTGGCACATATTTTAATTTGCCTTCTACTAAACCTAATGCTCTTAAAGCGTTTGTAGCTTGACGAAATGTTTTGTTTTTTAAATCTGGAAAAGTAACCATAGTATAACCACCAGCATTAAGCTTTACATATATTTTTCGGCCATCTTTTACTTTAGAACCCGCTATCGGATCTTGCTCGACAATACTATATGGTGGAAATTCTGGACGAAATTCTACTGTATCTAATAAAAATACTTCTAAACCTTCCTCATCTAGTTTCTCTTCCGCAATTTCTAATTTCATTTTAGATAAATTGGGTACCTTAATTTCTTCGCCGTGATTGGTACTGAAATCTAAAAACTTCACAAATGCTACTAAAAATAGGATAACAATCACTAATGCAAAAAATAAATTTTTGAAAAATGTAGAACTCGTTAAAAACTTTCTTAAACTCATTGAAATATATTTTCGCAAATATAAGAAAAGTAAAACATTTTATGATATTTTTGTATAAAACAGAAATAAATATTTTTTTATGAACATAGCAGTTGTAATGGGCGGATATTCAGACGAGTCTGTAATTTCTTTACGAAGCGGACAACTTATTTTAACCCATTTAAACAAAGATAAATATCAAGTTTTTGAAGTTCACATCTTAAATGAAGGTTGGTATGTGAAAGTTGAAGACAAAAAATTACCCATAAACCGAGCTGATTTTTCATTTGAACATAATGGAAATTCTGTAAAATTTGATGTGGCTGTGAATACCATTCACGGAACGCCAGGTGAAGACGGTCATTTGCAATCGTATTGGGAGTTACTTGATTTGCCTTACACCGGTTGCGGATTTTACCAAAGTGCACTTACTTTTAGTAAGCGAGATACACTTTCCGTTTTAGGAAAATTTGATATTCCAAAAGCAAATTCAGTTTATGTTACTAAAGGTCAAGAAATTGATGGAGAAAAAATTGCTAAAACATTAGGATTTCCTTTTTTTGTAAAACCCAATCAATCTGGTAGTAGTTTAGGAGTTTCAATGGTAAAAGAACTTTCAGAATTAGACAAAGCCTTAGCATTTGCCTTTGCAGAAGACAAAGATATTTTAATTGAATCTCAGTTAAAAGGCGTTGAAATTTCGGTTGGTGTAATGAAATTAAACGGAAATACAAAAGTATTAGGGATCACCGAAATTGTTTCAGGAAATGATTTTTTCGATTATGAAGCCAAATATTTAGGAAAATCAGAAGAAATTACTCCTGCCCGATTGTCTCAAGAAGTTTCAGAATTAGTAGAACAATCTGCAGCAAAAATTTACGAAGTACTTGGAATGCAAGGATTTTCTCGTATCGATTTTATTGTTATGAACGACATTCCATATTTTATTGAAATTAATACCAATCCCGGATTGAGTCCACAAAGTATATTTCCGCAACAAGCAGCCTATGCTAATTTAAATTTTTCAGATTTATTAGAAAACGAAATCAAACTGGCTTTGGAAAGAAAACCAATTTGGAAAAAATAAAGTTTAGAATATAGAGAATAGAATAAAGAAAATAGAAAATTAACAATATCAGATTTTATCGAAATCAAATATTTTTAAATTATTTACTAATGAAAAAAGCAATATTCCCAGGTTCGTTTGACCCAATTACAAACGGACATTATGATATAATTAAACGAGGCATTTCTTTATTTGACGAAGTTATTGTCGCCATTGGTATAAACGCAGACAAAAAGTATATGTTTTCTTTAGAAGATAGAAAACGTTTTATTGAAGACGCTTTTAAAGACCAACCAAAAGTAAAAGTTATCACGTATTCTGGTTTAACTATCGATTTGTGCAAAGAAGAAAAAGCGGAATTTATTTTACGTGGTTTACGTAATCCAGCTGATTTTGAATTTGAAAAAGCCATTGCACATACCAACAGACGATTGTCTAAAATAGAAACAGTGTTTTTATTAACTGCTGCTAAAACGTCTTATATTTCGTCGAGTATTGTGCGTGATGTGTTACGAAATGGTGGCGATGTTTCGGCTTTTGTTCCCGATTCGGTAATTTTTTAAATATAAAGCATAAAAAAACCTTCCAGTTTCTTTTCTTGAAGGTTTTTATATTTTTATTGATTCTCTAATGCGTTTTTAACAACGTCTCGGGCTACTTCAATTTTATATTTTTTGCCTTTCATTTTTTCATCCTTAATATTTTGTAGTAATGGCAACACTTTAGCATATTTTACTGCAGCAAATGATACAAAATCTTTGACTTCAATTAAACCTAAATCGCCTTTTTCCAGCTTTCCTTTTTGAGAAAAGAAACCTAAAATATCCACTTTATTTAATTTGTTTTTCTTGCCTCCACTAATGTAAATGGTTTTAAACTCTGGTGGTTTCGGAATAACACTGTAATTAGATACTTCAATTTTATTCATGTCATAATCAATGTAATCTACTTTTTTCTCACTTTCGTGAATAATAATGTATGCGGTTCCAGATGCCATCATACGTGCAGTACGCCCATTTCTATGGGTAAACTCATCCACTTTTGAAGGCAAATGATAATGAATTACATTTTTCATTTCTGGAATATCCAATCCACGAGCTCCTAAATCGGTTGTAATTAAATACGAAATACTTCCATTTCTAAACTGAATTAACGCTCTTTCACGTTCTTCTTGTTCTAATCCACCATGATAAAATACAGAGAAAATGCCTTTGTCATTTAAATAATCGCTAATTCGCTCTACTGCTTCTCTATGATTACAAAAGATAATAGCATTCTGAGATTTCAACGAACATATTAAATGAAATAAAGAATTAACCTTATCTTTCTCTTTAGAAATCACCAATTTAAAATCTAAATTAGTTTCTGTTTTTTTCTTATCAATATAATTTAAAACGTTTGGACTTTCAATTCTGGTATATTTTGGCACTTCTACTCCATCTGTGGCCGAAACTAAAATTCGCTTTTCTAAATTATTTAATTTTCCAATGATGAATCGCATTTCTTCGTGAAACCCTAATTGTAATGATTTATCAAATTCATCTAAAACTAAGGTTTTTATGTATTTTGGATCAAAGGTTTCTCGTTCTAAATGGTCTGCTAATCTACCTGGCGTACCAATTAAAAGGGCTGGCGGGTTACTCAAATTTTTAATTTCGGTTTCAATAGAATGCCCACCGTAACAAATATTGACTTTAAATGTAGTCGCCATTTTTTTCCAAACTTGTTCAATTTGTAATCCTAATTCGCGAGAAGGCACAATAATCATACATTGTACTTTATTGTTGTCTTCTTCTAAAAGTTGAAAAATCGGCAATAAAAAAGCTAACGTTTTACCTGAACCTGTTGGTGAAAGCAGCACCACATCAGAATCAATTAAAATTGATGTTTCTGCAGCTACCTGCATTTTATTTAAACTTTCGATACCTAAATTCAAAAGTATATTGTTGGAATGTAAATTTTTATTCATACTACAAAGATAGTTTTTAATTTGCCAATATTCAATTATACGATGTAAGGACTATTGAAATTGCCATTAATAATTCTTACTTTTGAAATTCAAAAATTCAATTATGCGATTTATTCTACTGTTATTATTTACTTGCTTATCAGTAACTGCTCAAAATAACTTGTTAACTCCTTACGAAAAAGGAAATAAAAACCAATCTACCACGTATGAAGAGTGTATTACTTTTTATCAATTGTTAGCTGCCAATTCAGATAAAATTGAAATGAAAACCATGGGTTTAACAGATAGTGGAAAACCTTTGCATATTTTAGTATTTTCTGAAAATAAAAATTTTAGTTTTAACCAAAGCAAAGCCGTTTTATTAATCAATAACGGAATTCACCCTGGCGAACCAGACGGAATTGATGCAACCATGATGTTGTTGCGAGATTTGGCAAATGCAAAAATAAAAGTTCCAAAAAATACGATAGTCGTTGCTATTCCAGTGTATAATATTGATGGTATGTTGAATAGAAATTCCTTTTCTCGAGCCAATCAAAACGGACCTGAAGCTTACGGCTTTAGAGGAAATGGTAGAAATTACGATTTAAATAGAGATTTTATAAAATCGGATACTCGAAATTCAAGAAGTTTTCAAGAACTTTTTCATATGGTACATCCGGATGTTTTTTTAGATAATCACGTTTCAAATGGCGCCGATTATCAATACACATTTACTTGCATTGCCACACAACACGAACGTTTAGGGGAGAAATTGGGTAACTTTTTCAAAAATGAAATGTATCCTGAAATGGTAAACGATATGCAAAAAAAGAAAATTGACGTAATTCCGTATGTGAATATTCACGGTGCAAAACCTGATTTAGGTTACGAACAATTTACCGATACGCCACGTTATGCAACTGGTTACACTACGTTATTTAATACATTAGGATTTGTGCCTGAAACGCATATGTTGAAACCCTACAAAGACCGTGTAAAAACAACGTATGAATTTATGGTGACAGCAATTAATTATACTGATACGAATTGGGAAAAAATCAAACAAGTAAGAAGAGCCAATTTGGAAGATTTTAAAGCTGGAAAACCATATCCAATAAGTTGGGTAATTGATTCTGCAAAAGTATCTTATATGGATTTTAAAGGATATGAAGGCGGCTACAAACCAAGTGAAATCTCTGGAAAAGACAGATTATTTTATGATAAAAGTAAACCTTTTACAAAAAAAATACCTTTTTACGGAAATTACAAACCAACTAAATTTGTTACCATTCCGAAGTATTATGTAGTGCCTCAAAGTCAGTGGCAAATTATAGAATTACTGAAATTGAATAACATAGAAATGACACAAATTTCTCAAAATGAAACTATAGAGGTAGAAATTTATAAGATTGACACCTATCAAACTGGGAAAAATGCTTATGAAGGGCATTACGGACATTACAATACTACCGTAACAAAAAATGTAGAGAAAATAGAATTTAGAGCCGGTGATTATATAATTTCAACGAATCAGTTTGGGGTGAAATATTTATTAGAAACCTTAGAACCAGAAGCCGTAGATTCGTATTTTAATTGGAATTTTTTCGATACAATTTTACAACAAAAAGAAGGCTATTCCAGTTATGTTTTTGAAGATGTAGCGAAACAAATTTTAGAGGAACATCCAACATTAAAAAAAGAATTCGAAACTAAAAAACAAACCGACAAAGCTTTCGCAGAAAATGGCGGAGATCAATTATATTGGGTATACAAGCATTCGAAATACTTTGAAAAAGAGTTTATGCGTTACCCTGTTTTTAGAGTTTTGGAATAATAAAAAAAAACTATACCACCTTCTCAGATTCAAACAACAATTTAATATTTTCATAGGAATTTCCTAAAGCAGCTTCAATTTCTGAAGGTTTTATCCAAACGGCTTTGGAGATGCCTTCTTTTTCTTGTGGGCAAGTTGCTCCAGTAAAATTGGTCTGCATTTTAAACCAATACGTAATTTTCAATTTAAAAACGCCGTTACGTTTAAATACGTGATAGGTTTTTTGTAATTTTTCTGTAATTTTTAAACCTGAAACACCGGTTTCTTCCTCTACTTCACGCATGGCAGCGTCTTCTATGGTTTCTTCTTTTTCAATTCCGCCTTTTGGTAAGTCCCATTTTCCGTTTCTAAAAATAAACAACACCTCGCCTTTGGCATTAAAAACTAAACCACCACCCGCTTTAGCTACAGGGATTTTAGATTTCAAAGTCTTCATAATTAACTTTTCATCTGAGTGATATAAGTAGGCACTTTGTATTTTATTCAAAAATAATTCTGAGATTACTTTTGGAATATTTACTGTTTCTAACAGGTAAATTTTGAAATTTGTTTCCTTTTCAATTTTATTTGTTAAAAAAAGTGGTTTCTCGTTTACAAAAACTTTATACATTTGCAATATGATATTTAATAACAACACAGCACAACAAACAGCCGAATTGCTTTTACAAATAAACGCAATTAAATTAGAAACAAAAAATCATTTTACATGGGCTTCTGGCTGGAAAAGTCCAATTTATTGCGATAACCGCGTAATTCTTTCATTTCCAGCGGTTAGAAATTATATTAAAGAGGAATTTGTAAAGCAAATTGAAGCCAAATTTGGTCGTCCAGATGTCATTGCAGGTGTAGCAACTGGTGCAATTGGTATCGGAATCTTGGTAGCAGAAGCTATGGGATTGCCTTTTGTATACGTTAGACCGGAAGCAAAAAAGCACGGAAGACAAAATCAAGTGGAAGGTTTTTTACAAAAAGGTCAGACTGTAATTGTAGTTGAAGATTTAATTTCAACTGGCGGAAGTAGTTTGATGGCAGTTGAAGCATTACGTAATGAAGGCGCTAATGTTAAAGGAATGGCCGCTATTTTTACCTACGGATTTCCTATTTCTGAAGAAAAAATTGCAGCAGCAAAATTAGACGTTTATACCTTAAGTAATTACGAAAACTTAATTAAAAAAGCCGTTGAGAAAAAGTATGTTTCGGAAGAAGAATTAGAAACGCTTAAATCTTGGAATAGTAATCCGAGTGAATGGGGAAAATAGTTTAAATTTACGTTTTACGAATTTAGATTTAACGAATTATTAAAACAACTGAATGCCTTCGTTATTGATATCAATCAATTTTTGTTTGTATAAACTTCCAATGGCTTTTTTAAATGTTTTTTTACTCATTTTTAAAACCGATTTAATTTCTTCTGGATGGCTGTTGTCATTCAATCGTAAAACACCATCATTTTGTTTTAAAGCTTCTAACACTTGTTGTGCGGAATCGTCAATGGCTTCAAAACCTTGTTTTTGGAAGGAAACGTCTATTTTTCCATCCGGGCGAATGGTTTTAATGTAACCTTTGGTTTTATATCCTGGAGAAACGGTTTCAAAAACTTCATTTTGATAGGCCAATCCTCTAAATTTCCCGTTGATAATTACATTAATTCCAATTTCTGTAATGTGAGAAACCATTAAATCCACTTCCTGTCCTACCTCAATATCTAAAGGTTCTTTATCTAAAAACTGATTGATTTTACTTGATGCCGCTAACCTACCCGTTTGTTTGTCTAAATACATCGTTACTATATAACGCTTGTCTTTTTCCATTGGGCGGGCTTGTTCTTTAAACGGAGCAAATAAATCTTTCTCCATTCCCCAATTTAAAAAGGCACCAAATTTATTTATGTAATTTACTTTTAAAACAGAGAACGAATTTAAGGAAATAAAAGGCTTTAAAGTCGTTGCAACTGGACGTTCTTCGTGATCTAAATATACAAAAACCGTTAAATCTTCGCCTATAGTAAAATCATTTGGAACATATTTATTTGGTAATAAAACATCGTCTTTTCCATTAGTAAGGAACAAACCAACTTTTGTTTCTCTATCTATTTTTAATGTGTGATACACACCTATTTGTAACATATTATGATTTTATTATTAAAAGCGATGGCGTATTGTTAAGCCACACACTTCTTGTATCTATTAGTTTTTTCCAACTATCAATACTCATGATTAATAAATCTTGTTCTTTCAAGAAATCTTTCTCTAATTTAGAAGAATGAATCACTTTTACATTTTCGTGAGTAATTTTGTTGTTATCATTTACGATATCATAGGTATCAAAAATGGAAATCTTAGCTTGAGAATTCTTCTTCAATAATTTTACATAATCCAATAAAAATTGGTCTTCTTTATTAAATAAAATCACAGAGATATTTTCTGTTTTAGTCAAATCTTTATCTACAAAAATTCCTAATGGCACTTCTGTTTTATTAATAATGGCTTGGGTTTTGTCATCAAAATAATTGATTTCAAACAACTTTTCTTTTCCCGTAAATGTGTTTAATAAATTTTCAGGATTTATAATTTTAGAAGTAATTCCTAATACTTTTCCTAAAAGAGTCCCTTCAAAAATTGAGGCACCAATATTAATAAGTAATAAATTAAATTCCCCTTTATTACTGACTTCTACAATATCAGAATCTATATCTCGAGAAGCTTTAAAAAGTGTTTCTACTTTACGATTTAGTTTGGTAGCTTCCTTAAGAATTGGTTTAAAACTTTCACGTTCATATTCTTCAATCTTATACGGATTTACCTCATTAGTGGAAGAAATGTACATGGCGGTAAGCGATTGTTTTTCTTTATCTAAACTAATAAAATTATTTGCTACTTTTAATAATGGTTTTCCATCTTCAGGATTTTCAAAAGATACCAATACTTTATATTCTAAATTATCTGAATTTGACGGAACACTATTTTTTCTTGGTTTAAAAATTAAGTCAATTAAATTTAATGCGGGTCCTGTCATAAAAGTCGTTGCCAATGCCATAATCACCATCATTGCAAAAACTTCTTTGGTTAATACGCCTAAATCATACCCAATATTAAGCACGACAAGTTCCATTAAACCACGTGTATTCATTAATGCTCCTATGGTTAAACTATCGCGCCAATTTTGACCCACAAATTTTGCAGCCAAAGCACTTCCAATAAATTTACCTACTACGGCAACAACAATAATTAACCCACAAACTTTCCATAATTCTGGACTGTTTAGCAATCCAATTTCTGTTCTTAAACCTGTAAATACAAAGAATAATGGTAATAATACTACCAAAGAAACATCTTCAATTTTTTCAATGAACATTTTTCTAAACTTCATATTATCTGGCATAATAACGCCCGCTACAAAAGCACCAAATAAAGCGTGAATTCCAATTATTTCGGTTAAATACGAAGAAATCAATAAGGTTAAAAAGAAAATAGCTACAACAGGTTTTGTGATTTTTTCAGCGGTATCGTACAAGTTTCCAATTCGTCTTAAAAATGGACGAACTAGCTTTATCATAGCTACAACATAAATAAAAGAAAGCACTATAATATATAACGAACTTGTTATTGATCCTGCTTTAACAATTGCAATAACACCAGCTAATAAACACCAAGCGGTAATATCATCTGCTGCTGCACAAGTAATTACCATAGCGCCAATTCTTGTTTTTTGCAACCCGCGTTCTTGTACAATTCGAGCTAAAACTGGAAAAGCAGTTATACTCATTGCAATACCTAAAAACAATCCGAAAGATATAAATTCAATTCCTTTTGGCGCAAAATCGGTGTAAATAGTATAGGCTAAAACCAATCCTAACGTAAACGGTATAATAATACTGGCATGACTTATAATTACGGCTTCTTTGGCTTTATTTCGTAATACTCTTAAATCCAATTCCATTCCTACAACGAACATAAAAAATATCAAGCCAATTTGACTTAAAAATTTTAAATTGTCTAAAGATGAACTTGGAAATAACACACTTGAAAATTCGGGTAAATAACTTCCAAAAAAAGAGGGTCCTAAAACTATACCTGCAATTATTTCTCCAATAACAGCTGGCTGACCAATTTTTTTACAAACCAATCCAAAAAATCTAGCTACTAAAATTATCGTTACAATTTGCGCCAACAAAATAGCTAAAGGATGTGTAACGTTATGATGCAGGGAAGTAAGAAAATCCTGATAGTCCGATTTTCCAGTAGTAACAACTTTCAATACATCAGATTTTTCTAATAATTTTCCGTTTTTAATTGTCCAATAAATTAAAGCCGAAAATACACCTACAACAAGTAAATAAAAGAAGCTGTTTTTATAATTCTTCATTTAGAAATGTTACAAAATTTAATTCTCAACAGGACCTTCCCATTGTGAAATTCCACCAACTAGGTTATATACTTTTTCAAAACCTAATTGTTTCATAATACCACATGCTTGGGCACTTCTACCTCCAGCTAAGCAATATACAAAATACACTTTATCTTTATCTAATTCTTCCAATTGGTAAATAAAACCTTGTCCTTTATAAATATCAATATTAATGGACTCAGGAATGTAACCGTTTGCTACTTCTTCTTCTGTTCTAACATCTAAAATAACAGCGTTTTCAGTGGTTAAAAAACCTTCCCACCACTCTTTTTGCTCTAAATTCATATACGTATAATTTTTCTCAAATTTACAACAAGAATTTAGATATAAAAATTTATTTTCAAGCACAAACCTCTAAATATCATAATTTAGTTTAAATTTTTAAATTTAACATTAATTTAATAACGTTTGTATATACAAATAAAATATTTATTATACATTTGTACCTACAAATAAAGTAATATTGAAAATAGAAGATGAAATAAAAAGTACCGTAGAATTATCTTTGGCTAAAAAGGTAATTTTGAATTTATATTTTTCAAGAAGTATTGTTGCGGATCGTTTTTTAGAAATATTAAAACCATTTGATTTATCAAGCGAACAATATAATGTGTTACGTATTTTGAGAGGTCAGAAAGGAAAACCAGCCAATATGTCTGTAATTCAAGAACGTATGATTTCTAAAAACAGCAATACTACGAGATTGGTAGACAAATTAATCATAAAGGAATTGGTAATTCGAAATATTTGTCCATCCAATAAAAGAAAAATGGAAATAACAATTACAGAAAAAGGAATAGAGGTTTTAAAAAAATTAGATCCAATAGTAATTGCACATGAAAATAGCTTAGCAAGCAATTTAACTACCGAAGAATTAACATTATTAAATAATTTATTAGAAAAATACAGAAATTAATTATGAGCACATTTATTGAAAATCAGAATTGGCGTTACGCTACCAAAAAATTTAACAGCGAAAAGAAAATCTCTAATTCAGATTTAGAAATTTTAAAAGAGGCTATTCAATTATCTTCTTCTTCATATGGTTTGCAGCCTTATAGAGTTTTAATTATTGAGAACGAAGAAATTAGAAAACAATTACAACCTGCTTCTTGGGGACAAAGTCAAATTACAGATGCCTCTCACCTATTTGTTTTTGCTAGTGAAACCAAAGTAGATGCAGAGTACATTACTAGATATGCAGAAAACATGGCGAAGACAAGAAATATTTCATTTGATAGCGTAAAAGGGTATGCCGATTTTATGATAGGAAATATTACCAGTTTAACTCCAGAAAAACAATTGATTTGGGCGCAAAAGCAAGCTTATTTAGCATTAGGGAATTTATTAAATGCGGCTGCAGAATTAAAAATTGATGTGACACCAATGGAAGGATTTCTTCCGGAACAATATAACGAAATTTTAGGCCTAACAAAAAAAGGTTTATATGCTACATTAGTAGCAACAATCGGTTACAGACATGATGAGGATGACACGCAATATTATGCAAAAGTAAGAAAACCAAAATCAGAATTATTTGAAACAATTTAATAACTAAATATTTAACAAACATGAGAAATTTAAAAACAATTGCAGTAGCATTAGTAACGTTGGTAACATTTACAGTAAATGCACAACAAACAAAAAAAATCGATGCAGCAAAAAGCGGAATCGTTTGGACGGGTAAAAAAGTAACAGGTTCACACACAGGAACTATTGCTATACAAAGTGGTGCTTTAGTATTTACTGGAAAGGTTTTAAAAGGTGGTACGTTCACGGTTGACATGACTACAATTAGCACAACAGATTTAAAACCAGGTCAAGGAAAAGAAAGTTTAGACGGACATTTAAAAGCCGAAGACTTTTTTGGTGTTGAAAAGCATAAAACAGCTAACTTAGTATTTAAAACTATCAGCGCTAAAGGAAAAGGTTTGTATAGTGTAACGGCTGATTTAACTATCAAAGGAATTACAAAACCAATTACTTTTGAAATTACAGTCAAAGGAAACACAGCAACTACTACATTAAAAGTTGACAGAACTAAATACGATATCAAATATGGTTCTGGTTCGTTTTTCTCAGATTTAGGAGACAAAACAATTAGCGATGAATTTGAATTAAAAGTTAATTTAGCTTGGTAATTATCAACCTATAAAAATAAAAAAAAGCCAGAATATTTAAGTATTCTGGCTTTTTCATTTTAAAATGTATTATTATTTAGAAAGCGGTCCTGCAGATTTTTTTTCTAAAATACTTTTCTCTTCTTTTACTAAAACAGTTCCTTTAATTCGTAAAGCAACCATTCCGTTTTCTTTGTTAATCGCATTGGTATCAACCGTAATTGTTTTGCTAATAGGCCCTGGATTCATGTTGTATTGCACTTCAATCTTTTCAGAAGCTCCGGGCGCAATTGGATCTTTAGGAAAACTCGGAACCGTACATCCACAACTACTTTTTGCATCTTTAATAATTAAAGGCTTATCACCCGTGTTGGTAAATTCAAAAGTTCTTTTTCCTGAGTCTACTCCTTTATAAACATCACCATAATTAATGGTTTCTTCTTTAAATTCAATTTTTGCACCACTTTGTGCATAAGTTGATAAACTGGTTACCATTAAACCTAAAATAAATACTAATTTCTTCATTTTTATATTAATTTGAGAATTGTAAAAATATGTTATTTAAACTAACTAACAAAAAGTAAATACATTTTTTTTATTCTGTTTTATATAATTACTTTTGCAGATAGATTTCAAAAAGTATACCAAAAGACGCAATTACTTACAATTAATACAATATAAATGATACCAGCCCAATTTGACGCCAAATCCGTAGAACAAAAATGGTACGAGTATTGGATGAAATACAATTATTTTCATTCCACTCCAGACCATCGTACACCCTATACTATTGTAATTCCTCCACCAAATGTGACTGGGGTATTACATATGGGGCATATGTTGAATAATACCATTCAAGATGTGTTAATACGTCGTGCGCGATTAAAAGGTTTCAATGCGTGTTGGGTTCCTGGTACTGACCACGCCTCTATTGCTACTGAAGCAAAAGTAGTTGCGAAATTAAAATTGGAAGGGATTAATAAAGCAGATTTAACTCGTGAAGAATTTCTAAAACACGCGTACGATTGGACAGATAAATACGGTGGAACTATTTTAGAACAACTAAAACAATTAGGATGTTCTTGTGATTGGGAACGAACAAAATTTACTATGGATCCAGATATGTCTGCTTCTGTAATTCGCTCGTTTGTAGATTTATATAATAAAGGACTTATTTACAGAGGGTATAGAATGGTAAACTGGGATCCAGAAGCAAAAACAACGTTATCGGATGAAGAAGTAATTTTTGAAGAACGTCAAGGAAAATTATATTACATCAAATATCAAATTCTGGACGAAGAAAACACCCAAAACCCTTCATCCATTTCCAATTTGAAATATCTAGTAGTCGCTACCACTCGACCTGAAACTATTTTCGGTGATACTGCCATTTGTATCAATCCAAATGATGAAAGACATTTTAATTTAAAAGGAAAAAAAGCTATTGTGCCAATTTCTGGAAAAGTAATTCCAATTATTGAAGATGAATATGTAGATTTAGAATTCGGTACAGGTTGTTTAAAAGTAACGCCTGCTCACGATGTTAACGATAAAACTTTAGGGGACAAACACAATCTAGAAATCATTGATATTTTTAATGAAGATGCTACATTAAATTCGTTCGGATTACATTATGAAGGGAAAGATAGATTTGTAGTTCGTAAAGAAATTGAAACAGAATTAACTTCAATTAATGCTTTAGATAAAGTAGAACAATACACTAATAATGTTGGTACTTCTGAAAGAACAAAATGTGTTATTGAGCCGCGTTTATCTGATCAATGGTTCTTAAAAATGGAAGATTTAGTTAAGCCAGCCATTCACGCGGTTTTAGAATCTGACGAAATAAAATTATATCCAAATCGTTTTAATAATACCTATGCACATTGGTTAAATAATATTCGCGATTGGAATATTTCTCGTCAATTGTGGTGGGGACAACAAATTCCAGCCTATTTCTACGGTGATGGAAAAGAAGATTTCGTTGTAGCGGAGACAAAAGAAGAAGCCTTGGCTTTAGCTAAAATAAAAACGGCTAACTCAGAACTGACCACTGAAAACTTACGTCAAGATGCGGATGCACTTGATACTTGGTTTTCTTCATGGTTATGGCCAATGGCTGTTTTCGGTGGAATTATGGATCCAGAAAATGAAGATTTCAACTATTATTATCCAACTAACGATTTAGTTACAGGTCCGGATATTTTATTCTTTTGGGTAGCGCGTATGATTATTGCAGGCTACGAATTTGCCGATGCAAAACCTTTTAAAAATGTATATTTAACTGGATTGGTTCGTGATAGTCAAGGTCGAAAAATGTCTAAATCATTAGGGAATTCTCCGGAACCACTTGGTTTAATTGAAAAATTTGGTGCAGACGGTGTTCGTGTAGGATTATTATTAAGTGCTTCTGCAGGAAATGATATATTATTTGATGAAGAATTATGTAATCAAGGAAAAGCATTTACCAATAAAATATGGAATGCGTTTAAATTGATTAAAGGATGGGAAGTTTCTGAAACCATTTCGCAACCAGAATCTTCAAAAGTAGCCATTGAATGGTACGAAGCAAAATTGCAACAAACACTATTAGATATTGAAGATAATTTTGAAAAATACAGATTATCTGAAGCTTTAATGGCGACATATAAATTGGTTTGGGACGATTTCTGTTCTTGGTTCTTAGAAATGATTAAGCCTGGGTATCAACAACCAATTGACAAAACTACTTTTGATAAGGCGATTGAAATGCTGGAAAATAATTTAAAATTATTACATCCATTTATGCCATTCTTAACAGAAGAAATTTGGCAACACATTACAGAAAGAACGCCAGAACAAGCGCTAATTGTTGCTGAATATCCGAAAATGACTTCTGTAAATTCAAAATTAATTGCTGATTTTGATTTTGCTACCGATGTAATTTCTGGAATTAGAACCATTAGAAAAGATAAAAACATTCCATTTAAAGAAGTAATTGAATTACGAGTAGTAAATAATGAAAAAGCGTCGAATTATTTCGATGTCATCATTATGAAATTAGGAAACATTTCGGACTTAAAATATGTAACAGATAAAGTAGATGGTGCTTTGTCGTACCGAGTAAAATCTAACGAATATTTTGTTCCAATTACCGGAAACATTGATGTAGAGGCAGAAATTGCAAAATTAACGGAAGAATTAAATTATACGAAAGGTTTCTTGAAATCGGTTCAAGGCAAATTGTCTAACGAGAAATTTGTAGCGGGCGCTCCAGAGCAAGTAATAGCTAATGAACGCAAAAAAGAAGCGGATGCTTTAGCAAAAATTGCAACAATCGAGCAGAGTATTGCTGGATTGAAGTAAAATATTTATTAAAAGTATAAAGCCGATTTTCATTTGAAAATCGGCTTTTTTATTTGTATTATTATCAATTTCTAATCATTCATAGAAATCAAAAACTCTTCGTTATTTTTGGTACGTTTGATACGAGATTCTATAAATTCCATTGCTTCTACTGGATTCATATCTGATAAATATTTACGTAAAATCCACATATGTTGTAACGTAGATTTATCAAGTAATAAATCATCACGACGTGTACTTGAAGAAACCAAGTCGATAGCTGGGAAAATACGTTTGTTAGATATTTTTCTATCTAATTGTAATTCCATATTACCTGTTCCTTTAAATTCTTCGAAAATTACTTCGTCCATTTTAGAACCAGTTTCTGTTAATGCGGTTGCAATAATACTTAACGATCCGCCATTTTCAATATTACGAGCCGCTCCAAAGAAACGTTTTGGTTTTTGTAAGGCATTAGCATCTACTCCTCCACTTAATACCTTTCCAGATGCAGGTTGACACGTATTATATGCTCTAGCTAAACGGGTTATCGAATCTAATAAAATTACTACATCATGCCCACATTCTACCAAACGTTTTGCTTTTTCTAAAACAATGTTTGCCACTTTTACGTGACGGTCTGCAGGTTCGTCAAACGTAGAAGCAATTACTTCGGCACGCACACTTCGTTGCATATCGGTAACTTCTTCTGGGCGTTCATCAATTAATAAAACAATTAAATATACTTCAGGATGATTGGCCGCAATAGAATTAGCAATATCCTTTAATAACATGGTTTTACCGGTTTTTGGTTGTGCTACAATCATGGCACGCTGTCCTTTACCAATTGGCGAGAACATGTCTATAATTCGTGTAGATATAGAAGTGTTTTTTCCTGATAAATTAAATCTTTCTTCTGGGAAAAGTGGAGTTAAATGTTCGAATGAAACTCGATCACGAATGACTTGTGGATCATGTCCGTTTATTTTCAAAACACGAACTAAAGGGAAAAATTTTTCTCCTTCTTTCGGAGGCCGAACCACTCCTTTTACAGTATCACCCGTTTTCAATCCAAATAAACGCACTTGAGATTGTGATAAATAAATATCATCTGGAGAGGCTAAATAATTATAATCCGAAGAACGTAAGAAACCGTAGCCATCTGGCATCATTTCTAAAACGCCTTCACTTTCAATAATTCCATCAAATTCAAAATCAGATTCGCGGAAGTTTTTATTTCCGTTGTTTTTAGCAAACTTCGGATTGGTAATTTTCTTGAAATTAGGGTTTGGATTTGCTTTTTCTTGTTCAGTAGCTTCGGGTTTTATTTCTTCTGAAGGTATTTCTGAATAATTTTCAACAGATTCTTTAGGTTGTTGGCTGTACGATTCAGATTTTTTTTCTGCGTCTACATCAAAAGAAGCGGCTTCTTTCTCTCTATTTGAAGGCTTTACAACCACTTTTTTTATTCGCGTTCGCTGGGATTTAATTTCATTATCTGAAGTTTGGTTTGTATTTGTTTCCTCAATTGCTACTTGATTAACAGTAGACATAGGAGTCGTTTTATTTACTGACATAGAAACTTGAGGTTGTGCTTCAGAGGAATTTTGTAAATCTAATATTTGAGTAATTAATTCGTCTTTTTTAAAAGTTTTGAATTTTTGAATATTAGCTACTTTGGCAATTTCTTGCAAATCAGAGAGTTTCATCCCTTTTAATGTAGATGTGTCAAACATAAATGTTGATTGATTTTTTTAATCTTAATATAATAAAAAAACTGTGATGAGATTTTTTTGCTTTTTTAAAGTATCGTATATGAAGTACTTACGATTATTTGATGCAATAATACGAATATTTTATTATAAAACAATAGTTTTTTAAAAAAAGAAAACTTATTTTTGTTCTTATAAAAATTAAAAATGTTACAAAGAATTCAAACAATATATTTATTACTGTGTGTACTGATTTCTGGTGTACTTCCATTTTTTATTAAAATTTGGACTACGGAAAATAAATTAGAGATATATGCAAATTCTAATACTATATATCTTGGGTTGTTTTTGATTTCAGCTATATTAGCGGTTTTAAGTATTTTTAGTTACAAAAAAAGACAAAATCAGTTTGTTTTAAACAGACTTAATATGATATTAAACTTTATTATAATAGGATTATTAGTATACCATTCACTAAGTCTATCTGGAGAAGCGAAAGTTTCTGAGAAAGGTATTGGGATGCTTTTACCCATTTTTTCTATCGTTTTTCTTGCTTTGGCTAACAGAGCAATTAAAAGGGACGAAGATCTCGTAAAATCTGTGGACAGAATACGATAAACCTATCATCTTAGCTTATTAGTGCGTAGAAAATCCGTTTTGAGAAATCAAAGCGGATTTTCGTTTTTACCACTTCTCTAAACTCCTTAAATCGTAAATCGCAAATCTTAAATCGTAAATTCTTCTTACTTGTCACCTATTTCAATAACCTCTAAGCTCTGAATATTGTCGCCATCAATTTCAAATCGCAACATCGTTCGTTTTTGATGAAATCCTGAAATACCTGCTGCACCCGGATTCATATGCAAGCAATTGAGTTTTTTATCGAACATGACTTTTAAAATATGCGAATGTCCACAAATAAATAACTTTGGTGGGTTTTGAGTGATTTCTTCTCTGATAGCTGGACTATATTTTCCTGGATAGCCACCAATATGTGTTATTAAAACATCTACTCCTTCACAAAAAAACCGATTATTTAATGGAAACTCCAAACGGGCTTCATGATTGTCAATATTTCCAAAAACTGCACGTAAAGGTTTTAGCTTTTTAATCGTATCAGTAACTTTTAAATCACCAATATCTCCAGCGTGCCATACTTCATCAGCTAATTTTACATATTTTAAAATCGTATCATCAATATGGCTGTGCGTGTCAGAAAGGAGTAGTATTTTTTTCATATTACAAAAGTAGGATTTAAAATAGCTAGTTAAAACACTGATTGGAGAAATTTTTATAATTTTTATAATTAATCCAATCTGTGTTTTAAAAATTGAATTTGATATTGCCATTGAAAAACATTATTTTTGTAAATCAAAATCTAACAAATTGAGATACTTCCTTGAATTTGCCTATAACGGAAAAGAATATTTTGGGTTTCAAATACAACCGAATGCTATTTCAATACAAGAAACTTTAGATACGGTTTTATCTTTAGTACTTCGCGATAAAATTGAAATTGTAGGCGCAGGAAGAACCGATTCAGGTGTGCATGCTAAACAAATGTTCGCCCATTTTGATACTGAAATTGATTTTGATACACCAAGTACCATTCAAAAGCTAAATTCATTTTTACCAAAAGATATTGCTATTTTTAATATTATTCCAGTACAACCTGATGCGCATGCTCGATTTGATGCTACCAGTAGAACTTACGAATATCATATCACTACCTTTAAAGACGTTTTTAACTCAGATAGCAGTTGGAAAGTACATCATAAATTGGATTTAAATTTGATGAATGAAGCTTGCAAAATACTATTTGAATACACTGACTTTGAATGCTTTTCTAAAATTCATACCGATGTTAAAACCTTTAACTGCAAAATTTCAGAAGCACACTGGCAACAAAACGAAAATCAGATGGTATTTACCATTACTGCAGATAGATTTTTACGAAATATGGTACGTGCCATTGTAGGAACATTAATAAATGTAGGCATTCATAAAACTTCTCTCTCCGATTTTAGAACAATTATTGAAAGTAAAAACCGAAATAATGCAGGTTTTTCTGTTCCTGCTCACGGATTGTATTTAACAAAAGTAAAATATCCGTATCTTTAGCCTTCAAAAAACTATAAGCCAAATGAGCGTTTTAAAATCATCTTCTTTTAAAAAATTAATGCGTTATGCTATTCCTTTTAAAAGCAAACTTTTTTCGGTAGCATTTTGGGCTATATTTTTAGCCATTGTCGCAGGCTTAAGACCATTAATTTTAAATATTACTATTGATAAATATTTTGTAAATGCCAGCAAAGAAACCAATGTCATTCAAGATTATTTTTTAGACTTAATTAGTCAAATATTAATTGAAGGAAATGCTACATATAATATAAAAGTATTGGTAGCCATTATGTTTTTAATACTACTTCTAGAAGTGGTAGCACAATACTTTTTTGTTTTCATTTCAAGTTGGTTAGGCCAAGATATTGTAAAAGTAATTCGTGAAAAATTATTTGCACATTTAGCTAGTTTCAAAATCAAATATTACGATAATGAACCGGTTGGAAAATTAATTACCCGATGCGTGTCGGATATCGAAAATATTGCTAGTATATTTAGTCAAGGATTATTTATGATTATTAGTGATGTTTTAAAAATGATTATCGTGCTGATTTTTATGTTAGTAATCAATTGGAAAATTACCTGTATAGTCTTGCTTATTATGCCGGTTATATTAATAGCTACAAATATTTTTAATAAGAAAATGAAAGTAGCTTTTAATGAAGTTCGAAATGAAGTAGCCAACTTAAATACCTTTATTCAAGAACGATTAACAGGAATGAAAATTGTGCAATTGTTTAATAGAGAAAAAATTGAATTAGAAAAATTTAAGGAAATCAATCACAAACACAACAAAGCATGGTTAAAAAACATTTTATACAATAGTATTTTCTTTCCAATTGCCGATATTGTTTCAAGTATTACATTAGGATTAGTAGTTTATTTTGGTGCTATATTTATTATTAATGGCGACACCAATACCAGTGTTGGACAGCTGATTTCTTTTAATATGTATATCGCCATGTTATACACGCCATTACGCCAAATTGCTGATAAGTTTAATGTGATGCAAATGGGAATTGTAGCTGCAGACCGAGTTTTTGAAATTTTAGAGTCAAATTCAGAGGTGCAAGACAACGGAACAATTTCAGCAAAAAAATTTAAAGGAAATATAAAATTTGAAAACGTAAAATTTAGTTATATAAAAGAGGAAGAAATATTAAAAGGAATTAATTTAGAAGTAAAAGCTGCAGAAACCATTGCAATTGTTGGAGCCACTGGTGCCGGTAAAACAACAATTATTAATTTACTGAATCGCTTTTACGAAATAGATTCTGGAAAAATTTTAATTGACGACATCAATATTAACGATTTTACTTTAGAAACGTTAAGAAATGAAATCGCTATGGTATTACAAGATGTATTTTTATTTGCCGATACCATTTATAATAACATTACGCTTTTTGATGAAAGTATTAAAAGAGAACAGGTGTATGAAGCGGCCAAAAAAATTGGTGTTCACGATTTTTTAATATCGTTACCTAACGGATATGATTATGACGTCAAAGAACGAGGAGTCATGCTATCTTCTGGGCAAAGGCAATTAATTGCTTTTTTAAGAGCTTATATTAGTAATCCAAGTATTCTAATTTTAGATGAAGCTACTTCATCAATTGATTCCTACTCGGAAGAATTAATTCAAAAAGCAACACATACGTTAACACAAGGAAGAACTTCAATTATCATTGCACACCGTTTGGCAACTATTGTAAATGCGGATACTATCATAGTAATGGATAAAGGTATAATTGTAGAAAAAGGCAAACACAATGAATTAGTACAACTTGAAAATGGTTTTTATAAAAAGTTATACGACTCCCAATTTGAAAAAACAGAAGAGGTGAATAGAATATAGAGAATAGACCAAAGACTTTTACCTTTTACCAAATGCCTTTTACCTTTTTACTAAAAAAATACTTAAAAAATAAATAAATATTTACTAATTTCGCAACAAGAAAATTAAGATACAAAACACAAAAAAATGAAATACGATATTATAGTTTTAGGAAGTGGTCCTGGTGGATATGTTACAGCAATTAGAGCTTCGCAATTGGGTTTTAAAGTTGCCGTTGTTGAAAAAGAAAGTTTAGGTGGTGTATGTTTAAATTGGGGATGTATTCCAACAAAAGCCTTACTAAAATCAGCTCAAGTTTTCGATTATTTAAAACATGCCGCCGACTACGGATTAAAAGTAGAAAATGTAGATAAAGATTTTAATGCTGTAGTGGCCCGTTCTCGTAATGTGGCAGGTGGTATGAGTAAAGGTGTTCAGTTTTTAATGAAAAAGAATAAAATTGATGTTATTGATGGTTTTGGAAAAGTAAAACCAGGCAAAAAAATTGATGTAACTGCCGCTGATGGAAAAGTTACTGAATATTCAGCCGATAATATCATTATTGCCACTGGCGCACGCTCTCGAGAATTGCCAAACTTACCACAAGATGGTGTAAAAGTTATTGGATACAGACAAGCAATGACATTACCTACACAACCAAAATCTATGATTATTGTAGGTTCTGGAGCCATTGGAGTAGAATTTGCTCATTTTTATAACTCAATGGGAACACAAGTTACATTGGTAGAATTTATGCCAAATATAGTTCCTGTTGAAGACGAAGACATTTCTAAACAAATGGAACGTTCCATGAAAAAAGCAGGGGTTACTATAATGACCAATTCATCTGTTGAAAAAATTGACACTTCAGGAAAAGGCGTAAAAGCAACCGTAAAAACAGCCAAAGGTGAAGAAGTTATCGAAGCAGATATTTTACTTTCCGCAGTTGGTATCAAAACAAACATTGAAAATATTGGTTTAGAAGAAGTGGGTATTGCCACAGATAGAGATAAAATTTTAGTAAACGATTTCTACCAAACTAATGTTCCAGGATATTACGCCATTGGCGACATCACTCCAGGTCAAGCTTTAGCACACGTCGCTTCTGCAGAAGGAATTTTATGTGTAGAAAAAATTGCAGGTCTACACGTAGAACCATTAGATTACGGAAATATACCAGGTTGTACTTATGCAACACCAGAAATTGCTTCAGTTGGTTTAACTGAAAAAGCAGCTAAAGAAAAAGGATATGATATTAAAGTAGGAAAATTCCCGTTCTCAGCTTCTGGAAAAGCAACTGCTGCAGGAACTACTGACGGATTTGTAAAAGTAATTTTCGATGCGAAATACGGAGAATGGTTAGGTTGTCATATGATTGGCGCAGGTGTTACGGATATGATTGCAGAAGCTGTTGTAGCAAGAAAACTAGAAACCACAGGACACGAAATTTTAAAAACTGTTCACCCACACCCTACTATGAGTGAGGCCGTTATGGAAGCAGTAGCCGCTGCCTATGATGAAGTGATTCATATTTAAGATTTACGATTTTAGATTTACGATAAAAAAACCGTCCCGTTTAAAACTTGACGGTTTTTTTATATGTAATTTTAATAATATAATAACTTATTTACTATATCCCAGCAATAACCTTTAATTCATTTACAAAACGTTCTGCTAAAACATCGGCTTCGTTTTGTGTTGGCGCTTCTGTATAAATTCTGATAATGGGTTCGGTATTCGATTTTCTTAAATGTACCCACTCTGTAGCAAAATCAATTTTTACTCCATCTACAGTACTAATTTGCTCGTTTTTATAAGTCTGAGTCAAAGATGCTAAAATGGCATCTACATCAATTTGTGGCGTTAATTCGATTTTATTTTTACTCATATAATATTGCGGATAGCTGGCACGTAATTCGGCAACCGTTTTATCTTGACCTGCCAAATACGTTAAAAATAAAGCTACACCAACCAAACTATCTCTTCCGTAATGTAATTCTGGATAAATAATGCCACCATTTCCTTCACCACCAATAATCGCATTGGTTTTCTTCATCAATTCAACTACATTCACTTCACCAACGGCACTGGCTTGGTAACTTCCATTGTGTTTTTCAGTAATATCGCGCAAAGCACGAGACGAACTCATATTAGAAACCGTATTTCCTGGTGTTTTACTTAAAACATAATCGGCTACAGCTACTAACGTGTACTCTTCGCCAAACATTTCACCGTCATTTGAAATAAAAGCCAAACGATCCACATCCGGGTCAACTACAATTCCGAAATCGGCTTTTTCATCTAAAACAAGTTTACAGATATCCGTTAAATGTTCTTTTAATGGCTCTGGATTGTGAGGAAAATGTCCGTTTGGTTCGCAATATAATTTCACCACTTCCACGCCCATTTGTTCTAATAAATTAGGAATTACAATTCCTCCCGAAGAATTTACACCATCAACTACAACTTTAAATTTTTTAGTTTTCACCAAATCGGCATCTACTAAAGGTAATTCCAATACTTCATCAATGTGAATGTCCATATAAGAATCGTTACTTGTAACTTCTCCTAAACTATCAACATCTACAAAATCAAACGCTTCTGCATCGGCAATTTCTAATATTTTAGCACCATCTGCCCCACTTAAAAATTCGCCTTTTGCGTTTAATAATTTTAAAGCATTCCATTGTTTCGGATTGTGAGAAGCCGTTAGTATAATACCACCATCTGCTTGTTCCATGGGTACTGCAATTTCAACGGTTGGCGTAGTAGAAAGTCCTAAATCGATAACATCAATTCCCAAACCTAAAAGCGTGTTTTGGACTAAATTATGTATCATAGGTCCTGAAATACGCGCATCACGACCAATTACAATTTTTAGTTTTCTATCGGTAACTGTTGAATTATTTTTCAAAAAAGTACCATAAGCTGATGCAAATTTTACCGCATCTACAGGCGTTAAGTTATCGCCTACTTTACCACCAATAGTGCCTCGAATTCCTGATATAGATTTTATTAATGTCATTGTTTTAGGTTTAAAAGTTTAAAGGTTTATTAGTTTAGAAGTAAACCCCAAATAAAGTACAAATATAAATGTTAACCATAAGATAGCAATAAAACATGCAAAGTATTTTATATATTTACGAAAGAAATAGCAACAAACATTTTTTGTAACACAGATTTAAAAAATTATATAAATTTCCAAAATCTGTGTTTAAAAATACTATTTCCATACAAACGAATAACCAAATAAACATCTCAACCACAAACTTGAACTATCTAGCACATATATTCCTTTCCAATGAAGACGATTTCATTAAAATTGGCAATTTTATGGCCGATGCCGTGAAAGGAAAACACTATGAGCAGTACCCAGTTGGGATGCAAATTGGAATAAAATTACACCGTTTTATTGATACGTTTACCGATGCTCACGAAATATATCGCAAAAGCAAACATCGATTGCACGAGAAATTCGGACATTATTCAGGTGTAATTATGGATATTATTTATGATCATTTCTTAGCTAAAAACTGGTCGTTTTTTTCAAATATCGTTTTAGAAAAATATGCGGATGATTTTTATAATTTATTACAAAGTAATTACGATATCATAGCGCCTAAAACGCAAAATCTATTACCATATATGATAAAAACCAATTGGTTAGTTTGCTACAAATCGTTAGAAGGATTGGAATTGATTTTATTTCAAATGGATTACCGTACCAAAAACCGAGTAAATATGCCAGCTGCCATAAATGAAGTAAAGGAATTTTATGCGGAAATGGAACAAGAATTTTTAGCGTTTTTTACAGCATTACAACAGCAAAGTAAATTAGAATTGTACAAACTTAAAAATGAATTTCATTACAACACTTAAATAGATTTTTTGGAAAATAGTATCTATTAAATCTATCAAATCTGTGTACCCAAAACATTTTATCTTTTAAAAAAATAGCGTATTTTAGCCATTCTTAAAAAAATCCTTGTGTTAAAACGAATACAAAAAATAGCGCATTTTTTTGAAAACTATTTTTCTAAACTGAAGTCGGTTTTAGAGCCGCGTCAGTTTTTGTATATCTCAAGTGTTTTAGTTGGATTATCAGCTGCTTTGGCAGTAATTGTTCTAAAAACGTTTGCGCACAATGTCTTTTTATTTTCACAATATTTAAATACAAAACTGCATTTGCCTTACAGTAAAAGCACCTTGCCTATTATTGGTATTTTACTAACGGTTTTTGTAATAAAAAATTTCTTAAACGGAAACATACAAAAAGGCACGTCTCAAATTATGTATGCGGTTGCCAAAAAGCGCAGCGTATTGCCAGACAAACAAATGTATGCACAAATAATTACGAGTTCGTTAACCGTGGGTATGGGCGGAAGTGCTGGATTAGAGTCGCCAATTACGATTACTGGAGCGGCTTTTGGTAGTAATTATGCGTTAAAATACCGTTTAAGTTACAAAGACAGAACCTTACTTTTGGCTTGTGGTGTCGCTGCCGGAATAGCTGCTGCCTTTAATGCACCTATTGCAGGAGTATTGTTTGCTATCGAAGTAGTTTTAACAGAAATAAGTATTACTGCTTTTACGCCCTTAATAATCAGTGCCGCAACTGGTTCTATCGTTTCGATGTTATTATTAAATGAAGATGCTTTATTTAGTTTTAAATCGATACAAGAGTTTGATTCTAAGAACATTCCGTTTTATATTATTTTAGGAATTTTGTCTGGGTTTGTTTCCATTCATTATGCCAGAAACTTTAGAAAAGTGGAACATTTTTTCGCTACACGAAGTAAAAATAGCTATAGAAAAGCGCTTTTTGGTGCTCTTATATTAGGCATACTAATTTTTATTTTCCCCAGTTTATTTGGTGAAGGATATGAAGGAATTAAGCTTTTAGCTGCCAACCAACCAGAAAAACTATTAGAAAATACTCTTTTAGAAAAATTTGAAGCGAACAAATGGATTATTTTTGGTTTCATTACCTTAACCCTATTGTTTAAAGTTTTTGCGACAGGAATTACATTAGGTGCTGGTGGAAATGGTGGTAACTTCGCCCCTTCTTTGTTTGTGGGTTCGTATTTAGGGTTTTCTACCGCATACTTTTTTAATATGCTAAAGATTACGAATTTGCCGATTAGTAATTTTACTTTGGTGGGAATGTCTGGTGTATTAAGTGGTTTGTTTCATTCCCCTTTAACTGCTATTTTCTTAATTGCTGAAATTACGGGTGGCTATAGTTTAATGGTACCCTTAATGTTGGTTTCTTCTATTAGTTTTGCCATTTCAAAACACTTTGAACCGTATTCATTTGACATAAAAAATTTAGCGGACAAAGGCGAAGTTTTTACAGATGATAAAGACAAAAACATATTACAATCTATTGATGTTAAACGATTGATTAACAATAATTTTAATGCCATTACCCAATCTAAAACTTTAGAATCATTAATTGAGAAGATAGCGAGTACCGACGATGTTATTTTTCCTGTTTTAAATGACGACAACAAACTAATAGGTTTAATTTATTTGGATGATATCCGTCCGATTATATTTTCTGCGTTTAAAGTAAAATTTACCTCCATTACAGAAGTAATGCAACCCGTAAAAGATAAAGATGTTATTGATTTTGAGGACACCATAGAAACCATAATGAATACATTTGAAACCACACAGCAAAGTATTTTGCCCGTGGTACAAAATAAAGTATTTATAGGTTTTATCTCCAAAGCGGATATTTTAGAAAAATACCGCGAACAATTGAAAGAATTGGTTATTGAGTAACCTTTTTTTAAAGAAGATTAAAATAAATTATTATATTTGGTTTAGATATGACTGACGTTTATCAGAAATATACATCCAAAATTGGATAGATAAGTCTGATTTTGTTAAAATATCATATTCTCAATCCTTTCTCATAAAAAATACATAATTTACCATAGTTTTCTTCGGTATTCCTTCGGTAGTTGTTCGGTAAATCGGCTGTAAAGTTCCCTTTTATAGTAGCGTTCCCGAACAAACTCCTAACAAAACCTCTAAAAAACAATAAAAAAAGCGACATCTCTGTCGCTTTTTTAATTTATACTCTTACGATATTCGCGCCAAGCGCTCTTAATCGTTCGTCTATTCGTTCGTACCCTCTATCAATTTGTTCGATATTTTGGATGGTACTGGTTCCTTTTGCAGAAAGTGCTGCAATTAATAACGAAATACCCGCTCTAATATCCGGAGAACTCATTACAGTAGCTTTTAATTGCGATTGAAAATTATGACCCATTACTACTGCTCTGTGTGGATCACATAACATAATTTTTGCACCCATATCTATTAATTTATCCACAAAGAACAAACGGCTTTCAAACATTTTTTGATGAATTAAAACGTCTCCTTTTGCTTGTGTGGCTACTACTAAAATAATACTTAGTAAATCAGGTGTAAAACCTGGCCAAGGGGCATCAGAAACCGTTAAAATAGAACCGTCAATATCGGTTTTAATTTCATATCCATCTTTGTGAGCAGGAATATAAATATCGTCTCCTTTTTGTTCTAACGTAATGCCAAGTTTTCTAAATACGTTCGGAATTTGTCCTAAGTTTTCCCAGCTTACGTCTTTAATCGTAATCTCACTTCTTGTCATCGCCGCTAAACCAATCCAAGAACCAATTTCAATCATATCGGGTAAAATTTTGTGTTCACAACCACCTAAAGATTCCACACCTTCAATAGTTAATAAATTAGAACCAATACCTGTGATCTTGGCTCCCATTGCGTTTAACATTTTACATAACTGTTGCAAATACGGTTCGCACGCTGCGTTGTAAATAGTTGTAATTCCTTCAGCCAAAACTGCTGCCATTACAATATTAGCCGTTCCTGTAACAGATGCTTCGTCTAATAACATATACGCACCTTTTAATCGGCCTTCATTTTCTACGCCATAAAAATGGTCTTCTCTATTGTATCTAAATTTTGCACCTAAATTAATAAATCCTTCAAAATGGGTGTCTAAACGACGTCTTCCAATTTTGTCACCACCTGGTTTTGGTATAAATCCTCTTCCAAAACGAGCTAATAAAGGGCCAACAATCATAATAGATCCACGTAAACTTCCACCTTCTTTTTTGAATGCCTCCGTTTCTAAATACCCAACATTTACATCGTCTGCTTGAAACGTATAATCACCAGGTCCGTTTTTCTGAATTTTAACACCTAAGTTACCCAATAAAGTAATTAGTTTATTTACATCAATAATATCAGGAATGTTAGTAACTCTAACTTTTTCTGAGGTTAACAAAACAGGACATAAAACCTGTAATGCTTCGTTTTTTGCACCTTGTGGTTGCACATTTCCTTTTAAGGGCGTTCCGCCTTCAATTTTGAATGTTCCCATTTATACTATATTATTAGGATTATTTTTTGGTTTAAAATTTTTACCGCCTTTATAATTTGGATTATTTAAATTGGCTTTTGTATTATCTGGCGAATTCGGTTTTGCATTAGATGTGTTCTGATTTCTATTGTTTTTTTGTTGCGGTCTGTTTTGGTTTGCTGGCGGTCGGTTTTGATTTCTGTTGTTTGTAGCCGTCTCATTCTTAGTAAAAAACTGAGTCTTATTCGACTGTTTTTTATTGACCTTCATTAAATTTTGCGACGTAGAAAGTTCTTCTTTCATTGCCGTTAAGTTTAATTCCCCATTTGACAATTCTAATAAATGATTAAAAATGACTTCATCTGTAACCGTATCTTTATTCCAGCTTAAAAAACATTTTTTCATATGATTGGCAATCACAATAATTAAAGCGTTTTTTAATTCGCCTTCCTCCCATTTACGTGCTACATCAATCATATATTTGATGTTGTTTCCGTAAAAACTGTATTTTGGAAAATTTTGAGGATACGATAAACGTTCTGGTTTCAATTGCACTACATCTCTTGTAGGAATTGGAAATGGTGAATCGATATCTAATTTAAAATCAGACATGATAAACAATTGATCCCAAAGTTTGTGCTGAAAATCTGGCACATCACGTAAATGTGGATTCAAATTTCCCAATACCGAAATTACATAACGCGCACCTTTGTTTCGCTTTTCTCTATCTTCGATAGCGGTAATTTGGTTTATTAATTTTTGTACATATCTTCCGTATTCAGGAATAATTAAATGTTCCCGTTGCGAATTATATTCTAAATAATTTATTGCTTCTTCGTTGTTGTATGCCATATTTATAATGAAATAATTCCTTCTATAGTTGCTAATTCTTGGTATTTTTCAATTACTTTATCTGCGTTTTGCATCGTAACATTAATTGAAATACTGGTGTATTTTCCTGTTTTAGAAGCGTGTGTTTTTATTACTGCGCCCATATTATTAAAGGCATTTTCAACAGTATTCACATTTGTAGCATTAGTTGGTACAATAAATTTGTATAAATACACCGCTGGCCAGGTAGTTGATTCTTCTAATTCCGATTTAAGTCTAATGTAAAAATCTTCGGTTTCTTTATTCATTTTAATTTAATATAATAAAACAACAAATATACATTTATAATGTTTGATTTGAAAATTTAAATAATTAAGATTTTCAAAATAAAAAAAATGATAGTACATTTGATTTTTAATGCCGTAAAATGAATAAGAAAATTATACTCCTAACTGGTGGTCCTAGTTCTGGAAAAACAACTTTAATTAATCACCTAGAAGCCGAAGGACACATTTGTTATCCTGAAATTTCTAGAGAAGTTATTTTAAAAGCCAGAGAAGAAGGTGTTGATTATTTGTTTTTAGAAAATCCGATGTTGTTTAGCGAACGCCTTTTAGAAGGAAGAATTAAGCAATTTGAAAAGGCAACTACAGAAGAAAAAACTGTTTTTATTGATAGAGGCATTCCTGATGTGCTGGCGTATATGGATTTTATTGGCGACACGTATCCTGAAGCATTTATTGCCGCTTGCGAAACCTATAAATACGACAACGTTTTTTTGTTACCGCCTTGGGAAGAAATTTACACCAGCGATGCTGAACGTTATGAAAGCTTCGAGGAAGCAACTAAAATTCATACCTATTTGGTAGAAACCTATACAAAATTTGGATATGATTTACACGAAGTACCAAAAACTTCTGTAGCAGAACGATTTCAATTTATCATTAATCATTTAAATTCCTAATTCAATCTAATGAATCAACCGTTAGATGTATTAAAAGCACACTGGAATCATACTGCTTTTAGACCCACTCAAGAAGAAATTATCACTACTGTTTTGCTCGGTAAAGACACGTTTGCCTTGTTACCAACAGGTGGTGGAAAATCAATATGTTTTCAAATTCCTGCTCTACTAAAACCAGGAATTTGTTTAGTCATTTCGCCGCTTGTAGCTTTAATGAAAGATCAGGTTGAAAATTTAAAAAGCAAAAACATAAAAGCCATTGCACTAACTGGTGGCATTTCTTTTGAGGAAACGAATAATTTATTTGACAATTGTGCATTTGGCGATTATAAATTTCTATATCTATCGCCTGAACGATTACAACAAGACTGGGTTTTAGAACGAATTAAAAATTTAAATATAAATTTAGTTGCCATTGACGAAGCACATTGTATTAGCCAATGGGGACAAGATTTTAGACCTGCTTACTTAAAAATAGCCACTTTAAAAGACTACTTTTCAGTACCGTTTATTGCTTTAACCGCTTCAGCCACGCCTAGAGTTCAAGAAGATATTTGTACCCTTTTACAATTAAAAAATCCAGTTGTTTTTAAAAATTCTTTTTCACGAGAGAATTTAGGATATCATATAATAAAAACCGAAGACAAAATAGGAAAACTAAAACAAATCTATTTAAAGAATCCTGAACCCTCAATCGTATATGTAAAAAACAGAAAATCTTGTATAGAAATCAGCAAAGTACTTACAGATTTTGGTTTTACTGCAACCTATTATCATGGTGGATTATCTACTAAAGAAAAGGATAAAAATAGGCACCTTTGGTTGGATGAAAAAGCCAAAATTATAGTCGCCACAAATGCGTTTGGTATGGGAATTGACAAACCAAATGTTAAAACAGTAGTGCATTTACAAATTCCTGATAATATTGAAAATTACTATCAAGAAGCTGGTAGAGCGGGAAGAAATGGCGAAAAATCCTATGCCTTATTACTTACTCATGAAGTGCAATCGGAAAATGTATTACAACAGTTTGCTGGTAATTTACCCAACAAAGAATTTCTGCATTTGGTGTATAAAAACCTAAACAATCAGTTTCAAATAGCTTATGGCGAAGGGTTTCAAGAACTTTTTTATCTCAACTTAAATTTGTTTTGTGCTAAATTTAATTTGCCTGTTACTAAAACCTATGCTTGTCTGCAGTTTTTAGACCGACAAGGCATTATTACACTAAATAATTTAATTAGCAATAAAGCCAATTTGAAATTTATAATTGAAAGTCGAGAAGTTATTAGATATTGCAGTTTAAATACTAAAGAGGCAGAAATTATAGAAACCATTTTACGAAATTACACCGGTATATTTGAACAAGTTACAAGTATAAATACAGCACTTATAGCTACTAAATCTGGAAAAACAGAAGAACAAGTAATTGCGGTTTTAAATAAATTACATGCACAAGAAATAATAGAATTGAAACTTCAAAGCAATGATATTTCTATTCTATATAATGAACCACGCGAAGACAGTTACACCATTAATCGTGTGGTTAAACTTTTAGAAAATCAAAATCAGATTAAAATAGAGCAACACAAACAAATGCTTCATTTTGTGACAGATAAAACCACTTGTAAGTCGGTTTTAATTTCCAAGTATTTTGGAGAAGAGAATACTAAAAACTGTGGCATTTGTTCGTATTGTATTTCTAAAGATAAAGCAAAACCTAAATCTGTTTCAGAAAGCATTAAAAGTGAATTAGAAAAAGCACCATTATCTTCAAATGAAATGGAAAATGTACTCACTTTTTCAACAGAAGAAATTATCTTTGCCCTGCAGAACTTATTAGAAAATGATGCTATTTATTTAAATTCTTATAATAAATACCAACTTAAGTAAAAAAATAATATCATAGCGACATACTATCAATGGAGAAATTAAGAATCATATTTATGGGAACACCCGACTTCGCTGTTGGTATTCTTGATACGATATATAACAGTGAGTTTGAAATTGCAGCAGTAATTACAGCACCTGATAAACCTGCCGGACGTGGTCAGAAAGTTTCAGTTAGTGCGGTAAAAACCTATGCTGTAGAAAAAAACATTCCTGTTTTACAACCTACAAATCTAAAAAGTGAAGATTTTTTAAAAGAATTAGCCAGCTATAGTGCCAATTTACAAATCGTTGTAGCGTTTAGAATGTTGCCGGAGGTAGTTTGGAAAATGCCAAAATATGGTACATTTAATCTACACGCTTCTTTGTTACCTAATTATAGAGGTGCGGCACCTATAAATTGGGCAATTATTAATGGAGAAACTGAAACCGGTGTAACCACTTTTTTTATTGATGATAAAATTGATACGGGTGCTATGATTTTAAGTCACAAAGTAGCTATTGATAAAAATGAAAACGTAGGTCAGCTTCACGACAAATTAATGCATTTAGGATGCGATACTGTAATAGAGACGTTGCATTTAATACAAAATGGAAAAGTGGAAACCACCATTCAAACCGAAAATACCGAATTAAAAACGGCCTATAAATTAAATAAAGACAATTGTAAAATTGACTGGACGAAACCTGGAAATGAAATTTACAATCAAATTAGAGGGTTATGTCCTTATCCTGCTGCCTGGACTTATATTAAAGATGGAGATAACGAATGGAATGTTAAAATTTACGACACTACTTTTATTGAAGAAGTTCACACTCATAAAATAGGCCAAATTTGTATTGGAAAAAAAGAAATGAAAATTGCAGTATCCAATGGTTTCATAAAAATTGCTAGTTTACAATTTCCAGGCAAAAAGAAAATGCAAACTCATGAGCTTTTAAATGGTACTTCGATGAGTGCGAACGCCTATGTTATTTAAGTTTTTGCAGTAAAAACAGACTGAAATTAGCCACTTTATTAACATTTGTCATAATTTATTAACATTTTTAACGAAAATAACTTGAAATGCTTGTGTAGTTCAATGATACATTTAAATTTGTAAACAATATTATGTATAATCAATTTTAAAACTAACAATTATGAACAAATCAGAATTAATCGATGCAATGGCTGCAGCAGCTGGAATTACTAAAGCAGCAGCTAAATTAGCTTTAGAATCATTTTTAGGAAGTGTAGAAGGTACATTACAAAAAGGTGGAAGAGTTTCTTTAGTAGGTTTCGGATCATGGTCAATCTCTAAAAGAGCGGCTAGAGATGGAAGAAATCCTCAAACTGGAAAAACTATCAAAATTGCTGCTAAAAATGTAGTAAAATTCAAAGCAGGTGCTGACTTAGATGGTTCAGTAAACAAATAATAAATATTTTTTATTTATTTAAAAACCTCTTAGTTTCTAAGAGGTTTTTTTTATTTCACAAATTTATATACATTTAGTAATGTAATATTAAACTGGATTATTTGTTCAATTAAATAATTTTTCTTAATTTCAATTTAAATTAATTGGCTTATGACTTCTTTGTTACTTAAAAAAGGTTGTTTACTCGTTGCAGAACCAACAACCGTAAACGATATGTCTTTTAATAGATCTGTCATTTTGCTAACGGAGCACACACAAGATGGTAGTGTGGGCTTTATACTTAATAAACCACTCTCCTATTCCATAAATGATTTGATTCCTGACATAGATGCCCATTTTATGATATATAACGGAGGACCAGTAGAACAAGATAACTTATATTTTTTACATAACGTACCTGAATTAATTCCTGATAGTATTGAAATAGCATATGGTTTATTTTGGGGTGGAAATTTTGAAACCACAAAAGAACTAATTAATACTGGGAAATTATCAAAAGAAAACATTCGTTTTTTCTTGGGGTATAGCGGCTGGGAAACCAATCAATTAGAAGAAGAATTAAATGATACTTCTTGGATTATTGTGGAAAATGAATTGCAAAACATAATTATCAGTAAAAACAGCCAAAATTTTTGGAAAGAAAAACTAAATGAAATCGGTGGCGAATATATATACTTTTCTAATTCGCCAGAAAATCCTACGCTTAATTAATTGCTGCGTTTAAAATATTTGTAATTTCTTTAGCCACTTCAGAAGTAAATTCCTTTTTTCTGTATTTTGTAATTGGTTGAATACCAATAATTACATTTGAAATAAATAATTCATCTGCTTTTTGCAAATCAAAAGGTGAAATGCTTTTTTCAATTATTTCAATAGTACCCATTTTATTTACAATTGCTATAATTTGTTTTCGCATTATTCCGTTTAAACAACCATCTGAAGTGGGTGGCGTAATTATTTGATTGCCCATTTTCATAAAAACATTACCATTTGTAGCCTCTACAACATTTTTATCTTCATTAATTAACAAACAATTTTGAAAATTATTTTCATTTGCAAAAATACTAGCCACTACATTAATCATTTTATTATTGGTTTTTAATGTAGCCAATACATGTTTGGAAACATGAAAATCTTTAAACAATTCCACCTCATAACTAGTTGAAGAAAAAACGTAAGTATCAGATACCAATTCAGAACACGTAATAATAAATTGCACATCGTTTGAAGCAGGATTATAAAATCCTTCCGCGTTTCTAAAAACAGAAAAACGAATTCTATTACTAACTCTATTTGTCTGTAATGCAATTAGTTTTAAAATTTCTTCTTCCATAAATTCCATTGTGAAATTCATTGGAATTTCCATTCTACAAATTCGCATCGAAGCCATTAAACGCAAATAATGTTCTTCTAAAAACAATATTTTAGTTCCATTAACTTTAATGGTTTCAAAAATGGCATCACCAAAAAGAAATCCTCTATTATTTTCAATACTAAAATTACTAGTATCTTGAATGCTTCCGTTATAATTAATCATAAAAAAATCCCGCCTTTTATAGCGGGAGCAAATATACTTATTTATTAAAATTAAACCGAACCAATTACGTGTTTTAAATCGGAGACCAAACTTTCCCACAATAATTGATTTTCAGGTAATTCGTCTTCTTCAGAAAAATCGACAACAATTAAAGAGACATCATTTGTAATTTCATCTACTTGAATTTTCAATTCAAAATAATACTCTGTATCTTTTCCATCTTCATCTAACCATTTGAATTTTACCTTCTCCCCCGTTTTTTTTGAAACCAATTTGGCATTTTCTTGCGAGTCATCCCAAATAAAAGTATAGTATTCACCACGCGAATTTACATTGTCAGAAAACCATTCTGATAAACCTGATGGTGTTATGATATATTGATATAATAATTGCGGTGACGAGTGTATTGGAAACTCTAGTTCGTACTTAACTTTTGGCTTCATAATTGAATCTATAAATTTTTAGCAAAATATAAAAAAAAATGATACCGCAACTATATTTTACATTATTTTTTACAACAAATTTTTAATTATAAAATTTCAATTTATTATTTGCAAAGAAAGTAATTATTTATATATTTGCACCCGCATTGAGAAATGCAAAAAAATTTAATGGCGAGATAGCTCAGTTGGTTAGAGCGCAGGATTCATAACCCTGAGGTCACGGGTTCAACTCCCGTTTTCGCTACGATAAAAACCCTAACTTCTTAATTATTAGAGGTTAGGTTTTTTTATTATTACTTCCTAACAGAAAACGAATTAACACATAAAATATAATTCAAAAAAACGAATTCATTTAAGTTGTAATTTTTTAGCAAAATTTCGTTATCGAATCCTATTTTTTTTGCACTTTTGCATAGCAAAAAATTTAGTTATGCCAAAAATATCAAACAAAGGGATTCAAATGCCTGAATCGCCAATCAGAAAATTAGTACCTTACGCAGAAGGAGCCAAAAAAAGAGGGACAAAAGTGTACCATTTAAACATTGGTCAACCCGATATTAAAACGCCAGAAGTGGCTTTACAAGCTGTTAAAGATTTTGACATCAAAGTTTTAGAATACAGTCACAGTGCTGGATTTGAAAGCTATAGAAACAAACTTGCTGCGTATTATAAAAACCAAGGTTTGCCTGTTGATACCCAAGATATTATCATTACCACAGGTGGCTCTGAAGCGCTTATGTTTGCTTTAGGTTCTACGTTAGACAATGGCGATGAAGTAATTATTCCTGAACCATTTTATGCCAATTATAACGGTTTTGCAACAGCAAGTGGTGTAAAAGTAATTCCTGTAATTTCAGGAATTGAAACTGGTTTTGCGTTACCACCTATGGAAGCGTTTGAAAAATTAATTACTCCAAAAACAAAAGCTATAATGATTTGTAATCCTGGAAATCCAACAGGATATTTATACTCTGAAGCGGAAATTAACAAATTGGCTGAAATTGTAAAAAAACACGATTTATTTTTAATTGCAGATGAAGTATACAGAGAATTTACTTACGATGGATTAAAACATTATTCGGTTTTAAATGTACCAGGATTAGAGCAACACGCCATTATGATCGATTCGGTTTCGAAAAGATTTAGTATGTGTGGTGCAAGAATTGGTTGTGTCGTTTC
>NZ_JBBALR010000009.1:0-54018 GCF_040402895.1 Flavobacterium sp.
GTCAAATTACCAGTGCGTTGTTTGAGGTTGGGGGACAATATCGACGTAATATGTAGAAAATTGAATTTGGATGAATGTATAAATACTTAAATGTATGTTTTACAATGTTTTAGCATTCATCCGAATTCATCTAAATTTAATCAAATTCACCTTTGGTTAACTAAATGTTGACTAGAATACTTTTTTTGTTTACATTTGACTTGTTTATAAAACAGTAATATGGCAACAATAAAGTACTTGCTTCAAAGTGATAAGGAAAACTCAAACATATATCTTCGGTACTCGGTCGGAAGAGCTTCTGTCTGGAAAAGAAAGACAGGGTTTGTTATTAATTCTAAAAATTGGAGTGTAGACAAAGCTCAACCATTACAAAAAACCGATGAATTAAAAGCTCTAAAATTTAAATTAGATAAGTTAGCTATTTTCATTAATGAAGCTTATAATAAAGCTATTAGCACAGGTGATGAGGTTGATGGTGATTGGTTGCAATACCAGATAGACTTATTTAATAATAAAATCGTTGTTATTGACCTAGATGTATTAACCAATGCTATTGATTATTACATTGCTAAAGGTGATAAGTTAACAAGCGGTTCAATTAAAAATTTAGATAACTTCAAAAAGTTTTTCATTAAATATGAGAATGAGTGTTTGAGAGGTAAATCGATATTAATTCGAAATATCAATATGAATTTTATCGACACTTTTAAAAGTCATTTTTTGCAAAAAGGTTATTCTACTAATTATATCGGCACTTATTTGTCTTTGTTAATATCGGTAGTTAATAAGGTTTCACTAAGCGGAATCCCAACTCATTCTGATTTCAGTCAGATAAAAGCAATTAAAAAAACAAAAGAGCCAGATGAGATAATCATTCTAACAGAAGAAGAACAATTACTTATCAAAAATACAGAATTAACACGTGAAGCTTTAATTAATGCTAGAAAGTGGTTATTGTTTGGTTGTTTGGTCGGACAGAGAGCTGGTGACTTGCTAAATCTTACAGAGAATAATATTAAAGAATATAAAGGAGTTAAAGTAATTGAGTTAAAGCAAAAAAAAACTGGAAAGCTAATGTCGATAGGGTTGTTTCCAGATGCAGTTGAAATTATTGAAAGTGGATTTCCTTATAAAATTAGTTTAGAGCATTTTAATAAATATTGTAAAGAGATTTGTAAAGAGGCTAAAATTAATACTTTGGTTAAAGGTAAAATGCGTATTAACAATACGAGAATTTTGACTGTTGGTGTTTATGAGAAGTGGCAAGTAATTAGCTCTCATGTTTGCAGACGTTCATTTGCTACTAATTTTTACTCTAAAATACCGACACCGTTCTTAATGAGTGCGACAGGACACAGTACAGAAGAAATGTTTCTTAGATATATTGGTAAAGCATCCAATGAAAATGCTTTTCAAATGATTGATTATTTTAATAAAATAACACCAAAACAATGAGCGATTCAAAACTAATTAAGTTTTTTAAAGAAGAAAGTAGTTATACTCAATTTGAAAGAATAAGGTTTATTTATGATGTTACAAATAATTTAGATTTAGATTTATTATTTGATTTGAAAGAAGAATATACCTTATATTTATTAGCGTTAAAAACTAAAACGCAAATTCAAATAGAAGAAAATACATTGGAAATTGATTATGATAAGTACAAATCATATAGGAGTAATATATATCAATATATTGTAGCTCATTTACAAGATTATAATGCTCCATCGCTAGAGTTTGTAAAAGACACCGTGCTTGCTTTTGTAGAACAGCTTGACGACTTAATTCATAGAAAGCTAAGTGATTTACCAAAAAATTCAAGACATAAAAACAACTTGAATTATAAGCAATTTGTTGAGGAATTACCAAAAGAACTTGATTTTTACTCACATCTTGGAGGAGAGGATGATGGTAAGTCTGATTGGGATGAGCTTATAGATTTAAGTGATACCTCATTAATAGAGAAGGTTATTTACTTAGAAAGACTTGGTATAATAGAATTTTTAAGAGGTCAAAGACCGTTCAGCACCTCAGCTAACAGTGTTGCAAATGTATTTAGTGCTATTACAGGAGCTAAACCAACTTCGCTTCAACCTATAATAAACCCTTTAATAAACAAGGATTACTACAATAAAAACTATCCGTTGAATTCAAAAAAGACAGTAATGTCTGTTGAGAACAAGTTGATGAGTTTAGGTTACGAAATTAAAAAAAGAAGCAAGGAATGATATTTACAAACTCATGTAAATATCATCTAGCTCTTCCTGTCTAATACCTAAGTATCTTTTTGTTATAGCTGGTGATGAGTGATTGAAAAGTTCGCTAAGGTAAAGCAGAGCTTTGTCAGTTTCATTGTTGTTAGACCAAACTTGACGACCAAACGTTTTTCTAAGACTATGCGTTGATACCGCCAACGACTTAGAACCAAACAATTCTTTCAATTTTCGATTTACGTATTGCTTACTAAAAACAGTGTTTTGATTGGATGTAAATACAAATCCTTCAATATTTGGATTTCTTTCTTTTAGTAGATTGAAAGCTGTTTTTACATTATCGTTCAGTTTGATAACTCTTTTTTTATTTGTTTTTGATTCTACCAACGAAATTGAATCATCGTTAAGGTCTTCTACTTTTAAAGTAAGTATGTCAGATATTCTTAAACCTGTATTGATACCAAAAACAATTAAGAACCCTAATTTATAGTTTTTATCAGTTTTGATTATTTTCATTGCTTTGTTTAATGTTGCATCAAAATTTAAGTAGTCACTAGTTGTTACAGAATTTTTTAAGCTCATGGCGTATCGTTTTTTATTTGATGTAAAGATAAGTTATAATTGTTTCACTAACAAACTATTTTGTATAAAAGTGAAACTTTTAAATCTTTCAAAACGCTAGAAAACACGTAATGCCTTTATTTACAGTGCTTTAGCTAAAATAAAAAGTTTCACTATTATTAGAAGTGAAACTTTTTTACTTTGGTTTCGATTAGCGACTTAATCGTTGCTTTTGATTTTTGTAATTCTTACATTTACCCCAATATTAACCTAGACGATAATAGATAGAATGCAAAATTTACAAAACGAACTAGTTGAATTGCTCAAACTTGAGGATAATCTCGTAATTGACGGTCATTTAAATAAAAACAAAATAGTTGAGTTAGCTTTAAAAGTTGAACCTCAGCTAATTACTTTATTAGTAAAAAACGAAACATTTAAAAAACATTTCTTTCAAGAAGTGGAGAATGTTCTTGTATTTGATAAAATCAAGTTTCAACGTTTTGTAAATAACAAATCCTTTCTACCAGATAGTTATACATCATTTAAAAACAAAATCGGTTTGATTACCAATGACGATGATTCGGATAATTTTATTTCATCTTCAAATGATGTAGTATTGGCCTGGCCTCATAAAGATTGTGTTTTAGAGGGTGGACAAACTAAAGAAGACCAAAAAAGAAATGAAATTTTTTGGAATGAAACTTTAGCACCAGATAGTGTAGATAGATTGTTGGATGTTAAAACACTAACTAATTTTAAAAAGTATGATAAAGACGGAGAAAGTGATGTTACTGAAATAAAGGGTGATGAAAACCTAATAATTAAAGGAAACAATCTTTTAGCTCTAGCATCACTTTTGAAAACACATAGAGGAAAAATTAAATTAATTTATATTGACCCACCTTATAATACAGGTAATGATGGTTTTAATTACAATGATAATTTTAACCATTCTACTTGGTTAACATTTATGAAAAATAGATTGTCACTAGCACATAAATTATTATCAGAAGATGGAAGTATATATGTGAGTTGTGATGATGGTGAAGAGGCTTATTTAAAAATTTTACTTGATGAAATATTCAATCGTAGTAACTTTATAAATACAATTACTTACGAAAGGTCTGGTACTGCTGGTATTGGTCAAGGTGGTTTTTTTGTTGATACTTCGGAATTTATTTTAGTTTATGCGAAAAACAAATCTAAAATATTTTTTAATGATGTTTTGAAAAGTGTTCCTTTGGATTATGAAGTGATGAAAAGATACAATAAAGTACTTGTAAGTCAAGGTTCTAAAGAAATAATTAATGAATTTAATTCAAAGTCAAATAATGAACCTGTAAAAATATTTAAGCATTTTGACTACGAAATAAGTTCAATCTCTTTAAAAAATTATGAAAAAAGGGAACTAGAAATAAAAGAATTATTTCACAGTAATTTCAGTAATATTTTTAGAACAACAAATCCACAAAAAGAAAATTCATTTCAACAAGACCTTCTTTCCAACATGGATAGTGGTCTTTATACGGTAGAATATATACCTAGTAGAGGTAAATACAAAGGATTAAATACAGTTATTTATTATTTCAATAATGAGATATTTGCTTGGTTAAAAGATAGTGCTGTTATTGATGGTAAAAGTATTGTTAAACAAAATAAACTTTCAACGGTTTGGTCACATTCTGAAATTCCAAAAGCAGATTTAGCAAATGAGGGCGGTGTAGAATTAAAGAGAGGAAAAAAACCAGAACAATTAATAAGAAGAATTATTGAGTTAAGCTCAAATGAGAATGATTATGTATTAGATTTTCATCTTGGAAGCGGAACAACTGCGGCTGTTTCCCACAAAATGAATAGAAAATACATTGGTTTAGAGCAGTTAGATTATGGTGAAAACGATAGTGTGAAAAGATTGATAAATGTAATTAATGGTGATAAGTCTGGTATTTCAAAAGCTTATAATTGGCTAGGTGGCGGTTCGTTTATTTATACTGAGTTAATGCAATACAATCAAAACTACATTGATAAAATACAAATTGCAGAAAACAAAGAAGTGTTGATTAGTTTGTGGAATCAAATGGAAGAAACTGCGTTTTTATCATATCAATTTGATAAAAAAACATTCAATGAAAGACTTGACGCATTTAAAACAGCTCCTATCGAAGAAATGAAACAATATTTAGTTGAAATTTTAGACAAAAATCAATTGTATGTCAATTTTTCTGAAATTGATGATGAAACGTTTGATGTCAGTGAACAGGATAAGTTATTAAATAAACAATTTTACTCTAAAAAATAACTTGATATGTCTTTATATAATCAAACAGATACATATCAACGTTTAGACAAAAGAATCGCTTCCAAAATTGAGGATGGGGATTTAGAAGTTGTATTATCACCAATCATAAAAAATAACATAAGGTTTGATGTTCGAGAATACCAAACCGAGGCATTTACAGCATTAGATTATTATTTAAACAATTCAAAGTTACGAGCAAAACCCTCACAAGTATTGTTTCACATGGCAACAGGAAGTGGAAAAACTCTTGTAATGGCTGGTGCTATTCTTGAATTGTACAATATGGGTTATCGAAACTTCATTTTCTTTGTGAACACCGATACTATTATTCGTAAAACCAAAGATAATTTTCTTAATCCAAAAAGCTCAAAATACCTTTTCAAAGAAGTTATTAATATCAATGGTGTAAATGTATTAATTAATGAGGTTGATAGTTTTGAAAGTGCAAATGAAGAAGATATAAGTATATTATTTTCTACGATTCAAGGTTTACATTCCAAATTAAACAATACCAAAGAAAACAGCATAACTTTCGATGATTTTGTAAACAGAAAAGTAGTCTTAATTTCTGATGAAGCTCATCATATCAATGCACTAACGAAGAAAACTTTAACATCTCAAGAGAAAGAAATTTCTGTTACATGGGAAAATACAGTTGCCAGAATTTTCCATTCTAATCCAGAAAATGTAATGATGGAATTTACTGCGACACTTGAATTGTCGCATCCAAACATTGCTTCAAAGTATAACAACAAGTTGCTTTATGATTATCCGTTAGCAAAATTTAGAGAAGACAAATACTCGAAAGAAGTTAAAACGAATCAGATTGATTTTGAACCAATCCAACGGGCATTGGTTGCGACAATAATTAGTCAATATAAAAAGAAAGTATTCGCATCCAACGGTATTTTGGCTAAACCTGTGGTTATGTTAAAATCCAAAACTACTGCTGAAAGTGCTGTGATGGAAGAAGCTTTCATTGAGGCTATTAAAAATTTAAACGAAGAGAAATTAAGTAAAATAGTTGGTTTAGATAACGAAGTTCTAATTGAAGCGATGAGATACTTTGAAAGTTTAAACATTACTTTTCAAGGCTTAATCGATGAGCTTAAAGAAGATTTTTCAGAAGACAAAATAATATCTGTTAATTCCAAAAACGATACAGATGAGAAGCAAATTACTATCAACAGTCTTGAAGATATTGATAACGGTTATAGGGTAGTTTTTGCCGTAGACAAACTAAATGAAGGTTGGGATGTTTTGAATTTGTTCGACATCGTTCGTTTATATGACACACGTGATGCGAGTGGTAATGCTCCTGGTAAAACTACTGTTCAAGAAGCACAATTAATCGGTCGTGGAGCGAGATATTTTCCTTTTAAACTAAACGAAAACCAAGATTTAGACAAAAGAAAATATGATGATGATGTTACAAATACATTGAGAATTTGCGAAACACTTCATTATCATTGTTCGCACAACCCAAAGTATATTTCAGAATTAAACCAAGCTTTAAAACAAATTGGTTTGTTTCCAGATGAGAAGGTTGAGGTTGATTTATACCTAAAAGACGAATTCAAAGAAACCAACTTCTACAAGAATGGATTTATAATGCTTAATAAAAAAGTGTTGAATAATCCAAAAACGCTTCTTGAATATCAAGAACCAGATATTGTAAAAAGGTTTACCTATGCTTTAAGAACTAATCGTTCAGCGGTTAATACAATATTCGATGAGGTTAGTATGAGAGCCAATAGAGTTGCGGCTAACTACATGAATACACATAAATTTCTTGTTTGGGACAAAACAATTTTGTTAAAAGGATTAAACAAAATACCTTTTTACAGATTCGAAAATATTCGAAAATATTTTCCGACTGTGAAATCAATGGTTGATTTTGTTTCAAATGAAAAGTACTTTGGCGGAATAAGTGTTGAGGTTACGGGTTTAGAGAAAGATACAAAAGAACTAACTGCTACTCAAAAGCTTGATATAGTATTGTTTGTAGCTAATAAAATTGCAGATGAAATATCAACTAAATTTGGAGATTATCGAGGCACTAAGTCCTTTTATCGTGAGCCTGTTCGAAAACATTTCAGAAACAAAAAGCTATCGTTTACAGTAAACACTAGTCCGACCGCAGAAACAGGAAAACCAACAATGCGACACGACATAGATTCAAAATTCTATGTAGATTTAAAAAATGCCGACTGGTATGCGTTTAACGAAAATTATGGTTCTTCCGAAGAGAAGTTTTTAGTCAAATTCTTCGAAAGTCAACTCGATGATTTGAAACAGAAGTACTCAGATATTTACTTGTTGAGAAATGAAAGATTTTTCAAACTTTACAGGTTCAGCGATGGTAAGGCAACAGAACCCGATTTTGTGTTATTCATGACAGAAAAGGAATCACAGGATGAGGTTATCTATCAATTATTTATTGAGCCGAAAGGCGAACAGTTACTTTATACAGACCAATGGAAAGAAGATTTCTTGAAAGATATAGAGAATCAAGCTGTCGTTGAATTGTATCAAAATCAAAGCTATAAACTTATAGGAATGCCGTTCTATAATAAAGTAAACAGAGAAAGTGTGTTTGAAGAAAGGCTTAATAATATATAAAAATGATAAAGCTCGTTCGATCGAACGAGCCTAATCATTTTTTTGAAACATTAAACAGACACATCAAAAGGAATAGTCGTTTATAGTATAAAATTCAAGCATTTTTTAAAACTATTATGGAGTTTTGCACGAGCATCGTGTTACAAAAAGGAGCTGAAAAAATACCCCAGGAATTTTTTTTAAAATTTTGAACGGCTATTTAAGTCCCTTGATTTTGAAGTAATTCTTTTTATATACAGGGTCGGTAACTAGAACTAACTAAGTTGTTCAATACGTTTCCTTATTTCTTCAATTTCTTTTTCTAGTTGTAATCTCCTTAGTTGCTTCTGCAAATTTTGTTTTTTCAAAGGGTCGTTTTCAACGTTTAATTCCAATTGCTTCAATTGTATTTTATCCTGTGTAGTTTTCATCATTCAATCGGTTGGTTAAACACTCTTCTTTGAATAGCTCGTTTAATTCGTTATTTCGTTCAAGTAGTTTATACTCTTCGAACAAATGCCATTCATCAAAAATCGCATTTTCTTCATACTTTCTACTGATGTACATTATTAATAATTCTGTCAGTTTTGGACTGTGTTTTAAGTCTGTTACATTTTCCATTTTTTGTTTTTTTAGTTAGTTTGTCATTTTAAAACTCCATTTCTAACAGGAGCTTTCTGTAAGTAGTTTTCACTTCTGAATTTGTTTTTAATTTCCGTTACTTGATAGGTTACTTCAAACCATTTAAAATACTTCATTACAACCTCATCAACGACTTTTTTTGTTTTAGAGTAGTCAGCGTCAGAAATAAAGTGAACGTGGTTGTAACCTCTTCTATCAAGCTCTATCGTATATTTTATTGTACTATCTGGTAATTCAAGTTTTATTTCTTTAATTAGCTCAATATGATAATCAACATCATAGTTTTGGAATGGATTCCATGTTACAAAACTCAGCCAATCATTGGTTTCTTTCGTGCTTCGTTTGTTAATTGGCATAAATTCCGAAACAATACTCGCATGAATAAACCAGCACCTTCCTTCCTTTTTAAGTAAGTTAGTTATACCATCATACTTTTCTTTGACTTTAAGCATTTTGTATTTTAACATTCTATTGCTTAATCCTGTTATCGTTGTTAATTGGTTTAATTGATAGTATATGTTTGTTCTATTCTTATTACTATCATTTACTAGTTTAATACATTCTTCTTTCATTAGTTATTGGATATAAAAAGGTCAAGGGGATGAGGTTGTCCCTGTTGTTATTTTGAAGTCTTTATTATAAATATGTGAAACTTTGGGAAAAGTGCACTTTTGATAAAAAAAAGCCGAATTATTTTTCAATTATGTTAGCTACTCTCAAATTCATCTCAAAAAAATAATTGCACCTATTTTGTTAAAAATCAATTCATTGAAATTGTTTTTTAATGCGGTGAAACGATTTAGGGAATCCCTAAAATATCCCTAAGATTCATTTGTACCATAATCTTAAACATGGTAAATATGAACAATCAAATTTTTTTAAACGGTATCACAATTGAACAATTAGCCGAGGCATTAAAATTCTTAATGCAAAGTCAAACAAGTAGTCAAGAACCTCATCTTGAAAATGATTTTATAACTAGAGAAGAGGTATGTCGATTACTGTCATTCAACTTAACTAGCTTATGGAAACATACAAAAAGCGGTAGGTTAAAATCGTATGGTATTGGTAATCGAATTCTTTACAAACGTTCAGAAGTATTGTCAGCAGTTAAACCAATTAATCACTAAGAAGATGAACAATAATATAGAAAATTTAAACAACGTAATCAACTCAGCTATGAATGAAGTTAATCAGTTGACAGACAATAAATCCAATGTAGGTTTATTTACAGTTAAAACAGCAAGTGAATGGATTGAAGAAGCAAAGAACCGACCAATACCAAAAATGTTATTTGGTGAGTTTTGGTTTGAAGGAGAAGTCTGTATTTTGTTTTCCGACACCAATCTGGGTAAATCTATCTTAGCAGTACAAATTGGGAACAGCATAAGTAAAAATGAAGAAATAAAAGGGTTTAAACTAGAAGCACCTAAACAATCAATTTTATATTTTGATTTCGAATTGTCAGATAAACAATTTGAAAATCGATACTCAACTAACTATTCAGAACACTATGGCTTTGATGAAAATTTCATTAGAATTGAAATGAATAGCGATGCAACGCATCCAGCTGGTGAAACCTTTGAAGATTTCCTTTTGTATTCTTTGGAACAGTCAATTATTAACACGAATGCAAAGGTTATTATTTTAGATAATATAACATTTCTGAAAACTGGAACGGAATCGGCTAAGGATGCACTACCATTAATGAAAGACCTAAAATCGTTAAAGAACAAATACGGTTTGTCAATTCTAGTTTTAGCACATACACCCAAAAGAGATTTGTCAAAAGAAATTACAAGAAATGATTTAGCTGGTAGTAAAATGTTAATCAACTTTTGTGATAGTTCTTTTACAATTGGAGAAAGCTCAAAGGATAAAAACTTACGTTACATAAAGCAAATTAAACAAAGAAATACAGAGAATATTTATAATTCTGAAAACGTTTGTGTTTGTGAAATCTCCAAACAACAAAGTTTTCTAGGGTTTGAACTGATTGATTATAGTTCAGAAAGCGAACATCTCAAAAATTTTACAGAACAGGACAGAGATAGTATTATTGAACAGGTAAAACTTTTGAGTAGTCACGGTAAAACTCAAAGAGAAATTTCAGAAGAACTCGGCATTTCCTTAGGTGCTGTAAACAAATATTTAAGAAAGTAAAATTAATTGTTCACGATGTTCACGAATAGAACCATGAACATCGTGAACATCATGAACAAAATCATACCATGAAACAGTATAAATATTATTTAGACAAAAGCAGTAAAAAGTTCATTTGTCCAAAGTGTCAAAAAAGAACTTTAGTAAAATACTGTGATATTGAAACACAGGGCTATCTAAGCGATGAATACGGTCGTTGTGATAGAGAAACTAATTGTAGCTATCACAATACACCTAAAGGCATAATTAGCGGTTCTTTTGAAGTCAAAGAAGTAAAGCAATCTTTTCATGATTTCAATCTAGTAAAAAACAGTTGTAGCAATTACCAATCCAACAATTTATTAAAATTTCTGGTGACAATATTTTCGATTGATGAGGTTAGAGAAGTTGCTTCAAAGTACTTAATTGGAACTTCTAAATTTTGGGATGGAGCAACAATATTCTGGCAGATTGATGATGAACAAAAAGTAAGGCATGGCAAAGTCATGCTATTCAATCAAAATACAGGTAAACGAATGAAAAGTGAAGAGGGTAAAGCCTATATAAGTAGCGTTCGCAGTTTATTAAAATTAAAGGACTTCAATATAAAACAGTGTTTATTTGGATTGCATTTGGTTGACAAAGAAAATAAAAAGACAATTGCTATTGTTGAAAGTGAAAAGACAGCAATAATAATGAGCCTTTTTAAACCAGAATTAGTTTGGTTAGCAACAGGTATGAAAAGTGGTTTTAATTTTGAACTACTAAAGCCAATCATTAATTATAATATAATTGCTTTTCCAGATAAAAGCGAATATGGTGATTGGTTAAATAAAGCAATAGAATTAAATAATATTGGGTTTAAAATAATAGTCAACGAATGGTTAGAACATACAGATTTTGAACAGGGTACAGACTTCGCAGATGTGTACATAAATTCTTTAATCGAGTAGAAATTTACTAAACAGCAATTAAGAGAGGGTTTCCAATTTGGAACCCTCTTTTTTTTTATCTTTGACCTATAATAATTTCTATGTAGAATTTTTTGCTGACTAAATGTTGACTAAATTAAGTTTTAACCCAAGTAAATACAGTTCTAAGTTACATAGACGTAATATGTAATTTTGATTTACGGTTTACGATTTCGATTAAAAATAAATAAGACCTCTCAGTAATGGGAGGTTTTTTATTTTACTTTTTGTTTTCTATGATGAAGTATCGTTAGTATGGAAAGTAAGACAAATGGAATTGTAGAAATTACAATCTTATAGTTTAAACTTACTAATCCAACGAATAGCATAAACCCTAATAACAAGCCTAATCCAAAAATACTAATATAAGTTAATTTTTTACTGGGTGTTTTTTGGGACAAGGTGAACAATAATAAAAATTGAGCAATTATAGGTAAAATAATAAATGGATGAATAACCGATTTTGGATTAATAAATAATTTGGAAAAAATTTCAATTTCTGCTTCAAGCAAAAAGATATGCTGATTTCCACTCCATTCTAAATAGCCAAAAAGTGAGAAAACGATGAGAAGAAAATTTAGTATTTTACTTTTCATTTTATTAATTATTCATTTGGTTCAATATGAATTAGAACATGTCCAAGTTCTAAAATTTGACTTCTCAAAGTGTCTTTTAATTTATGCGCCAAATCATGCCCTTCTTTAACAGAAATTTTTGCATCCACAATTGCGTGTAAGTCCACATGATATTTCATTCCTGCTTTTCTGATAAAACATTTCTCTGTACCTATTATTCCATCTACTTTTAATGATTCAATGCGAATATTTTCTACTAAATCATCATACCGATGTTCGTCCATAATTTCACCCAATGCAGGTCGGAAAATCAAATAACTGTTATATAAAATAAAAAAAGAAGCAAATAAAGCCGCCCAATCATCTGCAGCTTCGTAACCCTTTCCTAAAACTAAAGCTATCGAAATTCCAATAAAAGCGGCTATTGAAGTAATGGCGTCGCTTCTATGATGCCAGGCATCTGCTTTTAAAGAAGAGCTGTTAGTAATAACACTTTTTTTTTATTACCATTTGAAACGAATATTCTTTCCAGCAAATAATTATTGCCAATACGAGTAATGTCCAAGATTTTGGTAAATCATGCGGTGTACTAATATTTTGAATGCTTTTGTAAGCAATAATTGTAGCCGAAGTGATTAAAAATCCAACAACCAAAAATGTAATTAAAGGTTCGGCTCTTCCGTGACCGTAAGGATGATTTTCATCTGCAGGTCGGTTAGAATATTTTATACCAAATAAAACCAAAAACGAAGCAAAAATATCAGTTATAGATTCTATGGCATCAGCAACTAATGCATAAGAATTTCCGAAAAAACCTGCTAATCCTTTTATAAGTGCTAAGCATGTATTGCCAATAATACTAAAATAGGTAGCTTTTATGGCGGTTTGTTCGTTTGTCATTTATAAGTTTTTATTAAAATGTTACGTTTACCTTATTAGTTTTTCCGTCTCTAATAAAAATAACTTCTTTCGTTTCACCTGAGTTAATTTTGGCTAAACATTCCATATAACTATATACTTCTTTGACTTCACAATCGCCAATTTTTGTTATGATATCACCTTCTTTAATTCCGGCTTTAATGGCTGGTCGGTCTTCCGTTACGCCGTCAACGTGTAACCCATCACCATGTTCAGCATAGTCTGGCATAATACCAAGTGTTACTTTGTATTTTGCCATTTTCTTTTCGCTGTTTATTTTGGTTTTGGTAAATGCTATGTTTTCTTTTTCGGCCAATTCATTTGCAATTCTAAACACATAATTTACAATATTAGTTACGCCATAATAATTAATTTTTTCTTCATCATCACTTGGTTTGTGATAATCTTCATGCGTTCCTGTAAATAAAAACAGTACTGGAATATCTTTTAAGTAAAATGAAGTATGATCAGATGGTCCAATTCCGCCAGTTTCTTCTGTAACTCCAAATCCCGCAGGTTTGTTACGTTGAATTAATTCTGAAAAAATAGGAGAGGTACCGGTTCCACCAACAATAAGACTTTTCTTATCATCTAATCGTCCAATCATATCCATGTTAATCATAGTAATTACATTTGGATAAAGTGTTTTTACAGTTTCTGCCATGTGCTTCGAACCGATTAAGCCATCTTCTTCACCAGCAAACAATGCAAAAATGAAATTTACATTTTCTTTGGTACTATTTTTTGTATACATTCGAGCTAAATCTAACACGCCTGCCACACCAGAAGCATTATCGTCTGCGCCATTGTGTATCATTCCTTTAGAGAAAGGTTTGGTTGAATTGTTATGTTCGTTTCTACCTAAATGGTCGTAATGTGCCCCTATTACAATGGTTTTTTTTGCCCCATTATCTAAATAAGCAATTACATTATTAGAATTTAATAAATCTCCTACAACAGTGGAATCTGCATGTGGATTGGTTTTGTAGCGATATGAAAAAGGTTGTAAAAATGTTTTATTATAAGGTTGTAAACCTAATTTTTTAAATTCACTTTCTATGTATTTTGCCGCTGTTTTTTCAGCTTTACTTCCTGAAAGTCTTCCTTCTAAGGCATCAGAAGCTAAATACGAAATGTGTTTTTTTAAATTTTTACTATCTGCATTTTCAACTTCATCTGTTTCTACCCAATCCGCAATAAATACATTTGTTTCACGCGCTTTATCTTGTTGGCGGTTACTTGAAAATACTAATTTTTTTCCGTCCGGTGAAAATTGTGGAAACGCATTAAATTCACTTTCATAGGTAATTTGTTTCAATCCAGTACCATCAATATTTATCATATATAATTGAAAATCGTATCCTTTTGTAGCGTGATGATTGGATGAAAAAATAATTTTTTTGTCCGAAGGATGAAAAAAGGGTGCCCAATTGGCTTTACCTAATTTAGTGATTTGTTTTAAATCTGAGCCATCGATATTACAGGTATAAATTTCCATATTAGTCGGCATCACTAAATTTTCTGCTAATAAATCTTTGTACTCTTTAACGTCTTTTTCTGTGGTAGGGCGAGAGGAACGAAAGACTAATTTTTTACTATCGTGTGAAAAGAAACATCCACCATCATATCCCAAACCAAACGTAATTTGTTTTAAATTAGTTCCGTCAATATCCATGGTGTAAATTTCTAAATCACCAGAACGAATACTTGTAAAGGCTATTTTTTTTCCATCAGGTGAAACAACAGCTTCAGCATCATAACCTGGAGAATTCGTTAATTTTTTTACAATTTCACCAGATTTAGTTGCCATATAAATTTCAAATTCAGGATAAATAGCCCATAGGTACTTTCCGTCTTTTGGTTTTGGTGGTGCTGGACATGCTACGTTAGCTTCATGAGTGGAAGCATAAATAATGTGTTTTCCATCTGGCATAAAATAGGAACATGTAGTTCTTCCTTTTCCTGTAGAGACTAATTTCAGATTGTTAAAATCCGTTATGGGTTGCGTCAAATCTAACGAGTAAATTTGATCGCAAGGCACACCAAATTGAGTATTGGTGACTTGCATAGTTAAGTTTTTACTATCTGGACTAAAATAAGCCTCAGCATTATCACCACCAAAAGTTAGTTTTTTTATATTTCTTAGATTTCTTTCTTGTCCTTGAAGCGTTAATGAAAGAAATAGAAACGATAGAAACGCATATTTATTAATTGCCATTTTGTATGTAAATTTAAAATCTTAATATTTTTTTTTGAATTTTTTTTACCCATGAACAGTCACGCCTTCTCCATATTTAGCTATTACACTCGCTTCATAAGTTAACCAAGCTTTCCAACGTTTTTCTACATCAATATTTTCAGCATATTTTCTGGCTAAGTTAATAAAAGTGGTATAATGAGCGGCTTCGCTTTCCATTAAATCTCTATAAAACTTAGCTAATTCTTCGTCTTTTAAATTCTCAGAAAGTACTTTAAACCGTTCGCAACTTCTAGCTTCAATCATGGCTGCAAAAAGTAAACGTTCTATTAAACCACATGCTCTACTTCCGTCAGAAGATTGCTTCATAAATTTGGCTAATTCGTTTACATAATCGTCTTTTCGTTCTCTTAAAAATTCGTAGCCTCGCGCCTTAATAATATCATGAACCATTTGAAAATGTTGCATTTCTTCAATAGAAATCGCAGTCATTTCTGTCACCAAATCTTCCTTCTCAGCATTATTAATAATAAGCATTATGGCATTAGTAGCTGCTTTTTGTTCGCACCAAGCATGGTCACTTAAGATGTCTTCTAAGTTTTCTTCTACTATATTTGCCCATCTGGGATCGGTGGGTAATTGCAATCGTAAAATAGACATTTTTGTACAGGTTATGAGGTTAATAATGATTAAAAAGTGTAGTTTTTTAAAAAAGGTATTATGAATGACACATAACACCTTTTTTATTTAGTTTACTTTTTAATTATGTGAATTATAAAACAAACATGGCTCTTTCGCCCATAAGTTCGTTAACTTCTTCAGCTACTTCTTCTATTACAGCTTCATTGGTATAATTCATTAATACTTTATCAATTAAAGCAACAACTGTTTCCATATCTTCTTCTACCAAACCACGAGTTGTAATTGCTGGCGTTCCAACACGAATTCCTGAAGTTACGAATGGTGATTTATCATCAAAAGGCACCATGTTTTTATTCACAGTAATTTCTGCTTTAACCAATGCGTTTTCTGCATCTTTACCAGAAATATTTTTGTTGCGTAAATCAATTAACATCATGTGATTGTCAGTTCCTCCAGAAATTAATTTATACCCTCTTTTGTTAAAAGCTTCCGCCATCGCTTTTGCATTTTTTTGCATTTGTAACGCATAACGGAAAAATTCATCAGTTAACGCTTCACCAAATGCAACGGCTTTTGCGGCAATAATATGCATTAATGGACCTCCTTGATTTCCAGGAAATACAGACATGTCTAAAATATGGCTCATCATTCGAATATCTCCTTTAGGAGTAGTTAATCCCCATGGGTTTTCAAAATCTTTCCCCATCATAATTAAACCGCCACGAGGTCCACGTAATGTTTTATGAGTTGTAGTTGTTACAATATGACAATGTGGAATTGGATCGTTTAATAATCCTTTAGCAATTAATCCAGAAGGATGAGAAATGTCGGCCAACAAAAGTGCTCCAACAGAATCTGCAATTTCACGGAAACGTTTAAAATCCATATCACGAGAATAAGCTGATGCGCCTGCAATAATCATTTTAGGTTGCTCTCTTGTTGCAATTTCTTGAATTTTATCGTAGTTTAATAATCCACTTGATTCTTCTACACCATAAAAACTAGGTGTATATAATTTACCTGAAAAATTTACAGGTGATCCATGCGTTAAATGTCCACCATGAGACAAATCAAATCCTAAAATTTTATCTCCTGGTTTTAAACAAGCTGCAAAAACAGCTGTGTTTGCTTGTGAACCTGAATGGGGTTGTACGTTAGCGTATTCCGCTCCAAATAATTCTTTTACTCGATCAATAGCAACTTGCTCTACAATATCTACTACTTCACAACCGCCATAATATCTTTTTCCAGGATATCCTTCCGCGTATTTATTGGTTAAACATGAGCCTGCAGCTTCCATAACCTGGTCGCTCACAAAGTTTTCTGAAGCAATTAATTCAATTCCGTGAATTTGTCTGTCTTGCTCGTCTAAAATAAGGTCAAAAATAAGTTCGTCGCGTTGCATTTTTTAGTATAAATTTAAATTTTGTCAAAAATACAAAAAATGTTTGGTAAATTGAATGGATAGTTTAATTTTGATTACTCAATTATCAACAAAATAATACACGATATAGATATGCCAAATTTTGCAAATGATCCAAGTAGAAAGTCTTGGTTAGAAATCAAAAAAGACAGTGATTTTCCAATTCAAAATATTCCATTTGGAGTTTTTATCACAAAAGAAGATGTAATTACTATTGGAACAAGAATTGGTGATTTTGCAATTGATATGGGCGCCTTGCAACAATTAGGATATTTTGAGGGCATTGAACTCACTGACGATATGTTTATGCAGGATACGCTTAATGACTTTATTTCTGATGGTAGAAAAACTTGGCGTTTAGTACGAAATAGATTATCGGATATTTTTTTAGATACCAACCCAAAATTACGAGATAATGATGCACATAAAAATATTGTTATTTTTAAAATAGATGAGGTTGAAATGTTATTACCTGTTCAAATTGGTGATTATACCGATTTCTATTCCAGTAAAGAACATGCAACCAATGTAGGAAAAATGTTTCGCGATCCAGAAAATGCATTATTACCAAACTGGTTGCATATTCCGGTAGGATATCATGGAAGAAGTTCTACGATTGTACCAAGTGGAATTCCGGTTCATAGACCATACGGTCAAACGTTGCCAAATGGAGAAACTCAACCCGTTTTTGGACCTTCAAGATTGGTAGATTTTGAATTAGAAACTGCCTTTATTACTACTGATGCCAATATAATGGGTGAGCCCGTTTCTGTAACAGAAGCAGAAGCAAGTATTTTCGGAATGGTTTTGTTTAATGATTGGTCAGCAAGAGATATTCAAAAATGGGAATATGTACCGTTAGGTCCATTTTTAGCGAAAAACTTTGCTTCTTCAATTTCGCCTTGGATTGTTACTTTAGATGCTTTGGAACCTTTTAAATGCGCTTCTCCAGAACAAAACCCGAAGCCATTACCTTATTTACAACAAACGGGCAATCATGCATACGACATTAATTTGCAAGTGGCCATTCAGCCAGAAAATGCTGTTGAAACGATAGTGTCAAACTCTAATTTTAAATACATGTATTGGACTATGAGTCAACAATTGGCTCATCATACAATCAATGGATGTAGAGTGAATTCTGGAGATATGATGGGAAGTGGTACGATTTCAGGACCCACACCAGATTCGTTCGGTTCGATGTTGGAATTGTCATGGGGTGGCCAAAATCCGATCAAAATGAATGATGGTTCAGAGCGAAAATTTATTAATGATAATGACACCGTAATTATTAGAGGTTATTGTCAAAATGACCAAATAAGAATTGGTTTTGGAGAAGTATCAAGCAAATTACTTCCTGCAATTGAATTAAAATTTTAGGTAACACGCTGTGTTTTTAAAACTAAATAAGTACATATGAAAAGAACTATTTTACTACTACTGACGCTTTTTTTGTTTTCTTGTGGTGTGAAACAAACCCAATCTATGTTAAGTAATGGCGATTATGATGGCGCTATTGAAAGAGCTCTAGATGGTTTAAGAACAAATAAAAACGCAAAAGGGAACCAAGATTATGTGTATCTTTTAGAAGAAGCATTTGCCAAAGCAAAAGAACGTGATTTAAATAATTTGTCTTTATTGATAAAAGAAAAAAATCCCTCAAATTTCGAGAAAATATATAATTTGTATATTCAATTACATACTAGACAAGATAAAATTAGAGGTGTTTTACCCTTAAAATTACTAAAAGAAAACAGAAATGCACTATTTCCGTTTTCTGATTATTCTAATGAATTGGTTGCAAGTAAAGCAGATTTATCCACTTATTTGTATGACAATTCCAAGAAACAACTTTCGTCAAAAAACAAGCTAATTTTACGTCAAACTTATGACGATTTAGTGTACTTAGATAAATTAAACCCCGATTATAAAAATGTAAGAGAATTAATAGATATAGCCAAATTTAAAGGTACTGATTTTGTGTTTGTTTCTTCAAAAAATGAAACAAATATGGTTATTCCAGCTCGTTTGCAAGATGATTTATTAGATTTTAGCACCTATGGAATTAATGATAAATGGACGGAATATCATAATAAAAAACAAAACGATATTTCTTATGATTTTGCTTTGGTTGTTAATTTCAGAGAAATTAAAATCTCACCAGAACAAGTTAGAGAAAAACAATTTATTAAAGAAAAACAAATTAAAGACGGTACAAAACCTCTTTTAGATTCCAATGGTATTCAAGTAAAAGATTCTGAAGGAAAACCAATGGTTGTTGATGTGATGAAAACAATTACGGCTAATATTTATGAGTTCACCCAATTTAAATCTGTGCAAACTACAGCTAAAGTAGAATTTCACGATTTAAATACCAACCAATTAATTGATGCTTATCCATTAACAAGTGAATTTGTTTTCAATTATATATATGCGAATTACAATGGAGATAAAAGCGCTTGTGAACAAGATTATTTTCAATATTTTGATAGAAGAGCCGTTCCGTTTCCAACAAACGAACAAATGGTTTATGATTCGGGTGAAGATATAAAAGCAAAATTAAAAGCGATTATTACTGGAAATAGATTTAGAAGATAATTAATTTTATTTTTAAATATACTAAATTTCCAAATCGTAAACCTCACATCGTAAATCACAAATTCTACGTAAACTGTTTCAAATCTTCAGCAGCAATACTATCGTGTGAAGCATTAAAAACTGCTTTTCCATTTTGTATAACTAAAATTTGAGGTGATTGATGCGTAACATTATATCTATGGGCTATCTCATTTGATAAATCTCGGTGATTTAACAAATCTAATAAATACCAATCTATTTTTTCTTCAGGATAATTAAATGCAGCATCAAATTGTTTTAAAGCCATTCTACTGATGCTACATCTTGTACTGTGTTTAAAAATTACAACAGACTTTGTAGTTGAAATTTCATCCATCTCATCAAATTGTTCCATTTTATTTAACTCAAAATATTTCACATCTTCTTTTGAATTTTCTGATGCGTTTGATGAGGTTTCCTTAAAGATATTTTTTAAAAAGTCCATTTTTGTTATTTTTTTAAGACAATTTGTCTTTTGAATTATATTAATTTATTTCTTACAAATATACTACAACTTATGCTGAATTAAAAAGTTATAAAAATAATAGTATATTTGAAATGATTTTTCACCCACGTTATGAATAAAATTAATGAACCTAGTTGAATTATTTGCCCAACACGACATTTCTATTTTAATAATTATAACTATTGCCTCGCTTTTAGCAGGTTTTATAGATGCAGTAGTTGGAGGTGGCGGATTAATTCAATTTCCTGCTTTTATGATATTATTTCCAAATTCAAGTATTCCAACTGCTTTTGGGACTAACAAAATAGCCGGACTTTCAGGTACTTCAATTGCAGCGGTTCAATATGCAAAACGAGTAAAGTTCAATTGGAAATTATTGATAATTACGGCTTTTAGCTCTATTATTTTTTCTTTTATTGGTGCGAAATTGGTCAGTCGAATTGACGTGAATATTCTAAAACCTTTTATCTTTTTTATGTTAATTGCTATTGCCATTTACACGTTTAAAAATAAAGATTTTGGTTCTTATTCTACAAAAGTATTATCCGATAAAAAAAAGTATTTATTTGGATTTTTATTGGGTATAATTATTGGTTTTTACGATGGTTTTTTAGGTCCAGGAACAGGAAGTTTCCTGGTTTTAGGGTTTGTAGCACTTTTAGGATTTAAATTTTTAGAAGCATCTGCGTATGCGAAAATAATAAATTGCATCACCAATATTTCCGCGCTTTACGTGTTTATTTCGCAAGGAAATTATATTTTAGAAATTGCAATTATTATGGCGATTTCCAATATTTCAGGAAGTATAATTGGTACCAGAATGGCCATTTTAAAAGGCAATCAGTTTATTCGAAAATTGTTTTTATTAGTTGTGGTCATAATGATTATTCGTTATGGATATGATGTTTTTTTTAGTTAGATTTGTTTTTTCATTATAAAAACCCCAAATTTATGAAGAACATAATTGTCCTTTTCGGTACGCTATTTCTATTTTCTTGTCAATCTACTAAGAAATTTAATCAGAAATTAACACAACCTATTCCGGCAGCTCAGCTTCAAAAAGATGTAGATTATTCGTACAAAAAACTCAAACAATTACATCCAAAATTGAATTGGTACATTTCTAAAGAAAAATTAGATTATAAGTTTGATAGCTTAAAAAAATCTATCCAAAAGCCAATGACGGGTTTGGCTTTCTATAAAGAATTTAGCCAAGTGGTTAAAAATGTTGGTCAAGGACATTTAAGCGTTTCAGCAAGTTTGCGAAAGTTTACTAAAAAAGAAACACAAGCAATTAAAAAAAAAGGAAAATCACCTTTTTCTCAATTCGATTTTGAATATATCGACAACAAATTAATAATAATAAAAAATCGCTCGCGTCACAATATAAAAGCGAATACTGAAGTTGTTTCCATAAATTCTGAAAAGCCTTCCGAATTAATTTCATTATATTCGAAACGAATTGCTTCTGACGGTTTTAACACAACCTTTTTTAATAGATATTTAGGAAAATATTTCGGTACATATTTTACTTTTGATAAAGGAAAAATGCAAGACAGTTTGCAATTACTTCTAAAAGTAAATGATAAAGATTCACTATTTATTGTAAAACGCGATACATTTGGAACTAAATCAAATCAAAAAAAACTTAAATTATCAAAAAAAGAAAGAAAAGAGAAGGCAAAATTTAATAGTAAATATGGTTATAATAAAGATACAAAAACGTTTACCAGAGATTTTAAATTTTTGGATAACGATAGTATCACAGCAATAATGTCGATAAAAGGTTTTTCTAATGGAAATTCGCACGATTTTTATGAAGAAGCGTTTACTACCTTATCTGTAGCAAATACTAAAAATTTAATTATTGATTTGCGTAATAATGGTGGTGGAAGATTGAATGAAATTGCTGATTTATATAGTTATTTAGTTTCTCAACCGTTTGTCTTTATTGATGATTATGAAGTGGTATCAAAAACCAGTTTTTTACATATGAATTATTTTAAAGGAAGTGGCTATCTTACTAAGTTTTTTAAGATTTTAGGCGCGCCTATTTTTTATCCTTTATTTTATTTTAAAACTAGAAAACAAGAAAATGTTACCTATTTAAGTAATCGTCATTCTAAGTCACGTAAACCAGAACCAAATAATTTTAAAGGAAAAATTTACGTATTAATTAATGGTGGTAGTTTTTCGGCATCAAGTATTATTTCTTCAAATTTAAAGTCAAATCAACGTGCATTTTTTGTAGGTGAAGAAACCGGAGGTGCTTATAATGGAACGGTTGCTGCTCAAATGCCTTTGGTTCAATTACCAAAAAGTAAAGTAAAATTAAAAATAGGCTTGGCCGTTGTTAGTGCCTCAGGAAAAACGGAAATAGTTGGAAGAGGTATTTTTCCTGATAAAGAAATTTTACCTACTTTAGAAGACAGAAAAAACAACATCGATCCTGAGTTGAATTGGATTTTAGAGGATATTCGAAGAGAAAAAGAAGTAGAAATATTAAATAAACCCCAAAATAAATAGTTACTACACAGATTATAGAAATTATTAAAATTTTAGAAATTTCTATAATCTGTGTTTAAAAAAATATAAAATGAATATAACAATTTCCAATTCACAACTTACAGCAACCATAAATACTTTAGGAGCTGAATTAATTTCACTAGTAAAGAATAACAAAAACTACATTTGGCAAGTGGACGAAATGTATTGGAATAAGACATCACCAATATTATTCCCAATTGTTGGTCGTCTGAAAAATGATAGTTATACCTTTAACGCAAAAACCTACCAGCTTCCACGACACGGATTTGCCAGAAACTTGGAATTTTCTTTCGATAAAAAAAGTGATTCTCAAGTTATTTTCGAACTTAATGAAACCGAAGAAACAAAGGCAATGTATCCATTTACATTTAAGTTATTAGTGGCTTACACCTTAATCGGTAACGAACTAGTAATGGAATATTTTTTGCGAAATCAATCAGATGAAGTACTGCCGTTTTCTATTGGCGCGCATCCTGCTTTTGCAATTGAAGGAAATTTTGAAAATTATTCCTTACAATTTAATAAAAAAGACCTTTTCGAAACCCATCATTTAGAAAATGAAAGTTTTAATGGCAAAACCACTTTGGTTGATACAATAAACAACTCTATTGCTTTAAATTATGCTTTATTCGAAAAAGATGCGTTGGTTTTTAAACAATTAAATTCAAATGAGGTTACTTTAAAAAATAAAGATAAAACGATTTTAAAAGTAAATTACGATCATTTTCCCTATTTAGGAATTTGGACCAAACAAAATGCACCTTTTTTATGTATTGAACCATGGTGTGGTTTGGCAGATGACATAAATCATAACGGAAATTTAGAAGAAAAAGAAGGCATGAATCATTTACCGGCGGGTGAAGATTTTTTACGTGCTATAAGAATTGAAATTTTAGAATAGGTGTTTAGCGTATAATTTTCTTCCACAGCAATGAAATTTTCTTTTGTAATTCTATGTTAAAGGGAGCAGCTAAATCTCTTCGAGTGATTAAGAAATAATCAATTCTAAATAAAATTTTAAAGCCGGCTCAAAAAATTGAGCAGGCTTTTTTTGTTAAAAAAAATTATGTTAATGTTTGAAATGTGTTTTAGGAAAAGAAAACAGTTGATTTGAGATAATATTCTAATTAAATATATGTCCTAAGAAGTTTATGGATTATTTTTAGAACTTTTGAACACAAAAACCAACTCAAAAAAAGTGAGTGGTTTTTGGTTCTAGAAAGTGGAGTCGGAGAGAATCGAACTCTCGTCCAAACAAGCCATCAAAAAGCGTTCTACATGTTTAGTTTTTGTTTAGATTTTCGACAAAATAGCTTGGCCAAAAACAGCCACTATTTGCTTAACTTTATAAATGTCAGAGCGGATTTAAAGTTTTACCATTCCTAGGTTTATTTTTACCATTCCTCTTAATCAACCGCCACAAACCAAGGCTTTTGAGAGAAATCCAGCTTCCCAACCTGGTTGGGACTTGGCATTATCGTACTATAATTCGGATTATGCAGCTAAAGCGTAAGTATTTTCGCCGTTTAAAAAGTGTGTATCATTGATATTAACGAGCCAAAAATACAATGCTCGACATGCTTACTAATTAGTGCCACTTGCTGTCAAAACCAGTCGACCCCATTTTTATTTGATTCTGTGAATGATTAACAAATCACTATACAATCAAATGGATGTCAAAATTACAATAAATTATTCAAGCATAAAAGTTTTTACTCAAAATCAAAAATGTTATATTTGTAACGTTATACCAGTAAATTGCGTCAATTAAACTTAAAAGCCCTAAACCTAATAAAATGAAATTCGGAATTATTAAAGAAAGAAAAAATCCGCCTGATAGAAGAGTAGTTTTCTCCCCTTCAGAACTATTACTTGTAAAAAAACAGTTTCCTAATGCTGAATTTAAAGTGGAACGTTCTGATATACGCGTTTTTACAGATGTTGAATATATAGAAAACGGATTTGAAGTATCAGAAAATTTGGAAGATTGTGACGTATTACTTGGTGTAAAGGAAGTTCCGGTTGATGCATTACTTCCTAATAAAAAATACTTTTTCTTTTCACATACGATTAAGAAACAAGCTTATAATAGGAATTTACTTCAAGCTTGTATTGATAAAAATATTGATTTATATGATCACGAAACAGTTGTAAATGAAAAAAATACGCGATTAATTGGTTTTGGAAGATATGCAGGAATTGTAGGGGCTTACAACGGAATTAGAGCATTCGGATTAAAATTCGAGATTTTTTCATTACCAAAAGCAGAAACATTAGTGAATCAAGATGCCTTGATTTCACAACTTAAAAAACCTATTTTACCACCAATAAAAATTGTACTAACAGGGAAAGGAAAAGTAGCCTTTGGTGCCAAAGAAATGCTAGATGGTATGAAAATCAAACAAGTTTCTGTAGCAGATTACTTATCCAAAACATATACTTATCCTGTGTATACCATGATTGATATACAAGATTACAACATACACAAAGAGGATGTGGTTTTTGATAAAGCAGATTTTTATTCAAATCCAGAAAATTACAAGTCAAATTTCGAGCGTTTTACTAAAGTTTCAGATATTTTTATGGCTGGACATTTTTATGGAAATGGTGCTCCTGAAATTTTGACTCGTGAAATGTTGGCTGCTTCCGATTGTAAAATTAAAGTAGTTGCTGATATTTCTTGTGATATCGCTGGGCCAATTGCTTGCACTATTAGAGCAAGTACTATTGCCAATCCAAATTATGGCTATTTGGCTAATGCACATAAAGAAGTAGATATGTTTCATCCAAGTGCTATTGTGGTAATGGCAGTAGATAATTTGCCTTGTGAATTACCAAAAGACGCCAGTGAAGGTTTTGGTGAAATGTTTTTAGAACATGTAATTCCTGCTTTTTTTAACGGAGATGCTTCTGGGGTTTTAGCTAGAGCTAAAATTACTGAAAACGGAAAACTAACCCCGCGATTTTCGTATTTGCAAGATTATTTAGAGGAAAAATAATCATTTAGTTTAAATTAACCTTATAAAATTTAACTATTTCGTTTTCGTTATTTTTTTTGTTTTTTTAAATTAATGACATAATATTTTGTTATTTCGCAATTAACTAATTTAAAAAAAAAACAATATAACAAACTACTACTATGAATTCAGAAAACAAACAAACCAATTGGGCACAATTTATTCCTTTAGTAACCGTATTCTTTTTTTGGGGATTTGTTGCAGCAAGTAATGATATTTTAATTCCCGTATTTAAAAAAACGTTTGACTTAACACAGTTGCAAAGTCAATTAGTATCCTTAGCATTTTATATTGCTTATACTGTTGGTTCATTATTGTATTTGCTAATTTCTTATCTTACCAAAGGCGATTTAATTAATAGAATTGGATATAAAAACTCCTTAGCATTAGGTTTGTTAATTTCAGCAATTGGTACTTTACTATTTTATCCTGCTGCAAATACAGGTTCGTTCCCATTAATGTTATCTGGATTATTTACTGTTGCACTAGGTTTTTCATTACAACAAACTGTAGCAAATCCTTTAGCAATTGCTTTAGGACCTATAACTACTGGTTCACAGAGATTAACTTTAGCAGGAGGAATTAATAATTTAGGAACAACCATTGGTCCACTTATTGTAAGTTTTGCCATTTTTGGATCTTCTGCTTCTTCGGATACTAATATGAGTATTGAAAGTGTTAAAATCCCATATTTAATTTTAGGAGCTGCTTTTTTACTTGTAGCGGTATTTTTAAAATTTTCATCTTTACCAGATAAACCTCAAGCAATTGTTGAGTCTGAAACTGAAGCTGCAACAGTAAGAAGTTCAGCATTAAAATATCCGCAATTGGTATTGGGGATGATAGCAATTTTTGTTTATGTTGGTGTGGAAGTTTCAACAGCTAGTAATTTACCAGCTTACATGGAAAAGAATTTAGGTTTTTTAACTCAAGACATAGCACCATATATTTCATTGTATTGGGCAAGTTTAATGATTGGAAGATGGACTGGAGCAGTTGAAGCCTTTACAGACAAAATGAATTTACAAAAAATATTACGTTTTATTGCTCCGTATTTAGCTTTTGGGGTGTTTTTATTTGTAAATGCTATTGCTAAACATGATTTAACTCCATTTTATGTATATGCATTAATTATATTGGTATTAATTGCAGCTGATATGGCTAGTAAAGGAAATCCAGCAAGAATGCTTTTGATTTTTTCTGCTTTAGGAATAGTGGCTTTATTAGTTGGTATGTCAACTGACGGAATGGTTAGTGTTTACGCTTTTACTAGTGTTGGGTTGTTTTGTAGTACATTATGGCCTTGTATTTTTACATTAGCCGTTAGTGGACTTGGTAAACATACTAGTCAAGGTAGTAGTTTTTTAATTATGATGATTATGGGTGGTGGATTTGTAAGTTTGCTACAAGGATATGTTGCAGACGAAACAACCATTCAAACTAGTTATATCGTAGGGGTTATTTGCTTTGCTTATTTAGCATTTTATGCATGGAAAGTAAGTGCAATATTAAAAAATCAAGGAATTAATTTTGATAAAAAAATATCAGGAGGGCATTAAAAATCCTTAAGTTTTAATAATAAAAAGTCCGTCAGATTACTCTGACGGACTTTTTAATTAGTCTGAATTTTAAATTTTAAAAATACCTCCAAAAGCAATCGTGCTTTCTAAAAACCAGAAGTTTTGTTGGGCTTTGTCTGCTGTACTGTAGGTAGTTCTAATGTCATTCATTTCAATATAACCTGTTTTCAATTCGGTTTGTATGAAAAAATGTTTATAAAAAGTAAAGGTCAATCCTGCTTTCGCAGAAACACCAAATCCGGATAAGTGAAATTCATCATATCTCTCTTTGGCAAATAATTTTGTATTGGTTTTAGGTAATAAAACGCCCGCACCAAAACCTTCTGATAAATTAATTTGAAACTTATCTGTATTTGGTAAACTTAACCAATTCGAAATATCATCCACACGAGTTATCTCAGGATGAATATAATTTAAACCATCTGTATGTTCAAATGTTAAAAAATTCTCAGTTAATAATAATTGATTTCCAGGTAAACTTTCACCAAATGTACCTTCGTTGGGATAATTTCCGCTGTAACTAACTACTTTATCTTGATACATCACATATTTCATGTGGTCCCATCCTATAGAAATATTATAATGGTCATTAAAAAAATAACCCATTCTAAAATTCGTTTGAGGTATGGTGATTTTTGAAGGATTTATATAATCAATATGATAGCCTTTTGGTCGGTCGTGCGCAGTTGCATTATTTAATGTAAAATCGTAATCAGAACCAGTAAATCGTATATCCGAAGTAGAGTAGTAGCCCCTGTTTCCTCCCCAGTAAAAAAAGAATTTTCCTTTATTATGTGCGGTATATTTTTCTTTTTGAATTGGGAAATCAACTGAAATTTCAGTTTGTGAGAAACTTGTTATAGAAAGTAAAACAATAACAAGCGTTACAATTTTTTTCATTTGGGTTTTTTGTAATTGTATGAGTTAAAATTTGTTAATAGTTTGTCTTATGGCTACTAATTTTCTCATTAATCCTTCAAAATAGTCTAAATGTAACATGTTTGCGCCATCGCTTTTGGCATTTGCTGGATCAAAATGAGTTTCAATAAAAATTCCGTCTACACCAGTTACAATTCCTGCTTTGGCAATAGTTTCAATCATATCAGGTCTACCTCCTGTAACCCCACTGGTTTGATTTGGTTGTTGTAAAGAATGTGTTACGTCTAATACAGTAGTTCCAATTTCTTTCATAGTTGGAATGCCTCTAAAATCTACAATCATATCTTGATACCCAAACATCGTACCTCTATCGGTAATCATAAAATTATCGTTTCCACAATCTTTCACTTTTTGTGCAGCATGTTTCATACTTTCCGGACTCATAAATTGTCCTTTTTTTAGGTTTACTGTTTTGCCTGTTTTGGCTGCAGCTACTACTAAATCTGTTTGTCGAACTAAAAACGCTGGAATTTGCAATACATCTACATAAGTTGCCGCCATAGCAGCATCTTCGTTGGTATGAATATCCGTAACGGTTGGTACACCAAATTCTTTTGATACTTTTTCTAATATTTTTAGTGCTTTTTCATCTCCAATTCCAGAGAAACTATCAATTCTAGAACGATTAGCTTTTTTAAAACTTCCTTTAAAAACAAATGGTATTTGCAAATTATTTGTAATGGTTACTAATTTTTCTGCAATTCGTAATGCCATTTCTTCACCTTCAATGGCGCAAGGTCCAGCTAAAACGAAAAAGTTACCGCTATTTGTATGTTTAATTTGTGGAATATGGTCTAAGTTCATTTTGTTGAATTTTAAGGTGCAAAGATAATAAAGTTAAGAGTTTAGTTATCAGAAGATGCTGTTTTTTTAATTAAAAATCCTTTTGGACACATTATTTTACCTTTTTCAAATGTGTTGATGTATATTTTTTTATTAGAAGGTGCACCGTCTAAATATATTTCATACAATACTAAAGTTCCGGCACCCATTTTATTGTGTTTACTAGGAAACGGACAACAGGTTTCTATAATTTTATAGGTTACTTTTTCGCCGTTGACCCCAGTAAAACTATTGAAAAAACGATTCACGTTTTGGTTGTTGCTGTTTTCATATGTTGAAAAACCTAGATTAATAGGATAAAATTCGCTAAATCCGTATTGCATATCGTTGGCTGTTTCTGCTAATTCAAATTGTCCCGCAATAATTTTAGGTAATACAGCGGTGTCATCAATATTTTGAATGGTGTTTTTTGTACTAACACAGGATACGCAAAGTACAAGTAGGATACTAAGGAGGCTAAATTTTCTCATGATTATTTATTTTTTGTTTTTACAAGTAATGCTGCTAATGCTGCAAATATGATACCAAAAGATAGCGTTCCAAAAGTTGCAAAAATCATATATGCGGTTATATCAAACATAGCTTCTGCATTTTCTAGTTTCATCCCTTTAGAAACAGAATAGTTAATCATATTTTTAAAAAAATCTGGATTGACATACTTTAAAGAAAAATATAGAGCAAAGGGAGTTAAAATCGAAGCGAAAATAGCTAAAATCACACCAGAAAGTAACCCTTGTTGCCATGTCATAATTCCATTGAAAAAGTTTTTTTTCTTATCTAATAAAAAAAGAATGTAAATTCCGAATATTAAAATAAATATTAAATTCGTAAATAAAGGATGATTGGCAATATTTGTATCATGAAACCCTAAATTTTTTTCTAGTTGAAACCACATAATTCCTAAAAAAGTGTAGTATATTGCCCATTTAAGTTCTATTTTAAATTTATTCATTTTTTGTATCTTTGAAGTCAGTTTAAAAAAATCTGCAACAGCAAATAGCTGTTTCTAAATGTATTTCATTTGTATAATTTTTTGTACAAAACAGTCATACTTAAAATCGAAAACAAATATAGTAATTCATTAAATACTATTTTACAAATTATGGAAGTAATTCAAGGTACTTGGCACTGGGCTATTTCTGGTTTTTTAATTGGACTTATCATGTTGGTATTAACCTATTTTGGTAAGACGTTTGGGATGTCATCTAACTTAAGAAATATTTGTAGCATGACATTTGCTAAAAAGAAAATTGAATATTTTGATTTTGATTGGAAGGAACAAAAATGGAACATATCTATAGCTTTGGGTGCAATAGTAGGAGGCTTTATTGCGTCTTACTTTTTGATGGATCATACACGTGTACTACAAATTAATCCAAAAACAATTGCCAGTTTACAACAATTAAATATTGATGTACCTAATGGTAAATTAGGTCCGGATGTTTTATTTAGTCTAGAGAATGTATTTACCTTAAAAGGATTTTTTGTTTTGCTATTTGGTGGATTTTTAATTGGTTTTGGAACTCCTTACGCTGGTGGTTGTACTTCTGGTCATGCTATTTCTGGGTTGAGTAATTTACAAATACCTTCTTTAATTGCAGTAATAGGCTTTTTTCTGGGCGGATTAATTTCGGCACATTTTTTAATCCCTTTAATTTTTGGTTCCTAATGAAGTTAGTAAAGTTTTTTATAGTTGGCATCGTTTTCGGAATTGTTTTAACTAAAGCAGAAGCGGTTTCTTGGTACAGAATATATGAAATGTTTATGTTTCAAAGTTTTCACATGTATGGCATAATTTCAACGGCTATTTTTGTGGGTGTTTGCGGCATAATAATTATTAAAAAGAAAGAAATTCAAGGTTTTAAAGGCGCAGAAATAAAAATTCAAGATAAAGATTTTTCCTATTCCAGATATATTATTGGAGGTACGATGTTTGGATTAGGTTGGGGATTAGTGGGTTGCTGTCCGGGACCTATTTTTATTTTAATAGGAAATGGTGTTTTGTCTATTTTGGTTGTATTGATTGGCGCTTTATTAGGAACCTATATCTATGGTGTTTTAAAAAATAAATTACCTCATTAATTTTTTGTTAAAGTGATATTTATCACCTATTCATCTTTAAAATTAACGTAAATTTATAGTCTAAATCATTAGCAATGAAAACAACAGTTCATATCCAAAACTTAAAATGCGGTGGTTGTGCCAATACGATTTCAAAAAAACTTAATTCTCTAGATGATGTTTCCGAAGTTAGTATAGAAGTGGAAGATAATTCCGTTACGTTTGAGTATTCAGAGGAACACACTTTAGAGGTAGTAAAGAACACGTTAGCCGATATTGGTTATCCCGAAGACGGTGAAGCCAATACTTTAACTTCCAAAGCCAAATCGTATGTAAGTTGTGCTTTTGGAAAAATAACCTCTTAAAACAAAAAATCGACCAATTGGTCGATTTTTTTATATGATTACAGCACTTAAACCCGCATCTTGCAAGGAAGCACATTGTGGTTTTAGTTTTGTTAATTCTCCTGTTTTTACAGTACATTGTCCTTTATAATGTACTAAAATAGCACATTGTTCTGCTTGTTCCCAAGTATGGTCGCAAATTTTAACTAGTGATTCAATAACATGATCAAAAGTATTTACATCATCGTTATATAAAACAATTTCGTTGTTAACACCAATGGCTTCTTCAACTAATACTTCTTCTAATGTTTCTGTTAATTTACTCATAACTAATAATTTATTATAATGTAAAATTACTAATTTTTATAATATTTCAAACCTAACCAATTGTTTCTTTCTTTTTTTGATTCAAATGTCAGTCCTAATGTTTCACAACACGCATTGATGGCTTCAAAATCTTCTGTGTAAAATCCGCTTAATAACAAAAAAGCCTTTTCATTCATACAGTTAACGTATGTCGCCATATCATTTAATAAGATATTTCTATTGATATTGGCAATAAACACATCGTATTTCTGACCATCATTTAACCAAGAGGCATCGCCTTCATATACAGAAATGTGTTTGCAAGTATTACGTTCCGCGTTTTCAATGGAGTTTAAGTAACACCAATTATCAATATCTACGGCATCAATAGGTTGTGCGCCTTTCATTTCAGCTAAAATGGCTAAAATGGCAGTACCACAACCCATATCGATGGTTTTTTTGTTGGTAACGTCTAATTCTAAAAGATGTTGAATCATCATATGTGTGGTTTCGTGATGACCTGTTCCAAAACTCATTTTTGGCTCAATTACGATTTCATATTTGGCATTAGTTGCCGGGTGAAAAGGCGCACGAACGTGACAAATTCCGTCCACATCAATAGGAGAGAAGTTCTTTTCCCATTCTTCGTTCCAATTTACGGGTTCAATTTCGTTTGTGGAATAGGAAATTTTGAAGTTTTCATTCCAAAGAAGTTCAATGTCATTTAAAATATTTTCAGACCAAACGTCTTTTTGAACGTAAGCCGAAACACCTTCTTCGGTTTCTTCAAAACTTTCAAAAGCGGTTTCTTCTAATTGTGCTATTAATATTTGCGAACCCAATTCTGCAGGTTCAATTGTAAAATGGTATGCGATGTAGGTGTTTGCCATTTGGATTTATTTAAAACTTAGATTTACTTATATTCCTTATTTGGTTTATGTTTTACCATAGCAAGGAATATTAGGAAATAGAAGCTTGTTTATTTTATTAATACAACTTCTGAAACTTGCTCGGATTTGCTTCATGCATCATCTCATACACTTTTTCAAAAATGTCTTCGGCACTTGGTTTAGAAAAATAATCCCCATCCGTTCCGTAACTTGGGCGGTGCGCCTTAGCAGTTAAGGTTTGCGGTGCGCTATCTAAATATTTGTACGCATTTTGATTTTCAATAATTTCTTGTAAAATGAATGCACTTGCACCACCAGGAACGTCTTCGTCAATCACTAATAAACGATTCGTTTTTGCTACTGATTTTACAATATCGTGAGAAATATCAAAAGGTAATAAACTTTGAATGTCAATAATTTCAGCGTCAATTCCGTTTTCTAATAATTCTTTTGCGGCTTGTTCTACAATTCTTAAGGTAGAACCGTAAGAAACCAACGTAATATCTTTTCCTTCTTTAATGGTTTCTACCACACCAATTGGCGTTTGAAATTCCCCTAAGTTGATTGGCATTTTCTCTTTTAAACGATAGCCATTTAAACATTCAATTACTAAAGCAGGTTCATCGGTTTTTAATAAGGTATTATAAAATCCGGCTGCTTTGGTCATATTTCTTGGTACTAATACGTGAATTCCACGAATGGCATTAATAATCATACCCATTGGAGAACCCGAATGCCAAATACCTTCTAAACGATGTCCACGAGTTCTGATAATTAATGGTGCTTTTTGACGTCCATGTGTTCTGTACTGTAAAGTAGCCAAATCGTCACTCATAATCTGGATGGCGTATAGCAAATAATCTAAATATTGAATTTCCGCAATCGGACGTAAACCACGCATCGCCATTCCAATACCTTGACCTAAAATAGTTGCTTCACGAATTCCTGCATCTGAAACACGCATTTCGCCATATTTTTCTTGCATGCCTTCCAAACCTTGGTTTACATCGCCAATATTTCCTGCATCTTCACCAAAAACCAAAGTTTCTGGATAGGTTGCAAAAATTTTATCGAAGTTGTCTCTTAATACTAAACGAGCATCTACTTCTTCAGCTGTTTCATCATAAATTGGTTTTACTTCAGTAGTTGAAGCACTATTTTGTTTCGATTCTGAATGTAAATGCGAACTGTATTTGGGTTGAATTCTTGCCATGAAATTAGAAATCCAAGTAGCTAAATTAGCTCTGTCATCCCCAGAAAGCATTCTTAACACTTTTCTAGCTACGACTAATAAATCTTTTCTAATTGGTTCTTTTATTGCAGCAATATCTGTCGCATATTTTTCAATGAAAACTTTATTTTCTGAGTTTTGTGCGACTTGATTTAATATGGCAACTGTTGCCACTTGATCTTCTTTTATAGCAGATAAATAATTTGCCCAAGCCTCTTTTTTACCCTCTAAAACTTCTTTTTTTGATGCCGATTCTATTTCTTCTAATTCTTCGACTGAAGCCAAATTGTTAACAATCATCCATTTTTTCATTTGCGCCAAACAGTCAAATTCTGCTTCCCAAGCCAATCGATCAGCGTTTTTGTATCGTTCGTGTGAACCGGAAGTAGAATGGCCTTGTGGTTGTGTTAATTCGTTTACGTGAATTAAAACAGGCACATGTTCAGTTCTTGCAACTTCAGCTGCTTTTTGATAGGTGTCAACCAACGCTGGATAATCCCAACCTTTTACACGGAAAATTTCGTACCCGTTGTTTGCCTCATCACGTTGTAATCCTTTTAATATTTCGGATATGTTTTCTTTTGTAGTTTGATATTTGGCGTGTACAGAAATTCCATATTCATCATCCCAAACACTCATTACCATTGGAACTTGTAATACACCTGCAGCATTTATGGTTTCAAAAAATAACCCTTCTGAAGTAGATGCATTTCCAATTGTTCCCCATGCTACTTCATTTCCTTGTACTGAAAAATTATTTTCTGTAGGGATTTCAGTAACATTTCTGTATATTTTTGATGCTTGTGCTAAACCTAATAAACGTGGCATTTGCCCAGCAGTAGGAGAAATGTCTGCACTTGAGTTTTTTTGTTGGGTTAAATTTTTCCAATTTCCGTTTTCGTCTAACGAATGTGTAGCAAAATGCCCACCCATTTGACGTCCTGCACTCATTGGATCAAAATTAATATCGGCATGCCCATATAACCCTGCGAAAAACTGCACGATTGACAATTCGCCAATAGCCATCATAAACGTTTGGTCACGGTAATATCCTGAACGAAAATCACCATTTTGAAAGGCTTTAGCTAAGGCCAATTGTGGCACTTCTTTTCCATCGCCAAAAATCCCAAATTTTGCTTTTCCAGTAAGGACTTCTTTTCGTCCCAAAAGACTGCATTCACGACTAACCGAAGCGATTTTGAAATCGTTTAAAACTTCTTTTTTGAAATCTTCGAAAGATAATGTTTCTGCCGTTTTAGTTTTGCTCATAATACTACATTGCTATGTTACAAATTTAAACAAAAAAACGAAATGTTACTACGTAAGGATTATTTTTATGAATAATGAACAAAAATATTGGTGTTTGGCTGTAAAAAACGTATTATAATTTCAAAATAGTAACTATTATTTACGAATAATGCATATAAATTACAATATAAGAAACTGAATTTTTGTTTGAAAATTAAATAAATTTAAAACCATCTTCTGGTAAATAAAGAGGTTAATGTTTTTGGGCTCAAAGTAATGATAAATCGAATTCTTTCACTATAATTATTATCGTTAAGTTCAAAGCCATTAGAAGAATATATGGGTAAATACAATTCGAAATAGTCTTGTACAAAATTTAAGCGAATCCCACTATCGTAAATATATTGCGGTTTATGTCCTTCATTCTTAAATGTACCAATATCGCCATAAACTTCAATCCAATCCCAAATGGCATAACTAGCATTTGCAGATAGAATATATTGATTGGCATATCGAGTAGCAAATTTAGATTTGAAGGCGCCTTCTGCGTTAACATATTGACGACTAAACAAGCCGGTACTTTCGCTTCTACCAATTAACGCATAGTCAAATAAATAATCTGAAGGGCGATCGATTCCAAAACTAAAAAAATCATTTGAGGTATCGTTATGTGTAAAAACACCAGCAAAAGCTCTTAAATTGATAAACCTATTGTTTTCAAAAAGTTTTCGGTATTGAATTTGCCCCGAAATTTTTCCAAAACCTTTTGAAAGTTGAAAATCTGTTCCATAAGAAAATTGTTCTATTAATTCGCTAGTAGCATATCCATATCGTAAATTAAAAACAGAATAGTTTTCTGAATTTTTAGTAGAAACAATATTTGATTTTTCTCGGTTTACATAAACATTTCGTATTAAAAATCCTTCACCTTCATTTTTTCTGAAATTTGGATGTCTAAATCTGAAATTTATACTTGGCGTAATTTTAGTGTAAAAAGCATCTGGAGCATAGTGCAAACGAGTTCCTGAAATAGCATATCGAGTGCTAAAATGAGTGCTGTTTCGGTTTAGTTTGTTAAAGCTAAATCCGGCACTTCCAGCTAGTGTTCCTGTTTTTGAAGAAAAATTTGGTGTAATGTCGTAAATAAATGGTTTGTCAATTATTGATTTGTTATTGAAATTCATACCCAATAACAATCCGTCATACAAATTGAATTCGGTTGTGGGCACAAAAAATATTTGGTTGTATTTTGGGTTTTCAATGTCTTTAAAAAAAGTAAATCTTATTTTTCGGTTTCCTAAAAATCGGTTTTTTAATTTGTACGAATTGTTATTGTTGTTTAATTCGGGAATTTCATACGCATCATTTAATATTAACTTGGTTATGCTATCATTTTTTATTGAAAATTTAAAAATATCGGAATGATTTTCTATCCAATTTTTACTTACTAATTTATTTTTATTATATCCTGAAATAGAAATAGGAACTTTGGCATCGCCTACATTTTTTATCGATACTTCTATCGAATCATTTGTTTTTTTGGCGTGAATAATTTTGTAATCAATTTTATTTCTGGAATATATTAATTCGTAAAAAAACCAACTTAAATCTTGGTTTGATTTATTTTCTAAAATTTCTTTAAAAATTTGACTATCAGTATATTTGAATTTATTTATTTCTATATATTGTTTAATTGAGTTTTCTAAATAATTTTCTCCTAAATACGCATTCAAATAATGAAGCGAAAGTCCAGATTTAAACTTTCCTGCTATTCTTTCATTGAATTTTATTTGTGTATTTTTATCAGTTCCAACGGCTTGATCAATATTTTTTCGAGCCATTAATAAATAATTATAAATGAATTGTTCGGTAAAATTCATTGAAATTATCTTGTAGTTTTTTAGTATTTTAAATCGAGCTAGTTTTCCAAAAGCTTTACTTTCTGGATACTTATCATCAATATATTTTTTTAAATAATAATGTTGAATACCTTCCAAAATCCAATGGTCTTTTCTGAAATTAATTTTCAAATTAGCCATTAAATAATTATTCAAATACGTTTTCAAAAATTTTAGTTCAAATATAAAATCATCATTAAATGGAGAAATAAATGAGGGTAATTCATTTAAGCCATAAAACGCTTCTCTATCATAGTCTTCTTGCGAAACCATTATTTTGTGTTGTGCCGATTTGCCTAAATTTTCTTCAACATAATTGGAAATTTTATCAATTATTTGCATTCTTTGGTTTGCACTTAAATCGATAGATTTAAGATTACTTATAACTGTTGTTTCATTGTTTTTAAAAGTTTCATAGCTGTTTTTCTTTTCAAGTACAATTACAAAATTGTTTCTAGAACTTCCAGTTAATTTCGAAGTAGTTTCAGATTTTTTTTCAATTTCTAAATCAGAACTGACGAAAAAGTTATCATGTTGAAGTTCAATATTATACGAAGAAATTTCAGTTGTTAAATCCTCGCTATTTTCTTCACTTTGATGTTCGGAATGAAATCTAGAAAGCGTTAAAAAACAATTTCTTAAGTATAGTTTGTTTTCAGAATAGCCAAATTTTGTGAATTTTGAATTGGGTAATGTAATTTCGTAACTTATATTAATTTTTGTAGATTCTCCGCTAGCTAAAGGTTTTTCTAGAGGAATGATAACAATATCAATTTGATTTGGTTTTCTGAAATACAATATCGACTTTTTATTTCCATCAGTAATCGCAATTATATTCGTTCCGCCTCGATCTATATTGCTTGATAGGTGATAACTTCTATTGAATTCATCTGAAAACTTTTTTGCTAATGCTGAATTTTTACTAGAAAAAGCGTGATTCCAATCGTTTAAGGCAATTTCAGTAAGCACATCATTTGAAGTGTTTTTAATCGTAATTTCTTCTAAAACAGAAATTATTTTTCCGTTTTCAAGGAGTTTTGCTTCTATAGTAATTTCATTTTGGGAAAATGATTGTAGCGCAAATAAAATTAACAAAATGATTCTGATTTTAGCCATATTTTTCTTTAAAGTAGTCAATATTAGTAAAAAAAAAGGATACTAACCTAAGAAAACAGTTTAATATTTACTAATAATTAACTATGGTTTCATTCTGTTCCAAATAGTAAAGTTTTTTGAAAAAATGAAAAGAAGACCAAAAAAATCCTATTTCTTTTTAAGCAAGAATTAATTTTGTTAAAATTAGCACAAATGATAAACAAATCACAAAAAAATAATCGTGAAATAACGTAAAATTGTTTCATTATCAATATTTTTGTAAAAAATAACAACTCAATATAATTTAAACAATGAAAGTAACAATAGTAGGTGCAGGAAATGTAGGTGCATCATGTGCTGACGTAATTTCTTACAGAGGAATTGCAAGTGAAGTAGTATTATTAGACATTAAAGAAGGATTTGCTGAAGGAAAAGCAATGGACATTATGCAATGTGCTACAACTACAGGATTTAATACACAAGTATCTGGAGTAACAAATGATTATTCTAAAACAGCTAATTCAGATGTAGTAGTAATTACTTCTGGAATTCCAAGAAAACCAGGGATGACTCGTGAAGAGTTAATTGGTATCAATGCTGGAATTGTAAAATCTGTAGCAGAAAATATTTTAAAATTTTCTCCAAATACCATTATAGTTGTAGTTTCTAATCCTATGGATACTATGACGTATTTAACTTTAAAAGCTACTGGTTTACCAAAAAATAGAATCATTGGAATGGGTGGTGCTTTAGACAGCTCTCGTTTCAAATATTATTTATCAAAAGCATTAAACAAACCAGCTAATGACGTACAAGGTATGGTTATTGGTGGTCATGGTGATACTACTATGATTCCTTTAACACGTTTGGCTTCTTACAATGGAGCGCCAGTATCTAATTATTTATCCCAAGAAGCGTTGGATAAAGTAGCAGCTGACACTATGGTAGGTGGAGCTACATTAACAGGTTTATTAGGTACTTCAGCTTGGTATGCTCCAGGAGCTTCTGTAGCGTATTTAGTAGATTCTATCTTAAATAACCAAAATAAAATGATTGCTTGTTCTGTTTTATTAGAAGGCGAGTACGGACAATCAGATATTTGTTTAGGTGTACCATGTATTATTGGTAAAAACGGCGTACAAGAAATTGTTGATGTACAATTAAACGACACAGAAAAAGCCACTTTTTCAAAATCTGCAGAAGCGGTTAGAGCTATGAATGGCGACTTAAAAGCGGTTTTATCATAAACACTTTTTAACTTAATTTAAAGCCTGTAGGAATTTCTTTCAGGCTTTTTTTGTTTGAATAGGTACGCAGATTTAGCGGATTTTTTTCATTCTTTGCGAAAAACCTTGCGAACTTTTCGGTTAAATTTTCAAACTCCTTTTCTCTATATCATACGCTTTTGTAGCAAAATTTAGTTTCGTACCTATTAAATCGTAAGTTTTTTTACAATTTCTGCAACAGGTAAAATAGCGTGGGTGCCTTCAATACTAGGACCTGCCACCCAAACTGTTTTGTATGTTACTTCTGTAGCGGCTTTTTCTGTAGCTTTCATACCAATATAAAAACGAAGCATTTTTACCCATTTTTTTAAACTTTTGTTTTTGTTTAAAACTTGTTCCAGCCAAGTGGTTTTTGTGCCTACTTTTTGAACATAAGGTGTATTTATTACCGAACAAGGGGTGCCAGAAATGCGTTCGGTCATTACAATGTCTTTAGCACCATAATTTACACAAGCTTGCTTGTATTCTTGCGAAACACCAGCTTCTATTGAAGCAATAAACGGACTTCCAACAGAAACGCCAATGGCACCATAAGCAAGCATTTTGTCCATATCCGATTTTTTACTTACACCACCTGCTGAAATTACGGGTAGGGAAGTGCCTTCATTTAATTGATTGATTAAATCTTCAGGAGAAATATTTCCTCTGTGTCCACCAGCAAGATTGTTTACTGCAACCAAGGCATCAGCACCTAAACGTTCCACTTTTTTTGCAAAACTTAAATCGGTAACATCACAAAATACTTTAATACCTACTTTATGCGCTTCATGAATCGTTTCTTCTGGTGAACCCAATGATGTTAAAATAAAATCGACTTTTTCTTCACATAAAATGCGCAATTGCTCTTTATATTTAATATTGGATTTATTCACAATTAAATTAAAACCAAAGCTGCCGCCTTCTACTTTTGCGTTTTTTAGTTCAATAATCGCAATTCGTAACTCTTCTAATGTTCTGTAGTTTAAGGCTGGAATACATCCTGCTACACCACTTTTCATGCCTTCGATTACCATTTTTGTATTGGACACCAAAAACATAGGTGCCATAATTACAGGATACTTTATATTTAATATTTCGGTTAATTTTGGTTTTTGCATGATTAGTTTATTTTTTATAAATAGTATTAGCATTAATAAACGCTGTGTTTGCACAATTCGAAAGTGCATAAATAATAAAATTTGAGGAATAGCTAACGAAATATACTTTTTGATTTTTATTAATATACGCTACAATATATTTTTCTTTGGATACGCCGTTTGGAATGGAAAGTAATTTTATCGTATCATTTTTGTTTATAAAATTTCTATAAAATTCTTTAGTTTTTGAATTATAAGTAAAAGGTTTGTTAGGAAGGTAGCCTTCATTTATTAGTTTACATTGGATAAATTCATTTGGTTTTAACTGAATAATCGACTTGTTTTTATTCTTAATTACATCTTTTACGATTTGATTTTCATTATGACTTATTTTATCAAAATTATTTTTCCATAAATTCGCGAAAACCACATAAAAGTATCCAAACAGAGGTCTAGGACCTTCTGGTGTAGGTAAATAAAATCCGCCGTCAAAATCTAAATATACCTTATTAATCTTAATTCTTTCATCAACATTATACTTAAATAAATACTTTTTATTAATATTTATACTATTTTTTTGGTTAAAACCATCTCCAAACGTAAGCGAGTCGGTATTGATTTTTACACCAATAAACCAAATAAATAGTAATGAAAAATAAAAAAGAATTGTATTTTTTTTATTTTGTATAATTAAATTAAAACCCCAATATGCCAAAATTAATATCATTGGAATTAAACTTATTGAATATTTTAAAGATGGAAAAAAGCCTAGTATTAAAAACGGAAAAATACTGCTAAATAAAAACACAATTTTGTTAATTGTTTTTTCGTTAAAATTTTTAATTATATGTATTATTCCAAATAAAAGTAAAAACAAGAATGGAATGGTAAAGAAACTTATTCCCATAGCTAGTAAATGAAGTTTAGACCTTTCTGCTTTCTCCATATAGTTATTGCCCCAAAAAACAATATCAACAAAATCATTAAAATTATATCCGGTAATTCTTATTAATACCAAACCAATAACAAAGGATATTATGAAATGTAGGAAAGTTAATTGGAATATTTTTTTATAATTAATAGTGCTATTACTATTTTTTAAAAAATAGAAAGTAATAAAAACGGGGTAAAAAATAATTATTGACCACCTAAAAGGAATGGCAATTCCTATAAATAAAGTTGATAAAATAAAATGATAAGGCTTATAATTTGAAATATATTTCCAGTAAAAAATCAAAGATAATAAGGCAAAAAGAAAACCAAGATTTGTAGTGTTTAGTATTAAGTTTAAGAATATTAACTCTGGAATTATAAACGGTATCAGACAAAGAAATAAAATTAAATTATTGTTGACCTCAAAGATTAAACTAAGGAAATAACCAATTAATAAATAGATAACAAGCCCTGAAAAAAACGAAATATGTAATGAAAATAAAAGTAATTTTGATTCTTTATTTTCCACAAAACTTAATAAGTAATCAAATCCAGAATTATATACAGCATAAGGCTGTTGAATGTTTAAATTTCTTCCACATAGATGATATAGAATGGTGCATGCATCGTCGCCTTCAACATAATTATAACTTAAAGTATTTATATATAGAAACAAATATAATACAAAAGCAAAACCATAAAAATAAAGCATTTTATTTTTCATAAGTAGATATATACTAATTGATTGGTTTGTTATTAAAGTTTGGATGAATAATATATTTTTTGGGTGATAAGCTTAATCAAATATACTATAGATTTTGTGCGCGAATATAACAATGAATAGTGATTTAAAAACGCTGTATTTATGTAGTTTTATTTTTTTGGATCGTAACGTCGCGTTACAGGATTAAATTTGTATTTATTAATTTGAGTTTTTGTAGATAAATGAATTTCAAAATCTTTAGTTAGAGTGAATTCAAATCCTTCTTTTCTTGTTTTGTCAATGGTTTGAGATGCTGTTTTATTTTTATCTAAAAATTGAATTTCATTTATTTGGCTCACTGTTTGTATGTTTCCAAAAATTTTTAGTTTAGTTGTGGATAGTTCCCATATTTCGTTGGAAGTGATTAAAGCATTTTCTTTTTTTAATTTGGTTTCAGTTAAGATATTTTCTGTATAACTAAAATGATATAATTTTACATCTGCAATAGTAAACGATTTGATTTTAAAATTTGTGGGTTGTTGTGCTTTGTCATTTGTAGTTATTTCTTTTAGGATAATGGTTTCCTTTTTTCCAGCATTATCCAGTAATATCGCTAGTTTTTGTTTGCCACCCTCGGTAATAATTTCGGCTTTTAAATTTTCAAAAGTTGCTAAAGCGGTGGAAGTTACTTTTACAGGTGTTTTAGGTTTTTGTGCCAAACTAGCTGTAGTTATAAGAAGTATCAAGGTAAGTAGTATATTTTTCATTATGAAAATTTTAGTGATACCAAAGTACAAAATAATTTTCATAAAAAAAACCGCCAAGGAATAACTTGGCGGTTTTAATTTATATTTTAAAAAGAATTAGTCTTTTTGAGATTGAACAGCTAAGTTATAAATAACTAAACCAAATCCAATTTTGTTGATAGCATCAGCAATGTTGTAAGCAATATCAATATTTCCTGAAGGAATTACTGAATTGTACCAACCTGTTGTTCCCATCATGTATCCTAAAGGATAAATAGACCAACCTACTAATACAAACCAGCATAAGATTTTGTGAGCAGCTAATACGTTTCCGCCAGCAGCTTTTGCTAATTTAGAAGCAGATCCTAACCATATTTCGTAAACAATTACAAAATAAGCTAATCCTGAAATTCCACCCCATAAAGCAGCTGAATCTTTGTAAACCGTTTCACCTAAGTATCCAGTTACTAACATAACTACAGATAAACCGATCATTTTCCATAATAAATCTGTTTTTGCACCAGCAACTTTTAAGATTAGGAAAAACTCTAAACACATTAACGGCACAGTTAAAATCCAGTCAACGTATCTAAAAAATGTTGGTGATTCTCCAACTCCAGCCCAATATTCTTTCATGTAGAAATAGTGAACTGCTGCAATAAATGTTATTAATCCTGAAACCAATACTGAAGTACGCCATTTTTTATCAAATTGATTTAATGATAAAAAGAAAAAAGCAGAAGCTGCCATCATAGCCATACATCCTACGAAGAATGTAAAACCTACGTAATCATTCGGTAACATTTTTGAAATTAATAATAAATTTTTCATAATTTTTTGTTTTTAGTTAATAATAAATGTTAATTTGTTTTATCAAAGTTAAAATAATAATTTTTAATAAACAAACTTTTTTGTTTATTAATTTTAAAAAAAGAGTAAACAGAAATGAAAAATTATTATAAAACCGCCATTATACTTAGCTTTTTCGGATTGTGGTTAACTTCATTTATTTCTATTGAAAATCAAATATTTTCTGGTTTTTCTTTAATTTTGAGTTTTGGAATCTTACATGGCGGCAACGACATTATGATTGTTAAGAATATATTATTACAAAAAAGAGCGTATTCTTTTTTACAAATTCTTAGTTTTTATATTGGTATAATTAGTATTTGTTCTTTTTTGTTTTATTTGATTCCTGCTTTAATATTGTTTTTATTCATTTTAATAAGTGGATATCATTTTGGAGAACAACAATTACGTTTTTTAAATAATCATAAAAACAAAGTAATAGTTCAAAGTATTCAATTGCTTCATGGTTTATTAATTCTGTTTTTCTTGTTTGAGTTTCATTGCAAACAAGTGCGAGATATTATTTTTGATATTACTTCTGTTGAAATTACGCCAAATTATATCAAATATAGTTTGTATGGTATTTTGACATTATTTAGTGTTGGATATATTTATTTATTTCTGAATTTAAAAAAATTAACAAAAACGCTATTTAAGGAGTTGTTTTTTCTATTGGTTTTTGTAATTATATTTAAAGTTTCTTCACTTATCTGGGGATTTACAATTTATTTTATTCTTTGGCATAGTTTACCTTCAATTATTGATCAAATTACTTTTTTGTATGGAGACTATTCAAAATTAAATTTTATAAAGTACATCAAAGCAGCAGCTTTGTATTGGTTTATTTCGTTAATTGGATTGGCTGTTTTTTATTTTTTTCTTAATGACATTAAACATTTTAATGCTATGTTTTTTGTATTTTTAGCTTCAATAACATTTCCGCATGTAGTAGTTATTTTTGCCATGGTTAAAAAGTAGACTACTAACACTTTATTATATCTAGGTTAGCAACTATTGTTTCATTTAATAAATTAATTATGTTATGAAGAAAATACAATCGATATTCAACTTTTTTTTAAATGAAAAGTTCAAAGAGAAGAGTGAACATTTAATTATTTACATTTCTATTTTTGCTTTTATAATTCATTTGATGTTTATTTTTCTAAATAAACTTGATTTTATTCATCTTGAATTACTTTCAAAATTATTTAACAATCCTATAGCTGCTATTTACACGCCGTTCTCCTTTATACTTATTTATGAAGTGTATTTATTAGTTTATTACCTTCCAAAATCTACTACTATATATATAGGTAAACAATATGAAATTATTTTATTAATTATTATTAGAAGAATTTTTAAAGATATTTCTAATTTAGAACTTACCAGCAATTGGTTTGCTGTTAAGTACGATTTAATTTTCTTATATGATATAATTGCTGTTGTAGTTTTGTTTTTTCTAATCTTTATTTTTTACAGATTAAGCGATATGCAAAAAAAGAATGTAGTAATTAATGAAAAAATAGAAAGATTTATTCTGACTAAAAACAAAATTGCTTCATTTTTAATACCTATTTTATTGTTTCTTTCTTTATATAGCTTTATTAATTGGATAGAAAAAAGTTTCTTTTCAGTAAATGCATTAGTGTATAAATTTGAAGATATTAATAAAATTTTCTTTGAAGATTTTTTTACGGTTCTAATTTTAGTGGATGTTTTAATTTTGCTGTTTTCATTTTTGCATTCTGACAAGTTTAGTACTGTAATTAGAAATTCAGGTTTTATAATTTCTACAATTATGATTAAACTATCTTTTAATACAGAAGGAATTTTAAATGTAATTTTATTAGTTTTATCTGTAGTATTTGGAATTATAATTTTATTTATACACAATAAGTACGGAAAACTTCAAACTAATATTTAGTTTTTTTTTTTGAATATCAATTATAAAAAAACCGAGTAATTTCTTACTCGGTTTTTTTCAATTTAAATTTAAGGTTTACTCGAAAATCTTTCTTCGTAACTCGTAAATTATTTTACTTCTTCAAATTCTACATCTTGTGTTGTGTCACCTGATGCTTGAGGTTCTGCTTGCGCACCTCCTTGAGCGTCTCCAGTGTTATACATTTCAGCAGATGCGTTTGTCCAAGCCGTATTGATTTTTTCTAAAGCAGGCGTAATTGCAGCAACATCTTTTGCTTCATAAGCCATTTTTAATTCAATTAAAGCTAAGTTAATCGCTGTTTTGTTATCTTCTGATAATTTTTCACCAAATTCAGCTAATTGTTTTTCCGTTTGGAAAATCATAGAATCTGCTTCATTTACTTTATCAGCCGTTTCTTTAGCAATTTTATCTGATTCAGCATTTAATTCAGCATCTTTTTTCATTCTCTCAATTTCTTCAGCTGTTAAACCAGAAGAGGCTTCGATACGAATATCGTGAGATTTTCCAGTTCCTTTATCAGTTGCAGAAACTTTAATGATACCATTAGCATCAATATCAAAAGTTACTTCAATTTGAGGAATACCTCTTGCTGCTGGTGGAATACCATCTAAATGGAAACGTCCAATAGTTTTGTTATCCGCTGCCATTGTTCTTTCACCTTGAATAACGTGAATTTCAACACTTGGTTGGTTGTCTGCAGCCGTTGAGAAAACTTGAGATTTTTTTGTTGGTATAGTAGTGTTAGACTCAATTAATTTTGTCATTACATTACCCATAGTTTCAATACCTAATGATAAAGGTGTAACATCTAATAACAATACATCTTTTACATCACCAGTTAAAACCCCACCTTGAATAGCTGCACCAATCGCAACAACTTCATCAGGATTTACTCCTTTTGATGGTTTTTTACCGAAGAATTTTTCCACTTGTTCTTGGATAACTGGGATACGAGTAGAACCTCCAACTAAGATCACTTCATCAATATCAGAAACAGATAAACCAGCATCTTTTAACGCTTTAACCACTGGTTCCATTGAACGCTTGATTAAAGAATCAGCTAATTGTTCAAATTTAGCACGTGTTAATGTTTGTACTAAGTGTTTTGGTCCTGAAGCCGTAGCTGTAACGTATGGTAAGTTAATTTCTGTTTGAGCAGAAGCAGATAATTCAATCTTCGCTTTTTCAGCCGCTTCTTTTAAACGTTGTAACGCCGTTGGGTCTTTTCTTAAATCTAAACCTTCAGCAGCATTAAAGTCGTTAGCTAACCAGTCGATAATTACTTGGTCAAAATCGTCACCACCTAAGTGTGTATCTCCGTTAGTAGATAATACTTCAAAAACACCATCTCCTAATTCTAAGATAGAAATATCAAAAGTTCCTCCACCTAAATCGAATACTGCAATTTTTTGATCTGTACCTTGTTTGTCTAATCCATAAGCTAATGCCGCAGCAGTTGGCTCATTGATAATTCTCATTACTTTTAAACCTGCAATTTCACCAGCTTCTTTAGTCGCTTGACGTTGTGCATCGTTAAAATATGCAGGAACAGTAATTACTGCTTCTGAAACTGAATGACCTAAATAGTCTTCAGCAGTTTTTTTCATTTTTTGCAAAGTCATTGCAGATAATTCTTGTGGCGTATACAAACGACCATCAATATCCACACGTGGTGTGTCGTTATCACCTTTAACTACTTTGTAAGCAACAGTAGAAGCCTCTTTAGCACTTTCCGAGTACTTGTTACCCATAAATCTTTTGATAGATGCAATAGTTTTAGTTGGGTTAGTTACCGCTTGTCTTTTAGCAGCATCTCCAATTTTAATTTCTCCACCTTCTACAAATGCAATTACAGAGGGTGTTGTTCTTTTTCCTTCTGCATTAGCAATTACAACTGGTTCTCCACCTTCCATTACAGAAACACAAGAATTGGTTGTACCTAAATCGATTCCAATAATCTTACTCATTTTATTTAATTTTAAATTTTATTCGGTTTATTTTTTAAACTCTTTTTGGATAAGTCAAGTTTTGTGCCAATAATTATATAGGTATAAAATTGGCAGTATTTCTTTTGTATGGCAAAAATATCTGACATTGTGTCATTTCATTTTTTGCTAACGTGTTGGTAATCTGTCAGAATTCAGTTGGAATTTATAAATTAAGCAAATCAAAATTCTCTATTCCGCATTCAAAGTTGTATCTTTGCCGTTCAAAATACAAATATGACATTTCAAGATTTACATTTACATAGAAATATACTTCAGGTTTTAGAAGAAGAAAAATATATTACGCCAACACCTATACAACAACAAGCTATTCCAATTATATTAGAAGAACACGATTTAGTAGGGTGTGCACAAACAGGAACGGGTAAAACAGGGGCATTCGCCATTCCAATTTTAAATTATTTACATCCAATAGTAGGTTCTAAAACAAAACGTAAAGTAATTAGAACGTTAGTTTTAGCACCAACACGTGAATTGGCACACCAAATCCAAGATAGTTTTGCCACTTACGGAAAATATATGAATACCAAATCCATGGTGATTTATGGTGGGGTAAGTCAGGTCCCACAAGTGCAACAGCTAAAAGACGGAGTGGATATTTTAATTGCTACTCCAGGTCGTTTTTTAGATTTAAATAAGCAAGGTTTTTTAGATATGGATAATCTGCATCATTTGGTGATTGATGAAGCGGATCAAATGCTTGATATGGGTTTTATTAACGATGTAAAGAAAATCATCAAGTTAATTCCTGAAAACCGTCAAACATTATTGTTTTCTGCTACGATGCCAGTTGCGATCAGAGAGTTAGCCGATCAATTTTTGAAAAAACCAAAATACGTTTCGGTAGCACCGATTTCAAGTACTGCAGAACGCGTGAACCAAAAAGTATATATGGTTCAAAAAGAAGACAAACGAAAATTACTGATTCATTTAATAGAAGAAGAAAAAATAAATAACGTATTGGTTTTTGTACGAACAAAACACAGTGCTGACAATGTGGTAAAAGCGTTAAAAACAAAAAACATTTCTGCGGAAGCGATTCACGGAAACAAATCTCAAAATAACAGAATTAAAACGTTAGACGGATTTAAAAGTCAAGAAATCTCTGTTTTAGTGGCGACAGATATTGCAGCTCGTGGTATTGATATTGATTTATTGCCATATGTAATCAATTTCGATTTACCAAATATTCCAGAAACCTATGTACACCGAATTGGAAGAACGGGTAGAGCTGGAAATGAAGGTTTAGCTATTTCTTTTTGTGGGAAAGACGAATTACCGTATTGGAAAGACATTGAAAAACTAACCCGTCAGCAAATTAAAGTCGTAAAAGAAAATCCGTATCCCTACAGAGCGTTTACGGAAGACGAATTAAAAAATAAAGAAACCGATACACGAGGCGACAGAAGAAATCCCGCCAGACAAAAACAAAATAACACACCAAAAGCAGCTAAATCTCCAAATGCAGCTAGTACTAATTCCAGAAAATCGGATGCTTCTAAACAGAATAAGAAGCGTTGGTATTAGGAGGGTTTAGGGTTAAAGGCAAAAGGCAAAAGTTAAAAAGGGATAAGTTCTATAGAATTTGTTCCTTTTTTTGTTTTAACAAATACAACATGTAAAAATTAGAAAGTAATAGAAGATAAAATCCTATTTTTATTTGTCCAAATCTATCTAAAAAAATAAACATATTTGAGATAACTATTAAAATAGTAAAAAAAATATTTGAGATATAAAACCAGTTTGTTTTTTCTAATCTATTTGTAAAAATTCTAATTGCACCTGTAATTGAAGATAAAATTAAAAATATCGAAAATAATATTGAAAATAATATCCCATTTATTCCTATTAATCCAATATCTTGACTTTTTTTATTATCAAAATAAATTCCAACCTGACTTGATAAATCAAATACATTTTCTGAATTTTCTGAAAAATATATTTTAATTTCTTCAACAAAGTCAGTTTTACTTTCTGTTTCAGCTTCATCAGAGCTAAGTTTACTACTAAGCTTTAATTCACTTGATGATTTTCTTGAAAACCCATCACATTGTTTGATGAACGGACAAAAAAGTAATAAAACTATAATAACGGAAACAAATCGTAGCTTTTTCATAAGAATAAATTTTACATTTTATTAGGTTTCAAATTTTATGCCAAATAAATAACTATTAAAATCTATTTTTTTTCATCTATTTTCTATTTTCTATTTTCTAAATTTTATCTTTGCTACTATAACGATTTAGTAAATGGAATGTATTTCAGTTTTTGATATGTTAAAAATAGGCGTAGGACCTTCAAGTTCTCATACTTTAGGACCTTGGCGAGCTGCCGAACAATTTTTAGCCGAATTACGAAATCAAAATATAATTGCTTCAGTACATCGCGTAAAAGTCGATTTGTATGGGTCGCTTTCTTTAACGGGAAAAGGACACGCTACCGACTTAGCTGTTATGTTAGGTTTAAGCGGCGCCAATCCAGAATTAGTTCCAATTGATGCTATTTCTTCCATTATTGAAGACATAAAAACGAATAATGAATTACTATTGGATAATGAATTTAAGATTCATTTTAACGTAGTTTCAGATATCTTTTTCAATAAGAATTTTTTACCCTTTCATGCTAATGGTATGGTATTTACTGCCTACACAAATGAAGTTGAATACAGTTCAACTTTTTATTCCATTGGAGGTGGCTTTGTAGTTAAGGAAGAGGAAGATACGAATACAAATTTAGAGATAAAATGTGCCTTTCCATTTTTAGTTAATACGGGTGTTGAATTATTAGAATTTTGTCAAGCGGAGCGCAAAACAATTTCTGATATTGTGTATGAAAATGAAAAATCAATGCGTTCGGAAGCGTTAATTCATTCCGAATTAATGCGCATTTGGAATACGATGTTAGAGTGCATGTATATTGGTGCTCATACCGATGGTATTTTACCGGGTGGATTAAATGTAAAAAGAAGAGCGTACGATATGCATACCAATTTGATTGGAATCGCCAATTATAATTCTCCACAAGAATGGTTGCAATGTATTCGTCATACCGAGGTGAAATTTCGTCAAATATTAAAATGGGTTTCCTGTTTTGCATTGGCAGTAAATGAAGTAAATGCTTCTTTAGGTCGAGTTGTAACGGCACCTACCAACGGCAGTGCAGGCGTAATTCCGGCAGTTTTGATGTATTATTTGGTGATTGAAAATCATTATGCAGGCGAAAAAGAAATCAAACAATTTTTAATGGTAGCAGGGCAAATTGGAAGTATCTTCAAAAAAGGCGCCACTATTTCTGCTGCTATGGGAGGTTGTCAAGCAGAAATTGGCGTTTCCTCAGCTATGGCAGCAGCAGCATTATGCGAATTGATGGGTGGAACTCCGGAGCAAGTATTGGTAGCCGCTGAAATTGCTATGGAACATCATCTAGGAATGACCTGTGATCCTATTGGTGGTTTGGTACAAGTACCATGCATAGAACGCAATACTATGGGTGCTATAAAAGCCATAAATGCGGCTGAATTGGCTCTAGAAACAGATGCTAAAAATGTGTTGGTACCTTTAGATAAAGTAGTAGCTACCATGTGGGAAACGGCTAAAGACATGAACTCAAAATACAAAGAAACTTCCGAAGGTGGTTTGGCTATTGGAGTAGGATTGGCAGATTGTTAATTTTGATAGGTACGCAGATTTAGCAGATTTTATTTGTAATTGAAAAATATAAAAAACAACACAGATTTTACTAATTATATTAATTTCTAAAATCTGTGTTCCGAAAAATATCTATTTTGAAACCGCTAAATCCTTCAAATCTGTGTACCCATCAAAATCTAAAACTCAAAACTCATTGTAGTGGTTACTGAAAAATTATCTTTTTTGGTATTGGTATCAAAAATGTTTTCTGTGGCCTGATACCATTTTCCTTCTGTTCTTATTTTAAACTTCGAATTGGGTAAAAAATCAAAATTTATTGAATTGCCAAGTGTTTCAAAAGGGATTTGACTGGCAATTATTGCCTGTTTTTGATCTTGATAATATTCTATTCTATGTGCCATTTGCCATTTTGCATTGAAAGAATATTGTGTAATTATAACCGGACTGTACCAAGTTGCTTTTACATTATTTTTAGAGGAAATATCTTGTATTCCGTAATCGAAACCAAAAATAGAATGCCATTTTGTATTCCAAGTCTTGTCCCAATATAGATTACTAAAATAGCGCGTATTAAACGCGTCAGCATAAACTTCTTTACCTATAAAAGTGCTCCAATTTAACGTGTTTTTTGCATTTGGTTTATATACTAATTGTGTACCAAAAGAAGGCGCCACAGTACTATTTTGTTTTTCAATACGTTGCCAGCCATTGGTTAGTAATCCAGACAAACTCCATTTTTCATTAAATTGATGATTTAATTTTATACCTGTCATAAAATAAGGGGAATTTTCTGCAAGTATAGAACGAGTAGCGGTTAAATTGGCATGAGTAGTAGCGGATTCAAATCCAATATAACTAGGAAAAATACCGGCTTCTAAAGTGGTTGTTTTTTTATTGTTTAAATACACACCCAAATACGCTTCGTTTAAGTATTTGGTTTTTTCGGTAGCATAATTGGCTTCTACATACGTTCCGGATTGCACCGAAACTTTTGCGTAAATATTTTCATAACTAATTGATGCTCTTACTAATGCAATATTTATGTTAAAGTTATTTTGTTTGTTGTAATTGTATAAAAAAGGGAGTTTGTCTTTGTTTTCAGACGCATCAAAATCATAGGAATAGTAGGTGTCAATAAAACCTGAAACATCTATTTTTAATGTTTTTTTTGGATTTTCTTGAGCAAACGAAAAAGAAGCTATCGTCAAGAAAAATAAGGCAATAATGTTTTTCATTTTAAATTTTTTTTCTTCGGGTGTCAATAATATGAACTATTTTCCAGATATTATTTTCTAAAAGCAAAGTAAAGGAATTTACGCCAATATGACTTAACTTTTCATTGATATAAAATTCGTAAGGCGTACAAACGTTTGCCATAGTGCCATCTATTTGAATGTTGTAACTTAAAATACGTTCTTCAATTTTTACGTTTTTTGGAATGGCGGCTATGGATTTATAAAATTCTGAATTACTGTCAAATGATAACGATCCTATGGCGTTTTTTTCGGTTATCGATTGCAATTTCATCTCTTTATGGCAAACCGATTGAATTTTTAAGGTATCACTAGTTTGTAAACCTTCAAAAAATACTGAAATGGATTGTTTGATGGCATTTTCCTCTTGTGCAAAAACACCTATACTAAATCCAAAAAATAATAAAATAAATACTTGTCTCATAGTGGTTACATTTATTTATTGGTATTAAATGTAGAAAAATTGTTACAATCCATATCTTTATATTAATTTTACAAAATATTTCATTCGGTATTTACTGAACACTAAAAACTGATAACTGAACACAAAAGCTTATGTCTGTAGCAAAAAAAGATTATAAAAAAATTACTACGAAGTCGTTAATTGATATGAAAGCCAATGGTGAAAAAATTTCTATGTTAACAGCATACGATTTCACAATGGCAAAAATTGTCGACACAGCAGGTATTGATGTAATTTTAGTAGGCGATTCAGCCAGTAATGTAATGGCAGGAAATGAAACCACGTTACCAATAACTTTAGATCAAATGATTTATCACGCAAGCAGTGTGGTAAAAGCTGTTGATAGAGCGTTAGTTGTGGTTGATTTACCTTTCGGAAGTTATCAATCGGATCCTAAAGAAGCGTTACGTTCGTCTATTCGTATAATGAAAGAAAGCGGCGGACACGCTGTAAAATTAGAAGGTGGTAAAGAAATTGAATCGTCTATAAAGAAAATATTAAATGCGGGTATTCCTGTTATGGGACATTTGGGATTAACACCCCAATCGATATATAAATTTGGAACATACACGGTTCGTGCCAAAGAAGAGGAAGAAGCGGATCAATTATTAGAAGATGCCAAAATGTTAGAACGAATAGGTTGTTTTGCTTTAGTTTTAGAAAAAATACCGGCTAAATTGGCTCAAAAAGTTGCCGGAAGTATTTCTATTCCAGTAATTGGAATTGGAGCGGGTAGTGGCGTAGATGGTCAGGTGTTGGTATTACACGATATGATTGGTATGACACACGAATTTAGTCCAAGATTCTTACGCAGATATATGAATTTATTTGAAGATATGA
>NZ_JBBALR010000010.1:0-29827 GCF_040402895.1 Flavobacterium sp.
CCTACAACTACTCGTTTCATTTATATTTTATTATTATTCTTCAACTGGTTTTTCTGTGGTAGTGCTTTTAGCAAATTTTTTGGCTAATTTTTGTTGCATTTTATTTAATTCCTTTGAAAATTTTTCTGCTTTCACTTGTTTTACAACTTTGTCGTTCTCATAAAATTTCCAAATTCCAACCTTCACATTATTTTTATAGGTTCCTTCATATAATTTTTTTCCATTCCCATCAAAATAAATAGCAACACCTTCAAACAAATCATTCACATATTGATGTTGATCTATTTGCTTTCCATTTTCAGCAAATGTTTTTCCAACGCCATTTTTCTTACCTTCAATATAGTTTATTTCTTCCGCCAATTTATTTGCTTTATAAAATACTTTTCTAACTCCGTTTAGCTTTCCGTTTTTATAATTCTCAAGCGTCATAATATCTTTAGACTCTTGATGGTAATATTTCCATTGTCCTTCAAAAAGTTTGTTTTTTACGACGCCTTCGCTTACTTTATTTGATTTTTGATCGAAAAAAATAGTATAGCACGAACCATCATTTTTGGAAAAATCTCTTGTAGCAATTACAGTTCCAGCTTTGGTATCATCAAAATATTTAAATGTTCCAACTTCTTTACCGTGTTCAAAAACACCTTCATAACGAGGACGTTTGCTTTCCTCATAAAACCCTTTCCAAAAACCATGACGCAAACCTTGTTCGTCAATTTGATTTAATTTATCTTGTGCGGAAACCAAATTTGCAATTACTAAAAAAGCAATAAAAATTAGTTTTTTCATATGTTAATAAAGTTAATTTATAATGTGTTTTTATAACTAAAATATTAGAACGATTGTTTTACAAAAATAGTATAAAAAAACCTGTTCTCAACAAGAACAGGTTTTAAAGAATTTATTTTTTCTTTTGATTTAATGCTTTTTGAGCTTCTTGTTGTTCCATAATTTCTCGCATTTTCTTTTGAAATTTCGATTCCGTTTTAGGTTTCGTTTTATTCACTTGAATTTGTGCATGAATTTTTTCTTCGTTCACCACATACTTTTTAATGACTAACATAATTCCAATTGTAATTAAGTTGGAAATAAAGTTATATAAACTTAATCCAGAACCATAATTATTAAAGAAAACTAACATCATAATTGGAGAAAGATAAATCATAATTTTCATGATTTTACCCATATCTGGCATGCCTTCTTGTTGTGGTGCTTGCATGGCTTGGTCGCCTGTAGTCATTTTCATATAGAAGAAAATAGCAATAGCGGCTAAAATTGGAAACAAACTTACGTGATCACCATAAAAAGGTATATTAAATGGTAACTTATATATAGAATCGTAAGAAGATAAATCGTCTGCCCAAAGGAAACTTTTTTGTCTTAAATCAAAAGCAGAAGGGAAAAACTGAAATGAAGCATACATAAACGGTAATTGAATTAACGCTGGAATACAACCCGCCATTGGATTTACACCTGCTTTAGAATACAATGCCATTGTTTCTTGTTGTTTTTTCATTGGGTTATTTTTGAATTTTTCTCCCAATTCTGCAATTTCTGGTTTCAATACTTTCATTTTGGCTTGCGACAAGAATGATTTGTATGTTATAGGCGACATCGCAATTTTTATCAAAATCGTAAAGATAATAATAGCAATTCCATATGGCATAAATCCTGATAACAATCCAAATAATGGAATAAATATAAACATATTAATCCATCCAAAAATACCCCAACCTAATGAAACCAACTCATCTAAATTTTTGTCGTAAGCACTTAATGTTTTGTAATCTGTTGGACCATAATACATGTTCATGTCATAATTTAATGCCCCATTTTTAAACTCTAAAGGCATTTTAGCGGTAAAATTTTTAGTAAAAACAGTATCTACTTTTTCATCGTCAACTAAATTGTCAGATTTTAATTCTACTTTTTTTAATGGCGTATTTGTTAATAATACCGAGGTATAGAAATGCTGTTTAAAAGCTACATAAGTAACTGCTTCCGCTGTATCTTCTGTATCAGATGCCGCATTTAAATAATCGTCTTTTCCACCATCAAATTCGTAAATTAATTCGGTATATCTATTTTCGTAAGACACACTTTTTTCATTACGATATGTTTTTAAATTCCATTCTAAATCTGTTGGTTTTGAAGTGTTTAAAACATTCTCCAAACCTTGTGTACGAATAGAGAACTCCAACATATGATCGTTTTCTTTCATTACATAACGGTACTCTAAAAACTGATTTTCACCTGTTTTTAATTGCATCGTTACTACCTTATTTTTTCCTTCTTTACTAAATTTTGGTTCGAAGTATAACTCTTTTGTTTGGATAACTTTTCCGTCTTTTGTTGTGAAAGTCAAATTGAAGTTTGCATTGTTATCTTTAATAATTTGAACTGCTTTACCTGAACCTTTCTTAAATTGCTCTTCATTTAATATAGTAGCTTCAGAAATATACCCACCTTTATTTGCTATTTTTAATCGTAATACGTTATTTGCTAATAATGTGGTAGTGTCTTTAGCTGATGGCAATGATTCTGCATAAGCGAAAGCACCTAATTTAGATAATGCTTGTTGCGAAACTTTACCTGTAGCATCGGTTTTTTGAACTAATTGTGTTGAAGTTCCAGCAGCACTTTTAGGTGTTTTTGCTTCTTTATCAGCTTGTTCTTTTTTGACTTTTTCGGCTAACTCTTCTTTTGTAGGTTGGTTTGAATACATCATCCACATTAAAATTCCGAAGATTAATGTGAAACCAATTAACGACTTAATGTCAAACTTTTTTTCTTCCATAATATGAATGTACAACTCAAACAGAGTTAATTTAAATTTATAATTTGTATGCGTTTAAATAAAATCGTTGCAATATAACAATTCTATTTGTTTTTAACAGCTGCAGCCACTAATCCCATAAATAAAGGATGTGGATTTAACACTGTACTTTTATATTCTGGGTGGTATTGTACTCCAATAAAGAAAGGGTGGTTTGGTAATTCAATTATTTCCACTAATCCAGTATCTGGATTTGAACCTGAAGCTACTAAACCGGCTGCTTCCATTTCTGCTAGATAGTCACCATTAAACTCAAAACGGTGACGGTGTCGTTCTAAAATATCCGATTTTCCGTAAATTTTATGAGCCAATGTATTTTCTTTAATGGAACATTTCCAAGCACCTAATCGCATAGTTCCTCCTTTTTCAGTTACCGTTTTCTGTTCTTCCATTAAACTGATAATCGGATAGCTTGTATTTTCATTCATTTCGGTTGAATTGGCATCATTTTTTCCAAGCACGTTTCTAGCATATTCAATAGAAGCCATTTGCATTCCTAAACAAATTCCTAAAAATGGAATGTTATTTTCACGAACATATTTTATAGCTTCAATTTTACCTTCGATTCCTCTTTCTCCAAAACCTGGTGCTACCAAAATAGCATCTAAACCTTTAAGTTTTGAAGCTACATTCGATTTATCTATAAATTCTGAATGAATACTCACCACATTGACTTTCGTTTCTTGTGTAGCTCCGGCGTGTATAAAAGCCTCTAAAATGGATTTGTATGAATCTTGCAATTCTACATATTTTCCAACTAAACCAATATTTACTTCGTGTTTTGGATGTTCTAATTTAAATAAAAACTCATTCCATAGTTTTAAATCTGGAGTGGTTTTTTCTGGTAAATTTAATTTTTTAAGCGCTACTTTATCTAATCCCTCATCTTGCATTAAGTTTGGAACTTTGTAAATCGTTGAAGCATCAATGGATTGAATAACTGCTTCTTTTTTAACATTACAAAACAAGGCTAATTTCTGACGTAAATCTTGTGATATTTCATGTTCTGTCCTACAAACTAAAATATCGGCTTTAATACCACTTTCCATCAAAGTTTTTACCGAATGTTGTGTTGGTTTTGTTTTTAATTCACCCGCAGCAGCTAAATAAGGCACTAAAGTTAAATGAATAACAATTCCATTATTGTCACCTAATTCCCAAACCAACTGACGTACGGATTCTATATATGGTAAGGATTCTATATCTCCTACTGTTCCACCGATTTCTGTAATTACAATATCATAATCGCCCGAATTACCAAGCAATTGCATGCGTTCTTTAATTTCATTTGTGATGTGAGGTACAACTTGAACCGTTTTTCCTAAAAATTCGCCACGACGTTCTTTTTCAATAACTGACAAGTAAATTCTACCTGTTGTAACATTATTTGCCTGAGATGTTGGTACGTTTAAAAAACGTTCGTAATGACCTAAATCTAAATCCGTTTCTGCACCATCATCTGTTACATAACATTCGCCATGTTCGTATGGATTTAAAGTTCCTGGATCTACGTTAATATAAGGATCAAATTTTTGAATTGTTGTTCTATACCCTCTTGCTTGTAATAATTTTGCTAAAGATGCTGCTATAATACCTTTTCCTAATGAAGAAGTAACACCACCTGTAACGAAAATGTATTTTGTTTGATTCATGTTGTTGTTTGTTGTGTTGTTTTGAGAAACATACAAAATGTTCGCTCTGATATTGAATTTAAAAACACGCAAAGATAATATTAATTAGCCAATTATCAATAAGTCAAATTGTCAATTATGTATTAAATTTAGGGTTTTGGATATTTTTTATGAATGTTATGAATTAATTCTTCTAATCCATTAAGTTTTAATTCATACACCAATTTAAGTTGTTCGCCTAAAGTTCCAGCAGGAAAACCTTTGTTTTTGTACCAAACAATATAGGGTTCGGGCAAGTTGATAAGATAACGACCTTTAAATTTCCCGTAAGGCATTATTGTGTATGCGAGTTTGATGAGTTGGTCTTGGTTGGTCATTTTTTGAGAATATAGAGTATAGAAAATAGAACACAGAAAATAGAGAAAGAATATAGATGTATGCTTATTTTCTGACTTTAAATCACTTCCAATTAAAAACCACTTCCTTTTTAATTTCTGGATGTAAACTATTTAGAACTGGACAAGTCATTGCCGTTTTTTCTAAAATGATTTTTTCTTTATCTGAAACCGAAACATTCATTGTAAAAGTGACATGAATTTCTGTAATTCGTCTTGGTTCAGTTCCCATAATTTTAGTGACTTCAGCCGTTGAATTTGAAAAATCCACATTTAAATCTTGTGCCTTTATTCCCATTACCGTAAACATACAACTTGCCAAAGCATTTGCTACTGTATCAGTTGGTGAAAATGCCTCTCCTTTACCGTTATTATCAATTGGTGCATCCGAAATAATTTCTGAACCAGAAGCTAAATGTATCGATGATGTTCTTAAATTGCCTAAATAAGTTACTTTTGAAGTTGCCATTATTGTGCTTGTTTTATGGTTAAATCTGAATTATAATACATCATATAAACGCCAGAATTAGAATTGTTTATATAATTAAATTGACTTTCAATTTGCTCTGAGATTTGACTTTCAGCAGATTTAATAAACCCATCTTCCTGACACATTCTTAAAATGGCATCAAAAGTGACATCAAAGCCACGTGTCGCATATTGGTTGGGTTGTACTTTATTGTCTTTTTTAAACGCTTTTGCAAAATTTAAGGCTTCTAATGATTCATTCTCACGAATAGCAGAAGGATACAACATTTGTAAAGCAGCTAAGTTTTTGGATGGAATTTCTACAAAATCCAAAGCATCATTTCTTTCGACAACTACCAGTTGAATATCAAATTCTTTTTTAAGTTTTAATAAATTATTTACTACGGAAAGTACTTGAATAATTTTATCTGAATCTAAAATCACAAAGTTCTTTTTCCCTTTTTGTAAATTAGATTTTAAAATCGCATAATCAAAAATGCCTTTTTCATTAAAATAAAAGGATTTCACTTCTGGATAATTAGAAGAAAAATAAGTGCTTAATTTTGATTTTGTATTAGAATGAATAGCAAAAACAGCATCTGATTTTGATTTTAAATACCCCATTAATTTTTCCTTTTGAATGGTTTCATTAGGCATAGCATAAAAAACGTTGGCACCTCCTGCGCCAACATCATTGGTTAATGGAGAAATAACAGCTGTATTTTTATCAACTAACTGTCCAGCAAGCTCTACAAACGAATTGGTAAAAGGGCCAATTACAACATCTACATTAGAAAAATTATTATTTTTAATTAATGCAGCCACGTTAGAAGAATATTTTGAAGATTCTGCATCATACACTTTTGCTTTAATTGGTAATCCCAACACTTTTGCCGAATCAATTGCTTTTAACGCACCTGTATAAAAATCAAGTGTAATGTTTAAAAATTTATCAGTTTTTAAATATTCGATTTTAGTTTTAGAAGAATCTTTTTCAATTCTATTAATATTGAAAGGCATCAATAAAACTAAATTTCTTACTTTGGTTTTATTTACGGTTTCTAATAAATTTACTTTTTCTTTTTTAAAAATTACAGAATCTTTTTTTAGAATTAGGGTACTCCTTTTTGGCAGAACCAATAATGTACCTTCAATTAAACCCTCTTTTGCTGATGGATTTTTGGCAATAATATCTTCTACAGAAACATTAAATTTTTTCGAAATACTATACAGCGTTTCTTTAGCTTCTACTTCATGAGAAATCACGTTCTCAGAAGATACAATAGTTTTTACTGATTTTGGCAAAGTCAAAACGACTCCTTTTTTCAATCGAATTTCCGTTCCAATTTCAAATTCTGTTCCCATTTCTGGATTTAGTTTTTCTAACTCTTCAATCGAAATTCCATATTTTTTTGAAACAGAATATTTAGTATCTTTAGGTTGAATAATATGCTTGTTTGGTGAAGATGAACCAATTATTGCAGCTTTTGGAATGGTGAGAATACTATTTTCTTGAACACCGCTTTTAACTTCTGGATTGGCTTTCAGAATATCTTCTGTAGTTATATTATATTTTTTTGAAATACTATATAAAGTTTCACCCTTTAAAACGGTATGTTTGGTTTGCGCATAATTTAGTACACTTACCAAAAATAAAATCAATATATAATATGCTTTTTTCATAGTGGTTGGTTTGTATTTTTATCGAATCAATTTGAATAATACGTTTCAAAAATAAGCATTATAAATTCAATTACAACATTTCAAAATAAAAAAAGCAATGTCAAATTTTAGAAAATATTGACATTGCCATTGTATTTGAAATTATTATTTCTTTTTTATTCCCATTCAATAGTTGCGGGTGGTTTCGAGCTAATATCATATACTACACGATTCACACCACGAACATTATTGATAATTTCATTGGATATTTTCATTAAAAATTCATAGGGCAAATGCACCCAATCGGCTGTCATTCCGTCTGTAGATTCTACAGCTCTTAATGCTACTACTTTTTCATACGTACGCTCATCGCCCATTACACCTACACTATTTACAGGCAATAAAATAGCTCCTGCTTGCCACACTTTATCGTACAAACCGTGTTCTTTTAAACCGTTTATGAAAACAGCATCTACTTCTTGTAAAATGGCTACTTTTTCAGGGGTAATATCACCTAAAATACGAATGGCTAAACCAGGACCTGGAAAAGGATGGCGGCCTAATAACTCAGGGTCAATTCCTAATGTGGCACCCACCCTGCGCACTTCGTCTTTAAATAACATGCGTAACGGTTCTACAATTTGCAATTTCATAAAATCCGGTAACCCACCCACATTATGATGCGATTTTATAGTCGCTGAAGGTCCGCCAGTTGCCGAAACCGATTCAATTACATCGGGATAAATCGTACCTTGACCTAAAAATTTTACATCTTTTAATTGATTGGCTTCATCGTCAAACACTTCAATAAAAGCATTTCCAATAGCTTTACGTTTGGCTTCAGGATCATCAAGTCCAGCTAAAGCATCATAAAATCGTTGAGAAGCATCAACACCTTTGACGTTTAATCCCATTCCTTTGTACTGGTCTAAAACACTTTGGTATTCGTTTTTTCGTAATAATCCGTTATTTACAAAAATGCAATATAAATTACTACCAATTGCTTTATTTAAAATTACCGCAGCAACAGTAGAATCTACTCCACCAGATAATCCTAATACTACTTTATCGTCACCAATTTTGGCTTTCATATCTGCAATTACTTCTTCCACGAAAGCATTTGGAGTAAAGGTTTGTGCTACTTTTGCAATTTTAACCAAGAAGTTTTCTAACATTTGTTTTCCATCTGTAGAATGATAAACTTCTGGATGAAATTGAATAGCGTAAGTAGTCTCACCTTCAATTTTATACGCTGCGTTTTCCACGTCTTTTGTACTGGCAATTTTGATTCCGTTTGTTGGTAATTTTTTGATTGAATCGGAATGGGACATCCAAACTTGACTATTGTCTGAAACACCTTCTAAAAATACTTCGTTTTCTTTGATGTAGGAAAGATTTGCTCTTCCGTATTCTCTTGTGTTAGAAGCTGCTACTTCGCCACCAGAAAAATGAGCTAAATATTGGGCACCATAACAAACAGCTAATAAGGGTTTTTTACCTCTAATTTGAGATAAATCTGGGTGCAACGCTTCTTCTGAACGCACCGAACAAGGGCTTCCACCTAAAATTACCGCTTTATAAGACGATAAATCCGATGGTATTTTATCAAAGGGGAAAATTTCACAGAAAATATTTAATTCTCTTACTCTTCGAGCAATTAGTTGGGTATATTGAGATCCGAAATCTAAAATTAATACGTTATTCATTAGTATTGAAAATTGTGTGTTATTTTAATTTTTATGAAAATAAACAACATAGATGAAAAAAACTACTAAAATTTCTTAAATCTGTGTTGCTATTTCTAATATTCAAACGTTCCGTATTCCGAAACTATAGTTAGCTTTTTATTGTCTGATTGTTCTACTCTACCTACAATTTTTGCATCGATGTTAAATGATTTTGAAATTTCAATAATATCTTTTGCAATTTCAGCTGGTACATAAATTTCCATACGATGTCCGCAATTGAATACCTGATACATTTCTTTCCAATCGGTTTGAGAGTTTTCCTGAATCAGTTTAAATAATGGTGGTACGGGAAACAAATTATCTTTAATCACGTGAACGTTGTCAACGAAGTGAAGCACCTTAGTTTGGGCACCACCACTGCAATGTACCATTCCATGAATTTGATTTGAAGCATGTTTTTCTAAAATCTTTTTGATGACTGGTGCATACGTTCTTGTTGGGGAAAGTACTAATTTACCTGCATCAATAGGGCTGTTTTCAACAGTATCGGTTAATTTTGTTTGACCTGAATACACTAATTCGTTCGGAACAGCTGCATCAAAACTTTCAGGATATTTTTGAGCCAAATATTTCGCAAAAACATCGTGACGCGCAGATGTCAAGCCATTACTTCCCATTCCGCCATTATATTCCGTTTCATAAGAAGCTTGCCCAAATGAAGCCAATCCTACAATTACATCACCGGCTTTAATATTCGCGTTATTTATTACTTTACTTCTTTCCATACGGGCCGTTACGGTAGAATCTACTATAATAGTACGAACCAAATCGCCTACGTCAGCCGTTTCGCCACCTGTAGAATGAATCGTAACGCCGTGTTTCTTTAATTCTGCAATTAATTCTTCTGTTCCATTAATGATAACTGAAATGACTTCAGCGGGAATTAAATTTTTATTTCTTCCTATGGTAGAAGACAATAAAATATTATCGGTTGCACCTACACACAATAAATCATCAATATTCATAATTAAAGCATCTTGCGCAATACCTTTCCAAACTGAAATATCGCCTGTTTCTTTCCAGTACATATAAGCTAAAGCTGATTTTGTACCCGCCCCATCTGCATGCATAATAATGCAAAACTTCTCATCATTAGTTAAATAATCGGGGATGATTTTACAAAATGCTTGAGGAAATAATCCTTTATCAATATTTATAATCGCATTATGTACATCTTCTTTGGAAGCAGAAACTCCTCTTAAATTGTAGCGTTGGCTCGTTTCAGAACTCATTATTATGTGTTGTTTGTTGTGTGGAGCAAAGATATAAATAATTAGGTAATGTGCCAATAAGATAATAAGACAATTTACCAATTCAAAATAAAACAAATCAGAATTAAGCGGTATCAAAGAAAATTTCACAACCTTTGCAGATAAGTTTTACACAAAACATCAAAAATAGAATTGGAAAAGTTAGAAAATTCATTTACTAGTTGGACAGTTTGTCAAAATTGTAAAGGGCAAGGTAAAAAAAATCGGAAGCAAACTAAAAAAACGTTAATTCAACAAGAAAGCATCGTAACTAAAAACGAACAAATTTCTTGTAAAAAATGTTTGGGTTCTGGTTTAATTGCATCTATTGATTTTCCAAAAACTGACACTGAGAATTATCCAAATATTGCTATTATTGGCGGTGGAATCGGTGGAGTCGCCTTAGCTGTTGCTTGTTTACACCGAGGTATTCCGTTTACATTATTCGAACGTGATAAAAGTTTTTCTGACCGATCTCAAGGTTATGGACTTACGCTACAGCAAGCAAGTAAAGCCATGAAAAGTTTTGGGTTACAGTCTTTAAAAGAAGGTATTGTTTCTTCAAAACACCTCGTTCATACTACAGAGGGTAACATAATTGGAGCATGGGGAATGAGAAAATGGATACCATCAAATACCAAAAAATCACATAAGAAAACCAATATTCATATAGCAAGACAATCGTTACGATTAGCATTGCTTGAACAACTTGGCGCAAACAGTAATGTTCAATGGGGGTATCAATTATTAGATTTTAAGGAATCTGATACTAAAATTGATTTGAGTTTTCAAGTAAACGGGGAAATTAAAAACGTTCAAACGGATATTTTAGTTGGTGCAGATGGCATTCGAAGTTCCGTAAGAAAATTATTGCTAAGTGAAGAAATTTCACCATTACGTTACTTAGATTGCATGGTTATATTAGGTATTTGTTCTTTAAAATCACTAAAAAATATTGAAAGTCCTTTACTGGATTCGGCTACCGTATTTCAAACCGCAAATGGTAAAGAGCGTATTTATGTAATGCCTTATGATGCTGATGCAGTGATGTGGCAACTTAGTTTTCCAATATCGGAAGCAGCAGCAAAAGAAATAAGTACAAAAGGCAAAAATTCGCTTAAAGAGGAAGCGATACAAAGAACTAATTGGCACTCGCCTATTCCAGAAATTATCAAAGCTACTTTAGAATCTGAAATTTCAGGATATCCTGTTTATGATAGAGAATTATTAACAACCGAATTATTGGAAAGCGGTAAAAACATAACTTTAATTGGTGATGCGGCACATCCTATGAGTCCGTTTAAAGGACAAGGTGCCAATCAGGCATTATTAGATGCATTATCGTTGGCTCGAGAAATTACAAAAAAATGTACAAAATCTTCAAACTGGAAAGAAATTGGAATTAGAAAAAGTGTTCTAAACGATTTTGAATCCGAAATGCTATCACGTAGCAACAGTAAAGTGAAAGATTCTGCAGCAGCTGCGAAATTTTTACATTCAGAAATAGTGCTTCAAGAAGGAAATGAACCTAGAGGAAGTGTGTTTAAGAAAATAGAAAGATAGTTAGATATTTAGATAGTTAGATTTTTAGATGATTAGACAATTTACTAATAAAGTTACTTTTCTAAAATCATAATTTCTACTCTCCTATTGGCTGCGGCTTGATCTTCTGTGGCTTCTGGAATTGGAAATTTTGGTTTCGAAACACCGAAACCTTTTACTTTTATACGACGTTCTAAAATATAATTCGATTGTAAAACACGTCTTACTTGTTTGGCTCTATCTAAAGATAAATTCCTTAAGTCCTTATCTACACAACAAATATGTCCTTGAATTTCAATGTATAATTTTGGATTCATTGTCATAATTCGAATCAATTCAAAAATTTCTCTTTGTGAAGAAGGCATAATGCCAAAGGAATTTTTATAAAACTGAATTTCAGGCAAAACAATTAAAGTTCCTGGTCGAGACAATTGAATTTTTTCTTCTAAAGTAGCACCTTCTGGGAAATTCATCGCTTCTTCTTCTATTGGAATTAACTCATTTGTATGCATGTCTTTAGGAACATCCATCTCTACTTTTGGTTGAATTAATAATGCCTCTTTAGCCAAATCTTTTTCTTGTAAAAAAACAAGTATCGCTTTTCTGTTTTCGGCTTTATTATTAGATAATGCTCCTTTTTCACCTAAAGAAACAGATTTAAAATCTTCCCTAATTTTAACCGATAGTTTTACTTTATTAAAAATATAATCTACACGTTTTTGTGATAAAGTATCATTGTAACCAGAAGAACCAACTTCATCTGTTGAACCCGTAATAGAAAGAATTTTAGAATTTTTATTTGCTGCAATCCATTTATTTAATTTAGCCAATTCCACTTGATTTAATGCTGATTTGTTGTTTTCGAAATAAAACGAAATACTTTCTTGACCAAAAAAGGTAAATGGAATAAGGTAAAAAGCAAAAGCAAATAGAAATTTCATTATTTTGTATGTTTTATGATTTTGATAGGCACAAATATAGACTAAAAACGATGCCATTTATTTATCTATGATTAAAATTTCTATACGGCGATTGGCTTTGCGTTCTTCTTCATTTTTTTCTGGAATAGGAAAAATAGGTTGTTGGGCATCAAAACTTTTATAACTTAGCCTCGATTGATCAATTCCATTTACTACTAAATATTCAATGGTCCCAAGACAACGTTTTAATGCAATTTCTTCTTTATCTTTTCCGGGTGTGCAGCAAATATGACCGTGAATTTCAATTTTTAATTTTGGATTGTCTTTCATTGTTTTTAGTAATTCTTCTCGTGGTTTATACGATTCTGGATATAATATATCCGATCTGTCGTAAAAGAATAAATTTTTAAGTAGTAATTTATCGCCTTTTTTAGATTTAGAAATACGTGTCCCTAAACTTTCTTCTGGAACAACTTTAGGTGGCGCTATTTTTTCAATTTTAAAATGAATTTCCACTTTTCTGTTTAAATCTAAATCCTTTAATTGATTGAAGTTTTCTCCTTTAGATTTTACTTCAAATTCAGAATTAAAAGAAGACAATCGAATTAAACTCGCAACAAAATTAGCTCTTGCTAACGCTAGTGAATCGTTATATTTATTAGAAGAACGCAAATCACAAAAGCCAATAACTTTCTGAACTTTCAAATCTTTTGTTTTCATAAACTCATTGAATTTGTTTATTTCTTTTTGGCTAAGTTCACTTGAATTGGTGTCAAAATAAAGTGTCATCTTTTTTTGTGAAAAAGAAGATAAGCAAAAAATAGAAAATAAACTTATTATTAATGATTTCATAAAATCGTGAATTCTTTAATATAACTAAAAACTACCAAAATTATTGTAAAAAAAAATGCTTGTTATTTCTAACAAGCATTTTCAAATCTAAACAAATATTATTTAATAAAAAATAATTCTCTATATTTTGTTAATGGCCAAATTCCATTATCAACTAAAAGCTCTAATTTATCGCAGTGTTCACGAATTACTTCAAAATATGGTTTTACTTTATTACAATAAGCAGCAGCCATTTTTTCAGTAGTATCTAAATTATTTGCTTTTTTGCGTTCTTCAATCATTTCGTCAATATTACGATTGATGCCTTCAATATGTTCTGATATTTCTTTGATTAACTCAATTTGTTCTTTCGCAATTTTTGTAAAATCTTTCTCAAAAATATCTTTTAATCCTTTTACGTTTTCAATTAACGTATTTTGATATTTAATAGCTGTTGGAATTACGTGATTACGAGCAATATCGCCTAAAACTCTTCCTTCAATTTGAATTTTCTTAGTGTATTCTTCTAATTCAATTTCGTAACGTGATTCTACTTCAATATGATTCATTACGCCTAATTCGGCAAATAAGTCAAATGCTTTTTTAGAAACTTTCGCTTTTAATGCTTCTGGAGTTGTTTTATGATTACTTAATCCGCGTTTTTTAGCTTCTTTTTCCCAAGCATCGCTATACCCGTCACCTTCAAATAAAATGGCTTTTGTTCCTTTGATGTATTCTCTTAACGTATTGAAAATCGCTTCATCTTTCTTTAAATCTTTTGTTTCAATTAATAAATCAACTTCTTTTTTGAAGTCGATTAATTGTTTCCCAACAATTGAATTTAAAGTAGTCATTGCAACCGCACAGTTAGCTGTAGAACCCACCGCTCTGAATTCGAATTTATTTCCAGTGAACGCAAATGGTGACGTTCTGTTTCTATCAGTATTATCTAATAAAACATCTGGTAATTTACCTACTACGTTTAATTTTAAATCTGTTTTTTCTTCTGGAGATAATTTTCCTTTTGTAACACCTTCTAATTCAGCTAATACTTTAGTTAATTGTTGTCCAATAAATACTGAAATAATTGCTGGTGGTGCTTCGTTAGCTCCTAAACGGTGGTCGTTACTTGCTGATGCAATTGACGCTCTTAATAATTCTTCGTAATCATGAACCGCTTTAATGGTGTTGATAAAAAACGTTAAGAACATTAAATTACTCATTGGCGTTTTTCCTGGAGATAATAAATTAATTCCAGTATCTGTTGCTAATGACCAGTTGTTATGTTTACCTGAACCATTTACCCCTTTAAAAGGTTTTTCGTGGAACAATACTTTAAAATCGTGTCTTTCAGCAACTTTTTCCATTACATCCATTAATAAAGAGTTATGGTCAACCGCTAAATTGGTTTCTTCAAAAATTGGAGCCAATTCAAATTGTCCTGGCGCTACTTCATTATGACGCGTTTTTACTGGAATACCCAATAACATACATTCGTATTCTAACTCTCTCATGTATTGTAAAACACGAGTTGGAATAGAACCAAAATAATGATCGTCTAATTGTTGTCCTTTTGAAGACGTGTGTCCTAATAAAGTTCTACCTGTTGCAATAATATCTGGTCTAGTAGCCGCTAAAGCAGAATCAATTAAGAAATATTCTTGTTCCCAACCTAAAGTTGGCGTTATTTTTTTAACATTTTTATCGAAATATTTAGCTACCTCAGTAGCAGCAGTATCAATAGCACTTAACGCTCTTAATAATGGTGTTTTGTTATCTAAAGCTTCCCCTGTATAAGATACGAAAACAGTAGGAATACATAAAGTACTACCAAAAATAAATGCTGGAGATGTTGGATCCCAAGCAGTATATCCACGCGCTTCAAATGTATTTCTAATTCCACCATTTGGAAATGAAGAAGCATCTGGCTCTTGTTGAACCAATTGTGAACCTCCAAATTTTTCAACAGGATCAGAACCATCCATTGAGGTTTCAAAAAAAGCATCATGTTTTTCAGCCGTTGTTCCTGTTAAGGGTTGGAACCAATGTGTATAGTGTGTAACTCCTTTTGATAAAGCCCACTCTTTCATTCCCATGGCTACGTAATCTGCAATTTTACGATCGATTTTTGTACCTAATTCAATTGCGCTTTTAACTGCTTTATAAGCATCTGGAGTTAAAAACTGACGCATAGATTTGTCATTGAACACATTAGAAGCAAAAATTTCTGATTTTCTTGCCGTTTCTTCAAAAGAAACTGGTTTTCTGCTTGTAGCTTTATCTAAAGCTTGGAAACGAAGTGTAGCCATAAAGTTAGGTTTTAAAATTAATTTCTAAATTTTACACTGCAAAAGTACAAAATATTTACAAATAAAAAAATTTACCCCCTAAAATTTTAGGGGTAGTATAAAAATTTTTTAAAATTAAATATTTATTACTCTAAAAATTAGGGGTCGAACTAACAAAAATGTAAAATCACATTTTTAATCTGAATGAAGCTAAAAATTTCTGAATTTTAATTTATATTTGCTAAAAATCAATTATTATGACAGTTTGGATTATTTTTCTAATCGCAATTTCTATATTTTTAGCACTTGATTTAGGTGTTTTTAATAAAAACCCTCATATTATTAGCAGTAAAGAAGCATCAAAATGGACCATTCTTTGGGTAACGCTTTCTTTTTTATTTTCTGGAATAGTATATTTACTTTATGCTGGAAATTTTATTGCCAACCCAACCGATTTAAAACCTGTACAAGCTTCTTTAAAATATATTACAGGTTATTTAATTGAGCTGTCATTAAGTGCAGATAATATTTTTGTAATTGCCATTATTTTTTCATCCTTTAAAATCCCACAAAAATACCAACACAGAGTTTTATTCTGGGGAATCATTGGAGCGATACTATTTAGAGGTTTAATGATTTTTTTAGGCGTAGCTTTAATCAATCAATTTGAATGGATTATATATGTATTCGGTGCTTTCTTAATTTTTACGGCCATGAAAATGCTTTTTAGTAAAAAGGAAGATGAATTTGATCCAAAAGATTCTAAAATATACAAAATCATTGGAAAAATATTTCCTGTTCATACCGAAATTGAAGGACAAAAATTTTTCATTAGAAAAGAAAATATCAACTACGTTACACCTTTATTTATTGCATTAATTGTAATTGAAGTAATGGATGTCATTTTTGCACTAGACAGCGTTCCTGCTATTTTAGCCATTACTTCTGATCCGTTTTTAGTATTCAGTTCTAATATTTTTGCAATTTTAGGATTGCGTTCTATGTATTTCTTCTTAGCCAATATGATTGAAAAATTCAGTTACATTGAATATAGTTTAATTGCCATTTTAACTTTCGTTGGTGTGAAAATGTTATTGATTCATCATTTTCCAGACTATTTTCCAGAATGGTTATCATTAGCATTTATTGCATTATCCATCACAATTGGAGTTCTGGTTTCATTACAAAAAAACAAAGAATCATCTTCATAATTCTAATTCAATACTATAAAAAACAAATAATGAAAATATATACTAAAACAGGTGACTCTGGCACCACTGTCCTTTTCGGCGGCACACGTGTACCAAAAGACCATATAAGAATTGAAAGCTATGGAACGGTTGACGAGTTAAATTCGCATATTGGGTTAATTCGTGACCAAGAGTTTAATTCGCATTACAAAGAGATTTTAATAGAAATTCAGGACAGATTATTTACTGTTGGTGCTATTTTAGCCACGCCACCTGAAAAAGAGGTCTTAAAAAATGGCGAGAAACGTTTACAAAATCTTGGAATTTTAGAAAGTGATATCGAATTATTAGAATCAGAAATTGATACTATGGAAGAGGCCTTACCACCGATGACGCATTTTGTTTTGCCTGGCGGACATACCACTGTGTCATATTGTCATATAGCGCGTTGTGTTTGCAGAAGAGCCGAGCGTTTAGCCGTGCATTTGGACCATAACGAACCTATTGCAGAGATTGCAATTAAATATTTAAACCGACTTTCTGACTATTTATTTGTATTGGCACGAAAGTTGTCTCATGATTTAAACGCTGAGGAAGTAAAATGGATACCTAGAAAATAGTATTTAGTGCTCAGTAAAAAGTGTTCCGTCAACATAAAAATCGGATCACTAAAAACAAAAAACTGACTACTTAAATTAAGTTCTTAAAATTTATTAAAAAAATAATTCAAAAAAACTTGTCTTTTTAAGTAATAAATTTATTTTTGCATTAAACTAAAAAATCTAAATAAGATGTATTGGACGTTAGAATTAGCATCATATTTAAGTGATGCGCCATGGCCTGCTACAAAAGACGAATTAATTGACTATGCCATCAGAGCTGGAGCACCATTAGAAGTGGTAGAAAACTTACAGTCTATCGAGGATGAAGGTGAAATTTATGAGTCAATGGAAGAAATTTGGCCAGATTATCCTACAGATGAAGACTATCTTTGGAATGAGGATGAATATTAAAAAATAAATAGCCAATTAAAAAGTCTCTTCGGTGAGGCTTTTTTTTTGGTTATCTTTACAAATGAATACAACCGTAAGGTTTAATTATATATAAAACATAAATTATGAGTATTGTAAATTCGATATTAAAAATATTTGTAGGTGATAAATCTGCTAACGATATCAAAGCCATTCAACCTATAGTGAATAAGATTAATTCATTTCAGGAAGTATTAAAATCAATTTCACACGATGAATTAAGAGCTAAAACGACTTTCTTTAAAGATAAAATTAAACAAGCTCGTGCTGAAAAAGATGCCAAAATTGAAGCTTTAAAAACAGAAGCTGAAAACACAATTGACGTTGATGCTAGAGAAACTATTTATGCTGAAATTGATAAATTAGAAAATGAAGCTTACGAAATTTCAGAAAAAACTTTAAATGAAATTTTACCAGAAGCTTTTGCCGTACTGAGAGAAACGGCTCGTAGATTTAAAGAAAACACATCAATTACGGTAACTGCTACTACAAAAGACAGAGAACTTTCTGCAACAAAACCTTATATTACCATTGTAGGCGAAGAAGTAAATTGGGCAAATTCGTGGGATGCCGCTGGTAAACCAATTACTTGGGACATGATTCATTATGACGTACAATTAATGGGTGGTATTGTTTTACATCAAGGTAAAATTGCCGAAATGCAAACCGGAGAAGGTAAAACATTAGTAGCAACACTTGCACTTTACTTAAACGCACTAACAGGAAATGGAGTACATTTAGTTACTGTGAATGACTATTTAGCTAAACGTGATAGTACTTGGAAAGCGCCTTTATTCGAATTTCATGGTTTGACTGTAGATTGTATTGACAATCATCAACCGAATACAGAAGCTAGAAGAAAAGCATATAATGCCGATATTACCTATGGTACGAATAACGAATTTGGTTTCGATTATTTACGTGATAATATGGCTAATTCACCAGAAGATTTAGTACAAAGAAAACACAATTTCGCAATTGTGGATGAGGTCGATTCTGTATTAGTTGATGATGCAAGAACGCCTTTAATCATTTCAGGACCTGTTGAAGATGGAGACCGACACGAGTTTTTAGAATTAAAACCAAAAGTGGAAAACCTTTTCAATTTACAAAAACGTATTGCAACAGATTGTTTAACCGAAGCAAAACGTTTAATTAAAGAAGGTAATGTTAAAGATGGTGGTTTTCAATTATTAAGAACGTACCGTGCTTATCCTAAAAACAAAGCATTAATTAAGTTTTTATCGGAAGAAGGTATCAAACAAATTCTTCAAAAAACGGAGAATGCTCATATGCAAGATAATAATAGAGAAATGCCAAAAGTAGATGAGGCACTTTACTTTGTTATCGAAGAAAAAAACAATCAAGTCGAATTAACTGATAATGGAATCAAATTTTTATCACAAGATACAGATGAAAATTTCTTTGTATTACCAGATATTTCAACCGGCATTTCAGCTATCGAAAAACAAAATTTAGATAAAGACGCAGAAGCCGAATTAAAAGAAGATTTATACAGAGAATTTTCTGTGAAATCAGAAAGAATTCATACGCTAACGCAATTATTGAAAGCCTATGCTGTTTTTGAAAAAGATACAGAATATGTAATAATGGACAACAAAGTTCTGATTGTTGACGAATCGACTGGTCGTATTATGGATGGCCGACGTTATTCTGATGGGTTACACCAAGCTATTGAAGCTAAAGAAAACGTAAAAATTGAAGCAGCCACACAAACTTTTGCGACAGTTACTTTGCAAAATTACTTCCGTATGTACAGCAAATTGGCAGGTATGACGGGAACAGCTATTACAGAAGAAGGGGAATTTAATGAAATCTATAAATTAGATGTAGTTGAAATTCCAACCAACAAACCGATGTCTCGTATAGACAGAGAAGATTTAATTTACCGTTCGGTGCGTGAAAAATTCAATGCAGTTATTGAAGATGTAGTTGCACTTTCAAACGCAGGAAGACCAGTTTTAATTGGAACAACTTCAGTAGAAATTTCAGAATTATTAAGTAGAATGCTTAAAATGCGAGGCATCAATCATAATGTATTGAATGCGAAAATGCATAAAAGTGAGGCTGAAATTGTAGCAGAAGCAGGAAAACCAGGCGTAGTAACTATTGCAACAAATATGGCTGGTCGTGGAACCGATATTAAATTATCACCAGAAGTAAAAGCAGCTGGTGGATTAGCCATTATAGGAACAGAACGACATGATTCTCGTCGTGTAGACCGCCAATTACGTGGTAGAGCGGGTCGTCAAGGAGATGTGGGAAGTTCACAGTTTTATGTTTCATTGGAAGATAATTTAATGCGTTTGTTTGGTTCTGAAAGAGTAGCAAAAGTTATGGATAGAATGGGATTAAAAGAAGGGGAAGTAATTCAGCATTCTATGATGACAAAATCTATCGAACGTGCACAGAAAAAAGTTGAAGAAAACAACTTTGGAACCCGTAAGCGTTTATTAGAATATGATGATGTTATGAATTCACAACGTGAAGTGGTTTACAAACGTCGTCGTCATGCCTTACAAGGTGAGCGTTTAAAAGTAGATATTGTAAATATGATTTATGATACTTGCGAGGTAATTGTAGAAAACAATAAAATTGTAAATGATTTTAAGAACTTCGAATTTCAATTAATACGAACGTTTTCTATTACTGCTCCAGTAACAGAAGGTGAATTTGCGAAATTAAACGTACAACAAATTGTTGCTAAAACATATAAAGCGGCGTACGCATATTACGAAGAAAAAGTAGTTCGTGATGCAAAAGAAGCGTATCCAATAATTAAAGATGTTTACGAAAACAATAACGGACAATTTGAAAGAATTGTAGTTCCGTTTTCAGATGGAATTAAAACCTTAAATGTGGTTACTAATTTAACAAAAGCCTACGAATCAGAAGGAAAATCGTTAATTACAGATTTCGAAAAAAACATCACTCTGGCTATTGTAGATGAATCATGGAAAAAACATTTACGTAAAATGGATGAAATGAAACAATCGGTTCAATTAGCGGTTCACGAACAAAAAGATCCTTTATTAATTTATAAATTTGAAGCTTTTAAATTATTCAAAGCTATGATTGAGCAAGTAAATAAAGATGTAATTTCATTTTTATTTAAAGGAGAATTGCCTTCACAAAATGCAAATAACATTAAGGAAGCCAAACAAGTAACAAAAAAATCAAACTATACCGAATCAAAAGACACGGTAGATTCTGATAATTTAGCACAAGCGAATAGAGAAGCTGGAAATCAAGCACAACAACGCCCAACAGTTACTGAAACCATAGTTCGTGATCAACCTAAAATCAACAGAAATGATAACGTAACAATTAAAAACGTTATGAGTGGAAAAAGTGAAACTATGAAATACAAAAAAGCAGAAGCGCTTTTAGCTTCTGGAGAATATGTTTTAGTTAACGAATAATACTTATTAATAGTTATAAAAAAATCCTTAATTCACATTAAGGATTTTTTTTGTTTAACTCATAATTTATTGCTTCAAAATAGCTTCAAAATTTGGTTTAAAATAATTCGGACCTTTCATTACTTTTCCATCTTCTCTATAAATTGGTTTTCCGTCTTCTCCCAATTTACTCATATTACTTCGTTGAATTTCATCAAAAACAGCTTCAATTTTATGTTGCAACCCATGTTCTAATATTGTACCACATAAAATATATAACATATCGCCAAGTGCATCAGCAATTTCAACAATATCATTATTTTGAACAGCTTCTAAATATTCCTCGTTTTCTTCTTTCATTAATTCAAAACGAAGATTGTTTTTTTGTGTGCCTAAATTGGCTTTTAAATCTTCACTAACTCCTAATCCATATGTGTTATGAAATAATTTTACTGCGTCTAATTGTTTTTGCATAGTATAAGTTTTAGTATTATTTGATAATTTGTAGCAAACTTTTTTTGATATTATATGGTATAAAATTATATTTTAAAACTTGTAATTCTTAAATTTGTTAAAAAATTTATCAACATGTTTTCAAAAGGACAAACCTTATTTGCTGTATTATTTGCAATTTCTTTTATTACAATAATTGTTTTTATGTATGTTAAGGACAAAAACATTCATAAACAGCAGTTCAAAGGAGTAAAATGGATTGTTTTAGGTTTTTTACTATTTATTTTATTCTTATTTTTAATAAAGGGTTTCCTAAAAGAATAATTTATTATATTTGATTAATATCCCAAAATAAATGAAAATATTAAAATATTTATCGCTTTTATTTCTGTTATTCTTACTGGCTTTTGTGGTTTTTGTTGCTACACAACCTCCTACTTATGAAATTACAAAACAAATAGAAATAAACACACCAAAAAATTTTGTATTTGATTATGTAAACGATTTTTCTAATTGGAATGATTGGCAACAATTTAACACCGATGAAAATATTAATTTTACTTCTTCTCAGAATACTATTGGTAAAAAATCATATGTAAAATGGGATTCAGATTGTGCAATAATTACCTCATATGCGCAAAATGATTCCATATCGCAACTATTTATTCAAAATAACAATAGGCAAACTTTACATTGGAAATTTAAAAAATCAGGAAAAAACACGTTAGCGTCGGTAACAATTAAAGGCGATTTATCCTTTACAGAAAAAATATATTCTGTGTTGAATGGAGGAATAACTAATTATATGGGGCCGCAGTTACAAGAAAGTTTAAATAAAATTAACAACTATTTTGTAAGTGAATTAGGAGAATACGATATAAAAGTACAAGGATTGGTAAACAGACCTTCCATTAATTATTTAGAACAAAAAGATTCTTGTTTGGTTAAAGATTTTCCGAAAAAATCAAAAGCTTTGTTAAAGACTTTGAAAAATTTTATCAAGTCAAATGCTATAGAAACTTTAGAAGTGCCATTTGTAATGTTTCAGAATAATGACGACAAAAACAAAATAGTTTATGCTATGTGTGTTCCTGTAAAAGAAAAAGTTTTCACAACACCAGATAGTAAAATTCAAGGTAAAAATTACAGTTCATTTTTAGCAATAAAAACCACATTAAAAGGTGATTATTCGCATTTGAAAAAAGCGTGGGCTAAAACAAGAAATTACATTGCAACAAAAAAATTCAAAGAAGATAAAAAAGGATATTATATTGGAATTTATAAAAAATCAATTCCTGAAGTAAACGAACCATCAAAATGGGTAACAGAAATTTACATTCCTATCATTAAGAAAGAAGCAGCTCCCAAAAAAATAATTGCTAAAGATAGTACAGCTATTGCACCTACTGAAACAGAAAATTAACTATTTACTCATTTCAATAGTAATCATATTATTTGTCATTTTCGGACCAAAGCTTTTTACTTTTGTCGTACATAATACATATAAATTACTATTAAAAACAGGTACCGTTGTTGTTGCATAACGGTTTAAGGTATCGCTTATTTTAATAGAATACCCTTTTTCTTCTGGAATAAAATTTGCTTTCAATTGCAATAAATATTGATCTTCGCAAATATTATAAAACCATCTTTCTTCAGCATTTGCTAGAGTAACTCTGTAATTTTTTGCGAAAATTAAGGTTTTATCTTTATGAATTAAACTAAACTCATTATTCGTATTAACCACTTCTTTTCCTTGGCTATCAATTAAAGAAATCTGTAAATCGTTAATGATTTTTTTGGTAGTACTATCAATTGGATTGGCAACCAAATAAGTAGTAAAATCATACCCACAATGTGGTAAACCCTCTTGCGAAAAGCCAAAAGTTGAAATAAAAACAAGTAATAAAAATTTCTTCATAATTCAACGTTCGCCAAAAACGAACAAAAGTGGGTTTACAATATATTAAAATTGAGGAGTCGTTAAATATGCATATATTTTTTCACGTTGCAAGTCAGAAAGTTTGGTGTTTTTTTGCATACGTAAAACAATTGGTTTCCATTGTTCTGCAGTAAAACTTTCTTTTTCATATAAACTATGACAATCTGCACAACTGGTAGTGTATAAATTTTTACCTTCTGCAATAACTTCAGCTGTTATTTCTAACTTTTCAGCTGCGATTTCTTTAACAACCGGAGCTTCTGTTACAACAACTTTTTTTGGTGCACAGCCTAATATAACTGATAAAAACACTAATCCAATTAATATGCTTGATTTCATTATTTTATTTTTAGATTTTCAAATATAGAAAAAATCCGTAACGATTTGATCTCGAAACGGATTTTTATATTAATTATATTAAACGAAATGTTATTTCACATCCATTAATTCCACGTCAAATACTAAAGTAGCATCTGGTGGAATTACGCCTCCAGCACCAGAACTTCCATATCCTAAATACGATGGAATTACAAAACGAGCTTTATCTCCTACTTGTAACAAGGCAATACCTTCATCCCATCCTTCAATTACTTGACCCACTCCTAATTGAAAATCAATTGGTTGTTTTCTTTTATAAGATGAATCAAAAACTTGGCCGTTTTCTAGGGCACCTTGATAGTGAACAGAAACTTTTTTTCCTTTTTCAGCTTGTTTACCACTACCCTTTTGGATAATTTGATAACGTAAACCACTTTCTGTTTTTGAAAATCCAGCTGCTAATTTTTCCATAGCTGCTTCAGCCGCTTGTTTTTGTTCTAAAATTCTTTTTTCACGGGAACCTTCAAATGTTCTAAACGCTTCAATAGCATTCCATTTTTCCGCTTCAGCACCTACTCTAATAATTTCAATTGAATCTAATGCATCATTTCCAGCCACAGCATCCACAACATCTTGTCCTTCTACAACATGACCAAAAACTGTATGCTTACCATCTAACCAATTGGTTGGAACATGTGTAATAAAAAATTGAGAACCATTAGTTCCAGGTCCAGCATTCGCCATAGATAAAACTCCAGGTTTATCATGTTTTAATTCTGGATGAAATTCATCATCAAATTGGTAACCTGGTCCACCCGTTCCTTGACCTTGTGGGCAACCACCTTGAATCATAAAGTCTGGAATCACTCTATGAAATTTCAAACCATTATAATATGGCGTTCCCATAGGTTTTGCTTTGTTTTCTAATTGCCCTTCAGCCAAACCTACAAAGTTTCCAACCGTTCCAGGTGTTTTATCGTGAGTTAACTTTACTAAAATTGAACCTTTTGCCGTATTAAATTTAGCGTAAATTCCGTCTTGCATTGCTTTTGATTTTAAATTAAAGTGCAAATTTACTACTTTTTTGAGTATATTTGATTGGTTTTTACGCAAAATTATATCAAAATGAAATCAATCTTTAACCCAACTGACAATCAAGAAATTATTTCAAGAATCAACTCATTAACTAGAGATTCCCAAGCATTATGGGGGAAAATGAGTGTTGATCAAATGCTAAAACATTGTAACGATGCCGTTTTAGTAGCTTTTAACGAGAAAGAATTAAACACACCATTAATTTGGAGAATATTAGGACCTATGATGAAAAATATGATTCTAAAAAAACCGCAATTTGACAAGAACAGTCCAACTGCCAAAGAATTTAAATACAATACTAATTTCGATTTTGAAAAAATTAAGAATGAATTAATTACTAATTTTTCACGCTTTCAAAGTGGTTTTGAAGCTATAAGTTGTAAAAAGCACCCTTTTTGGGGCAATATGACTGCCGATGAATGGAATAATTTGCATTGGAAACATATTGATCATCATTTACGACAATTTGGAGTATAAAAAAGTTATGAGTTATACTCTTGGAGTTGTAACTTTGCAAGAATTTCTAACTCCAAATTAGAAACTGAAAATCAAAAAACTATGCGTGTAGATATTATTACCGTTTTACCAGAATTAATTAGAAGTCCGTTTGAAGGTTCGATGATGAAAAGAGCTATCGATAAAGGATTGGTAGAAGTTCATTTTCATAATCTACGCGATTATAGCACTAATAAACAAAAAAGTGTGGACGATTATCAGTTTGGCGGTGGTGCTGGGATGGTAATGAATATTCAACCTATTGACGATTGCATTACCAAATTAAAAAGTGAACGCGACTACGATGAAATCATTTACATGACACCAGACGGCGAAACACTACATCAAAAAATGGCAAATTCTATGTCGATGTTAGGCAATTTAATCATTTTATGTGGCCATTATAAAGGTGTTGACCAACGGGTGCGTGATTTACATATAACGAAAGAAATTTCTATTGGTGATTACGTCTTATCTGGTGGTGAATTAGGTGCTGTAATTTTATGCGATGCCTTATTTCGTTTGATTCCTGGAGTTTTGAATGATGAAACCTCTGCCCTAACCGATAGTTTTCAAGATAATTTATTATCACCACCAATTTATACCCGACCAGCTGAATATAAAGGCATGAAAATTCCGGACATTTTATTAAGTGGCAACTTTCCCGAAATTGAAAAATGGCGTGAACAAAAAGCGTATGAACACACTTTAGCCAGAAGACCAGATTTATTGGAAGAATAATATAATTTACGATTTTAGATTTACGATTTACGAAAAATCCCGAGTAAAACTCGGGAATTTTCTTATAAATTAATTCGTTAATCCAAAATCGCAAATCGTAAATCGTAAATTACGAATACATTTTAGTACGTAATTCTTTAATTTTATCATCTTCTAAATATTCATCAAACGTCATATAACGGTCGATAACACCATTTGGCGTAATTTCTAAAATTCTATTTCCAACAGTTTGAGCAAATTCATGGTCATGTGTTGTTAATAAAATAGACCCTTTAAAGTTGTTTAATGAGTTGTTAAATGCAGTAATAGATTCTAAGTCTAAGTGATTGGTAGGTTCATCTAACATTAATACATTGGCACGAATCATCATCATTCGAGACAACATACAACGTACTTTTTCACCTCCAGAAAGCACATTACATTTTTTCAAGGCTTCTTCACCTGAGAAAATCATTTTTCCTAAGAAACCACGAACATATACTTCATCACGTTCTTCTTCCGTTTTTACCCATTGGCGTAACCAATCTACTAAGTTTAAATCAACTCCATCAAAAAAGCTATGATTTTCAACTGGTAAATACGATTGTGTAGTAGTAATACCCCAATCAAACGTTCCTGAATCTTGTTTTTTCAAACCATTTAAAATGTCGTAAAAAGCAGTTGTTGCTCGAGAATCTTTAGAAAAAACTACAATTTTATCGCCTTTAGCCATATTTAAATGCAAGTCTTTAAATAAAACGTCGCCATCTTGAGATGCGGCTAAATTTTGTATGTTTAAAATTTGATCACCCGCTTCACGCTCGGTTTCAAAAATAATGGCCGGATATCTTCTACTTGATGGTTTAATTTCATCTAAGTTTAATTTTTCAATCATTTTCTTACGAGAAGTTGCCTGTTTTGATTTGGCCACATTGGCACTAAAACGACGTATAAATTCTTCTAATTCTGCTTTTTTCTCTTCTGCCTTTTTATTTTGTTGTGCTTTCTGACGCGCCGCTAATTGGCTACTTTCGTACCAAAAAGTATAATTACCTGAATAATGCGTAATTTTCGCAAAATCAATATCTGAAATATGTGTACAAACTGCATCTAAAAAGTGACGGTCATGCGACACGACTAAAACCGTATTTTCATAATTGGCCAAGAAATTTTCTAACCAACCAATAGTTTCAAAATCCAAATCATTGGTAGGCTCATCCATAATCAACACATCTGGATTTCCGAATAATGCTTGTGCTAACAACACACGAACTTTTAACTTACCATCCATTTCACCCATCAAAGTATAATGATGTTCCGCTTCAATTTCTAGATTTGATAATAATGTAGCTGCATCACTTTCAGCATTCCAACCATTCATTTCGTCAAATTGCAATTGCAACTCGCCAATTCTGTCTGCATTTTTATCATCATAATCGGCATACAAAGCATCCATTTCCGATTTAACAGCGTGTAACGTTTTGTTACCAATTAATACCGTATCTAAAACCGTAAATTCATCAAACATATTGTGATTTTGGTTTAAAACCGACATACGTTTTCCTGGTTCTAAAATTACTCTTCCTGAGGTAGGATCCAATTCACCAGCAATGATTTTCAAGAATGTAGATTTACCAGCACCGTTGGCACCAATAATCCCGTAACAGTTTCCTTGGGTAAATGTGGTATTTACTTCATCAAATAAAATTCTTTTACCAAATTGTACCGATAAATTTGAAATTGTAAGCATGTATTTTTTATTTTAATTTGTTGCAAAATTAGCAAAAAGCAACGAGTTTTCACAGTTTTAATTTAACTATTCTGTTTAGAATATTTAACGCTACATTAACAACTTAACTATTTTAAAACAAATACTTTTGTTTTGAATTCAAAATGAAACCATGCAAAAAAATTACGTTTACATTAACTATATTCTCATCTTACTTATTATTACCTCATTCACTTCTTGCAAAGATGGTTTATTAAGTGAAAATCATGTTGCCTATTTTGGTGGTGAAATAGAAAATCCGAAAAATAATTTTGTGGTATTTATGAAAAACGACAAAGTGGTGGATACTTTTTATTTAGATAAAAACAATCGCTTTTTTCATAAATTCGATTCGTTAACTCCTGGTTTATATAGTTTTAAACATGATCCAGAGTATCAATATGTTTTTTTTGACAAAAATGACAGTCTTATGATTCGTCTAAATAACAATGATTTTGATAATACCTTAATGTTTTGCGGACGAGGAGATGAAAAAAATAATTTTATGATGGAATTATTTTTAAAAGATATGCATTTAAAAAACAACTTGTTTGATATATATGAAAAACCTGAAAAAATATTTTCACAATATATAGACTCTTCCAATCAAAACATTAAAAATTTATACAATAAAAGAAAATCATTTATTAACTGGTCTGAAGAATTTGACGAAGTTGCACAAGCTAATATTTTATTAAATTATGCCTATAAAAAAGAAGTTTTCCCTATAGTACACGAATTTAAGACAGGAGAAAACATCAAAACCAAATTACCAAAATCGTATTACAATTACAGAAAAAAAATTGATGTAAATACCTCTAATTTATTATATTATTCTCCGTTTATTAATTACATGACAAGCATGTTAAATAATATTGTTCTAACTAAAAGCAAAGGGAATTTAGACGAAATGAGTTTAGAAAACAATATTAAAAAACTTGAAATTGTAGATACACTTATTAAAAACAAACACGTTAAAAATTTAGTTGTAAATAATATTGCCAATATGTATTTACTTTCTGATCAATGTTCCATAAACAATGGAAAATTTTTTACCTTATATTCAAAAATGGTATCCGATGAGAAAATGAAAGTTAAAGTAATGCAAACGGCAAATAATATTCAAAAACTAAGAAATAATAATATGTTACCTGAAATTAGTGTGTTGGATACTAACAATAAAAAAGTTAAAATTAATGACCTAATTACTAAAAAAACAATTATATATTTTTGGACCAAACAATCGGATTCGCATTCATTCTATTCACATAAAAAAGTAGATGAACTAAAAGCAAAATATCCAGACATTCAATTTATTGCCATAAATATTAATAACTCTCAAGAAGATTGGTTAAAAGAAATAAAAGCAAAAAAATATTCCAATTCCATAGAATTAAGAGCCATAGATTTTGAAGAATTACAAAATAAATGGGTAATTAATAAAGTATACCGAACACTAATTATAAATAAAAATGGTACTATAAACAATGCTTTTGTAAGTTTGTTTGATGCCAACTTTGAAAGTTATTTACAATAAAAATTAGTAAAAAACATAAAAAAAGGCGTCTCGAATTATCGGGACGCCTTTTTAATGTATAAAAATATTATTTATTTCCTTTTTCGAAATCAGCTACAAACTGAGCAATACCTATATCCGTTAATGGATGTTTTAATAATCCAGTGATTGAAGATAATGGTCCGGTCATTACATCTGCACCAATTTTTGCACAATTCACAACATGCATAGTGTGACGCACAGAAGCTGCCAAAATTTGAGTTTCAAAACTATAGTTGTCATAAATTTGACGAATTTCATCAATTA
>NZ_JBBALR010000011.1:0-17848 GCF_040402895.1 Flavobacterium sp.
TAAGAGGCTATCTGAAAAGATAGCCTCTTTTTTTTGTTATAGGTACGGCGTGTTGTTGAGTTAGTTTACCGGAAATGTTTTATGAAAACTAAAGCAATAGTAAGGGTAGTGGTATCCTTGTTTTAAATATCCCAAAAAAAAAGAGACAACGAAACACAAGAAATCGTGAGTGTTAAGTAATATAAAATTTCTATATGCAGTAAGTTTTCGTAAATTTACTTGGATGAGTTAAATGTTTAATTTTTATATCAATCATTTTAAACTATTAAATTTTTAATAATATAATTGTCATAATATAAAAAAGAGTCCAAATAGGACTCTTTAAATTAAATTCTTTTTAATTGTTGTTTCATCATTACAATTTGATCTTTCAACATATTGTGTTTGTCTAATTTTTTTGCTTCACTTAGCCATTTTTCTGCTTCAATTTTTCTTCTTTTTGAAGCTGCGATTCCTGCTAGTTGAAGTTTGGCTAAGGCTAAGTCTTGATCCATGCTTAAACCAAGTTCAATTGCTTTTCTAAAGAATTTTTCTGCTTGATTTAAGTTAGTTTGAGAAACCATTAATCCATTTAAATAGTTATAATAGCCTTGTTGTTTTTTTACCAAAGCTGTTTCAGGATTACTTATTTTATCTAAATACTTTTTTGCACCGTCGAAATTTTGTTTTCTTAGCTGTAAAAATGATAATATAATTAATTCATTTTTAAAATAAAATAAGATAAAAAGGGTTGATAATAGAATTAAAAATATTCCGTTTCCGATATTACCACCTATAATGAATAAGTAAATTGAAAATAATATTAATCCTGCGGCTGTAATTAGTTTTATGTTTTTATTGAACATGATATTTAGTTTAGTTTGCAAAGGTAATAAAATCTATTAAAAATAATTTTAAAAAAGTATTTGTATTTGAAAAAAGTCTTTGTATATTTGCACTCGGTTTAAAGAAAGCCATATTATTAAGAATTATATAGAATTTAAAAATACTAACAATGAGTAAGAGAACATTTCAACCATCAAAGAGAAAAAGAAGAAATAAGCACGGTTTCATGGACAGAATGTCATCTCCTAACGGAAGAAAAGTGCTTGCTCGAAGAAGAGCTAAAGGAAGACATAAATTAACTGTATCTTGTGAACCAAGACATAAAAAATAATGGTATTAGTTAATCAAAATATCAGGGTGTTACTATTTTAATAGTAGCACCTTTTTTTTATATTTGCATTAAATTACGAACAACAATAATACTACAAAACATGCCAAAAGATAATACAATAAAATCAGTTTTAATTATTGGTTCGGGACCAATAGTAATTGGACAAGCTTGCGAATTTGATTACGCCGGTTCACAATCCGCTCGCTCTTTAAAAGAGGAGGGAATTGAGGTGATTTTAATCAATTCAAATCCAGCAACCATCATGACAGATCCTACGATGGCTGATCATGTGTATTTGAAACCATTGACTACTAAATCTATAATTGAAATTTTAAAAGCACATCCTCAAATTGATGCTGTTTTGCCCACTATGGGAGGTCAAACTGCTTTGAATTTATGTATAGAAGCAGATGAAAAAGGAATTTGGAAGGATTTTAATGTTAATTTGATTGGAGTAGATATAAATGCAATTAATATTACTGAAGATAGGGAGCAATTTAAGAATTTATTAAATAAAATTGGTATCCCTCAAGCGCCTGCTAAAACTGCCAACTCTTTCTTAAAAGGAAAAGAAATAGAGCAAGAGTTTGGTTTTCCTCTGGTAATTAGACCTTCATTTACTTTAGGAGGTACAGGTGCAGCTATTATTTATAAAAAAGAAGATTTTGATGCAGCATTAACATACGGTTTAGAAGCATCACCAATTCATGAAGTTTTGATTGATAAAGCTTTAATGGGTTGGAAAGAATATGAATTAGAATTATTACGAGATAGTAATGATAATGTAGTAATTATTTGTACCATTGAAAATATGGATCCGATGGGAATTCATACTGGTGATTCAATTACAGTTGCACCTGCAATGACTTTATCAGACACAACGTTTCAACGTATGCGTGATATGGCTATTTTAATGATGCGCTCTATCGGAAATTTTGCAGGTGGATGTAATGTGCAATTTGCCGTTTCACCAGATGAAAAAGAAGACATCGTAGCTATTGAAATTAATCCTCGTGTGTCACGTTCTTCCGCATTAGCATCAAAAGCTACTGGATATCCAATTGCAAAAATCGCATCGAAATTAGCATTAGGATATAATTTAGATGAATTGCAAAATCAAATTACAAAATCAACTTCCGCTTTATTTGAGCCTACTTTAGATTATGTAATTGTAAAAATTCCACGTTGGAATTTTGATAAGTTTGAAGGATCTGATAGAACCTTAGGTTTACAAATGAAATCGGTAGGAGAAGTAATGGGAATTGGACGTTCCTTTCAAGAAGCGCTTCATAAAGCAACACAATCGCTTGAAATTAAGCGAAATGGCTTAGGAGCAGACGGAAAGGGTTATACCAATTATGATCAAGTTATTGAAAAACTTACCTATGCAAGTTGGGACAGAGTTTTTGTGATTTATGACGCTATTGCGATGGGAATTCCACTGAGTAGAATTCATGAAATCACCAAAATAGACATGTGGTTTTTGAAGCAATATGAAGAATTATTTCATTTAGAGAAAGAAATTTCAAAATACAAAGTAGATACTTTACCTAAAGAATTATTATTAGAAGCCAAGCAAAAAGGATATGGAGACCGACAGATTGCTCATATGATGCGATGTTTGGAAAGTCAAGTTCACAAATTACGTGGCGAAATGAATATTCAACGCGTTTATAAATTAGTAGATACTTGCGCCGCAGAATTTAAAGCTCAAACGCCTTATTATTATTCTACTTTTGAGGCCGAAATTGAAAAAGCAGATGGAACAAGATACGTTCATAATGAAAGTATTGTAACAGATAAGAAAAAAGTAGTAGTTTTAGGTTCTGGTCCAAATCGAATTGGTCAAGGAATTGAGTTTGATTATTCTTGTGTGCACGGGGTATTGGCTGCTAAAGAATGTGGTTACGAAACAATAATGATTAACTGTAATCCAGAAACGGTTTCCACAGATTTTGATACGGCTGATAAATTGTATTTTGAACCTGTTTTTTGGGAACATATTTATGATATTATTCAGCATGAAAAACCAGAAGGTGTAATTGTACAATTAGGTGGACAAACCGCTTTAAAATTAGCTGAAAAACTATCGAAATACGGAATTAAAATTTTAGGAACATCATTTGACGCTTTAGACCTAGCAGAAGATAGAGGAAGATTCTCCGATTTATTAACAGAATTAAAAATACCGTTTCCACAATTTGGAATAGCTGAAAGTGCTGAAGAAGCTTCGCAATTAGCTGACACGTTAGACTTCCCATTATTAGTTCGTCCTTCCTATGTATTAGGTGGTCAAGGAATGAAAATTGTAATCAATAAACAAGAATTAGAAGAGCATGTAATTGATTTATTAAAATCGATTCCTGGAAATAAACTTTTATTAGACCATTATTTAGATGGGGCTATTGAAGCTGAAGCTGATGCCATTTGCGATGCTGATGGGAACGTATATATTATTGGGATTATGGAGCATATTGAGCCATGTGGTGTGCATTCTGGTGATAGTAATGCTACTTTACCTCCATTTAATTTAGGTGAATTTGTAATGCAACAAATAAAAGATCATACTCATAAAATTGCAGTCGCTTTAAAAACGGTTGGATTGATAAATATTCAATTTGCAATAAAAGACGATATTGTTTATATCATTGAAGCCAATCCGAGAGCGTCTCGTACGGTCCCTTTTATTGCAAAAGCGTATGGAGAGCCGTATGTGAATTATGCTACTAAAGTAATGTTAGGAAAAAACAAAGTAACCGATTTTACTTTCAATCCGCAATTAAAAGGATATGCAATAAAACAACCGGTTTTTTCTTTTAGTAAGTTTCCAAATGTAAATAAAGCTTTAGGGCCAGAAATGAAATCAACTGGCGAAAGTATATTATTTATTGATGATTTAAAAGATGATCAATTTTATGACTTGTATGCCAGAAGAAAGATGTATTTAACTAAATAAATTAAAAAAATCCCAATCGAAAGATTGGGATTTTTATTTTTACTATTTTATTTTTTACTATTTTCTAACTGGAATATTTTCTAAAATTTCTAATACAAATTTCCAATATTTTTGAGCGGATGCAATATTAGCTCTTTCATCTGGGCTGTGTGCGCCTTTGATTGTTGGTCCGAAAGAAATCATATCCATTTCTGGATAATTGGTTCCTAAAATTCCGCATTCTAAACCTGCGTGACAAGCAACTACGTGTGGTTTGGTTCCGTTTTGTTTTTCGTAAATTGAAGTTAAGACATCTAATATTTCTGAGTTGGCATTTGGAGTCCAACCGGGATATGAACCACCAAAAGTAACTTCGCAACCCATTAATTCGAAAGCGGAACGTAAAGCGTTTGCTAAATCAAATTTTGAGGTTTCTACCGAAGAACGTGTTAAACATTGTACGGTTAATTTACCGTTTGCTACCGTAATTTTTGCAATGTTATTTGAGGTTTCTACTAAATTATCAAAATCGGCACTCATTCTATACACGCCATTATGTGCTGCATAAATGGATCGAACCATGTAAAACTGAGCCATTGGCGGCATGACTTTAGTAGGTGTTGTTGCTGATTTTTCGATTACAATTTCTAAATTGGGTTCTGTAGTTTTAAACTCAGCTTTTATTTCATTGATAATTTCTTGCATATCAAATGTTAATGCTTCATCGTAAATAGGAGCAATGGCAACTTCTGCAACGCTTTCTCTAGGAATAGCATTACGTAAGCTTCCGCCATGAATAGTTGAGATTTGTAAGCCAAAATCTTCAAAACCATTAAATAATAAACGGTTCATAATTTTGTTGGCATTTCCTAATCCTTTGTCAATGTCCATACCTGAATGTCCGCCATTTAAACCTTTTACGGTAATGGTGTATCCAACAGCTTCCGCAGGTGTATCTTCTTCATCGTATTCAGCAACTGCAGTAACGTCTACACCGCCTGCACAACCAATATCAATTTCATCGTCTTCCTCAGTATCTAAATTTAAAAGGATTTCACCTTCTAATAAACCACCTTTTAATCCCATTGCACCAGTCATTCCTGTTTCTTCATCTATTGTAAATAAAGCTTCAATTGCAGGGTGCGGAATTGTGGTACTTTCTAAAATTGCCATTATTGTGGCAACACCTAAACCATTATCGGCACCTAAAGTGGTTCCTTTGGCACGAACCCATTCTCCATCCACATACATTTCAATACCTTGTGTATCGAAATCGAAATCCGTATCATTATTTTTTTGATGCACCATATCTAAATGCGATTGCATAACTATGGTTTTACGATTTTCCATTCCAGCAGTTGCAGGTTTTTTTATAATTACGTTTCCTACTTCGTCTTTACTGGTGTTTAAACCTAGTTCTTGACCGAATTTCATCATAAATGCAATAACGCGTTCTTCTTTTTTAGAGGGACGTGGAACGGCATTTAAATCGGCAAATTTGTTCCAAAGCACTTTTGGTTCTAAATTTCTTACTTCTTGACTCATTTATGAATTGTCTTTTTTATATTACTTATTCAGATTTTTTTTGACATACAAAGTTACAAAGTTTAATTTCTTAATAAATGAAATTGTAGTTATATTTACAATTTAAATTCATTTTGTGAAGCAGGTATACTTTTTTATTATTCAAATTATTCTGATCAAAGTACTCTCGCTTTTTCCAGACTTCATAGAGCGCTATTATAGTAATGGCTTGTATTTGTATCTTTCTAAGATTAGTCGATTGCTTTTAGGTTGGATTCCAATTTCTATTGGTGATATTGCTTATGTCGTTTTGATACTACTTGTTTTGAGATGGTTATTTATCAATAGAATAGGATTCTTTAAAAATTGGAAATCAAACGGTTTGACTATATTTGGTTTTATTTCGATGTTGTATTTATTATTTCACTTTTTGTGGGGATTGAATTATTATCGAATTCCATTACATGAAAAAATAGGTATTGAAAAAGAGTATACTAAAGAACAATTACAAAATTTAACCTTCAAATTAATCGCCAAAACAAATCAGTTACAACTTAAAATTGAAAAAGAACATTATAAAAAAGTAGTTTTTAATTATTCGGAGCAACAAATGTATGAAATGGCACCAAACGGATATCATAATTTACCTAAACCTTTGTCGCATATTCAATACCAACATAAAAGTATCAAATCATCAATTTTTAGTTTGCCATTAAGTTATATGGGATTTGGGGGTTATCTTAATCCATTTACCAATGAAGCACAGGTAAATTATTTGAAACCTAAATATTCTTCACCGTTAACTATTTGTCATGAAATGGCCCATCAAACTGGAATTGCATCTGAAAGTGATTGTAATTTTATTGGATTTATAGCTGCTTCGCAAAATAAAGATGTATATTTTCAATATTCGGCCTATGCTTTTGCATTGAATTATTGCTTATATAATTTAGAAATAATGGAAGAAGGTAGTAGTGCTACCTATAAAACTTATATTAACAAAGGTGTGCTAGAGAATTTTAACGAAAACAAAACCTTTTGGAAACACTATCATTCCTGGATTGATACTTTTTTTGAATACATTTACGATTCATTTTTAAAGATGAATCAACAAAAAGATGGAATGGAAAGTTACAGCAAATTCATTGGATTGTTAATTAATTACGATTTAAAACACGAGATTATTCATGCAAATTAACCCATCAATTAACGGTTGGATTGACAAGTTTCTAAATCAGTATGGAACTGCTGTGTCAGATTATACAACTGATGCGTCATTTTTTTTATCTTGCCAGAAAAGTGGACTAATCTATGGTTATGTAGTAAACTATCATCTGGATAGTAATTTAGATGATACTAAATGGGATAATGAAGAAAAAGTAAAAGTTGGTTTTTTAGCTACTTTATTTGCATTATATAAAAAAAATAAAGACGATGATTATCAAATGTTTATTGAAGATTTATTTCAATTTTATGCAGTAATATCTAAAGGGAATTTCAGTTTTCTAAATATGGTTTTGCCACATGCGAATTCTTATCAAAAATTAGAAAGTATTATCAACGAACGTTTACAAACAAACGATAATATTGTTACTAAAAATTTCACCCATCTGGTAACCAATTCCATGTTGTATATTGATATTTTGGCATTTGAATATTATTTGAATCATAACACCATTGAACTTGATTTTTTTAAGAATTTAGAACGTAAATGTTTGGCGTTAATTATGTTTTCATTAAATGTAAAAAAACATAAATCAGAGTATGATATAATATTGTTAAAAATGTTTGAAAATTCCTTACGATATTCAAAAGTTTCTAAAGTAAAAAGTAACGAAATTATTGATGTTGTTTTTGAAGGAAATCGTTCTGAATTAGAAAGTTTGTATTTGTATGAAATCGCTCATATGACACTTTTAAGTGATGGCATAGTCTATGATTACGAACAAGTTTTTCTTTCTGATTTAGTTTTAAAATTAAGTTTAAATAAAAATAATCAAAACATTGATTATGAATTAGTTAATTTTATAAATAAACATAAAAAAAGTTTGCCTTTTTATAATTTAAATCATCCAGTAAAACAATTTTATACCAACACGCAAGATAACATTGCAAAGTTAGTAAGCAGAAATAAAACTAGGTTACTTAAGGAACTTTCTGAAAGTAAAGAATTGGTAAAATTATTAGGAAAATCCACTCAAAATGAATTAAGTTTTGAAGAAAAAAAGAAAGTAAAAAAACAGTTATTGGACATCTGCAAAAGCATTCCGTCGCTTACTATTTTTTTACTTCCAGGTGGTGGTTTATTATTGCCTATTTTAATTAAGTTTATACCACAGTTATTACCTTCAGCATTTAACGAAAATTTAAACGATTAGAATTTTAGTTGATATACATCATCCAAATCTTTATTTGAACTCATATTCACATTTAAATCCGTTACATATCCTGAATTTAATCCGTAGGCCCAACCATGTAAGGTTAAATCTTGACCTTTCTTCCAAGCTGCTTGCACTATTGAAGTTTTCGATAAGTCAAATACCTGTTCTTTTACATTAAGTTCAACAAAAGTATTAAATCTGTCATTGTCATTGTCAATAGAATCTAAATATTCGTTGTGTAAACGATAAACATCTTTTATGTGACGAATCCAATTATCAATAATTCCGATAGAGTCATTACCCATAGCAGCTTTAACACCACCACAGCCGTAATGACCACACACAATCACATGCTTAACTTTTAAAACATTTACTGCATAATCTAAAACACTTAACATATTCATATCGCTATGAACAACCATGTTAGCGATATTTCTGTGAACAAAAACTTCACCAGGTTTTGCGCCAATGATTTCATTTGCTGGCACTCTACTATCTGAACATCCTATCCATAACAAAGGAGGATTTTGGCCTTTTGATAAATCTTTAAAATAATCTGCATCGTAGGCTAATTGACTTTCAACCCATTTCTTGTTATTTTCTAATATTTTTTTATAAAAATCGCTCATAGTTTATGTTTTCGTAATCAGATTAATTTGAAAAAATTAAATTTTACTAAGAATTCAAATATATAAAAATTAATATTCATTAATCACAATTGATCTTGTTCGTTTCAATAAAATAAAAATAAAATTTAATATCGAAGAGCAGCAACAGAGAAATTCGGATTATGTTCATCTTTAATAAACTCCACATCGTGATAAAATGTTACATTACCTGTCTCTAAATCATGCATAGCTCCTATAATACCTATTTCGCCATTTTCTACCATCTGCTCTAAAATATAACTTCTTTCAATAATATTCTTCACATTTCTTTTTACATTTATCTCGGCAACATTTTCAACAAAAGTTAAATTACCTGCAGTTCTGTTAGTTAATGTTTGTTTTTCTTGATAAACCGCTGGCTGAATTTTAGACAAAAGTTCAGTTAGATTTCCCATTTCAACATGGTCACAAGCACCCTTTACTGCACCACATTTACTATGACCTAAAACCACAATTAATTTAGAACCTGCTACTTTACAAGCAAACTCCATACTTCCCAATATATCAGTATTTACAATATTTCCAGCAATTCTTACTGAAAATATATCACCCAATCCTTGATCAAAAATTAGCTCGGCAGATGTTCGACTATCAATGCAACTCAAAATAACTGCGAAAGGCCACTGCCCATCTCTGGTATCATTAGCTTGTTCAAGTAAGTCTCGATGCGCTTTTAAATTTTGTATAAATCTTGAATTTCCTTCTTTAAGTATTTCTAAGGCTTTTCTTGGTGTAATTGAAGCTTGTAATTCTTTATTTAATGTTTTCATAATATATATATTTATTCTATTATATCTGTTTTGTTAATTTCAACTGGTATTATTTTTCGTTTCATAGCATCGTATTGGTTCTCAAATGATACAGTATTTTTAAATCCATCAGAATTTTCCAACTCATATACCTTTTTAAAACCAACAAGTGTTACATTAATATTTTCATCTTTTGCTCGGATCTTTTTAAATTCTTTTATCAGATCTAATACATCATGTGCGATATAAACAGTATCAGAGGCATTGATGATTACTTTGGAATTTTCTGGAATTTCAGATAATGTTGTTTTTATGGCAGCTTTATTTAAAAACGAAACTTCTTGCGCTAAATCGATATGAATAATATCGCCATCATGATATTCTTCTTTTCTGAAATGATAGGCACGTTTCATATTTCCCTTCAAAACAAATATTATGCTAATAATCATTCCTAAAGCAACACCTTTTAATAAATCAGTAAAAACTACTGCACCAAAAGTAGCTATAAATGGGATAAATTGATATTTTCCTTTTTCCCAAAAATGCTTAATTGTTGAAGGATTAGCCAATTTATAACCCACTAATAATAAAACCGCGGCTAATGTTGCTAACGGAATTTTATTCAATATGGATGGGATTGCTAAAACACTCACTAACAAAAGTACGCCATGAATTATAGCTGACATTTTTGATTTTGCTCCAGCCGTATTATTAGCCGTGGTTCTAACTACTACAGAAGTCATTGGCAAACCGCCTAAAAGTGAACTTAAAATATTACCTATTCCTTGTGCTTTTAATTCTACATTAGTGTTGGTATATCTTTTTTGGGCATCCATTCTGTCGGAAGCTTCGATGCATAATAAAGTTTCAATTGAAGCTACGACAGCAATAGTTATGGCAACAATCCAAACTTTTGAATTTGAGATTGCACTGAAATCTGGAGTTACAATGATATTTTTGAATTCTTCCAAAGAAGTTGGAATAGGTAAACTAACCAAATGCTCTTTTGCGATAGCTAAATTACTTCCTGATTGGATAAAAAACTCATTTAATAAAATACTCACAATAACTGCTACTAAAGCAGGTGGAATTAGTTTTACCTTCTTTAAAAACTCAACTTTATTCCATAAAATTAATATGGCTAACGAAATTACAGCTATAACAATCGAACCCAATTGAACATGATCAAATATATTGAAAATTTCTGAAAAAGTATTTTGGCCATCTGGTTGAAAAAAAGATTCATCACCTTCAAAATCTGGATCATAACCAAATGCGTGAGGAATTTGTTTCAATATTATTATTACTCCAATTCCAGCCAACATGCCTTCAATAACATTATTTGGAAAATAGTTTGAAATACTTCCGGCTTTAATAAAACCAAGAGCTAACTGAATTAATCCTGCAAGTAAAACAGCTAAAAGAAAAATGTTAAATGAACCTAAATCGGTTATGGCTGATAAAACTATTGCAGTTAAACCCGCTGCTGGACCAGAAACACTTAAATGAGATTGGCTTAAGTAACCAACAATTACACCGCCTACAATACCCGAAATAATACCTGAAAACAAAGGTGCTCCGCTTGCTAATGCAATACCGAGACATAGTGGCAAAGCCACTAGAAAAACTACTAAACCTGAAGCAAAATCAGATTTAAGGTTTGAAAAAAGATTGATTTTTTTTGACATACCAAAATATAAATTTAATAAATTATTCTTTGATGTTGAATGCAACATCGATAAATGAATATATATTAAACTAATTCTGGTGGTGGAGAAAAAATTTCTTTGAATTGGGAATTATGATTGTTTAGAAAATGAAATAAATTGATACTATCATAATTAAATAATGATATGAAGTAAATTTTTTCTGTAAATATTATTTTGTCAAAAAAATCAAATTCGTTTTTTTCCAATTCTTTTTCTTCAGAATTATCGGTGTCTTTTTCTAAATCACAATAGGAATAACATTTTTCAGTATCCTTAACAAACCAATTAAAAGATGGTTTCATTAAAGATGTTATGAAAATAAAAATTACTATTTGTGCTATGATTTTCAATGTATTAAATAAATTTATAGCAAATATAAGTAATTATTATGTAATTGATTTCATTATTCAATAAAACATATTGCAGGTTTGTAACATCTCAATAAATTATTTATACTTTTGTAAACACAAAACTAATAAAATGACAACACCACAACTTATTGAACAAATCCGACTTAAAAAATCATTTTTATGTATTGGTTTAGATGTAGATTTGACTAAAATTCCAACCCATTTATTAACAACAGAAGATCCAATTTTCGAATTTAATAAAGCGATCATTGATGCTACGCACGATGTATGTGTTTCGTACAAACCAAATACTGCATTTTATGAAGCTTATGGTATCAAAGGTTGGCAATCGTTACAGAAAACAATCGATTATATAAATAATAACTATCCCAATATTTTCACAATTGCCGATGCAAAACGAGGCGATATTGGAAATACCTCGACCATGTATGCCAAAGCTTTTTTTGAAGATTTAAATTTTGATTCAGTTACTGTTGCACCCTATATGGGAAAAGATTCTGTAGAACCCTTTTTGGCTTTTGAAAACAAACATACCATTATGTTGGCTTTAACTTCAAACGAAGGCGCTTTCGATTTTCAAACATTAAATACTAACGGGCAAGAATTGTATAAAACGGTTTTAGAAACGTCTAAAAATTGGAAAAATAGTGACAATTTAATGTATGTTGTAGGGGCTACAAAAGCAGAATATTTTACCGGAATTAGAAAAATTGTACCAAATAGTTTCTTATTAGTACCAGGTGTGGGAGCTCAAGGCGGAAGTTTAGCCGAAGTTTGCAAATACGGAATGAATGAAAATGTTGGTTTGCTAATTAATTCTTCAAGAGGTATAATTTACGCATCAAACGGAACTGATTTTGCTGAAAAGGCTAGGGAAGAAGCTTTGAAGTTACAAGAAGAAATGGAAATTATTTTGAGTAAAAAGTAAAAAGTTTTATTTTTTATAGAATAATTCCAAAACCGAGAACCCTTCACCAAATAATATGAAACAATTCACCGATCAACTTGGCACCATTCACACTTTTGAAAACACACCAAAGAGAATTATTTCTTTAGTGCCATCACAAACGGAATTGCTTTACGATTTGGGTTTGGAAGATGAAATCGTCGGAATTACTAAGTTTTGTGTGCATCCGTTTCATTTTAAATCCACTAAAGAAATTATTGGTGGTACGAAAAATATTAAATTCGATAAAATAAAAGCCTTACAACCCGATATAATTATTGCCAATAAAGAAGAAAATACCCAAGAAATTGTCGAGCAATTAAGAACTATTTGTCCTGTTTGGGTAACTGATATTGTTACGATTGCCGACAATAATAAAATGATTGAAGATTTTGGTAATTTGTTTAATAAACGAACCAATGCGCAAAAATGGATTGATAAAATCAACTTCGGATATCAAAAATTTCAAACGCTTGTTGCATCTAAATTTGAAGAAAATGCCAAACAAAAAGTAGCGTATTTTATTTGGGCAAATCCCTACATGGTTGCTGCTGGCAATACATTTATAAATGAGATGCTCAAAATGAATGGATTAGAAAATATCTACGATACAAATCCAAAATATGAAGGAAGATATCCAGAAGTAGTCATAAATAAAATGCGAATTCAAGGGGATCCTGATTTTGTGTTTTTATCTTCCGAACCTTTTCCATTTACCGATGAACACGCTTTCGAGTTAGGAAGACATACGCACCACGCAAAAACTATTTTTGTGGATGGCGAAATGTTTTCTTGGTATGGAACTCGCTTAGTTAAAGCTTTCGATTATTTCACTTTGTTACAAGAAAAGCTATACATTTACAAATAAAAATGATAGCTTACACCACATACGAAAACAAAAATTCAACCGAATGGGTAACATTTGTTCATGGTGCGGGAGGCAGCTCCTCTATTTGGTTTAAACAAATAAAAGAATTCAAAACTCATTTTAATGTTTTGTTATTAGATTTACGTGGTCATGGCAATTCAAAAGAAAAAATCACAAAAAAATACACATTTGAAGCTATTGCAAATGATGTTTTGGAGGTTTTAAATCATTTAAACATCGAAAAATCCCATTTTATAGGTATTTCTTTAGGGACAATCGTAATCCGACAATTTGCAGAAATGCACGAAAACAGAGTGGAAAGCATGATTATGGGCGGCGCGATTTTGAAAATGAATTTTCGCTCCCAAATTTTAATGCGGTTAGGAAATACATTTAAATATGTTTTACCGTATTTGGTTTTGTATCGTTTTTTTGCATTTGTAATTATGCCAAACAAAAATCATAAACAATCACGTTTGTTATTCATTAATGAAGCAAAAAAATTGTATCAAAAAGAATTTATTAAATGGTTTAGACTAACAGCAGAAATTAATCCTATTTTAAAATGGTTTCGTCAAGTGGAATTGCAAGTACCAACTTTATATGTAATGGGTAACGAAGATTATATGTTTCTACCTTCTGTAAGAAAAGTTGTGGAAAGTCATTTTAAAACTTCCCAATTAGTTGTTTTTGAAAACTGTGGTCACGTAGTAAACGTAGAAAAGTGGGAAATATTTAATTCGGAAGTAATTCAATATATAAAAAACCAAAAAAGGCATAAAAAAACAACTGAAACCTCAATTCCAGTTGTTTCTTAACTAAAAACTAACCTTAAAAAACTATTTATTTGTTGCAAATATCAGAATATTAGTTAGTTAAAACTGTTAAGTTTTTGTTATAGTTATCGTATTACATGTTAAATTTCTAAATAATTGCTTCAACTAATTAGAATTTTGGTTAATAAATAATTCTGTTTTTTAATTTTAATTCATTACATTTTATTTTTTCTAATAAAAAAATTATTTTAAATTTTTGTTGATTTTTTACTTCTATAAATTAGAAATAAAAATTATTAAATTCGTAAATTGCAGCCTTAAAATCGATTAATATTCAAAAATGGAACCACAAATACCTTATATACCTGTCAATAAAGTAAGAATTGTAACAGCAGCATCACTTTTTGACGGACACGATGCAGCCATAAACATTATGCGTAGAATTATTCAAGCTACAGGTGTTGAGGTGATTCATCTTGGTCATGACAGAAGTGTGGAAGAAGTTGTGAATACCGCTATTCAGGAAGATGCTAATGCGATTGCAATGACCTCTTACCAAGGGGGTCACAATGAGTATTTTAAATACATGTACGATTTACTTAAGGAAAAAGGAGCTGGGCATATTAAAATATTTGGCGGCGGCGGCGGTGTAATTTTACCATCAGAAATAGCAGAACTTCATGCATACGGCATCGAAAGAATTTATTCGCCAGATGATGGAAGAGCCATGGGATTGCAAGGCATGATTAATGATTTAGTACAACGTTCGGATTATCCAATTGGAGATAAATTAACTGGAGAATTATCGCACATAGAAGAAAAAAATCCAACAGCTATTGCCCGATTAATTTCTGCAGCTGAAAATTTTCCAGAAATTGCTAAATCCGTTTTTGATCAAATTCACCAAAAGAACGAAACGTCTAAAATTCCAGTTTTAGGAATTACCGGAACGGGTGGTGCAGGAAAATCTTCTTTAGTTGATGAATTGGTTCGACGTTTCTTAATTGATTTTCCAGAAAAAACAATCGGATTAATTTCGGTTGACCCTTCAAAACGTAAAACAGGTGGAGCCTTATTAGGGGATAGAATTCGTATGAATGCGATTAATAATTCTCGTGTTTACATGCGTTCGTTGGCCACTCGTCAATCGAATTTAGCCTTATCAAAATATGTAGCTGAGGCCATTCAGGTTTTAAAAGCAGCTAAATACGATATCATTATACTAGAAACGTCTGGAATTGGTCAATCCGATACAGAAATTATGGATCATTCGGATGTTTCGTTATATGTTATGACGCCAGAATTTGGTGCAGCCACGCAATTAGAAAAAATCGATATGTTGGATTTTGCTGATTTAGTAGCCTTAAATAAATTTGACAAACGTGGTGCCTTAGATGCGATTCGAGATGTAAAAAAACAATACCAACGCAATCATAATTTGTGGGATGTTGATACGAATACTATGCCCATTTTCGGAACGATTGCATCACAGTTCAACGATCCAGGGATGAACACGCTCTACAAATCGATTATGGATAAGATTGTAGAAAAAACGGGAGCCGATTTAGAATCGACTTTTGAAATCACCCGTGAAATGAGCGAAAAAATATTCGTTATTCCACCGCACAGAACCCGTTATTTATCTGAAATTGCAGAAAACAATAGAAAATACGATGAAACCGCACTTTCACAAGTCGAAGTAGCGCAAAAATTATATGGGATTTTTAAAACTGTGGAATCAGTTAACGGAAATTTACCTCAATTAGATAAAGCAGGAATTGTTGAAGATTCTTTAAGAATAAATGCGGATAACAAAGATTTCGTTTCATTATTGACTAAAGAATTCGATCGTGTAAAAATGAACTTAGATCCTTACAATTGGGAAATCATTTTAACTTGGGATGAAAAAGTAAACAAATACAAAAATCCGGTCTACAGTTTTAAAGTTCGTGATAAAGAAATTAAAATAGCTACGCATACCGAATCGTTATCGCATTCGCAAATTCCAAAAGTAGCCTTGCCAAAATACCAAGCCTGGGGCGATATTTTAAAATGGAATTTACAAGAAAACGTTCCTGGCGAATTTCCTTTTGCGTCTGGTTTATACCCATTTAAAAGAGAAGGCGAAGACCCAAGTAGAATGTTCGCAGGAGAAGGCGGTCCAGAACGCACCAATAAGCGTTTCCATTATGTGTCTGCCGGATTGCCTGCAAAACGTTTATCAACCGCATTTGATTCGGTGACTTTGTACGGAAATGATCCACATATTCGTCCTGATATTTATGGAAAAATAGGAAATGCAGGAGTTTCAATTTGTTGTTTAGACGATGCTAAAAAATTGTATTCAGGATTCGATTTGAGTCATCCAATGACCTCTGTTTCCATGACAATTAATGGACCAGCGCCTATGTTGTTAGGATTTTTTATGAATGCGGCTATTGATCAAAATTGTGAAAAATACATTATTGAAAATGGTTTACAAGTAGAAGTTGAAGCTAAAATCAACGATATCTATAAGAAAAAAGGTGTAGCTCGTCCAAGTTACCAAGGTTCTTTACCAGAAGGAAACAATGGTTTGGGATTAATGTTGTTAGGGGTAACTGGTGATCAAGTTTTGCCTTCGGATATTTATAATGATATCAAAGTTAAAACCTTATCACAAGTTCGCGGAACCGTGCAAGCCGATATTTTAAAAGAAGATCAAGCACAAAATACGTGTATTTTCTCCACTGAATTTGCCTTACGATTAATGGGTGATGTGCAAGAATATTTTATCAAGCAAAATGTGCGTAATTTTTATTCCGTTTCTATTTCTGGATATCATATTGCAGAGGCAGGAGCGAACCCAATTACCCAATTAGCATTTACGTTGGCGAATGGTTTTACCTATGTAGAATACTATTTGAGTAGAGGAATGGATATCAATGATTTTGGTCCGAATTTATCGTTCTTTTTCTCAAATGGAGTGGATCCTGAATATGCCGTTATTGGTCGCGTGGCTCGTAAAATTTGGGCGAAAGCCATGAAAAACAAATATGGAGCCAACGAAAGAGCACAAATGTTGAAATACCATATTCAAACTTCGGGTCGTTCGTTGCATGCACAAGAAATTGATTTCAATGATATTCGTACCACTTTACAAGCGTTGTATGCGATTTATGATAATTGTAATTCGTTGCACACCAATGCGTACGATGAAGCAATAACCACACCCACAGAAGAATCAGTGCGTAGAGCCATGGCGATTCAATTGATTATTAACAAAGAATTAGGTTTAGCGAAAAACGAAAACCCAATTCAAGGGTCATTTATTATTGAAGAATTAACGGATTTAGTGGAAGACGCTGTTTTACAAGAATTTGACCGAATTACTGAACGTGGCGGTGTATTGGGAGCGATGGAAACCATGTACCAACGTTCGAAAATACAAGAGGAAAGTTTGTATTACGAAACCTTAAAACACACAGGTGAATTTCCAATTATTGGAGTAAATACCTTCTTAAGTTCAAAAGGTTCGCCTACGGTTATTCCGGCGGAAGTCATACGTGCAACAGAAGAAGAGAAAAAATATCAAATTGATATGTTATATAACCTACATCAATCTGGTGCTGAAAAAGTAATTGAACAATTGAATAGTATTCAAGACGCCGCCATCAATAATCAAAATATTTTTGAGAAATTAATGGAAGCTACAAAAATGTGTTCGTTAGGTCAAATTACCAGTGCGTTGTTTGAGGTTGGGGGACAATATCGACGTAATATGTA
>NZ_JBBALR010000012.1:0-14022 GCF_040402895.1 Flavobacterium sp.
TCAATTTTATACAAGTTGCTGAAATAATAAATGAACAAATTCTTGAAAAAGAAATTTTTGATAAAAATATCAAACTAAAATAATTTATATACTTTACAGAATACAAAAGTCTCCGAAGTAAAACAAATATACATGAAACGAAACATCAAAAAAGTTGCAGTTATTGGATCTGGAATTATGGGAAGCGGAATTGCTTGCCATTTTGCAAATATTGGAGTAGAGGTGTTACTACTTGATATAATACCTAGAGAGTTAACGGATACAGAAATTAAAAAAGAATTAACTTTAGAAAATAAAGTGGTTCGAAATAGATTGGTAAACGATCATCTAAATAATGCTTTAAAATCAAAACCATCACCTATTTATCATCAAAGTTTTGCTAGTAGAATTACTACCGGAAATACAACGGATGATATGGCTAAAATTGCTTCATGTGATTGGATTATTGAAGTGGTAGTGGAACGTTTAGATATTAAGAAAAGCGTTTTCGAACAAATTGAGAAATTTCGTAAACCAGGAACATTAATTACTTCAAACACATCTGGAATTCCAATTCATTTTATGAGTGAAGGTAGAAGTGAAGATTTTCAAAAACACTTTTGTGGAACGCACTTTTTTAATCCAGCACGTTACTTAAAATTATTCGAAATTATTCCAGGGCCTGAAACTTCAATGGAAGTATTAGATTTCTTAAATAGTTATGGAGAAAAATTTTTAGGAAAAACATCCGTAGTTGCCAAAGATACGCCCGCTTTTATCGGTAACAGAATTGGAATTTTCGGAATTATGAGCTTGTTTCATCAAGTTAAAGAAATGGGCTTAACAATTGAAGAAGTAGATAAATTAACGGGTCCAGTAATTGGCCGACCAAAATCGGCAACTTTCCGAACTGTTGACGTTGTTGGTTTAGATACTTTAGTTCACGTGGCGAATGGAATTTATGAAAATTGCAAACAAGACGAGGTTTTAGAATTATTCAAATTGCCAGATTTTATCAATAAAATGATGGAAAATAATTGGCTAGGAAGTAAAACAGGACAAGGGTTCTATAAAAAAGTTGGTAAAGAAATTCTTTCTTTAGATTTCAATACATTAGACTATCGTGCCGCTAAAAAAGCATCATTTGCAACTTTGGAATTAACAAAAACCATCGAAAAACCAATCGATAGATTTAAATTGTTAATTACAGGAAAGGATAAAGCGGGTGAATTTTATCGAAAAAACTTCGCTTCCATGTTCCAATATTGCTCTAACAGAATTCCAGAAATTACAGATGCTTTTTACAAAATTGACGATGCGATGAAAGCCGGTTTTGGTTGGGAAAATGGACCTTTTGAAATTTGGGACGCTATTGGTGTTCCAAAAGGAATTGAATTAATGCAATCGGAAGGCTTCCAACCTGCAAATTGGGTAAAAGAAATGATAGCATCTGGAAATACGACTTTCTATTCTGTAAAAGATGGTGCAACTTATTACTATAACATTGATAAAAATCAAACAGAAAAAATTCCAGGACAAGATGCTTTTATAATTTTAGACAACATTCGCGAAAGTAAAAAAGTTTGGAATAATAACGAAAGTATTATCACCGATTTAGGTGACGGAATTATAAACTTAGAATTTACTTCAAAAATGAATTCTATCGGAGCTGGTGTTTTACAAGGTATCAACAAAGCTATTGATATGGCTGAAAAAGGATACGAAGGTTTAGTTATTGGAAATCAAGGAACAAATTTTTCTGTTGGTGCCAATTTAGCCATGATTTTCATGTTGGCCGTTGAACAAGAATATGACGAATTAAATATGGCGATCAAAATGTTTCAAGACACGATGATGCGTTGTAGATATTCCTCCATTCCAGTAATTGCTACACCTCACGGAATGACTCTTGGTGGGGGTTGCGAATTAACTATGCACTCAGATAGAGCAGTTGCTGCAGCTGAAACCTATATAGGATTAGTAGAATTTGGAGTTGGTGTAATACCTGGCGGTGGTGGTTCTAAAGAAATGGCGCTTCGTGCATCTGATTTATTTAGAAAAAATGATGTAGAATTAAACGTCTTACAAGAATATTTTTTAACCGTTGGAATGGCGAAAGTGGCAACATCTGCTTATGAAGCTTTCGATATTGGCGTACTTCAAAAAGGAAGAGATATTGTTGTTGTAAATAAAGACAGACAAATTGCTACTGCAAAACAAGTGGCTTTACAAATGGCAAATCAAGGCTATACACAACCAGTGAGAAGACACGATATTAAAGTATTAGGTAAACAAGCTTTGGGCATGTTCTTAGTAGGAACCGACCAAATGGTTGCAGGACAATTCATTTCTGAGCACGACCAAAAAATTGCCAATAAATTGGCTTATGTGATGGCTGGTGGCGATTTATCTGAACCAAATTTTGTTTCTGAACAATACTTATTGGATTTAGAACGTGAAGCTTTCTTATCACTTTGTTCGGAAAGAAAAACATTAGAACGCATTCAGTTTATGTTAACTAAGGGAAAACCGTTGAGAAATTAATCAAAAAGTAATTATGAAAACAGCATATATAGTATCCGCATATAGAACTGCAGTAGGAAAAGCGCCTAAAGGATTATTTCGTTTTAAAAGACCTGACGAATTAGCGGCAGAAACTATCGATCATATGATGGCGCAATTGCCAAATTTCGATAAAACAAGAATTGATGATGTGATGGTTGGAAATGCTATGCCAGAAGCAGAACAGGGTTTAAACGTTGGAAGATTAATTTCCTTAATGGGATTAAAGGTGACAGATGTTCCTGGTGTAACGGTCAACAGATATTGCGCTTCAGGATTAGAAACCATCGGAATGGCAACAGCCAAAATTCAATCAGGAATGGCGCATTGTATTATCGCTGGTGGCGCTGAAAGTATGAGTTATATTCCAATGGGAGGCTACAAACCAACTCCAGATTATAAAGTTGCTGCTGCTGGAAATGAAGACTATTATTGGGGAATGGGTTTAACAGCCGAAGCTGTAGCAAAACAATTTAAAATTTCGAGAGAAGATCAAGATAAATTTGCTTTCGAATCACATATGAAGGCTTTAAAAGCGCAAGCTGATGGAAAATTCGACAGCCAAATTGTGCCTATAAATATTGAACAAACATTTGTTAACGAAAACAGTAAAAAAGAAACCAAATCGTATATCGTTTCAAAAGATGAAGGGCCAAGATTAGGAACTTCGGTGGAAGCCTTAGCCAATTTAAAACCAGTTTTTGCAGCAGATGGTTCTGTTACGGCAGGAAATTCGTCTCAAATGAGTGATGGTGCTGCTTTCGTTTTAGTGATGAGCGAAGAAATGGTGAAAGAATTAAATTTAGAACCAATTGCACGTTTAGTCAATTTTGCTTCCGCAGGTGTAGAGCCAAGAATTATGGGTATCGGACCGGTAAAAGCCATCCCAAAAGCCTTATCACAAGCTGGATTAACACTAAAAGATATCGATTTAATTGAATTAAATGAAGCCTTTGCTTCTCAAGCATTAGCGGTAACTCGCGAATTACATTTAAATCCAGATATTATTAATGTAAATGGAGGAGCAATTGCTCTAGGTCATCCGCTTGGTTGTACAGGTGCTAAATTATCGGTACAATTATTTGAAGAAATGAAACTAAGAAAATCTAAATACGGAATCGTTTCAATGTGTGTAGGTACAGGACAGGGAACGGCGGGAATTTTCGAATTGATTTAAAAATAATTAGAGGAACACAGATTGAAGAAATTTTTTAAATTTTTTAAATTTTTTCAATCTGTGTTCCAAAATAAAAACTTTAAAATAATATAAAAATGGAAGACATAACAAGAGGTGGTCAGTTTTTAGTAAAAGAAACAAAGTGCGAAAATGTTTTCACTCCTGAAGATTTTAATGAAGAACAACTTATGATGCGTGATTCTGTAAAAGAATTCGTAGATAAAGAACTTTGGGCACACAAAGATAAATTTGAGAAAAAAGATTATGCGTATACTGAACAATGTATGCGAAACGCTGGTGCGCTGGGCTTTTTAGGAGTAGCAGTACCAGAAGCCTATGGCGGGTTAGGAATGGGATTTGTAAATACAGCCTTAGTCTGCGATTATATCTCTGGTGCAACAGGCTCGTTTTCAACTGCTTTTGGAGCACATACTGGAATTGGAACGATGCCAATTACTTTGTATGGAACTGAAGAACAAAAACAAAAATATGTCCCAAAATTAGCTTCTGGCGAATGGTTTGGTTCCTATTGTTTGACTGAACCAGGCGCAGGTTCGGATGCGAATTCTGGAAAAACTAAAGCGGTTTTATCTGCAGATGGATCACATTATCTAATTTCTGGACAAAAAATGTGGATTTCAAACGCAGGTTTTTGTAACGTAATGATAGTTTTTGCTCGTATTGAAGAGGATAAAAACATTACAGGTTTTATTGTAGAATATGATAGAGAAAATAACAACGGAATCACGCTAGGCGAAGAAGAACATAAATTAGGAATTCGCGCAAGTTCAACAAGACAAGTTTTCTTTAATGAGACTAAAGTTCCTGTTGAAAATATGTTAGCGGGAAGAGGTGAAGGTTTCAAAATCGCTATGAACGCATTAAATGTAGGTCGAATTAAATTAGCAGCCGCTTGTTTAGAAGCGCAAAGAAGAACCATTTCTGGAGCTGTAAAATACGCTAACGAAAGGGTTCAGTTTAATACGCCAATATCAAGTTTCGGAGCTATTCAAGCAAAAATTGCTGAAATTACTACAAATTGTTATGTAGATGAAAGTGCTACGTACAGAGCTGCTGGGGATATTCAAAACAGAATTGAAGCAAGAGAAGCCGATGGTAATTCTAAACAAGAGGCAGAATTAAAAGGTGTAGAAGAATATGCCATTGAATGTTCTATTTTAAAAGTTGCCGTTTCTGAAGATGTACAGCATTGCACTGATGAAGGAATTCAAATTTTTGGAGGAATGGGTTTTTCAGAAGACACACCTATGGAATCTGCTTGGAGAGATGCCCGAATTGCTCGTATTTACGAAGGAACAAACGAAATTAATCGTATGCTTTCTGTAGGAATGTTGGTTAAAAAAGCAATGAAAGGTCACGTTGATTTAATTGGCCCAGCTATGGCTGTAGCCGAAGAGTTGATGGAAATTCCATCATTTGATGTGCCAGATTACACCGAATTATTAGCAGAAGAAAAAGAAATGGTAGGCAAACTGAAAAAAGCATTTTTAATGGTGGCTGGTGCCGCAGTTCAAAAATTTGGTGCCGAATTAGAAGAGCATCAACAACTTTTAATGGCTGCAGCCGATATGTTAATTGAAATTTACATGGCAGAAAGTGCCGTTTTGAGAACAGAAAAAATGGCTAAAAAATTAGGCGCTGATAAAGTAGTGGATCAAATAGCTATGACACAATTGTACTTGTATAAAGCTGTTGATATTGTTACTCAAAAAGGAAAAGAAGGAATTGTTTCTTTCGCAGAAGGCGACGAGCAACGTATGATGTTAATGGGATTACGTCGATATACAAAATACTTTAATATGCCAAACGTAGTGAAATTACGTGAGCAAATTGCTGCAAAAGTTATCGCGGAAAATAAATATTGTTTTTAATAAATAATTTGTGGTTATAAAAAAGTCCTGATTTTCCAGGACTTTTTTTATTTAATTTACTCTTTGTCTTAAATCCGAAATCTAATATCTAATTTCCAATTAAGTATTCACTTCCAAATCTTTAATATAATCTTCATACTCATAGAAAAACCGCTCAAAAGCATCCATTTTAGTGTAGAAAAAATTAAAAATGGTTTCCCAATCTGATTTTCGGTTCAAACTCACGTCAGATAATTCCACCCAAACACGACTTATAATTTTACCACTTTCTAAATAATGTTCTCTGTTGAAGATTACATCAGATAAAAATTCTTCAATCAAAATATCTTTTAACGATTCGACTTTCTCAAAATAGATTTTTCGTTTATTTTCATCTTTGGGTTCTATATCTAACATTACGTATGCTTTTTTATTATCCACATTGAATTTAAATGTAACGTCTTTAATTTTAGTGTTATACAGCAACCATTTTCTTGGATATTCGTTTCCAAAAGTGCTCCAAAATTCTTTCTTTATTAATTGTGCGTCAGCTTTACTATACATTTTTGTAATTATTTTTTGTAACTTTATAAATTAGAAATCTAAAAATGGAATTCACTCACTTTATAAATAATATTGCAAATTTAAAGAAAGAAAAGTTGTTAGCCACAGATGCACACATAAAAATGGCGCATTTGGAACGAATAACTTATCTAAAGGATAAATTATATTCTGAAATTAAACCTAAAAATGCAGCCGTTTTAATGTTGGTATATCCTAAAGATGAAATGGCACATTTGGCTTTAATTGTACGAAATACTTATCCTGGAGTACATTCTTCTCAAATTAGTTTTCCTGGTGGAAAAGAAGAATTAGAAGATGGAACATTAGAATTTACAGCACTAAGAGAAACAGGAGAAGAAGTTGGCATTCAAATGAATAAAGTTGAAATAATAAGACAGTGTAGTGAAATTTATATTCCGCCAAGCAATTTTTTAGTCACCCCTTATTTAGGTTTTTCAAATGAAAATTTACAATTTATTCCGAATCCAGATGAAGTGCAACGCGTATTAGAATTCCCAATTCATCAATTGCTTAATGAAAAAACTATTGTACAAACGAAAATGACTACTTCTTATGCTACAGATATTGATGTACCTGCATTTCAAGTTGAAGATTTTTTAATTTGGGGCGCTACTGCTATGATGCTCAGCGAGTTAAAAGAGTTGTTTAAAAACGCAATGAAGTAGTATAAAATTACTAAATTTGCATCGTTTTTAAAACGCAATTCGTATGGGATTATTCAAAAGAAATCCGTTTGGACATATATTATTCATCAAGAAATGGTTAATCCGAATTTTTGGTGCTTTAACGCATAGTAGATATAGAAGTTTTAATAATTTACAAATAGAAGGTTCTGAAATAATTCGGAATTTACCAGAAAGAAATGTGCTTTTTATCTCAAATCATCAAACCTATTTCGCAGATGTAACCGCTATGTTTCATGTGTTTAACGCTGCTTTGAAAGGAAGAGAAAATAATATTAAAAATGTGTTTTATTTGTGGAAACCTAAGTTAAATATTTATTATGTTGCTGCGAAGGAAACTATGCAAGAAGGTTTTCTGCCACGAATTTTAGCATATATAGGCGCAATAACTGTTGAAAGAACTTGGCGTGCTGAAGGTAAAGATGTACAACGAGATGTGAATCCGAATGACACTGAAAATATTAAAATAGCATTGGAAGATGGTTGGGTGATTACATTCCCTCAAGGAACAACTCGCTCTTTTAAACCGGTTCGAAAAGGAACGGCTCATATTATTAAACAACACAAACCCATTGTTGTGCCTATTGTAATTGATGGATTTAGAAGATCATTTGATAGAAAGGGATTATTTGTAAAGAAGAAAGGAATTTTGCAATCAATGGAAATTAAGCCACCTTTAGAAATTGATTACGAAAACGATTCAATCGAGAAAATTGTAGAACAAATAGAATTCGCCATTGAACAACATCCTTCGTTATTAAAAGTAATTCCACAAGAAGTTTTAGAAGAAGCAACTAAACTAGATGTAGAAAGACAATGGAAATATTAAAAAAAAAGACCTGATAAAATTTTATCAGGTCTTTTTTTAGTACTCTATTTTCTGTAATTCATTATAATTTCGTTTTAATCTTCTTAACAGAAAACCATATAATAATTTATAAAATAAATAGAAAACAAATATTAGAAACATCACCAAAAGAGCACAACAAATAACAAATAAATATTCATATTTTTCTAATAAGATGCTTAAATTGGCGTCATATTTACTTTGAAAGTAAACTACAATTATACCTGTTATTCCGGCAATTATTAAGTTATACCAAACATAGTATTTTACAATTTTTCTTGTCTTAATGATGTCTTTCATCAAATTATTTACTGAAGAAGTAGCACTTATATTTCTTAAATTCTTGTAGAAATAATAAATAAAAGCCAACAATACCAATATGTTAAATATGGTAACTGTTTTTTCAATTTCATAAATATGAATTTGATTGAGTTTGTTTTTTAAATTTTCATCATAAAATAATGATAAATCCATTAATCTTAAAACAAAAAATTCAACAATACTAATAATGAAAATCCATTTTACAATTGAAGACGAGCTTTTTTGCAACATGGCATAAATTTCATTTTCAGAAACTTGTTTAAATTGCTCGCCATTTTTATTCCAGTCTTTTTTTAATAATTCTAATTCATCCATAATTACGGATTTAATGTTTTTTTAAGTTTCCCTTTAATTCTGTTCATTTTCACACGTGCATTCACTTCGCTAATCCCCAGTGTTTCTGATATTTCAGTGTAATCTTTATCTTCTAAATATAAAAACATCAAAGCTTTGTCAATATCGTTTAACTCCGCAATGGCTTTATACATTAATTTTAGTTGTTCTTCTTGCTCAAAATTATATTCATCCGTATTAATACGATGAAATTCTGAGTCAAATGGTGTGGTCTCAATACTTCGCTTTTTCTTTCTATAAAGTGTAATAGCCGTATTCAGTCCAACTCGATAGGCCCAAGTAGAAAATTTAGATTCTCCTCTAAATTTTGGAAACGCTTTCCATAACTGTATGGTTATTTCTTGAAACAAATCATTATGCGCATCTTGATCAAAAGTATAAAGTCTACAAATTTTGTGGACAATATTCTGATTTGCCTTGAGTTGTTTAACAAAATTTTCTTCCGTTTCCGATATCATATAGTATTTGTAGTGGTGTTTTCTATTTTGTTACAAAGATGATAAACAATTTTTAATTTCATGAATCAAATTTAGATTATTAAAAATTTTATTAATTTCTTTTTTCTGTGTTCTTAATACTAAAATATAGCTTAATTTTGTAATTATACATTCCCGATAGAGTTAAAATTATATGATTACAGAGCAACACTTTCAAAACGAATTAAATTTAATAATCTCCAATGCCATCAGAGAAGATGTTGGTGAGGGCGATCACAGTTCATTGGCTTGTATTCCAACTTCAGCTATAGGAAGTGCCAAACTTTTGGTAAAAGATAGTGGAATTATTGCCGGTGTAGAATTTGCCAAAATGGTGTTTAATTTTGTTGATTCAAACCTTAAAGTAGAAACTTTTATTCATGATGGTTCTGAAGTGAAATATGGTGATGTAGTTTTTCATGTTCACGGAAGTTCTCAATCTATACTAAAAGCAGAACGATTGGTTTTAAACAGCATGCAAAGAATGAGTGCTATTGCCACAAAAACCAATAACTATGTCCAATTAATTGAAGGAACGGGCACAAAAATTTTAGATACTCGTAAAACGACACCTAATTTTAGAGCTTGTGAAAAATGGGCAGTAAAAATAGGAGGTGGTGAAAACCATCGATTTGCATTATACGATATGATTATGCTTAAAGACAATCATAATGATTTTGCTGGTGGAATAACTGCTTCAATTGCTAAAACCAAGCAGTATTTAAAGGAACATAATAAAGATTTAAAAATAATTGTAGAAGCCAGAAATATTGTAGAAGTAGAAGAAATACTAAAAGCGGGTGGTGTGTTCAGGATTTTATTAGATAATTTTGATTTTGAAACGACTAAAAATGCAGTTCAAATTATCGGAAATCAATGCTTAACAGAGTCTTCTGGAAATATTAATGAAGAAACAATAAGAGAGTATGCATTATGTGGTGTAAATTATATTTCATCTGGTGCTTTAACACATTCGGTTTATAATATGGATTTGAGTTTAAAAGCAATTTAAATTACAATATCACCAATACAAATTCAAGAAATTATTAAAGTTTTTAAAATCTCTTTAATTTAGTTTAAAAAGAATAAATATAATAGAACAACGCATACTTTTAACGTGTTTGTAGCTAAAAAAAGATGAAATTTAAAAAAGAAAGTATTAAAAACGCTCCAATAATTAAGCAATTCATTGTTTTGCTAAAGCGAATTCAATTTCCTAGTTTGCAAGGTAGTTCCTTATATGATATTATTAAATTATATCTTTCTGGTATTGTATCGGGAGGAGTAACACATCGAGCTAGTGCTATCGCTTTTAGTTTTTTTATGGCTTTGTTTCCTTTTGCTCTTTTTTTACTTAATTTAATTCCTTTTATTCCACTAGAAAATTTCCAAAATGATTTTCTAACTTTTGTTTCGAAAAGTGTTCCGCCAAATACGTATGATGCTATAGAAGCGATCTTAAAAGATATTTTAAATAATAGCTATAATGGATTACTTTCTTCAGGGTTTATATTGTCCGTATTTTTAATGTCAAACGGAATTAATGCACTGTTGGATGGATTTGAATTGTCAAAAAATATTAGTGAAAAAAGAGGTTACTTTCAGCAGTATGCAATTGCAATTGTTTTATCGTTAATTATTGCTTTCTTAATTTTATTAACCGTTGCTATTTTGATTTTTGTTGCCGTTTTTATTCATCAAGTTGAAACTCAAAGTGGTTATGTATCTAAAATCCCGCTAATAGAAACAATTAGATATTTATTTGTGGTGTTAATGATATTATTCATTACATCCACACTTTATAAATTCGGCACTAGAGAAAGTAAACACATATCGTTTATAAGTTATGGTTCTGTAATGACAACCGTTTTATTTCTCTTAACATCAAATTTATTTGGAATTTATGTAGAAAAATTCGCCAGATATAATGAGTTATACGGTTCTATTGGGACACTTTTAGTTATGATGTTTTACATATGGTTAAACTGTATTTTAATTTTGTTAGGATTCGAATTAAATGCATTTATTTTTCAATTGAAATCCACTAAAAAAGAATAATTAAATAGGAAGAAATAAAAAATAAGTTTAACTTAGCAACATCAAAAATTAAATCAACTATTATGAAAAAGCAAATTTTTACACTATTTATTGCATTAACAGCAATTTTCGCTTCTGCGCAAAAAACAATTGGAGACGTAAAGGTTGACGCAAAACTTTCTGTTGAAGGTCAAAACCTTACATTAAACGGTGCCGGAACTAGAGAAAAAATGTTCATGGACATGTATGTAGGTTCCTTGTACGTTACTAAAAAATCTTCAGATGGAAATGCAATTTCTGCAGCCAATGAAGCTATGGCAATTAAATTGAATATTGTTTCAGGATTAATTTCATCTGAAAAAATGATTACAGCAATCAATGAAGGATTTGAGAGCTCAACAGGCAAAAAAATAGCTCCTTTGAAAGCAAAAATCGATAAATTCAAAAGTTTTTTTAAGGACAAAATCAATAAAAAAGATGTCTTTATTATTGTTTATGTTCCTAATGATGGCGTTTCGGTTTACAAAAACGGATCTAAAAAAGGGACTATTGAAGGTTTAGATTTCAAAAAAGCATTATTCGGAATTTGGTTAGGAAATAATCCTGCCGATGACGATTTGAAAGCAGGAATGCTAGGTAAATAAAAAAAATCCCGTCTTTGTTAGACGGGATTTTTTTTAAACTAAATTATCCGTGGTATACTCTAGAAAAAACTATTTTACCATTTTCAATTTCTAAAACTTCTGCAACAAGCATGTCTTCTTCGTTTTCAACTTGTCTCACATATTCCATAAATACTCTATCGTTGTTGGCTGTTAGCGAGGTAACTTTACAGTATAAAGTAGGAAGTCTTTTAAATGCATCTTTCCACCAAATTCTCAATTCGCTTTTTCCTGTTATTAAACCATTTGTTTCCGGTTTTCTAATTTTTAATTTAAGACTAAAGTGCTTGGCTGCGTCATCATATAAATATAATAGATCCTCCAAGTTATGCGAGTTAAATGCCTCGAACCATTTTTTAGCGATAGCTTCATTTTCCAACATCATATTCACACTAAAAAATGTTATTTAAAATAAGAAAAATCGTGATTGTTTTCAATTTTTAATAATGTTTCGTAAATTAATTTAATCACATTTTCAACATCTTCTCTTTGAACCATTTCTACAGTGGTGTGCATATATCGTAAAGGAAGTGAAATTAAAGCACTAGGTACGCCTCCATTACTATATGCAAAAGCATCAGTATCTGTGCCGGTAACCCTTGAAGTTGCATTCCGTTGAAATGGAATTTGCTTTTCATCTGCAGTATCGATAATTAATTCTCTCAGTTTGTTTTGTACTGCAGGTGCGTATGCAATAACTGGACCTTTTCCCATTTTAATATCACCTTGTATCTTTTTATCAATCATTGGTGTTGAGGTGTCGTGTGTTACATCAGTAACGATGGCAATATTTGGCTTAATGCTTTGTGTAATCATTTCTGCGCCTCTTAAGCCAATTTCCTCTTGTACTGCGTTTACTATATACAATCCAAAAGGAAGTGTTTTTTTATTTTCTTTTAAAAGTCGGGCCACTTCAGCTATCATAAAACCACCAATTCTATTGTCTATGGCTCTACAAACAAACTTGTTTTCATTTAAAATTTCAAATCCATCAGGATATGTAATTACACATCCCACATGAACGCCTAAATCTTCGACTTCTTGTTTGGTGTTGCATCCACAATCAATAAAAATATTTTCTACTTTAGCAGTTTCTTCTTTTCCGGCAATTCTAGTATGAATAGCAGGCCATCCAAAAACACCACGAACAATTCCTTTTTTTGTATGAATATTTACACGTTTTGAAGGTGCTGTTTGATGATCGCTTCCACCGTTTCTTATGACATAAATCAATCCGTCATCGGTAATGTAATTTACATACCACGAAATTTCGTCACTATGTCCTTCAATTACTACCTTAAACGCAGCGTCTGGATTAATAACTCCAACCGCAGTTCCGTAATTGTCGGTAATAAAAGTATCTACATATGGTTTCAAATAATTCATCCATAATTTCTGACCTTCACTTTCATATCCAGTTGGCGATGCATTATTTAAATACGATTCTAAAAAGGCAATCGAGCTATCTTTTAATATACTTTTCATAAAATTTAAACTATTTTTTGCTAAAATAAAAAATTGGCATCTAACTTGCTAATAAAATTTATAATTTTACACTTTAATACATACGATATGTTACGTACTATTTTTATTGCATTTTTGTTTTTTAATTTTTTATCACTTTCTGCACAGGAAGGAGAAGGTTCAGGTGTATCGGATACCATAGAATATATAAAAGATTCAGATACGATTCGAGAAATAATAATTGAAGAAGTTACTATTTCTGACGAGAATACAATAAAACTCACAAAAGCTGAACGCGAACAAATTAAATTGCTAGAGTTTAGAGTGCGTGTTGTATATCCATATGCAAAATTAACAGCCGAAAAGTTAACACAAATTAACGCTACAATGGCAAAACTAAAATCTCAAAAAGAGAAAAGAAAATACTTTAAATTAGTAGAAAAATATTTAAATGAAGAGTTTGAACCAAAGCTTAAAAAATTATCCCGAAAACAAGGTCAAATTTTAGTTAAACTAATCAATCGTCAAACTGGGCAAACCACTTTTGATTTAATTAAAGATTATAAAAGCGGTTGGAAAGCATTTTGGTCTAATAATACCGCTAAATTATTTAATATCGATTTAAAGAAAAGTTATGATCCAATGGGAGTTCCAGAAGATTTTTATATTGAAAGCTACCTTCAACGCGCTTTCGACGAAGGAAGGCTAGTGAAACAAGAAGCTAAAAAACCAATTTCCGAAACCGAATTAAGAGCAAATTGGTCAACTAAAAATAAAGAAAAAATAAAACTTAATTAGCAGCTCTTTCCTGCTCTCCGCTATATCTTTTTGTATAGTGGGCTTTGAAATAAAGCCCACTATACAAAAAGGATGCCGCTACTATCAGGGCTATTGCCTTGTTTTTCTAGTTGAATTCCCCTGCAAAACTTTTTTATCAAGAATTTCTACTATGTAACTTCTTGTTTTTCAATAGTTAAGAAAATACTTTAAAAAAAGATTATTAT
>NZ_JBBALR010000013.1:0-12649 GCF_040402895.1 Flavobacterium sp.
AAAATTTGAGTTTCAAAACTATAGTTGTCATAAATTTGACGAATTTCATCAATTAAATTTAAACCATCAGTTGAAATATCATCTAAACGACCTAAAAATGGAGAACAATAAGTTGCTCCAGCTTTAGCAGCCAATAAAGCTTGACCCGCTGAAAATATTAAAGTAACATTGGTTTTTATTCCTCTATCTGAAAAATATTTACACGCTTTAATTCCTTCTTTGGTCATTGGTAATTTTACTACGATTTGCTCGTGTAAATCGGCTAATTCTTCACCTTCTTTTACCATACCTTCAAAATCTAAGGCATTTACTTCTGCACTTACATCGCCATCAACTAGGTTACAAATGTCTACATAATGCTTTAAGATATTGTTTTTTCCAGTAATACCTTCTTTAGCCATTAACGATGGATTTGTAGTTACGCCATCAAGAATTCCTAGAGCTTGTGCTTCTGCAATGTCTTTTAAATTTGCTGTGTCAATAAAAAATTTCATGTTTTTTAAATTTAAATTTGTTGTGTGTTGTTTGTGAGTACAAAAGTAGGAAATTGAAATACAATATTCTATTTCTTTTTACAGATTCTACTTTTTGATTTTATAATTTGTAATGCTTCATAAGGATTTTTTCGTACATTTTATCCGGTAAAATACGCTTTAAAACAATAGAAAATTTTTGCATAAATGCGGCTACTTTATAATGAATACGAGGATTTTTAGTTTCAATAATTTTGTGTATTGCTACAGCCATTTCTAAAGGATTACTTCCACCAGAAACGTGCTCATTCATCATATTTAACTGATTTTGATACACTGTTTCATAAGCAGAACCTTTTTGAACAGGAGCATGAAATCGTCTAGATGCAATATCGGTTGCAAAATCGCCTGGAGCAACATTGGTTATATGAATTCCAAAGGATTTAGTTTCCATACGTAACGATTCGGTAATTAATTCTAAAGCGCCTTTTGAAGAGGAATAAACACTTCTAAAAGGCAATCCCATATAACCCGCTATGGATGTAATATTAATGATCAGACCACTTTTTTGAAGACGCATTTGAGGTAAAACAGCCTTCATAGTTTCGATAGGTCCAAAAACATTGGTTTCAAAGTTGTTTTTAATTTCATCTAACGGAATTTCTTCAAGAGGACCCGTAATTCCTACTCCTGCATTATTAATTAACACATCTATTCTGCCTTCTAATTCGATAATTTTAGCAATACAAGCTTTAATAGAATCCGAATTTCTAACCTCTAAATCAATTAATTTTATTTTTGAATCTATAATTGTAGCAGCATTTCTACTAGTACCATAAACAATGTACTCCTTATGCAGTAAGAATTCGCCAATTGCTTTTCCAATTCCAGAAGAACCGCCTGTGATAAGTATTACTTTTTTCATTAAAACTAATTGATATTAATTGGTAAATTTAAATAAAAAAAAGTGCATACAAAAGTTTGTATGCACTAAAAATTTATCGATCTTTTAAATGTAATTTTTATTTAACTTTACTAGCACAAATAAAGTTGGTTCTAGGAAGACTAGTTGCAGCGATAGCATTAAATCCGCCTTCTATTTCCGAAAAGTTTCTGTACCCGCGGGCTTGTAAAATTGAAGCAGCTATCATACTTCTATACCCTCCGGCACAATGCATAAAAAAGTGTTCTTTTGGATTGATATCTTTCACCCATTCATTAATATAAGCTAAAGGTTTGCTATAAGCTTCTTCGATATGTTCTGACTCATACTCGCTTTCTCTTCTAATATCTACTACTTTACTTTCACCAATTTTTACCTCATTTTCAAATTGTGTTGCGGTAATTCTATGCACTGTATCCACGTCAAATCCAGCTAATTTCCATGCTTCAAAACCACCTTTTAAGTGTCCTAAAACAGAATCAAAACCCACTCGAGATAATCGTGTGACGGATTCTTCTTCTTTTCCAAAATCTGTAACTAATACTATCGGTTGATTTACATCTGCAATTAAAGCACCAACCCAAGGTGCAAAGTCACCACTAATTCCAATATTTATGGATTGGGGTACAAATCCTTTTGAAAAATCAGAAGCATTTCTTGTATCTAAAATTAATGCACCCGAATCATCTACAAGTTGTTCAAAATCGGAAGCATCAATGGCATTCATTCCTGAATTTAAAATAGTTGAAAAACAAGGAATTCCTTTTTTATTCATAGCTACATTCATACCAAAATAAGCTGGCGGAGGTAATAAACCATCGGTAACTTCGGCAATAAATTCTGTTTCGGTCATATTGGCACGTAACGCATAATTTTTCACTTTTTGTTCACCAATTGTTGAAACTGTTTCTTTGCTCATATTTTTACCACAAGCGGAACCTGCTCCATGTGCTGGATATACTAGCACATCGTCTGCCAAAGTCATGACTTTATTTCTTAATGAGTGAAATAAAATCCCTGCCAATTGTTCTTGGGTCATGGATGCCGCTTTTTGTGCCAAATCTGGTCGGCCAACATCGCCAATAAATAGCGTGTCGCCAGAAAATAAGGCGGTATCTTTTCCGTTTTCATCTATCAATAAATAGCAGGTACTTTCCATAGTATGACCAGGCGTATGTAGCACTTTTATTTTGATAGCTCCTACTTCAAAAATTGACTCATCTGTTGCTGAAATTATATCAAATTCAGGGTTTGCAGTTGGACCATATACAATTTTAGCGCCCGTTTGTGTACTCAAATCTAAATGACCAGAAACAAAATCGGCATGAAAATGCGTTTCAAAAATATACTTTAGTTTTACTTTATCTGCTGTTAACCTATCCATATAAGGAGCTGTTTCACGTAACGGATCAATAATAGCTGCTTCTCCATTTGAAGTTATGTAATAAGCACCTTGCGCCAAACATCCTGTATAAATCTGTTCTATTTTCATATGTTGATTATTTTTTTTAAATGGAAATTGATTTCATTTACATTTAAATACGATACAAATTTAGTTGTAATTTTTAAATAAAATTGTGATAAATATCATAAGATTAATTTTTATCGAAAAATTCATCGTCACTATGAAAAAAGGCGGTTAGCCAAATAATTCTTGACAAACGCATAATCCATGGTTGCAAAATAATTAAGAAGAAAATATTTACTGGCAACCACCAAAAAATTTCTTTATTTTGAAGTGTATAACCTGTTATATATACCCAAATTGCAAATGTAATTAACGAAAAACCAACTGTTAAACCATAACTTACATAACCCGTCCCTTGAAAAAAACCAGGCTCTAATTCTGTTCTTTGACCACAAACACTACATCTTTCAACCATTTTATTTCCGTTTGGAAAATTATACCATTTATTAACAAACAGTTTTCCTTCGTGACAACGTGGACATTTAAATGACAATAAATTTTTTAAAAATACAAACATATACTATTCTATTATTTTTTTACAAAGATAGCGCTTCTAAAATAATGAAATGTGATAAATGTTACAAAGGAATCAAATCTATAAATTATGTTATTAAATATGATGGTAATTTAAATTAGAAATATGGCATGCTATGAAATTTAATAGTATTTTGAAAATAAAAACTGGAATGATTTTCAAATACAAAATAGGCATTTACTTATTGATACTATTTAGTAATCATTGTGCTATTGCGCAAAAAAATCAGAAACAAAAAGATTCTTCAAAATTATTTTACTTTTTGATAATCAAAATAATGAATTTGATAATCTGTATTCCAAAAAAATACATTACATTTGATATGAATTCTTTTCTAATTAGAAGTTCTTAATGAACATTATATTGCAAAAACTTCTATAAAATTTTTGGTCAATTTTAGCAACATTTTTAAAATAAAAAATCTATTATGTGGAGATATTATAGAATTTTATTGTTTTTTATAAATTATTTGATTCAAAAATTTGCAATACTATTATTAGTTTTCTGTGGATTGTCTTCTAATGTAATCTTCGCTAATTCAGTTAATACTGAATTAAATAATGTTATAGCAACGAGTTTTACTACTAATCCAGCTGCGGTTAATGGGACAATTACAATTTGCCAAGGCCAATCCATTACCTATACTGACACATCTACTGGAGTAGGAGTAAATCCAATATATGCCTGGTCGTTTCCTGGTGGGAATATCACTTCATCTGCTCTGGCGGGACCACATACAATAAATTATACAATTGCTGGAAATTATACAACTATATTATCAGTTAATGGTTCTAGTAGTTCTGTGAATGTAGTAGTTACCAATGCTTCTCTTAGTAATCCTGTTATTACTATTTCTCCCAACTCAGGTTGGGTAATTGGCAATTTTAATAATAATAATTATTTTAATTATTGTGCAAATGGATCTTCAGGTAGTTTGTTTCTTTTTTCTACCAATACAATCAATACCAGTTCCACAACACAACATATAATCAATTGGGGTGATGGCTCACCTAATACTAATGTAACTACTGCAAACATTGTAGATGATTTTCATGCTTATTCATCCAATGGTTTGTTCCAAATTACATACACTGTTATTCAACCATCTGGATGTGTTTTTGTTGAAACATATAATGTATTTATAGGTATCAATCCTACAGCATCTATTATAAATTATGGGCTTCCTGTTTTATGTAATCCAGGAAGTGTGCAATATAGTATTATTCCGGGACCACAAAATACTGCAGAAACTATTTATACTTTTGAGGTTAATGACGGTACATTACCACAAACATATACACATGCTCAAGTAACAAGTCCTGGATTTTTAGTAACACATTTTTTTACTTCTATTTCTTGTGGGACGGGCTCTAATATCAATGGAACTTTGTATCCAAACTCGTTTCAAGCTTCCATCTCAGTATCCAATCCATGTGGTACCAGTTCGAGTGCCATTGGACCAATAAACATTCAATCCAAGCCTATAGCTAATATTACAGCTAATCCATCAAATAATCAAATTTGTGTTAATACATCTATTGAATTCACAGACACAACTGCACCCGGAACAAGTATTGGTTTAAGTCCAACTTTTACCTGTTCTCAAAACTATAAAAGATATTGGCAAATAACAGGGCCAGCAGGATTATTAACAGTTGGAGTAACTGGAGTACTAAATGCAAATCCCTATGTAACCGTTTTAGGTAATTTAGGATTTAATGCGAATCTCCCTAATAATCCGTCTATTTGGACCAACTCGGCAACAAATACTTTAAATATTACTTTTAATTTACCGGGTAGTTACTCTATTACTCTATTTACTGCTGGCACAAACAGTTGTGGAATTACTTCACAAACAAAAACCATTTGTGTTAATCCTGAAATCATTGCAGATTTTACAACTAGTATTTTAACAGGATGCGCCCCAACTATATTGACTTTAGATAATTTGTCTAGTTTACCAGGATGTACAAATACTAATTTATATGCTTGGCAAGTAACCCAAACCAATCCTCAAAATTGTCCTAATGCTAGCAATCCGGGTTGGAGTTTTACTTCGGGTACGGCTTCCGCTTTTGAACCTGAAATCACGTTTACTAGCGCAGGAGTATACACTATACAATTAACAACATCACTACAGAATGCGGTTAATGGAACTTTATGTCAACCTGATATAAAAACCAAAACAATAACTATAAAAGACAAACCTAAAACTACTTTAACATCACAAACTATTTGCGAAGGAACTACTATAACTTTAAATCCAACCGTTTTTAATTGTTATGCTACACAAGATGTTACCTATTTATGGGATTTTGGAAGTAATCCACCAACTTCAATTTCTAGTACAACTTCAAGTAGTCCAACTGTAACTTTTGCAACTGCGGGGACATATAATTACACCTTAACACTTACTAATGAATGTGGTAGTAATACGTTCTCCAGTAGTATAATTGTAAACCCAGCTGTTCAAATCTCGGCATCGGGGCCAAGTGCCACTTGTTTAAATACAGGAATTCCATTAACAGGGTCAATCACTGGTGGGGTTACTACAGGAACTTGGACTGCTTCTATAACAGGCGGAACATTTTCACCAAGCATAACAGCATTATCACCAACCTATACACCACCAAACAATTATACCGGAACAATAACATTTACGTTAACCTCTGATGATCCTACAGGACCTTGTCCTGCCAAAACAATTTCATTTCAAGTAGTTGTAAATGCACAAGCCACAGCGGATGCCGGTACATACAATCCAATATGTCAGAATGCATCCTTACAATTGAATGGAATTGTTGGCGGTGCCGCTTCGTCGGGAAGCTGGACATCATCTAATGGTGGAACTTTTTCAGATCCTACCAGTTTAACGAGTACCTATACACCTACTCCGGGATTTGTTGGAACTATAATGTTAACTTTAACTACAAATGATCCTCTAGGACCTTGTAATCCAGAAATAGATACCGTAACAATTTCAGTCATTCAAACTCCAACTGTTAATACTCTCTCGAATATTGTGGTTTGTCATAATGAAAATATTGGACCTATTTCTTTTTCAGGAACATCAGATACAAATTACTCTTGGACGAATAGTAATCCAGCAATCGGACTTGGGGCTAGTGGCACTTCTGCTATTAGTTTCGTGGGAACAAATACTGGAAACGCGCCTATAATGGGTACAATTACAGTAACACCATTTAATACTAATGGTGGAACTTCATGTCCAGGTACACCAACTACGTTTACAATTACAATAAATCCACAAGGACAAGTTAATACTGTTCTAGGACAAGTCGTTTGTAATGGTGATACTGTAACCCTCGCTAATCTTTCAACTACCAATACTGGAGGAACTACAACTTATGCCTGGACTAGCAGCAACACTACTGTGGGATTAACAACTTCAGGAAATGGAAATATACCTGTATTTACAGCAGTTAATACTACTACTGCTCCTATAAGTACTATAATTACTGTCACGCCTACTTTTGAAAATGGAGGAGTAAGTTGCACTGGTACACCTAATACAATTACAATTACCGTAAATCCTACTGGTGAAGTTAACCAACCAAATGACTTAATTTTTTGTGCAGGAACAGCATCAACAGCAATTCCATTTACTAGTGCAAATACTATAGGAACTACAAACTATACATGGACAAATGATACTATAGGAATAGGGCTTAGCGCTTCAGGTACAGGAAACATTCCAGTATTTACTCCTGTAAATAATACAACAAATCCAATATTTGCAACTATAACAGTCACTCCTACTTTCACAGATGGGGGAAAAAGTTGCATCGGTTCTTCTAAAACATTTACTATAACTATAAATCCAAGAGGTCAAGTTAACAACGTTTCAAATATCATTGTTTGTAATGGTGATACAGTTCCAGCATTATCTTTATCAACGAATATTACTAATGGAACTACAATTTTCAACTGGGTTAATAACACACCGTCTATAGGCTTAATAAGCAATGGTGCAGATACAGTGCCTTCTTTCACTGCTGTAAATAATGGTACAACTCCTATTACAGCAACTATTACAGTAACACCGCAATATACAAATTCCATTACTTGTAATGGTGCACCAGTAACTTATACTATAATTGTAAATCCTTCCGCAAAAGTAGCAACAGTAACAAATAAAACGGTATGTAATGGGGTTGTTTTAGCAGCTATTAATTTTGATACTCCAAACATTAGTGGAATTACTTCATATACATGGATCAATGACACACCAAGTATTGGTTTAGCAGCAGCTGGTACTGGAAATATATCAGCATTTTCAGCAATAAACACAGGAACAAGCCCCATTATAGCAACTATTCAAGTGACACCAAGTTATAATAATAATGGTATTACATGTACTGGTTCAACAACAAGCTTTACCATAACAGTAAATCCAACAGCGCAAGTAAATCCAATTACTAATCAAATTCTATGTAATGGTACAACTACTGCTACAGTAGCTTTTTCAACCAATAATTCCGGTGGAATAACTTCATACAATTGGACAAACTCCAATACAGCTATTGGTTTAGCTGCTTCTGGAACAGGAACTATTAATGCATTTAATGCAACCAACAATACCGCAAATGCAATTTCAAGTACAATTACAGTCACACCAAATTTTTCAAACGGAACACCTGATTGTTCAGGTCCATCACAATCATTTACCATAATCGTAAACCCTAGTCCTGCTATTGTCTTTTCTTCTGCAAATCAAACCATTTGTTCAGGTGATACTTCCGCTTTGGTAACTCTAAGTAGTACCACTGCTGGTGCAACCTTTACTTGGACGGCGACACAACCAACTGGAATTACCGGTGTAACCACTTCAGGAACTAATACGATACCTGCTCAAACTTTAGTAAACACTACTAACCTACCCATTACAATTACCTATACTGCAGTAGCTGAAACCAATGATGCCTCTGCTTGTGCAGGTAGTACATTCAATTATTCCATTACAGTAACACCAAGACCAAGCATTACTGAAAGTTTTACTGATTCGATTTGTAGTGGTAGTACGTTTTCAATAATACCAACAAATTCAACTTTAAATAGTATTCCTACAGGAACTACTTATTCTTGGAGTGCACCTATTGTAACTGGTGCTATAACAGGTGGTACTAGTGGCATAAATCAATCAACTATTGGGGGGACATTAGTAAATCCAACCAATTCCGTTCAAACAGCTACGTATAGCGTTACTCCTATTTTTAATAACTGTTCGGGTACAGCTTTTACAGTAGTAATTAGCGTGAACCCTAAACCTGCAATTGCAAGTGTAACCCCTGCAGAAATATGTTCAGAAACCGCTTTTTCCGTTACGCCAGCTAATGGAAGTGGAAATATCGTACCAACTAATACAACCTATACGTGGATTATTAGTACAAATACCAATATCACAGGAGCTAGTGCTTCTACTACTTCTGGAAGTAGTACCATTAGTCAAACACTTAGCAACTTAACCAATTTACCTCAAACTATCACCTATACCGTTACACCAACATCTGGTGATACAGGTAATTGTGTGGGAAGTACGTTTACCATAGCCGTAGTTGTAAATCCTAAACCTTATATTTTAGCTACTACTCCAATTATTTGCTCGGGAACTGCTTTTACTGTAACACCATCAAATGGTGGTGGAAACATTGTATCAAGTGGAACAACATATACCTGGACTACACCTGTAAGTAATCCTGTAGGAGCTATAACAGGTGGAACTGATCAAACGACAGGTATAGCTACAATTAGTCAAACCTTAACCAATACAACAACGGCACCTGCTACCTTAGAATATTATGTAACACCAACTTCTGGTGCTTGTGTGGGAACTCCTTTTACCATTACCGTAACAGTGAATCCTACACCAACAACATTAGGACTTACCAATCAAACCTATTGTAATGCTGTACCTACTACTGAAATTGTAGTAACCAATGGTGTATCTGGAACTACATATGCATGGACAAACTCCAATACAGCTATTGGTTTAGCTGCTTCTGGAACAGGAAATATTCCTGTGTTTACACCAAACAATACTGGTACAGCACCTATAACAGCAACGATATCCATTATCGCAACTGCTAATGGATGTTTAAGAGTGGCTGAAACGTATATTATTACTGTAAACCCTAGTCCTGCTATTGTCTTTTCTTCTGCAAATCAAACCATTTGTTCAGGTGATACTTCCGCTTTGGTAACTCTAAGTAGTACCACTGCTGGTGCAACCTTTACTTGGACGGCGACACAACCAACTGGAATTACCGGTGTAACTACTTCAGGAACTAATACGATACCGGCTCAAACTTTAGTAAACACTACTAACCTACCCATTACAATTACCTATACCGCAGTAGCTGAAACCAATGACGCCTCTGCTTGTGCAGGTAGTACTTTCAATTACACCATTACTGTTAATCCGAAACCTGCAATTGAAAATCAAGCATTAGTCATTTGTAGTGGAACAGGTTTTACAATTTCACCAATTGATGGAATACCTAATACAAATACAATCGTACCAACTGGCACTACCTATACTTGGACAATAAGTACGAATTCGAATATAATAGGAGCTAGTGTAGGTGCAGGTAATCAAATTAGTCAAGTATTAACAAATACTACTGCTGTAATTCAAACAATCATATATACGGTTATAGCAACCTCAGGAACCTGTATTGGTTCTCCATTTACAATTACAATTGATGTATATCCAAAAGCAAATGTTGTTTTTGATTTGTCTAACCAAACAATTTGTAACAATACAGTAACTAATGAAGTAAGTTTAAGTTCATTATTACCTGGAACTTATACATTCAATTGGACGGCAAATATACCAACCGGAATAATTGGTGCTATTCCTTCAGGAACCAATACCATTCCAGTACAAACATTAGTAAATACAACAAATGCACCTTTAACAATAACCTATACTGCGACAGCTACTTTTTCTAGTAATGGAAACTCATGTACTGGAAACAATTCCTTTTATACCATTACGGTTAATCCAACTTTTATAGCTTCAGGGGTGCTTTCTAACTATAACGGCTATAATGTAAGCATATTTGGAGGAAATGATGGAACCATCAACTTAACGGTTGCTGGCGGTTCTGGAACCTACACCTATAATTGGGTAGGACCTAATGGATTTACCGCTACCACCGAAGACTTAACAGGTTTAATTGCTGGGACCTATACTGTAACTATAAATGATGGATATTGCGTACCTATCGTATTAATATTTATACTGACACAACCACCTGAACTATTAGTACAACAAGACCCTGCTTTAACCACAAATTTACTTTGTTTTGGAAATTCAAATGGCGCTATAGGAATTCAAATTACCCAAGAATCGGTTAGTCCGTATAATTACACTTTATTAAATAGTGCAAATGTAGTTGTGCAAACCATTACAAATTCAACCAATTTAAATCCTCAGTTTACTGGATTAATAGCAGGAACCTATTCTGTATTGGTAACAGATGCAAATGGCGGAACAAAAACAGTAACCGGATTAGTAGTATCTCAACCAGATGATATTGTAATTACACCTACCATAACTGAAATAACTTGTTATGGAGCAAACAATGCTTCTATCACATTAAATGTTACAGGCGGAACATCTCCTTATCAAGCGAACTGGAATAATTTAGCAACTGGATTTTTTCAAAATAATTTAGCTGCTGGAAGTTACACAATTACAATAACAGATGCCAATGGATGTATCAAACCAATTACGGTAGTAATACAAGAAGCACCTATATTTACAATTAATCCAGTAGTATCAAATATTTCTTGTTTTGGTGCCAATAACGGTAGCATCCAACTAAATTTAATTGGCGGACAAGCTCCGGTTGTATTGTCTTGGAGTGATGGAAGTACTGCTGGAACTGTTAGAAATAACTTATTACCTGGAGTATATAGTGTTTCTATTTCTGATGGCACACCCTGTTACATTAACAGAACATTTATCATTGTAGAGCCACAGCCTTTAGCATTAAATGCAACTGTACAAAATGCATTGGATTGTTTCAATGCGAGTAGCGGAGCCATAAATCTTGTCGTTTCGGGTGGAACACCTCCATTTAGTTATGTTTGGTCAAATGGGGCAACAACAGAAGACCTTTCAAATATTCCAAATGGCAATTATTCTGTAATTGTAACAGACAGCAGAGGATGTATTAAAACAGCTTCTTTCACAATTTCAAGACCTTCCCCTTTAACATTAGTTTTGGATCAAGATGCACAAGTAAATTGTGCTACGGGAACTATAACTACTCTTTTTAAAGCAAATGTTTCGGGTGGCATGCCACCATTTACAATTAACTGGTCGAGCGGATCGGTTTCTGGAACAAATAGTGAGTTTATGTCGACTACTCTTAACGGATTAATCACAGTAACAATAACAGACGCTAACGGATGTACTACATCGCAAAGTGTTACCATTTCGAATCCAATTATTGGAAATGCTGGATTTACACAAAATTCGTATGCGTTTACTACATTCGGATTGTATTCCATGCTAGACCCTATTCAGTTTACCAATACGGCAACTGGTGATTACATTAGTATATCTTGGAATTTTGGAGACGGCACCTTTTCTACCGAAGAAAACCCAATACATACGTACGTATTAGAAGGCGATTATGTTGTAACTCAAACTGTAACCTATCCTTTAGGTTGTATAAAAACTACATTTATTAGTTTAATCATAGAAAAAGGATATGTATTAGTAGTTCCATCTGCCTTTACTCCAAATAATGATTCGCTAAATGATACCTTTAGACCGATTACAAAAGGATTAAAAAATGTTCGATTAGATATTTATGATACTTGGGGATCTTTAATTTATTCCGAAACGGGAGACGTGATAGCGGGATGGAATGGAAAAATAAAAGATACAACCGCAGAAAATGGAAATTATTATTGTAAAGTATCTGCAGAAACGTTTTATGGAACTATAGTAAATGAAAATCAAACTTTTGTATTAATAAAATAAGAAGTAACAATAATGAAATTCAACCTATATACCGCCCTTTTATTTCTTTTCTCTTGTTTGCATTTGCAGGCACAAGACCCTGTTTTTACTCAATTTCTATTAGTTCCTGAAACATTAAACCCTGCCTTTACAGGTTCGGCTAGTGCTTGGAATGCCGGGCTACTCCACCGAAGTCAATGGCCTGATGGAAACAGAAGAATTGACACCCAAT
>NZ_JBBALR010000014.1:0-11506 GCF_040402895.1 Flavobacterium sp.
TTATTAAATTTATTTGAATTTTTTTTATTTTTACATAGTAAATAAAAATCTTAAAAATTATGATAACTAATTTTCTTAAAAAATATAAAAGTGAAGTTACAATTGGAATTTTAGTTTTTCTATTTTTTCTATTTAGAGATATAATTAAATCTTTTATGTAAATTAATAATGTTTCAAACCGATAATTTTATTATAGTTAAGTAAATTATCATCGCATTAAAATTGTAACTTTCACATCAAAGGGAAAACAAAAAAGCCTAGCATTTCTGATAAGCTTTTTTATTTTATAAACTAGATTTAAATTGTTCTAAGAAACGAACATCGTTTTCATAAAACATTCTAATATCGCCAATTTGGTATAATAACATAGCAATTCTTTCGATTCCCATACCGAAGGCGTAACCTGTAAATTCGTTAGGATCAATACCACAGTTTTTCAACACATTCGGATCTACCATGCCACAACCCATAATTTCTAACCAACCTGTTCCTTTTGTAATACGGTAATCGGTTTCGGTTTTCAAACCCCAATAAATATCTACTTCCGCACTTGGTTCTGTAAAGGGAAAATAAGAGGGACGTAATCTGATTTTTGATTTTCCGAACATTTCTTTAGTAAAATATAATAGCGTTTGTTTTAAATCGGCAAACGATACATTTTTATCAATATATAACCCTTCTACTTGATGAAAAATACAATGCGAACGAGACGAAATGGCTTCGTTACGGAACACTCTCCCCGGAGAAATGGTTCTAATCGGCGGTTTGTTGTTTTCCATATAGCGCACCTGTACAGATGAGGTATGCGTACGCAATAAAACATCGGGATTAGTCTGAATAAAAAAGGTATCCTGCATATCGCGTGCGGGATGGTATTCTGGTAAATTTAATGCGGTAAAGTTATGCCAATCGTCTTCAATTTCTGGTCCTTCAGACACATTGAAACCAATGGTTGAAAAAACATCTAAAATTTGATTTTTGACCAAAGAAATCGGATGACGAGAACCAATATGAATAGGATTTCCTGGACGAGACAAATCGCCAAAAAGCGGTACCGATTCTGTTTTAGACTCCAAAACTTCCTGAATGGTTTTTACTTTTTCTTCTGCCGTGTTTTTCAACTCATTAACTACCTGACCAAATTCTTTCTTTTGATCGTTTGGTACGTTTTTGAATTCGGCAAAAAAATCTTTCAGCAAACCTTTACTTCCTAAGTACTTAATACGAAATTCTTCTAAAGTACTTTTGTCTTCAGTTTGAAACGCTTTGGCATCTTCAATATGTTGTTTTATCTTGTTTATCATTATAAAAAGGTAATAGTCTGCAAATTTATGTATTTTTTAGCGATTAGTCTATAAAAAAGTAATTAGTGAAAAGTAAAAAGGGATTCGCAAGTTTAATTTAAAGGTTTTCATTAGTGATTCTTTACTTATCACTAGTTACTCAATAATCTCTTTTTCTAAAAAATAATTCACAATGGCGTCTTTCATTAAAACGGATTGTTCTCCAGCTTTTAGTGCTGGAAGTTCTTTTACTACTTTATAATGAGGCCAGCCCTCTTTATCAAAAAATTCAAATTCGTAATATCCGTAAGGTTCTAATAGTTTACAAATAGCAATATGCATTAGGTTAACTTTTTCGTCTTTTTTAAATTCTATATTTATTTTACCTAGTTCTTGCACGCCAATTAAATAAATTATGGCATCTAAATCTAATACTTCACCATCGGCAAATTTTTCAGATAAAAAAGTTACTACTTTTTCCCAACGTTCTTTTAATTGTATATCTCTTGACATTTAGATTTTGTTTTTTACAAAGATAGTATTTGAGGTTTGCATTTTGTAGTTTTGTTTTTATAAAATATAAATAATTTATGGAATTTATTGATATTGTTTTTGCCATTTTGTTAGGATACAGTATATATAATGGATTAAAAAATGGTCTTTTTGTAGAAATAGCCTCTTTTAGTTCTTTAATTGTAGGCATTTTTGTAGCTATAAAATTTTCGCACATTGTTCGATTGGCTTTAGAAGAAAAAATAAAAACCAATCCAAAATATATTGAAATTATTGCATTTGCCATTACTTTTATTTTAGTACTTATTGCCATTTATTTATTAGCAAAATTTTTTACCAGTATCGCAAGTTTTGCCTATTTAGGTTGGCTAAATAAATTAGGTGGCGCAGTTTTTAGTATACTAAAAACCGTTTTAATGTTGGGAGTTTTATTGAATTTACTTCAAAAAATAAATAGTAATAGTGTGTTGGTAAAAGAAGAAACCTTAAATAAATCCCTCTTTTATCAGCCCGTACAAGAAGTTTCTAAATTTATATCACCAAACATAGAAAAATGGTACGATGAAGTAAAAGAAAGAACAAAAGAAACCCCTGAAAACAAAAAAGGTTCTGACTCTTTGAATGTAGACAAAAAGGAGTAATGAACCTCAAATTTTATGATTCACTTACCCATTTAAAACCCACTCTCGGAATATTTTCAATAGCTAAAGTCGGCGTTTCTTTTATTATTTTTCGTAATCTAGAAATAAAAACATCTAAACTTCTGCCTAAAAAATAATCGTCGGAACCCCAAAGTTCCGTAAGTATTTTTTCTCGTTTTAAAACGGTGTTTGGGTTGTCTAAAAACAGTTTTAGTAATTGTGCTTCGCGTTCTGTAAGTGTTATTTTTGTAGTTTCGTTTTTGATTAAATAATTTTCTGGTTCAAAAATAAAATCAGCAAATGAATAGGTTTTTATTTTTCTTTCTGTGTTTTTTTGACTTCGGTGTAAAAAGACTTCCATTTTCAAAATTAGTTCTTCAATCGAATATGGTTTCACTAAATAATCATCAGCGCCAAGTTTCAACCCTTTAATACGATCTTCTTTCATCGTTTTTGCAGATAAAAAAATAATTGGAATTTCCTGATTGCGTTTCCTGATTTCGGTTGCCAATTCAAATCCATCCATTTCAGGCATCATAATGTCAGTAACTACAATGTCAAATTGGTTTTTGCAAAACAGATTCAAACCTATTTTACCATTGGTACAATGCACCACTTCAAAATGTTGTTCTAAATTATCAACAGTTAAAAACGCAAGCGTTTCCTCGTCTTCAATATATAAAACTTTCTTTTTACTCATAATCTTTTTGATTAATTAGCATCGTAACCACAATTCCTTTATCCGTATTATTAGCAATGGTAATTTTCCAACGATGTAAGTCGCAAATCTTTTTCACATACGATAAGCCAATGCCAAAACCTTCAATATTTTTTATGTCTTGACGAGATACTCTATAAAACTTATCAAAAACAAAAGGTAAATCTTTAGGAGGAATTCCACAACCATTATCTTTAATTTGAATAGAAAGTTGTTGGTTTATTTCGTTAATTATAATTTCAATTTTAGGCGATAATCCAGAATATTTTACCGCATTATCTACTAAATTAAATAAAATATTGTACACATGAAATTCATCTGCTTTTAATACAAATGTCTTCGTAGCTATCATATTGATAGTGATTTCTTTATCATATATTAATAAAATATTGTCTTTTACTAAGTCTAAAACAGGCATCAATTCAAACTTGGTTTTATCAATAAGCATTTGTTTGCTTTCGGTTTTAGCTACATATAATATTTTTTCAATATGCTCATTTAGTTTATTGGTTTGATTGACGACAATTTGATTATATTTTTTCAGTTTCGGATTGTCTTTTATTTCGTTTTGTTCTTTAACATAATTTGAAGCAATTAATATTGAGGCTAATGGTGTTTTAAATTCATGCGACATATTATTGATAAAATCTTTTTGTAATTCGGTATATTTTTTCTGTTTTAACATAAGTACAACGGAATAGACATAAATAATTAATACCAAAAACAAAACGGTAGTAAAAATCCAATATTGATTTAAATTCTTAAAATAATTTTGTTCAATATCCGGAAATCGAATAGCAAAATAATAGGTATAGTCTGGATTTTTTGTAAAACAACTCGGACATTTAATAGGCTCTTTTTTGCCATTACTATTGATGTGGTTGCTGAACGCCATTTTATCCGAAGAGCAATTATATACCGCATATTCAAAATCAACATCTAAATTATTTTTCTCAAATTCTGATATTAAATAATGTTCTAAAATGGTATTTTCAAATTCATAGTTTACATTAACGGTAAAATAATTTCCAGACACTTTTTCTACCTGATTAGAAACTAATAAACCTGTTAAATTATCTTTATACAGTTTTTCTAGCACGTCTTGTAATGCAAAGAAAATTTTATCTTCAGTATCTTTTTTTGCTAATTTATGGGCATTATTTATTAAAAACAATTGCATGATAATGACTCCTACAATGGCAAGAAATCCGATTATTATGACAATATTAAATCGAGATAGTTTCATTTCTGGTCTAAATTTTTAACGATATTAAGATAAATAGTAAAGCGAAATTAATCATTAACAACTCATTAACACAATAAATATAATGGATTAGCAACATTAATTAAAAAAATAAATACATTTGTACTATTAATTAACAACTAATTTAAATATTATAATTATGAAAACAGTAAAATTACTTGCATTTGCATTATTCATGGGTTCAATAACTTTTGCTCAAACTGCTGCTCCAGCTGCAGTAACTACTCCAGCTGCTCCACAAACACCATCTCAATTGAAATGGGAAAAAGAAACGCACGAATTTGGCACTATTGAACAAGGAAAACCAGTTTCTTATGAATTTACTTTTACAAACACAACTAACAAAGATGTTACTTTAAAGGATGTAAAAGCTTCTTGTGGATGTACTGCTACAAATTACACTAAAACAGCTATCAAACCAGGTGAAAAAGGAACAGTAACGGCTACATATAATGCTGCTGCAGGTGGTGCTTTTCACAAAACAGTTACGGTAACTACAAGTGAAGAAAATACCATTCCAAAGACAATTACGATTAAAGGAACCGTTAAAGTTAATGAAGCACCTGCGGTTGCTGCACCAGCTTCAAAATAATAAAAATATTATTTATTTAATGATACCCGATAAATTATTTATCGGGTTTTTTATTGATATTTTCTACACGGCACATTGTCCAGCGCAATAACTTTAGTTGCTTTTCAACAATATTTTACTAATTTATTAGGAAAGATGATAACAAATATTCAGGAATTAAAAGAGTTTTACACAAAAAAGGAGCTCAACTAGAGCTCCTTTTTTTGATTATCTTGTTAATACAATTTTCTTAGTTGTTTTAGAGGAACCATTTTCTATGGATATTAAATAGACCCCATCAGATAAATTAGAAATATTGATATTATCTATCGTAGTATTCATTTCTTTTGTTGAAATTATCCTACCTTGTATATCAAATAGCTTAACAACTGATTTACTTTCTAAGTTTTGATTGCCTAAATCAATATTTACAATTCCATTTGTTGGATTTGGATATATTTTTAAGTTCGAAAAAGTTTTATCTTCAGTAGCAAGAGGCACTTGAATGTTACAAATTAATAGTTTTACAGCATTAATTGTTCCTCCGTCACCATTATAAGGATCATCTACAGTTAATGTCCAGATTCCATCTGCAATTAAGCCATTTAATGATGTTAGTGTTTCAGAAGGAATTAGACTTCCTGTAAGTGCAGGTACAGTAGAGGCACAAGCAATAGGAATACCACTATCATCCATGGTGCAAACTACATTATCATTATCACCACAAGGTTGGTCTAAAAGAGTAATTACTGGACTTCCAATAGAAGCTGGCCCGGTTAATTTAACTTTAAAATCTTGAATATAAGTATGCGATATATTTAATAAAACATTTAAATCTCCGATAGTTAATCCACCCGTTACTACAATTGGCACTGACGCTGTCGCGTTTGCAGTACTAGCGATTGAAGCATTTGAAAAGTTAGTAGCAGAAAATTCATTACCACAAGATAATACACCAGTTTGAAAGTTATTTACAGTTGCGTTTGATACAATTGAAGCTCCACATCTGTTTGATGGTGAAACTCTCCAATAATAAGTAGTTTGTTGACTTAAATTAGACACTACATATGAATTTCCATTTATATTTTGAACATTCAGAATTGTAGTTGTAAAATTTGGAGAAGTTGAAACTTGTAATTGATATGTTTCAGCATTTGCACTTGCATTCCAAACTAAATTTACTGTAGTAGCTACTCCAACCTGACTATTAGTAGGATTTGAGGCTGTTATTGGGGTAAAATTACTGCTAAAAATCTTTAAATTTTTGTATCTAGTTTCTATTTCTAAACCATTATTACCTACAATACCTATATTGTAACTTCCTGGATTTACTGAAGTTAAATTTGAGATTGTCATTGTAACAGGCCCATTGGAATTTCTTGAGGAAGGGTTAAATACAACTATCGCTCCAGTAGGTAAGCCTGTAGTTGAAAAATTTGTTGTTGTTGTTCCTGTTTGAGAATAATTAAACGTGTAAATTGCTTCTTGATTAGCACAAACTTCTAGATCATTTGAAGTAGGAATAAGTGCAAATCCAGAAGTAACACCAGTAATAATTAATGAAAAGTCTTGTTTGTTAGTTACAAGAGTTCCTTTATGACTAACAGTTATTACATAATCTCCAGCAGGCGGAACATCTATTTTTACTTGCTCTACATTGTCGATGTTATTATCGCCAAATCTAGTTGCATCAAGAGTTGGGTCTTCATCTAATTTCCAAGGAAAATACGTGGTTCCATTTCTTGTGATTCTAACATCTAAATCGTTCACCAGTGCGCGAGTTAAATCGTTAGCTCCTCTTTGTCCATTATTTGCCTCCCCTGGGACATCAGTCCAACAAGCAGTTGCTATTAAAGGAGTTGTTCCTGATGACTTAACTGTAATTGTGTATGTTTGTCCTTGATTTAGTTTTTCTTCAGAAATCCAGGCGTTTAATCCATTAGAAGTAATAGCTTGTGCGGCTGCTTTAGCATTTAATAATCCCCATCCAAAAATTATATCAGGTCCAATATTTCCAGAATCGTCTGCGGTATGACAAGCCAACCCTTTTAAGGTAGCCGCTTTCATAAACTTAGTGGTTAAATTATTATAATGTTGTTGTAATAGTAATAAGGTACCAGCCACATTTGGTGATGACATCGAGGTTCCGGTTAATGAAACGGTTGAGGTATTACTAGTATGACTAGTTGATGTTAAGGCAGTTCCGTTACCTGTTAAATCTGGTTTTATTCTTCTGTCATCAGTTGGCCCTTGACTACTTGAACCATTAATTATTACCGGAGCCGTTAAATTTCCGGCTGTATTCACTGTAGCATCAAGACAATTTGCTATAACTAAATTATTTTTAGCCGTTTTATTTCCAGTTAGTTTGTCAATTCCAAAAGATATTGGTTCAGCATTATTTTGATCGTCTCCTGAATTACCTGCTGACGCCACCATTAAATAATAGGGCGCTAAGTAAGCAATTTCATCCCAATTTTTTGCATCGGAATCATAAGTACCAATATACCAAGCGGGTAAAGTTACATTTGTACTACTTGTAACAGGCACACCATAAGAATGATTTGAAATAAGCATCCCTCCCAAAATTTCATCTAGGACTTCTGTTTCATCATCTGTCCAATTAAAAGTTCTACCTGTGGCTTCATATGCCATTCCTCTATGTGCTAAATTTGTACTATTTGCCAAAACCGTACCGGTTACATGAGTAGCGTGTTGTGAATATGTTGTTCCACCACCATCATCAACTGAAACTACTCTACCACCAAAGTGATTGTGTTCCGCCCTAACTGTACCACCATCCCAAACTCTCGCTACCATCCCTTGTCCGTTTAGGTTAAGTCCTAAACTTCCACCGGTATTTAAGTGTACAGTTCTAGTAGATTTTGCTGCGGCTTGATTTTCAGTAGAAAAATAAATTGGGTAGCCATCTGGCGTTAGTTTCATTAATTGATGAAAATTCCCTTTATCATCTGTATAACTTAATGGAATATTATTTTCTAACGCATATTTATAGGCCTGAGTTCTTTCCTTTTCTTCTAAAATTTTGAATTCCTTTGATTTGTTTTTAATTAGTGCAACATCATAATCTTTAATGATATTCATAACATCTTTTTCAGATTGTGCAAATCCGAAAAAACTTGTACATACTAAGAATAGTATAAATAATTTATTTTTCATCTTATTTATTTTTAGGTAACTTTATAGTTTTGGTAAGCAAATATATTGATTAAAGTTTTAATAACAATATCATGATATTAAATTACCAAACTTTAACATTTTATCTAATCCATTAAATTATGTTTAACTAGGCTCTGATTACAAATTCGAAAAGAAATCATTTCCTTTGTCATCGGTAATAATAAAAGCCGGGAAATCTTTCACCGTTATTTTACGAACAGCTTCCATACCTAATTCTTCAAAATCAACAACTTCTACCGACAGGATGTTTTCTTTTGCTAATATAGCAGCAGGACCTCCAATTGAACCTAAATAGAAGCCGCCGTATTTGTTACAAGCGTTCATTACTTCTTTGCTTCGATTTCCTTTGGCTAGCATTATCATACTTCCACCAGCAGCTTGGAATTCGTCAACATAAACATCCATTCTTCCTGCGGTGGTAGGACCAAAACTTCCTGATGGCATGCCGTCTGGTGTTTTTGCAGGTCCGGCATAATATACGGGATGATTTTTAAAATACTCTGGCATTGGTTTTCCAGCGTCTAATAATTCTTTTATTTTGGCGTGTGCAATATCGCGAGCCACAATCAAAGTTCCGTTTAATTTTAATCGGGTTTTGATTGGATATTTGGATAATTCGGCTAAAATTTCCGACATAGGTTTATTTAAATCTACCTCCACAGCTGGTTCTAAATGTGGGGCTGTTGTAGGTAAAAACTGACCTGGATTGGTCTCCAGTTGCTCTAAGAAAATTCCGTCTTTGGTGATTTTTCCTTTGATATTTCTATCTGCCGAACAAGAAACACCCATTCCAACAGGGCAAGATGCTGCGTGACGAGGTAAACGAATGACTCTTACATCGTGAGTTAAATATTTCCCACCAAACTGGGCTCCAATTTGACTTTCTTGACAAATAATTTGTACTCTTTTTTCCCATTCTAAATCGCGAAACGCTTGACCCGACATGTTTCCAGATGTTGGTAAATTGTCAAAGTAACCTGCCGATGCTTTTTTGACTGTTGCTAAATTTGCTTCTGCTGAAGTTCCGCCAATTACGATAGCCAAATGGTAAGGTGGACAAGCCGCTGTTCCTAAATCCATAATTCGTTCACGAACAAATTCTTCTAAAGATTTGTCATTTAATAACGATTTTGTTTTTTGGTACAAAAACGTTTTGTTAGCCGAACCCCCACCTTTTGTTAAAAATAAAAATTCATAAGAATTTCCCTTTTTTGCATAAATATCAATTTGAGCAGGTAAGTTTGAACCTGAATTCTTTTCTTCAAACATCGAAATCGGAACAATTTGCGAATAACGAAGGTTTTTATTTTGGTACGTATTGTAAATTCCTTTAGATAACCATTCACCATCTTCCACACCTGTGTACACGTTTTCACCTTTTTTTGCCACCACAATAGCAGTTCCTGTATCTTGACAAGATGGTAACTGCCCTTCCACGGCTACAGCTGCATTTTGTAGTAAATTATACGCTACAAAACGGTCGTTGTCTGTTGCTTCTGGGTCTTCGATGATGTTTTTTAATTTTTGTAAATGAGCCGAACGCAACATAAACGAAACGTCGTCCATGGCTTCTTGCGCTAATAATTCTAATCCTTTAGGGTCCACCACTAAGATTTCTCTATCGCCAAGTTGTTCTATTTTTACAAAATCTGAAGTTAATTTTTTGTAGGTTGTATCGTCCTTTAAAATAGGATACGGGTCTTGATATAAAAAGTCCATTTGTTTGAGTTTTGAAGCGTAAAGTTAAGGAATATTTTAAAAATCCCCTATTAGAGTTTCAAATTCTTAGAATCTTATTATTAGCTAAAAAACCAACTTGCCACAGCAATTGCAGCAATTACACAAATTAAATCTACTAATAGCATAATTCCTAAAGTGTATCGGGTGTTTTTTACATGAATGCTTCCAAAATAAACGGCAATAACATAAAAGGTAGTTTCTGCACTACATTGAAAAATAGCGCTCAATCTTCCGGTTAATGAATCTACGCCAAAGGTATTCATCGCATCAATCATAAATCCTCTCGAACCACTGGAGCTGAAAGGACGCAACATAGCAACGGGTAATGAATCAGTAATTTGTTTGCTTACGCCAATATTGGAAAATACAAAAGAAATTCCATTACTCATAATTTCGAACAAGCCACTATTTCTAAAAAATGAAATGGCCACTAACATTCCCATTACATAAGGAAAAATAGTTACACCAGTAGTCAATCCGTTTTTGGCACCCGATACAAACGCGTCAAAAATTGTGGTTTTTTGCTCTACAAATTTCTTTTCTTTAGTAAAAGCATAAAGTAATGTTATTCCAATAATTGCAATTAACATTAAACCTGACAAATTAGAAGTAAAGAAGTTTTTTTCTATTAAATTTAATCCATTAACATAAAATAATAATCCAGTAATTGCAGCAATTATAGTCATTAATCCAACGATTAAAGTAGCGCTCTTAAAATTTATTTTCTGTTTGACACCTACAATCAATAGGGCAGCAATGGTGCCTATAAATGAGGTGATGATGCAAGGCAACATAACATCTGCTGGATTTTCCGCATTGGCTGCTGCTCGATAGCCAATAATAGAAGTTGGAATCAAAGTTAAACCTGCGGCATGTAAACACATAAACATAATTTGCGCATCGCTGGCTTTGTCTTTGTCTGGATTGAGTGTTTGTAGACTTTCCATAGCTTTTAATCCGAAAGGCGTAGCGGCAGAATCTAATCCTAGAAAATTAGCAGCAAAATTTAAAGTCATGTAGGAAACGGATTCGTGATTTTTAGGTACAGATGGAAATATTTGTGCGAAAAATGGACTCAGTTTTTTAGCTAATTTTTCGGATGCTCCAGAAATAATTAGCAATTCCATTAATCCACAAAAGAAAGCCAAATACGCCATAAGAGGCAGAACAATATCAAATAAACTGGTTTTGCAAGTAGGCAATAAACCATCTGATTTTTGTGTGCCACTGTATATTTTTACCGTTTGATTTTTATAAACGTATGTAGTATCTGGATTTAAGGTATCTCTATTGATAGTAAAAGTTTTTTCTTCCGATTTTTGAATACTATCTTTAATAAAAGCAGGGATTTCATTTAAAAACTTTTCCGAAATTAATATAGGATCATCTTTTTTCCCATTTAACACATAATCTACGGAATAGGTGTTACTTGCAAATAAGCTTACTATAATAAATACTATAGAAGAAATAAAAATAGCCAACCAAAATCTACTTAATACCATACTGTATTTTTTTTGTAAATGTATGATTTTATAAGATAAAAAAAAACCGTTCCAAAATCAATTGGAACGGTTT
>NZ_JBBALR010000015.1:0-9259 GCF_040402895.1 Flavobacterium sp.
CAAAATCGAATTCTGGAAATTCAAGGTTTTTAGAAAATTCTTCTTTCGTATCAATTAGGGTCGGAATTAGAGTTTCTTTACCTTCAAAAAAATTAATGACTTGCAACACATTATCAACGCCATACACTTCCAAACCTTCCACTATAGCGGCTTCTTTTACATTTTGTCTGGGTAAGATAATTCCTGTAAAACCTTCTTCTTTTGCTTTAATAGCTATAGATAATGCTCCGCGAATTGGCTGTAAACCACCATCTAAAGACATTTCGCCCATAATGATGTATTTTCCAACTTCGTCAGCGTTTATTTGACCAGAAGCAGCTAAAATTCCAATAGCTAAGGTTAAATCATAGGCAGAACCTTCTTTCCTTAAATCGGCAGGCGCCATATTTATGGTGATTTTTTTTCCGGGAAGGTTGTAATTGTTGTTTTTTAGAGCTGCAGCAATACGATAACTGCTTTCTTTAATTGCGGAATCTGGTAAACCTACTAAATGGTATCCGATTCCTTTATCGATATTTACTTCTACAGTAATGGTGGTGGCATCTACACCGAAAACGGCGCTTCCATAGACTTTTACTAACATGGCGTGTACTTTTAAAATTGGCTTTTATATTACAAATGTAGAAAAGTTTTTGAAATAAAAAAATCTGTATAAAATGATTTCATACAGATTTTATAAATATTTAGAACTAAATTATTTTTTAAACTTAGCAATTCCGTCTTCTAACCATTTTTTATATTCTTCAATATTGGTATTAAATGCCATTGGTGTCACTCCTTCTAAATCATTACCTTCATTATCAATAATAACATATAAAGGTTGCGAATTACTTTTATACCTAGAAATTTGTAAATCTGTCCATTTGTTTCCAATAGTAATTACTTGTTTTCCAGTGGTTTTAGAAAGGTATTGTTGCGATTTTGGTAACTCAATTTTTCTATCACAATACAAAGAAATCAAAACTACCTTTTCTTTTAATATTGGTAATATTGACTTATCTGACCAAACATTGTCTTCCATTTTTCTGCAATTTGCACAGGCATCACCTGTAAAATCTAAAAAAACTGGTTTACCTACTTTTTTCGCGTAAGCTAAACCTAACTCGTAATCTTCAAAAGCAACAATACCGTGTGGTCCATTGTGTGCGTGTTCTGGTAATTCAGCTGTACTCGAATTCCCATTTCCAAATCCTGATGCGCTTTCTGCATAAGTCATTGGAGGTGTTAATCCGCTTAATATTTTTAATGGTGCGCCCCATAATCCTGGAATCATATAGAAAGTAAAGGTGGTAACGATGATAGCCATAACCAAACGCCCTACTCCTATTTTATCTGCTTTTTCATAATCGTGCGGTAACATATATTTTCCAAACAAATACAACGCCCAAGCTGCAAAAACGGCAATCCAAATGGCAATAAATAATTCTCTTTCTAACCAATGTTTTTGCAACACCAAATCGGCGTTAGATAAAAATTTGAAGGCAAATGCCAATTCTAAAAATCCTAATGACACTTTAACTGTATTTAACCAACCTCCCGATTTTGGCATTGAATTTAACCAACCTGGAAACATAGCAAATAACATAAATGGTAAGGCAATGGCAATAGAGAAACCTAACATCCCAATAATTGGTGCCAAACCGCCTTTTGATGCTGATTCTACAAGTAATGTACCAACAATAGGTCCTGTACAAGAAAATGAAACCACAGCTAAGGCTAATGCCATAAAAAAGATACCTACTATTCCGCCTTTATCTGCCTTTGAATCAATTTTTGTAGCCCATGAACTTGGTAAAACTATTTCAAAAGCCCCTAAAAATGATAATGCAAACACTACTAACAAGGCAAAGAAAATTAAATTAAATGTAACACTTGTAGATAATTCGTTTAGTGCTTCTGCACCAAAAATCCCTGTAATTAAGGAACCTAATAAAACATAAATAGCAATAATGGCTAACCCATACAGGATAGCATTTTTAATACCTGCAGCTTTGGTTTTACTTTGTTTGGTAAAAAAACTTACCGTCATTGGAATCATTGGGAAAATACAAGGCATTAAAAGTGCAGCAAAACCACCAAGAAAGGCCAAAAAGAAAATAGTCCATAAACTTTTTTCTTCTTTTTTAGGAGTTGGATTATTAGAATCTTTTACACTTGTAACAGTTTGTTTTGTAGAATCTGCATCGTTTGTAGCAACCGAATCTGTATTCTTTGCAGCTGAATCAATAACTGTTTCAGTTGTTTCTAAAACTTTTAATTCTGGTAAATTAAATTTTAAATTGGCTTCTGTTTGCACACATTTTCCATCTATACAAGCCTGTCCATCTACACTTACATCTACAGTTTTTAATTTTGAATTTAAAATTTTAATTCGTTGCGTGAATTTTGCTGTATTTTGAAAATAATATTCTTCTATTTCAAATATTTCATTAAACGATTTTTTATATTTACCTTCTTTAGTTTTTCCTATTAATTGGTAGTTTCCTTTTTGATTTTTAAACGTAAAAACCAACGGTAACGCACCACCTTCTGGTGTGAACTGAGAATATAAATGCCAATTATTTTCAATATTAGCAGTAATAATTAAATCCAATTCTGTATCAGAAACTTTAACGACACTTGAACTCCATTTTACAGGTTCTACAATTTGTGCTGTTCCAAAAAAGGTAACTAATATCGCTAATAAACTAACTATTTTCTTCATTATTATAGGTTATTTGTATTATATTTTGATTGGTGTTTTCTGGCTTAAATCGTTCGTCGGATCGATGTCCTATTATCCAAACAATTTTATTGTTACTTTCTAAAATAAAAGCTTGTTGTTTTTGGAATAACGTGAATTTTTCATCTTTAAAATACTTACTAACTTTCTTTTTTCCTTGCATTCCAGCTGGATAAAAATAATCGCCAGAATTCCATTTTCTTATGGTTAACGGAAATTGTAACTTCGATTCGGCTACAAATATAACGTTCTTGTTTTGATTTGAAATGTTACTGAAGTTACAAAAACTGAAATTTAACGGAAAATTAGTAATTTCAGTAATCGAATGAAAAACAATGGAATTAAAATCAGTAGTTTTTTGGGAAAGAAGCAAACAATCCCTATCTTTCAATAGCACATAGTTTTCTGAAAAAATTTGCTTTCCTGATTGAGAATGCACTAAATCATATACATCATTCCAAGCTGTAAATCCATATTTATGAAGCCATTGATATAAATACGCTTTATAGTTTTTATAATGAAGTAAAGCTGGAATATTAATTTTTAATTGTTGTTTCTGTTCTGAAACTACTTTTTCATACACCAACAAAACCGCATCATATACTAAAGATTGTTGCTGATAAAGATGTTCAAGAGTATTTTGAAAGGATTGTAAAAACGAATCATTAATTTCCTTAAAAACAGGCACAATATGATGTCTGATTTTATTTCTTACATATTTATCCGAAGCATTGCTGCTATCTTCTCGCCATTGTAATTGGTTTTCAGAGGCATAATTTTCAATTTCTTTACGAGAAAAAGGTAACATAGGTCGAATTATATTTCCGTTTTTTGATGGAATTCCAAGTAAACCTTCTAAGCCTGTGCCTCTAGAAAGATTAATCATAAACGTTTCTGCGACATCATCAGCGTGATGCGCTGTAATAATATAATCGAAGTTTTCTTGTTCTAAAATCTCGTTAAACCAATTGTAACGTAAATTTCTGGCTGCAACTTGTGTAGATAACTTATGGATTTCAGAATAGTTTATAGTATCAAAATTTTTAATAAAACAAGGAATCTTATGCTGTTCTGCGTAGTTACTTACAAATTTTTCATCAGCATCACTTTCCAAATTTCTTAATTGAAAATTGCAGTGTGCCAAAGCAAAATTAAAATTTAATTTTTGAAATAAATGTACCAAAACCATACTATCCACACCGCCACTTGTAGCCACAAGAAGTTTCTTATCTTGTAAGAAAGAAAAATTAATATCAATATGGATTTTAAACTTTTGAAACATTATTTAAGTTAAAAAGGGTTAAGTGATAAGGGATAAGTTACTATCATTCAACTTAGACTTTTAGTTTATTTATTAGCGAATTTAACATTTTTTCAATTTCTAAAGTTAATTTATTTCTAATCCTCAACATTTTTGTTTGAAAAAAAATTTATTGGCGATATTTTTTGCCACAGATTTCATGGATTTCAGGGATTTTTTCTGTGGTAATAAATAACATCAGTAGCTATCATAGGAAAACATAAATTGACTATCTTGTTACTTTGATACTTTGATACTTTTTACTTTTCCCTTAAGCTGTTTCATTCAAAACCTCAAACATGGCTTTTGCTTTCAATAAACATTCTTCATATTCGTTTTCTGGAATGGCTTCAGCAGTAATGGCACTTCCAACAGAGAAACTTAAATATTGATTTTCTGAATTATACAAAATACTACGAATAACCACATTAAAATCAAAATTTCCTGAAGGTGTAAAATAGCCTACAGCTCCGCTATATAATCCTCGTTTAGTTTCTTCTAATTCTTCCATAATTTTCATGGCAGAAATTTTCGGTGCGCCAGTCATACTTCCCATTGGAAAAGTCGTTCGTAAAATTTCAATTGGTGAAGTGGTATGCGATACATTGGAAATTACAGTTGAAATCATTTGATGTACTTGTTTAAAGGAATAAATCTCACACAATTCTTCTACTTCAACACTGCCTTTCGTAGCGGTTTGAGATAAATCATTTCTAACCAAGTCAACAATCATAATATTTTCTGATCGCTCTTTTGGGTTGTTAAAAAGAGCTGTTTTATTTTGTTCGTCTATGTTTGAGTCAGTATCACGCTTTGCGGTTCCTTTTATTGGCTGAGAAATTACTTTTTCATTCTCTTTTTTCAAATAACGCTCTGGTGAGGCCGATAGCAAATACTGCTGATTTTTCTTGAAATAAACAGCAAATGGCGAATCAGATATTCTATTTAATTTTTGATAAATTTCCGATGGTTCAATTAGAGCATTATTCGCATAAAATTCCATACAAAAATTAGCCTCATAAATATCACCTCGATGAATGTGAGCTAATGTTTTATGGACTTTTTTTATGTAATTTTCTTTAGAAATTCTTTGTTCAATTGCAACATTTGACTTTTGACTTTTGATTTTTGATTGATTTAAAATGTCTTCATAATCAGAGTCAATTTCATCCTCGCACATATTTAGATATTGGATTTCTAAACTATTTTCTTTCAATAAAAAGATTTTTTTTGGCTGAAAAAAATATAAATCAGGAAAATGTAAACCATCATAATTTTTTGAATCCAACGCTTCAATATCGTTTTTTAAATCGTATGATAAATATCCAAATAACCAATCGTTTGTTTTAGATTGGTATTGATACAAATCTTCAAATGCCTTTTCATAATCGGTTTGAATAGAAGTGAATGCTTCCACAGCTACAATTAAATCATAAGACTTATATAACTGATTTTCATTACTTTCTATATTGCTATCTAAAATGATTGTTTCACTGAATTGCTGACTCCAATATAAAATTTGCTCTTTAAAAAGAGTTGGATTTTCTATGTGTTTTGTACTAGTAGTTCGCAAGAGATATTATTTTTCGCCTAAATAAATTAAATCATATTCAATAATCATTTCATCATTTGCAATATAAATTTGTTTGCTACTACCCGCATTTTTTGGAGATATAATAGTAATTGCGGTATCTATTCCTAAATTATCAACACAAAAATATTTATTGGAAGTTCCTGATTCATTTTCTACTTTATCTTCATACTTTAAAATACTATAAAGTTGAATAATTTCAGAATATACTACAAAGCGATGTTTGTCTCTATCCAAATTAATCAATAATTCAGTGGGTTGCGTTTTAGACCATTTAGACCATTCGCCTTTTTCGTTTTTTTGAGAAACAGAATAATTAACTGTTTTAAATTGGTACGTTTGAGAAAATCCCAATTGTGTACCTAAACCTAATAACAAGACAAAAATTATTTTTTTCATTTTATATCTATTAAAATTGAATTTCATTTACACTGCTTTTTGCTGAATTAAATTCAGTAATAACATTAGAAATAATCGTTTCCACAGGAAGTATATCATGAATTAACCCTGCAATTTGTCCTATTTCCAATTCACCTTCAACTAAATCGCCTTCAAACATACCTCGTTTGGCTCTTGCTCTGCCTAATAACGTTTTTAAATCTTCAACGGAAGCACAATTGGCACAAGCCTCTTGAATATCATTAAAAAATTTATTTTTAATTAATCTCACAGGTGCTAATTCTTTTAAAGTAACTAGTGTTTCACCCTCTTGAGTTTCTATAATAGTTTTTTTAAAGTCAATATGCGCACTTGATTCTATTGAAGCAGCAAACCGACTTCCCATTTGTACACCATCTGCACCTAATACCATAGCGGCTAACATGCCTTTTCCAGTTGCAATTCCGCCTGCTGCAATTAATGGAATAGTAATATTTTCTTTAACCATTGGAATCAATGTAAGTGTAGTAGTTTCCTCTCTACCGTTGTGTCCACCTGCTTCAAAACCTTCAGCAACAACAGCATCTACACCAGCCTCTTGGGCTTTTAATGCGAATTTTGAACTACTCACTACATGCACAACTGTAATTCTTTTTTCTTTAAGAAAAGAAGTCCATGTTTTTGGGTTTCCTGCAGAAGTGAAAACAATTTTTACACCTTCGTCTGCTATAATTTGCATGATTTCTTCGATGTTTGGATATAACATCGGAACATTTACACCAAATGGATTTGATGTAGCTTTTTTACATTTTTGAATGTGTTCTCTTAGCACTTCTGGATACATTGAACCCGCGCCGATAAGTCCTAATCCTCCAGCATTACTTACAGCACTTGCTAATTTATAACCACTATTCCAAATCATTCCTCCTTGAATAACTGGATATTTTATTCCAAATAATTGTGTGATTTTATTCATTTATTTGTACTCCTATTTTTTAATAATTTTACCAATCTGTTCTTTAGTAGAAATGTATCTGTAATAATATATACCATTTGGTAAATCTTCTAAATCAATAAAGGCGTTATAAGACCCTTCAAATTCTTTTTCAGCTACTTTTTGCCCCAATGTATTTATGATTTCAATTGTTCCTTTTTCGGAAGCATCTTCAAGATGCAAAAACATTAGATCTTGTGTTGGGTTTGGAAAAACAGTAAAATATTTTGGTGCTTCCTCAACAATTATTTCCAAATTTAAAGCGGCAGTTAATGCTGATTGAAAATCTGGAATTCCGTAGCCTTTTTGTATGGTAGGATTACTATAATTATCTGATGATTGTTTAATGAATTGAACCACTTGCTGGGCCGTTAAATTGGGTACAGCTGACCAAAAAGTAGCTACCATTCCAGCAATAACAGGACTAGAAAACGAAGTTCCATTTGAATTATATATAGTACCCGTTGGAGAACAAACCGTTGTTCCTAAACCTTTCGCACAAACATCTGGCTTCACGCGACCATCATAAGAAGGACCTATAGAACTAAAGGTAGCGTATTGTTCTACACTATTAACGGCACCAATTGTTAATGCCCCAATGGCATCTGCTGGTGTACCAATATGTGGCTCAGATGTGGCACCTGAGTTACCAGCACTAATTACAACAACAATTCCTTTATTAAATGCCATGTTAGCTCCCTTAGAAGAAAATGTTTTATTTCCTATCATGTCATCATATTGATGAGAATAATTAGGATTGTCGTAACCAAAATATCCTAAAGAAGAATTAATTATATCGGCGCCATAGTAATCTGCTAATTCGGCACCTTCAACCCAATAGGATTCCTCAACTGGATTTTCAGAATTAATATCTTCTGTGATGAATAAATAATAATTGGCATTTGGAGCCGTGCCTACTAATTGTCCTTCTGCAAAACCGCCCATAGTAGATAACACATTGGAGCCATGATTATGTCTTGAAAAATAATTCGCGTTTTGATCTGGAAAATTATATCCGCCTAAAATTTGATTATTTGTTATTAAATTTTGAAATGGAATAGCTGTATTAACTCCTAAAAATCCTGAATCTAAAACCGCAATGACCTTTCCTTGTCCCGTATAATTTTGTTGGTGTAATAAATGTCCATTAAGCATTTCAATTTGATTCTGAGAACCGCCATAATTATAAATTACTTGTGTTTCAAATTGTTTGTTTACTGCTGAAATTTTATTGTTTTGAGAAATTCTTCCACCTGGATTTAAGGAATGATTGGCAAAAGTAATATGATTTACAAAACTTAAACTTGTTAAAGTTTGGATATTGGTTTGTGTACCTCGAATATGTAACGCATTCATCCATCTTGATTTTGCCATAACTGTAATACCAGTAGTAGCTGCAATTTGGGTAATATAACTTTGCTCTACAGGAACATCAGTAATATCTAAAGAAATATTTTGAGCCATTCTTCTATCCAAAGCTCGTTGTGTCAACATAGTTAACGGATTAGCTAAAAAAGTTGCTGAACTTGGCTTATCATTAAAATATACCCAAGCATCTTCAATTTGGGCAAAACCCAAGTTGACTACACCTAAAATAAATATAAAGTATATTTTTTTCATACTGCAAAAGATTAATCAAATATAGCAAATTTAGTTAAGAAATCACGCCACTGCCTAGTAATTCATCATCTATATACCAAGCCACAAATTGCCCTTCGGTAATAGCAGATTGCGGATTTTCAAATTGTACATACATTCCGTTTTCGAATTGATGTAATGTTGCTTTTTGCAACGGCTGACGGTATCGAATTCGTGCCATTACATTTTTAGTTTCTCCAATATTCAATTTTAAATCTTGGCGAATCCAATGTACTTCTTTTGCTTTAATGAATAAGGCTTTTTTAAATAATCCAGGATGATTGGCTCCTTCACCAACATAAATTATGTTATTTATTATATCGGTTTGAATTACAAATAATCCTTCTTTTGTTCCACCAACATTTAGTCCACGACGCTGTCCATTGGTAAAATAATGTGCCCCTTGATGCTTTCCTTTTACAATTCCGTTTGCTTGTGAATAGTCTTTGTTTTTTGAATAAAAAACCAATGCTTCTTCTGTATTTTCAAAATTAGGAAGTATTGAATTATAGATTTCATTAGTAGAAGGAATTTCAACAATTACACCTTCTTTTGGTTGTAACTTTTGCTGTAAAAATTCCGGTAAACGCACTTTTCCAATAAAACATAAGCCTTGAGAATCTTTTTTCTCAGCCG
>NZ_JBBALR010000016.1:0-8643 GCF_040402895.1 Flavobacterium sp.
CACGAATTTAGTCCAAGATTCTTACGCAGATATATGAATTTATTTGAAGATATGACGAAAGCAATCGGGCAATATGTAACTGATGTAAAATCTGTTGATTTTCCTAATGCGAATGAACAATATTAGTGATTAGTGACAAGTAATTAGTAAGTAGTTTTTCTGCTAATTATTTATAACAATCACTATTTACTAATTACTATTAACTTATCACTTACACCCCATACAAATGAAAATAGTTTCCGATTCAAAAAATCTTCAAATTCTTCACGAAGACAATCACATAATAGTAGTAAATAAACGAGTAGGAGATATCGTACAAGGAGATAAAACCGGAGATGAGCCATTATCAGATATTGTAAAATCGTATTTAAAAGTGGCTTACGACAAACCGGGTGAGGTGTTTTTAGGTGTGGTACATCGTTTGGATCGACCAACAACAGGAATTGTGGTATTTGCTAAAACATCAAAAGCATTAACTCGTTTGAACGAAACGTTTAAAAACAGAGAAACGCAAAAAACCTATTGGGCTATTGTAAAGAATGCGCCGCCAAAATCGGAAGATACTTTAGTGCATTTTCTACGAAGAAATACTAAAAATAACACCTCTAAAGCCCATTTAAAAGAGGTTCCAGAGGCTAAAGAAGCTAAATTATCCTATAAAATTATTAAGAAATTAGATAATTATTACGCTTTAGAAATTGATTTACATACCGGACGGCATCATCAAATTAGAGCCCAACTTACTGCTGTAGGTTGCCCAATTAAAGGCGACTTAAAATACGGATTTGATAGAAGTAATCCCAACGGAGGTATTCATTTACACGCAAGAAAATTAGTATTAACGCATCCTGTTACTAAAGATCTAGTAGAAATTATCGCTCCAGTACCTGAAGATGTATTGTGGAAGTTAGTTTAAGTGTGTCCTAAAGTCGAAAGTCGAAAGTCGAAAGTCCCAAATCATAAATAAACTTTACTAATTCATATTAGGCAAATTATTTTTTTGTATTTTTGAACCTTAAAATTTAAAACTATGTCAACAGTTACTTTAGGAGGAAATCCTGTAAACACAAATAATGCTTTACCAGCTATTGGTTCTGCTGCACCACAATTTCAATTAGTAGGAAACGATTTGTCTGAAATTTCTTTACAAGATTTTAAAGGACAACGTGTCATCTTAAATATTTTTCCAAGTATTGATACGCCTACTTGCGCTACTTCAGTACGAACGTTTAATAAAATGGCTAACGATTTAACGAACACTAAAGTATTATGTATTTCTAAAGATTTGCCATTCGCTCAAAAGCGTTTTTGTGGTTCGGAAGGATTAGAAAACGTGGTAAATTTGTCAGATTTTAGAGATGGAAGTTTTGGAAATGACTATGGCGTAACGTTAATTGATTCTGTTTTAAAAGGATTACATGCCAGAGCTATTGTTGTAATTGATGAAAATGGAAACGTTACCTATTCTGAATTAGTTAGTGAAATTGCTAACGAACCAAATTACGAAGCCGCTTTAAACGCATAAAAATAACATGATTCAAGATAAAAGATTTTTTTCTGGTAGAGTTAAAAGTGTTGGCTTTGCTGTAAAAGGCGCCTTAAAATTAGTTGCTACAGAACACAGCATAATGGTACAATTTTCAATTATGTTGTTAATGATTTTTGCAGGATTTTATTTTCATATCAGTCGAGAAGAGTGGATGTTGCAAATATTAGCTTTTGGTTTGGTTTTAGGTATAGAAGGTGTCAACACGGCTGTAGAAAAAATAGCAGATTTTATTCATCCTGAATTTCATGATAGAATTGGTTTCATTAAAGATATTTCCGCTGGTGCCGTTTTATTTGCGGCAAGTAGCGCGTTAACCGTTGGCGCATTAATTTACGTGCCTAAACTATTTAATTTATAGAGATTAATGGCAAAGAAAGAATCAACAAGCGCTTCAGATAAGAAACTTAGTACTTCAATATTTAAAACCTCACGAGGACAAAAGTTCGTTGTAGGTTTTTTCTTTGTTATTATCGCATTGTTTTTATTATTATCTTTTATATCCTATTATATATCAGGTAGTAACGACCAAAGTCAAATAAATGAATTGACCAATAGAAACGTAGTCGTTGAAAATTGGTTGGGTAAAATAGGGGCTTGGTTAGCAGATTTCTTCTTGTATAAAGGTTTTGGTATCGCTTCTTTCTTATTTGTAAAAATTTTCTTTTTAATTGGTGCGTACTTACTTATCGATTTGCCATTAAGTAAAATTAAAAAATCTACTTTTTGGGATTTGTATGCTATTATTACCATTTCTTTATTTTTTGGACTAATTTGGGACTATGTTCCTCATTTATCTGGAGTAATTGGTTTCGAATTGCATGATTTAATTCGAGATTATGCTGGGGATATTGGAACGATTATGGTTTTAATTTTCAGTGTGGTGGTATTTTTAATATTTAGAATTAAAGTTTCTCCAGATAAGTTAAAAGATTATTTAGATGCGAAACCTTCGCCTGTTCCTGTTGTCGATGAAAATAGTATGGAAAGCGAAATAGGAACTACTGCACTTTCAGATGTTGAAGAGGTAGCAAAAGAAGAAACTCCCATTTTAAAAAAAAATCCTATAATTGAAGATACGGATCAGTCCTGGACGAACATGCAAGTCATAGACCGTGACGCGCCTTCAACTTTTGAAATTGATAAAACTACTTTAAAGCCCACTATCCAACATGCCTCTGAGATTAATTTAGAACCACAACCAGAAATAATTCCAAAACAACCTGAAATTATTGAAACGGAAGATGCTTCTTTTATTATTGAAAAACCGGAAGAGGAGGATATTGTAGAAGAAAGAATTGCCCAACGTTTGGTACAAGATTTCGGGGAATTTGATCCTACTTTAGAATTGTCAAACTTTCAAATGCCTTCTATTGAATTGCTGAAAGATTATTCGGGAGTGGGGATTACTATTAATCAAGCGGAATTAGAGGAAAATAAAAATAAGATTGTAGATACCTTAAAGAACTACAAAATAGAAATTGCTCAAATTAAAGCTACTGTAGGCCCTACAGTTACGTTATATGAAATTGTTCCTGAAGCGGGTATTAGAATTTCTAAAATTAAGAGTTTAGAAGATGATATTGCCTTGTCGTTATCGGCATTAGGTATTCGTATCATTGCGCCCATTCCTGGTAAAGGTACTATTGGAATTGAGGTTCCAAATGCCAATCCATCCATGGTTTCTATGAAGAGTGCGATTGCTTCGCCTAAATTTCAACAAGCTGAAATGGAATTGCCTATTGCTTTAGGAAAAACCATTTCAAATGAAACGTTGGTAGTGGATTTGGCTAAAATGCCACACTTATTGATGGCAGGAGCAACAGGACAAGGTAAATCGGTAGGATTAAATGCCGTTTTGACTTCGTTATTATACAAAAAACATCCAGCGGAAGTGAAGTTTGTATTGGTGGATCCGAAGAAAGTAGAATTGACCCTTTTCAATAAGATTGAACGTCATTATTTGGCCAAACTTCCTGATACGGATGAGGCGATTATTACCGATAATGCGAAAGTAATTAATACGTTAAACTCGTTATGTTTGGAAATGGATAATCGTTATTCTTTGCTTAAAGATGCGATGGTGCGTAACATTAAAGAGTATAATGAGAAATTTAAACAACGAAAACTAAATCCAGAAAATGGGCACCGTTTTTTACCCTATATTGTTTTAGTGGTAGATGAGTTTGCCGATTTAATTATGACGGCGGGTAAAGAAGTAGAACTGCCTATCGCGCGTTTGGCGCAATTGGCTCGTGCTATTGGAATTCATTTGATTATTGCTACGCAGCGTCCGTCTGTGAATGTAATTACGGGTATGATTAAAGCCAATTTCCCAGCAAGAATTGCTTTTAGAGTAACGTCTAAAATTGACTCCAGAACCATTTTAGATTCAGGGGGTGCAGATCAGTTGATTGGTAGAGGGGATTTGTTGTTTTCTAATGGGAATGATTTAATTCGTGTGCAGTGTGCCTTTGTAGATACGCCAGAAGTAGAACGTATTTGTGATTTTATTGGTTCGCAAAAAGCGTATGCCGATGCCTATTTACTGCCAGATTATGTGGGCGAGGATAGTGGCATAAAACTTGATATGGATATATCAGAACGCGATTCTTTATTTAGAGATGCGGCTGAGGTAGTGGTTTCGGCACAACAAGGTTCGGCATCCTTAATTCAAAGAAAATTAAAATTAGGATATAACCGAGCAGGACGAATTATAGACCAGTTAGAAGCCGCAGGTATTGTGGGCCCTTTTGAAGGTAGCAAAGCCCGACAAGTTTTAATTACGGATATGAATTCCCTAGAAATATTTTTTAAGAACGAACAATAGATTGAATACAATATAATGAAAAAATTAGTTACATTATCGGTTATTGCCCTATTTTTAGTCGCATTTACAACTGGAGAAAACAACCCACCAAAAGAGAAAAATGCGGGTAAAGCGTTATTAGATAAAGTAGTTATCAAGGCCAAATCGTATAAAAATATGGTGATTGACTTTAAGTATGCTATAAATAACACCGCAGAGAAAATTAATCAGGAGAGTACCGGAAAGGTTATGTTACAAGGTAACAAATATCATTTGTCATTTATGGGCGTTACTAAAATATTTGATGGAAAGAAAATATACACCATTGTTCCAGAAGATGAAGAAATAACGGTTTCTAATCATGATGAGAATGATACTAATGCTATGTCGCCAAACAAGATATTTACCTTCTTTAAAAAAGGATTTAAATTCGCAATGGACATCAAACAACCTATGGCGGGTAAAACCATTCAATATGTAAAGCTTACGCCTTTAAGTGTGAAGGATAAACGAAAAGAAATCTTAATTGGTATTGATACTAAAACCAATCATATTTATAACCTAATTGAAGTAGGTAAAAATGGTACTAGAACCACTTTAACAGTTTCTTCGTTTAAATTTAACCAAACGTTGGCAAAAAATCAGTTTACCTTTGTAAAAGCTAAATATCCAAATTATTATATTAATAAAGCGGATTAATCTGTAGCTTTTACGTATAACCACTACATGAAAATAATTGATAAATATTTATTAAAATCCTTCCTGATTACATTTGCCACGGTATTTGTAATCCTTTTTTTTATTTTCGTTTTGCAAAGTATTTGGTTGTTTATTGCCGAATTAGCAGGAAAGGATTTGGATTTTATGACCATTTTAAAATTCATTTCTTTTTATTCACCAATTATGGTGCCTTTGGTGTTGCCTTTGTCTATTTTATTGGCATCTATTATGACTTTTGGAAGCTTTGCAGAAAACTATGAGTTTGCAGCTATGAAATCGGGAGGTATTTCTTTGGAAAGAGCTATGCGGTATTTAATTGTTTGCACCGTTTTGTTTAGTGGTATTGCCTTTTTATTTGCTAATAGTATTATTCCTGAAGCCCAATTTCGTTTTATAAATTTAAGAAAAACCATTGTTCAAACCAAACCAGCTATGGCGATTGGTGAAGGACAATTTAGTAAAATTGGTACCACTACCTCAATTTATGTAGAAAAGAAATCAGGTGAGAATGGTTCGTTTTTAGAGGGGGTTACAATGCATATGAAGAAAGGGGAGTTTGGTTCAGTTACTACCGTTATTAAAGCCAAAAAAGGGGTTTTGAAAAGTGATGAATCTACCAATTTATTGCAGTTGGATTTATTTGATGGAAATTATTACGAAGACATACAGCCTAAAAAGTTTGAAGAACGCGACAAGCTGCCTTTTGCAAAAAGTAGTTTTAAGAAATATACGGTTACAATAGATTTAGCTAAACTAAATGCAAATGCCAACGAAGGAAACGATTTGATAAACACCTACAATATGCTAAACATGAGCGAATTGAAATATACTATTGATTCGTTACAAACGACTTTTAACAAAGATGTTACCGCGTACAGTGATAACTTGGACAAAAGTGCCGAAAGTCTTGCTATGGTGTATAATGTGCCAGTGTCTTCTTCTGTAGTGGTACCTAAGACGACCAAATTAACTGGCGATTTAGTTGATTTGTTTCCAACAGATAAAAAAACGTTGGTGTTAGATGTAGCCAAAAACAATATCAACAATACCATTTTTACTTTAGATGGGTATAAAACCGATTTGGAGTTTAAACAAAACAATATTAACGACCACTGGATTGGGTATTACGATAAAATACTAATTGCCTATTCGTGTTTGTTGATGTTTTTTATCGGTGCGCCTTTGGGTGCTATAATTAGAAAAGGGGGTCTTGGATTGCCTATCGTATTTGCGGTATTAATTTTTATTACATTTAATTTTGCTAATACGTTTGGAAAAAAATTAGCCGGACAAGACGCGCTTCATCCCTTTATAGGAACGGCAGCGGGTGCTTTAATACTAACTCCTTTTGCCATCTTATTTACCTACAGAGCTACCAATGATATGGGATTAACTATCGATTTAGATTGGCTGATTGTACCCATTAAAAAATTGCTAACGAAACGAAATACTAATTCGCTACCTAGCGAAAACATAACAACTAATGAGTCATAAAATACAACTGAATACCATTGAAGAAGCCATTGAAGATATCCGTCAGGGTAAAATGATTATTGTGGTAGATGATGAAGACAGAGAGAATGAAGGAGATTTTTTAGCGGCTGCTGATAAAGTAACGCCAGAAATGATCAACTTTATGGCTACGCACGGAAAAGGGCTTATTTGTGTGCCTTTAACCGAATCGAGATGTAAGGAATTGGAATTGCATACCATGGTAACCAACAATACCGATAATATGGAAACGGCCTTTACGGTTTCTGTAGATTTAAAAGGAAATGGGGTTACTACAGGTATTTCTGCGGCGGATCGTGCTAAAACTATTGAAGCCTTGGTGCATCCTGATACCAAACCATACGAATTGGGACGACCAGGACATATATTTCCTTTAATTGCCAGACAAGGCGGCGTGTTACGAAGAACTGGGCATACCGAAGCGGCTATTGATTTTGCTCGTTTGGCTGGGTATTCTTCTGCAGGTGTCATTTGCGAGATTATGAATGAGGATGGTACGATGGCACGTTTACCAGAATTGGTAGAAGTGGCTAAGAAGTTTGATTTGAAATTGGTTTCTATTGAAGACTTAGTGGCTTACAGAATGCAACACGACAGTTTGATTAAGAAAAAAGAAGATTTTGAAATACAAACTCGTTTTGGTACGTACCGTTTGCGTGCGTATTTGCAAGTGACCAACAAACAGGTGCATATTGCCTTAACCAAAGGAAGTTGGAGTATGGGTGAACCCATTTTGACACGCATTAATTCTACGCAAGTAACCAATGATATCTTGGGAAGTTTAACCGATACGTTCCACAAAAAGTTAGAAGATATCTTCAAGAAATTTGAATCGTATGAGAAGTGTGCGATTTTATTTATCAATCAGGAAATGCAATCGGTGGAATTATTAGATCGTTTGTCGGAATTGAAACGCTTGCAAGCGGCTGGTGATTTTTCTACCCCAAAAATTACTATTGATACCAAAGACTTTGGTATTGGTGCCCAGATATTACATGATATAGATGTTACTAAGATTAAGTTATTAACCAATTCGTACCAAAACAAACGCGTGGGAATGATTGGTTACGGCTTAGAAATAACCGAATATTTGAATTATTAAATTTAAAGTAAGGGAGTAAATAGTGACTATCAGGTATTTAATAAAAACTTACAAAAAAAGTAATGCAATTGTTTTTTTAATAGAAAAAACCTTTTATATTTGCACTCGCAATACGAAAGTAGTGCACGTCTTATTGGAGAAATGGCAGAGCGGTCGAATGCGGCAGTCTTGAAAACTGTTGACTGTAACAGGTCCGGGGGTTCGAATCCCTCTTTCTCCGCGAAAGCGATGTTTCAAAAGAAACATAAAAAGTAAAAACACCTTTAAAACCAAGCGTTTTAGAGGTTTTTTCATTTTTAGACCCTAGTCAAAAAACACCTATTTTATCATCATTTAGTGTGCCTATAGGTGTACCCATGGTAAAATAGGGCAAAAGGGGTACACTAACAGGTACACTAAAATGAAAAAGTTCACCTAAAGTTCACCTAGAAATCAGCTTGTTACATTTTAATTCTGCGGAGATTTGTAGAAATTTAAACGTGAATAAAATGATAAAAATTATGTATTTTTTGCGACACGCAAAAACAAAGGTAAATGGTGAAATTCCAATTTATGTAAAAGTAGAGTTAGGCAAAGATAGCTTCACTCTTAGTACGGGTAAATCTGTTTCAAATGAAGTATGGGAACATACCAAACATTTACGGATTTACGTCAAAACGGCTAAAGATAAAGTTACTAAAGAAGCCCTTGAGGTGCTTAGTAATAAAATCCTAGTTACTTACTCCAAACTCGAGCGCGAGCTACTCGATATTACCGCTCAGGATTTAAAAGCAATTTTATTAGGTAAAAGTTTAAAAGAGAAACCTACGATATTACATATCATAGATTTTCATAACGAGCATTTTGCTAAATTAGTTGGTATTGGCGAACGCGCACCAGCCTCCCTTCAAAAGTACCGACGCGTAAAAGATATTATTGGGGATTTCAATAAAAGGTATTATGGTAAACCTGATT
>NZ_JBBALR010000017.1:0-7252 GCF_040402895.1 Flavobacterium sp.
AAGTGTATTTGATATGACAGGAAAACTGATCGAGAATAGAGAAGTTATGCCTTCAGATTTAGAAGACTTACAGTTAGGTTCAAATTGGTCTACGGGTGTTTACAATGTTATTGTAGCACAAGACAACCAAATGAAAACTATGAGAATGATCAAAAAGTAATACGATAGCTTGCAAGTACGGATTACAATATCTGTATAAGTAAACTATATTATTCAATAAGAGGAGGCTGTCGAAAGACAGCCTCTTTTTGTTTGTATCACGTTGTAATAAAAATCTTATTTTCTTACCGATGTCGTGAATTATGCTTTAATTTATCTTATTGAAACAAGCTTTTATTTATATATTCTATTCACTAGTCATACTGTAAAATCTTTACTTTATTACTACTTCGATTTTTATTGATATTCTCTAAACACTAGGATTTAATTTTGCAGTACTTAATATTCTAATTAAACAGTAATTTATTATTATTCGTTTGTATAAATCAGTGATTGATTTTGCGTTAGACATAAATCCTATTTAGGCCTGAATAAAAAAGATGTCGGACGCCAAAACACAGGTAAGATTTCAAACCATACGTTCAATAAACTGGTTATTTTCTTCTACTAAATAGTTGAATTAGATTAATTCCTTACTTGATTTTGAATCTTTTCGTTAATTAAATTCTATTAATATTTAACTCACAATATCAAATTCTTCAAAATAATTTTGTCACTACTTAAGTAAAGTAATTTTGATATTAGAAATTAGGCCATTTACAGCTAAATGACGCTATTTGATTCTTTCAAGCTTAATACTTTATAATAAATTATATTTTCTGCGTTATATAAGCAATAAAACAATAATTTAAGTGAAGCAAATAGTTAGTTTATCTAATATAAAAATGACAATTAAATTTGTGTTATAAAAAAAAGCACCAACTTTTCGTTGGTGCTTTTTATAATTTTCTTATTCTAATTTTGATTATTGTGAATTTTAACAATAATCAAATCAGTAAAAAAGTTATTCAATAACTAATTTTTTTGTAGCAGTTTTACCTTCTTCAGTAATTTTTACAAGATAAACTCCAGCTGCTAATCCAGAAACGTTCATAGTAGAGTTGATTTCTTTCGAGCTTAAAACTTCTTTACCTAATATATCGTAAATTTGAACAGACTTATTTGCGTTTGCAGTAGATGTAAAGAATAGAGTATCTCCTTTTAAAGGATTTGGGAACATTGTTAAACCATCGATTGCATTAAATGACGATGAAGACATTGTAGCTATTTCTCCAGAAATTACAACGTCATCAATACCAAAGTTACCTCCAGCAGCTTCTGAATTCCAACCATAAAATCTTAAAGTAATAGGACCAGTTAAATTTGTGAAAGAAGGCCCAGTTAAAGTTATAGTACTTCCAACTTGCCCAAAAGAATTATCTACATTGTAAAAGAAGATATTTCCTGTAACCACCTCTAAATTAGCGTTCGCAGGATTAATTGAAGCGGGTAAATTTGCAGCATATGCATCTGCACTTGATCTAACTGAGTAATTTCTAACACCTGTACCTGATCTTTGTACTTTAAAAGTAATTCCAGTTAAATTATAAGCCGTACCAGAAGTTGGCGTAATAGTTACTTGAAAGTAAATAGTTGGACTCAAAGCACCTCCATAATTAGCATATATATTATCTCCGTTTGCCGCTCCTAATGGTTGATTTGCAAAAGCAAATCTTGAAGCAGCTGCAGAATTAGTAGGAGGAGTAACAGTATTAACTGCTGTAAAATTCCCGAAAGTTAAACCAGCTACCGTTGGAACAGGTGTTGGATCAGTAGCTCCAGATGTAGCAGTAACACCAGCAAAATCATAAGTCGCTGTAAATACTTGGGCAAATGAAATTGAAGCAAATGAAATAAATAATAATGTGTATAGTTTTTTCATAGTAATTTTTTTTATTAATTAATCTACAAATATAAAAATTTTGATTAAATAAAATAAAAGTATTTTATATAATTTAATAAATTGTTAACAATGATCATTATTTCTGTCAAAAAGATTGGAATATTTTTAATTCGCTTTGGCCTTGAAATAAGGGAAACACATAATAAAATATTGGAATAAATTTACTGTAAAGTGGTTTAGCCTTAAAAAAATTAATTTAGAACCTAAATTTATCTTAAGCCACAGGAGCAGAAATATCAGTAAAGAAAGCAACAAATAAAATAAAGATTCTGTACCACGCTTTATTGAATGCCATATGATTTTTGTAAAATTCACTCCTTTGACTATATTTGTAAAAAAATTACAGTATGTCCCAATCTAAGATATGGTTGTCTTCCCCTCACATGGGAGGTACCGAACAAAAATACATACAAGAAGCTTTTGAAGCCAATTGGATAGCTCCTTTAGGGCCTAATGTTACTGGTTTAGAGCAAGATTTACAAGAGTATCTTTCTAGTGACGCTAAAGTTGGGGCCTTAAGTTCAGGAACTGCAGCGATCCATTTAGGGTTAGTTTTGTTAGGTGTGAAGTCCGGAGATGAGGTAATTTGTCAAAGCATGACGTTTTCAGCTTCTGCTAATCCAATTTTATATTTGGGCGCCACGCCCATTTTTATCGATAGTGAAATACAAACTTGGAATATTTGCCCAGTAGCTTTAGAACAAGCCATTGAAGATCGAATTAGCAAGGGTAAAAAGCCAAAAGCTATCATCGCGGTGCATTTATATGGAGTGCCTTATCAAGTGGAGGAGGTAAGAGCTGTAGCCGATAAATATAACATACCTATACTAGAGGATAGTGCAGAAGCTTTGGGAAGCTCATACAAATTACAAAAATGCGGTACTTTTGGAGATATTGGGGTGTTATCGTTTAATGGCAATAAAATCATAACTACTTCTGGGGGTGGAGCTTTAGTTGCGAAAACTACTGCCCAAAAAGAGAAAGCTATTTTTTATGCTACACAATCCCGCGACAATGCACCACATTACCAACATTCCGAAATTGGCTACAACTACCGCATGAGTAATATTTGTGCTGGAATCGGAAGAGGTCAAATGGAAGTCTTAGATCAGCACGTAAGTTTACGAAGAGCGATGCACGATTTTTATGTGGAGGCCTTCAATGAAATTCAAGGGGTAACAGTTTTTTCAGCTCCTAATGAAGATTATTTTGCCAATTATTGGCTTAGCGCAATCACCATTGATGCTACTCAAACAAATGGGATTACTAGAGAAACCCTACGTTTGGCTTTTGATGCTGTTAATATCGAATCACGTCCCTTGTGGAAACCTATGCATATGCAGCCTATATTTGAAAAATATCCTTACTACGGAGGTACTATAGCTGAAACGCTATTTGAAAATGGTTTGTGTTTGCCTTCAGGTTCTAATCTTACCGATAGTGATCGTAATCGAATTATAACGGTAATTAAGCAAGTGTTTGGTTAAGAGGTAATATATTATTGGAAGATTTGAAAATTCAATTTTAGTTCTTCAATATTAAAAAGCATATAACTTGCTTGTATATAAACAGCGCATAATTCTATCATAAAATTACTTATATGTTTTGTTTTAAATGCAAAGTAACGTTATAGTTTTTAATACTTTAAATTTAGCTTTTTAGGATTTTTTAAAGGTAGTTGTTATTTTCTTGGATCTTTTCTTAATTACTTAGAAAAGACGATCTCTTTAACTCAGAACTTTAAAAATTTTTACCAAAATAATATTAAAAATCACATTTATAAATACATTTTTTTTTACATTCGCACAAAATAAGTATTTTAATTATGAAAACAACGAGTAAACTCCATTTAATATTTTTTTTAATAGTGTCCTCATCACTTTATTCTCAATTCAACGTGAATAATATTTCAGTTGAGGCGAACTATGGGTACACAGGAGCCATTTCACCATATCAAAAAAAATACAAATCTAATTTTTCAGGAATGAATCATTACGATATCGGGATACGATATATGTTCAATGAAAAATTCGGTGCAAAAGTTACTTATAAATTAGATCATTTTGTAAACGATCCAGGAGGAAAAATAGGAATTACTTATAGTACGGTTTCCTTATCAGGAATTTATAACGTTGGAAAACAATTGGGACTTACATATTTAACTAGAGATAAGCTTGGACTTAATGCCCACCTGGATGCTGGAATGGCATTAGGTTATATTATTGGCAAAAATGACAGTGAGCAAGTAAAAATAGTTGGAATTGGAATTACGCCGATGTATAAGGTTTCTAATAAATTAGCTCTTACGGCTGATTACACCCATAATTTTACCATGGATCAAAATTATGGATTTGACGGAATAATTTTAAATAAAAACAAAACACCACAATCAGGTGCGTTTTATAACTTTTCAGTGGGGTTAATTTATTATTTAGGAGAAAACAAATACCATTCAGATTGGTATTAAAAACATAAAATTTTAAAAAATCTAAGCAACTTTTTAATTCTTCAACAAGAATAAAAGTTGCTTTTTTTTTGTTTAAAACGCCAACATTTCTTAATTTTTTCTAAAAAAATATCGAAAACTATATAATTTAACGGACAATTAACAACTTATATTATTTTTATATAGCAACTTGCGCTGTTAAAGTGTTTTTTTAAAATTTATAGAAAATAATTCAAAATAAAATGCAAGAAAATAATATAGGGATAGACATTAGTGCGCTAAATGAAAAAATTGAAAACGAAAGTGCCTTTATTGATTTACTAACATCAGAATTAGGTAAAGTAATTGTAGGGCAAAAATCAATGATAGAACGCTTGTTAATTGGCTTATTAGGTCAAGGACATGTTTTATTAGAAGGAATGCCTGGGTTAGCCAAAACGTTAGTCATAAACACCTTATCTAAAGCTGTTCATGGGAGTTTTCATCGCATTCAATTTACTCCAGATTTGCTTCCTGCAGATGTGGTAGGAACAATGGTGTACAATTTCAAAGAAAATGAGTTTTCTGTAAAAAAAGGACCCATTTTTGCCAATTTTGTCCTGGCAGATGAAATTAATAGAGCACCTGCTAAAGTCCAATCTGCTTTGCTTGAAGCTATGCAAGAAAAGCAAGTAACAATTGGCGAAACTACTTATAAATTAGACACACCCTTTTTAGTTTTAGCCACACAAAACCCAATAGAACAAGAAGGAACATATTCATTACCAGAAGCACAAGTAGACAGATTCATGCTAAAAACCATTGTCGATTACCCGAAAATGGAAGAAGAACAACTTATTATTCGTAATAGTTTAAAGGAAACTTCTGCAACAATAAATCCAGTGGTTAGCATCGCGCAAATCATCAAAGCGCAACAAACCGTAAAGGAAGTGTACATGGATGAGAAAATTGAAAAATATATTTTAGATATTGTTTTTGCTACGCGTTACCCAGAAAAATATAGATTAGACAATTTAAAGCCATTAATTAGTTTTGGAGCTTCGCCACGTGGGAGTATTAATTTGGCTTTGGCAGCAAAATGTTATGCTTTTATCAAACGAAGAGGCTATGTAATCCCTGAAGATGTTAGAGCCGTAGTGCACGATGTATTACGTCACAGAATAGGCATTACCTACGAAGCCGAAGCCGAAAACATCACTTCAGAAGATATCATAAATAAAGTTTTAAATCAGGTACAAGTACCATAAGTCTGTTATAAAAAACAGTTGCGGTTGAAAATCTGAGACTGAAACAGAATGTCAAAATGCAAACAAAAGAGTTACTTAAAAAAGTCAAAAAAATTGAAATTAAAACCCGAAGATTGAGCGATCATATTTTCTCGGGACACTATCACACGTCTTTTAAAGGACGTGGTATGACTTTTTCTGAAGTGCGCCAATACCAATATGGAGATGATTTTAGAGCCATAGATTGGAATGTTTCCGCAAGAAATAATGATGCATTTGTAAAAATATTTGAAGAGGAACGCGAATTAACCATGATGTTAGTCATCGACTGCTCAGCATCTCAAAATTTTGGAACTTCCGCTCAAAATAAAAAAGATATGGTAACCGAAATAGCTGCTACGTTAGCTTTTTCAGCCACACAAAATAACGATAAAATAGGATTAGTTTTATTTACAAACGAAATCGAATTATATATCCCTCCCAAAAAAGGAAAATCACACGTTTTAAGAATTATCCGTGAATTAGTCGAATGGCAACCCAAAAGCAAATCAACAAACGTGGCTTTTGCGTTAGAATTTTTGTCAAGTGTAATAAAAAAACGAGCTATTGTGTTTTTAATTTCCGATTTTATGACTTCCGATTTCCAAAAACCGCTGCAAATTGCTTCTAAAAAACATGATGTAACTGGAATTAGAATTTTTGATTCACGTGAAAAGACACTCCCAAATGTTGGAATTATTCAAATGCAAGATGCAGAAACGGAGCAAATGATTTGGTTAGATACACAAACCGCAATTACCCGTTTGGAATATGAGAAAAATTACAAATACAAGGTTGAAATTTGCCAAAATATTTTTCGTAAATGTGCCGCAGGATTAGTAGAAACAGAAACAAATGAAAGTTACGTAACAAAATTAGTAACCTATTTTAAAAGTAGAGCCTAATGCGAATTAAATTTATTTTTCTTTTCATATTTTCTGCAGTTGTTGGGTTTTCCCAAACAATAGAAACGGCTGTATCTAAAAAAGAAATTAAAATTGGCGAACAAATTCAGCTTACATTAAAAACAAAAGTAAACCAAAAAGAGGTGGTTTTTTTCCCCGATTTAGATTCGATTGGTACACTTGAAGTGGTGCAATCTTTTCCAACAGAAAAGAATAAGCATGGTAACCAAACCGAGTGGACAAAAAAATACAACCTTACTCAATTTGATGCAGGCACCTATAAAATTCCAGCATTAGAAGTACTAATAAATAGCAAAAAAATAAATTCCAAAAGTATTACTGTAGTAGTATCAGATGTGGCAGTGGATACTACTAAGCAAAAAATGCACGAGATAAAAGAAGACGAAATACTTTCTATACAATCACAAGAAAAGCAACAAGAACTTTCAGACGATCAACTAATTTTAGGCGTATTTTTTGCTTTTTTCTTAGCAGGAATACTTTATATAATTTTGCGAATAAAACAGCGTAGAAAAACAAAATCAGAAGCCTATATTTCTCCATATAATAGAGCCTTTTTGGCTTTTTCAGAAGTAAATGCCAATGCCAATTCTAAAGAATATTATTCTAATTTAACCCAAATAATAAAATCATATTTTGAAAAAACGTTAGAATTTTCTGCGTTAGAAAGTAC
>NZ_JBBALR010000018.1:0-6191 GCF_040402895.1 Flavobacterium sp.
CAAAATTAGTGGTTGGAATTGTGGTAGATCAAATGAAAATGGAATACTTGTATCGATTTTCAAATGATTTTTCAAATAAGGGCTTTAAAAAATTATTGGAAAAAGGATTTACTTTTCATAATATGCACTATAATTTTATGCCTACTTATACTGCTCCGGGACATGCAGCAATTTTCACAGGCGCCTTACCAAATGTAAACGGAATTGTAGGTAACGATTGGTTTAATAAAGCCACTGGCAAAGAAATGTATTGTACTGACGATGCTTCTGTAACCACTTTAGTTGAAGGAACTGAATCGGAAGGGAAAATGTCGCCAAAAAATCTTTTTAGCACAACTATTACAGACGAATTAAAATTAGCTACCAACTTTAAAAGTAAAGTAATTGGAATCAGTATTAAAGACAGAGGGGCTATTTTGCCAGCGGGGCATTTTGCAGACTGGGCGTTTTGGTATACTAAAACTGGAAACTTTATTTCAAGTTCCTTTTATGGAAATAAACTACCAGATTGGACAATTCAATTTAATGAAGAAAAAAACTATATAAAATATATTGAAAAAGGTTGGGATTTATTAAAACCAAAAGAAATTTATAACGAGAGTTTAAACGATAATAATCCATACGAAGGAAAATTATTTAAGAAAACACCATTTTTTCCATACGATACAAAAGAAATGTTTACTAATAATGATGCTGGAGTTTTAAGGACTACACCGTATGGAAATAATTTAATTGCAGATTTTGCTAAGAAAGCGATTGAAAATGAGAAAATGGGAGCCGATGAAATTACTGATTTTTTAACGCTAAGTTTTTCGTCTACAGATTATGTTGGTCACGTTTTAGGGCCTCGTTCCATTGAATTACAAGATACGTATTTGCGTTTAGACGAGACAATAGCTGATTTTTTAACTTATTTAGATGAAAAAGTAGGGAAAGGAAATTATTTAGTTTTCTTAACTGCAGATCATGCTGGAGCTGAAAACGCCACTTATTTAAAAGACAATAAATACGAAGTAGAAAGTTTAAATAGCAAAAATATACAACAAAGTATTATTGATTTTTCTCAAAAGACATTTGGCGAAAATATGTTATTAGAGTATTCAAATTTCAATATTTTTATTAATAAAGAAAAAGTAAATCAAAAAGGATTGGATTTAAATACTGTAAAACAAAAATTTAAAGCCTTTTTACTTTCGCAACACTTTATTAGTAATGTTTTTACTGAAGAAGAAATTCAAAATTCAGGTTCAAATAATCAATTGTTGCAAATTATTTCAAATGGTTACGATCCAAAACAAAACGGCGAATTAGTGTTGTTATTTAAACCTGGTTATATGGAATACTCCTCAACAGGAACTACACATGGCTCCCCATATTCATATGACACACATGTACCTTGTTTGTTTTATGGTTGGAAAATAAAAAAAGGAGCATCGTATAACAAAAAAACTATTACGCAGATTGCACCCACTTTAGCTCAAAAATTAAAGTTAACTATGCCAAACGGCACACAATCTGAAGTTTTAGAAGAAATATTAAAATAGAAATGTAATTGGCCAAATTCAATAGATTTTACTAATACCGTTTCTATTTTTGCTTTTTTCTCAAAAAAAACTATATTAATTTATCAAATTTAATTTTAAAAACAAGAATAAAATTAGTCATTTACCAATTACTTTATTATTTTTGTGCCACTTTTAAACAAGATTAACTCATACATAATTATGAACGTACACGAATATCAAGGTAAAGAAATATTAGCAAGCTATGGCGTGCGCATACAACGTGGTCATGTGGCAAACAATGCTGAAGAAGCAGTTGAAAAAGCAAAACAATTAACTGCAGAAACCGGTACTGGATGGCATGTAATTAAAGCTCAAATTCACGCAGGTGGTCGTGGAAAAGGTGGTGGTGTTAAATTAGCTAAAAATTTAGACCAAGTTAAAGAAATAGCGGGTCAAATTATTGGAATGGATTTAATTACGCCGCAAACACCTCCAACAGGAAAAAGAGTTCATAAAGTTTTAATTGCTGAAGATGTATATTATCCAGGTGAATCAGAAACGAAAGAATTTTATATGTCTGTTTTATTAAACAGAGGTAAAGGTCGTAATATGATTATGTATTCTACTGAAGGTGGAATGGATATTGAAGAAGTAGCGGAACACACACCACATTTAATTTTCACAGAAGAAATTGACCCTTCTGTTGGTTTACAAGGATTTCAGGCAAGACAAATTGCTTTTAATTTAGGGTTGTCAGGTGAAGCTTTTAAAGAAATGGTGAAATTTGTAGATGCTTTATATAAAGCATACATTGGTTCAGATGCAACTATGTTTGAAATTAATCCAGTTTTAAAAACATCAGATAATAAAATTATTGCAGTGGATGCTAAAGTTGATTTAGACGACAATGCCTTATTCCGTCATAAAGATTTAGCTGAAATGCGTGATGTTCGTGAAGAAAATCCAATTGAAGTAGAAGCTAAAGAAGTTGGTTTAAATTATGTAGATTTAGATGGAACGGTTGGATGTATGGTAAATGGTGCTGGTTTAGCAATGGCTACTATGGATTTAATTAAATACGCTGGTTTTGAACCGGCAAACTTTTTAGACGTAGGAGGAACTGCAGATGCAAAACGTGTTGAAACGGCTTTCCGTATTATTTTAAAAGATGCGAATGTAAAAGCCATTTTAATTAATATTTTTGGTGGAATTGTACGTTGCGATAGAGTAGCACAAGGAGTAGTTGATGCCTATAAAAATATGGGTGATGCTATTAAAGTGCCAATCATCGTTCGTTTACAAGGAACTAATGCAGAAATTGCTAAAGAATTAATTGACAATTCTGGAATGCCAATTTTATCAGCAGTGCAGTTTCAAGAAGCGGCTGACCAAGTAAAAGCAGCGTTATCTTAATAAAATTATTTTTATTTTATATATTTATCCCGACTTAGGTCGGGATTTTTTTTATATTTGAAAAGCAAAGGGGGGATTAGCTCATTTGGCTAGAGCGCTACGCTGGCAGCGTAGAGGCGACCGGTTCGAATCCGGTATTCTCCACAATTTTATTAAAACCCTTCAAAAACACCTAACCCAAACAAGGCAAAATCGTATTTTACAGGATCATTTGCGTCTAAACGTCTTAAATTAGTGTCTAATTCGTGTAACGCTTTTGCATCATTTTGTTTTCGGGTTAAAAGCAATAATTTCCGAGCCACATTTCCTGAATGTACATCTAACGGACAAGATAATGCAGCAGTAGGAATCGTTTTCCAAATTCCCAAATCAACGCCATTTACATCATTTCGAACCATCCAACGTAAAAACATGTTAATTCTTTTGGCGGCAGAACCATTTAATGGATCTGAAATGTGCTTTTGAGTTCTAGGTAAATGTGGAATTTCAAAAAAGGTTTTCTTAAATTCGGATATGCTTTTTTGTGTCGAATTATTTTCAATATGTTTGGAAAACACACTTTCTAAATCAGGATTGTTTTTATAAATATGTTGTAACGCTTTTATAAACGTTATAGCATCAGTAGCATTAAAGGTACGATGTACGAAATTAGATAATTTCTCTAAATGAGTTTCTTTATGATTCATTACAAAATCATATGGCGAATTTCCCATAATTTGCATAAGTTTATGCGAATTCGAAATAATCATTTTTCTATTTCCCCAAGCTATAGTTGCCGCTAAAAACCCAGCAATTTCAATATCTTCTTTTTGTGAATACAAATGCGGAATTTGAACAGGATCCGAATCAATAAAGTTTTTATTGTTGTACAACAGTACTTTTTCGTCTAGAAAACTTTTTAACTCTTCTGTAGTCATTTTAGCTTTGTAACACGCCATCAATCATTACCAATTTTCTATCGGCCATATTGGCTAATTCTTCATTATGCGTAACAATTACAAAGGTTTGTCCTAACTCATCACGTAATTTAAAAAACAATTGGTGTAAATTTTCAGCAGTAGTATGGTCTAAATTCCCAGACGGTTCGTCAGCAAAAATAACGGCGGGTTTGTTTATTAAAGCTCTGGCAACAGCAACGCGTTGTTGCTCTCCGCCAGAAAGTTCGGTTGGTTTGTGATTTATTCTGTGGGATAATCCCAAATAATCTAGAAGTTTTATGGCTTCTATTTCTACTTCTTTTTTCGATTTATTTGCAATAAAAGCCGGAATACAAACGTTCTCTAGTGCAGTAAATTCAGGTAATAGTTGATGAAATTGAAAAATAAATCCCAAATTTAAATTTCTAAATTTAGATAATTCTGTATCTTTTAAATTTATAATTGAAGTGCTATTAATTTCTAACGAACTTGCCTTGTTTTCTTTTTTATCTAAAACATCTAATGTGCCTAAAATTTGAAGCAAGGTAGTTTTTCCAGCTCCTGAAGGACCAACTATAGATACAATTTCACCTTTATTTATTTGAAGACTTACGTTTTTTAAAACTTGTAAATCGCCATAAAATTTATTTATATTGTTAGCTTTTATCATCACTTTAATTTGTACAAAGAAACAAAGAAATTGCGAATATTAAAATCTTTGCTGTACAAATCTAAAAGTAACGTTAAATTGATTCATCATAACGTATTATTGTCTAAATTTGATAAAAAAAGATGAACTATATTGTATTAATTAGTACTGTTTTGAGTTTTTTTTCGTGTGGAAATAAAACACAACTAACAGATAAAAAAACGGAGGTTAAAAAAGAAATTATGAATGATAGTGTACAAGTGGCAACGTTTGCCGGAGGATGCTTTTGGTGTACAGAAGCCGTTTTTTTGGAAGTAAAAGGAGTAGAAAAAATCGTTTCTGGATTTACAGGTGGATTTATAAAAAATCCTGCTTATCGCGAAGTGTGTAACGAAACTACAGGACACGCAGAAGGCATTCAAATTACATTTAATCCGAAAGAAGTGGCGTATGAAGATTTGTTAGAAATATTTTTTGCTACACACGATCCCACTACTTTAAATAAACAAGGTGCAGATGTGGGAACACAGTATAGAAGTGCTATTTTTTATCATTCCATCGAGCAAAAAGAAAAAGCGGAGAATTATATTCAATTAATTGAAAAAGAAAAATTATACGCAAATCCAATTGTAACACAAATAGAAGAAGCGGGTGTTTTTTATTTGGCAGAAGATTATCATCAAAATTATTACAATCAAAACAAAGAGCAAGGTTATTGCCAGTATGTTATCGCGCCTAAATTAGATAAATTACGCAAGTATTATAAGAGTAAGCTGAAGTAATGGGGTGAAAGGTTTTAGGTACAGGGTATCAGTATTTGATTGGAATAAATTCGTATCTTGGTATTCCAAAAATATAAATAAATATGAATCAAGAATCACAAACATCAATTGTAAATAAAAGCGATAAAAAAACAAAACTGATACTAAGTCTTATTTTTGATGGCATTGGAATGTTATCTTATATAGTTCCTATTTTTGCGGAATTTTTGGATGTTATTTGGGCCCCAATTTCTGGATTGCTTTTAGTGATTATGTATAAGGGATCAGTCGGAAAAATTGCAGGTTTGTTTGGAACTGTCGAAGAATTAATTCCATTAACGGATATCATTCCAACGTTTACAATTACTTGGTTTTATTCGTATATAATTAGAAAAGAAGCATAAAAAAAATCCCGCAATTAGCGGGATTTTTTTTTTATAAATAAAAACTTAATCTTTATAAACTTTTAATGCTTCTTTTAAAATTTGAGCCGATTTAATTAAATCTTCTTTTTTCAATACATAAGCCATTCTTATTTCATCTAATCCAACGCCTGGAGTAGAGTAGAAGCCCGCTGCAGGAGCTACCATAACGGTTGCGCCATTAAAATCATATTCTTCTAAAAGCCATTGCGCAAAGTGATCTGCATTTTTTACAGGTAATTTAGCAATACAGTAAAAAGCACCTTTTGGTTTAGCAATAGTTACGCCTTCAATTTTTTCCATTTCTTCCACTAAGGTATTTCTTCGGTCAACGTATTCCGTAATAACCTCGTTAAAATAACTTTGTGGGGTATCTAATGCGGCTTCACTGGCTACTTGTGCATAGGTAGGTGGACTCAAACGTGCCTGTGCGAATTTCATCGCAGTTGCCATAAATGCAGCATTTTTTGAAACGACACAACCAATTCTTGCACCACACATACTAAATCTTTTCGAAACCGAAT
>NZ_JBBALR010000019.1:0-6072 GCF_040402895.1 Flavobacterium sp.
AAATAATAAAATCATATTTTGAAAAAACGTTAGAATTTTCTGCGTTAGAAAGTACCACGGAACAGTTTATTTTTAAACTAAAAAATGCAGTAAAAAATAAGAAATTTCAAATTTCAGACGCTACGATTAGTCAAATTGAAACACTTTTTACCAAAGCAGATTTGGTAAAATTTGCAAAAATTTTAATTGATTTACCTGAACAAAATGAAGATAAAATAGCTTCCGAAAATTTAATTAATGTTTTTCATAAAACCTTACCCGTTTCTGCCGAAGAACAACAAGTGGCGTTGGCCAAATTAGCGGCACAACAGCAACAAAATAAATATAAAAATATCAGACAAGCGGCATTTATTGTAACTTTTTTAGTGGCAATGGTTGCTGTTGTTACCTTTTTTGGATGGGAAAATGTAACCCATTATTTTTCTGCAAAAATTAACGGAAAAGATGCCGATTATTATCTAAAAAAAGAATGGTTAGTTTCAGAATACGGTTTACCTATTTTGCAAGTAGAAACGCCAGAAATTTTAGTTCGTGATTTGGTAACATCTAAAAACCCAAACATTAAAAATATCGCGCAATTTTCTTGGCAAAAACCGGATGATAAATTAGCAATCTCAGTACAAACTATCGCATATAAAGATTCAATAAAAGTAAATATAAAACAACTTTTTAATGACGAATTAAGTCAGTTATTGCAAGATCAAGCTAAGAAAATTCAAACTACAGCAAAAAAATTTAAAAACATAAAAGCGCTTTCTGGAGATGTTTTAGAAGGAACTTTTGAAATAACTGAAGCGAATGAAACCAAAAAAATGCGATTTTTTACCGTTTTTATTTCTGATAGTTACGGCATACAAAAACTCAGAATTACCCACGATGCTAAGGACAAATTAGGTAAAGATTTTATAAATCGAATTACAAATAGTCTCGAACAAATAAATCAAGAAGATGAATAGCGCCTTTATGCATCCTCATTTTTTATGGTTGTTATTGATTATTCCAATAGCTGTGTTTTGGCATTTTGTAACAATCAAACAACAACACCCAGCCATAAAAATAAGCACAACAGAAGGGTTTTCCATACCAAAATCTTGGGTAATGAAATGCCGTCCATTTTTGTTTTTGTTAAAACTAGTGGTGTTAGGATTTGTAATTATTGCTTTAGCACGACCAAGAAACACTCAAAAATCAAGTTATACAGCTAGTAAAAACGGGATTGATATGGTTATTGCTACTGATGTATCGGGAAGTATGCTAGCTACCGATTTTAAGCCAAACCGATTGGAAGCCATAAAAAAAGTTGCCGAATCATTTATAGAGAAACGAACAAATGATAGAATTGGTTTAGTGGTGTATGCAGGTGAAAGTTACACCAAAACGCCAGTAACATCAGATAAAGCAATGTTGCTAAACGCTCTAAGAGAAGTACAATATAACGGTTTGGTTTTACAAGATGGAACCGCAATAGGAATTGGTTTAGGAACCGCAATAAACCGAATTAAAAATAGCAAAGCAAAATCTAAAATCATAATTTTATTAACTGATGGTGTAAATAATGTGGGTAGTTTAGATCCTATTTCAGCAGCAGAAATTGCCAAAGATTATGGCATAAAAGTATATACTGTTGGAGTAGGAACAAACGGAATGGCTAATTTTCCTGTAGCAAAAGACAGTAATGGGAATATTGTTTTTCAACCACAAAAGGTTGAAATAGACGAAAATATTTTACAAGAAATCGCAGCAATAACTAAAGGAAAATATTTTAGAGCTACTGATAATAATAAATTAGAGGCTATTTATGATGAAATTGACGGTTTAGAAAAGTCTAAAATATCAGAAAATCGCTTGATGCTATTTGACGAACAATTTCGTATTTGGTTACTTTTGGGATTATTAGTTTTGGTATTAGAAATGATTTTAAGTCGCACACTATTTAAAAGTTTTATATAATGTTTGAATTTGAATCGCCCTATTATTTTATTTTGTTGTTGCTTATTCCAATTGGTATAGTAGCGCAAAATAGCTATGTAAAATGGCAATCCGAAAAACAATCCGAATTTGGAGAGGAGCAAGCAATGGAGAAACTATTTGTGCAAGCGTCTAAAAGCAAACCAAAACTAAAATTTATGCTACAAATCATGGCTCTTTTTTTTATAGCTTTAGCGTTGGTGAATCCAAAACTGGGTTCTAAAGTTGAAACAGTTCCTGCTAAAGGAGTAGAAATAGTGTTTGCCATTGATGTTTCAAAAAGTATGTTATGTGCAGATGTTCAGCCCAATCGATTGGAAAAATCCAAGCAAATTATAACCCAAATTATCAATTCAATTGGTAGCGATAGAATAGGAATTGTAGCTTATGCTAGTAGTGCTTACCCTGTGTTACCTATGACAACGGATTATGAATTGGCAAAAATGTTTACACAAAGTATGAGTTCAGATATAATATCTTCTCAAGGAACAGCAATTGAAAGCGCTATTCAAACTAGTGTGGATTTCTTTGACAATCCAACTTCGGGAAAAGCTATTATTTTGCTATCAGATGGCGAAGATCACGAAAATACTTCTTTTGATGTTTCTAAACTAACAAAAGAAAAAAAAGTAAAAATAATTACTGTTGGTATTGGAACTTTAAACGGCGGCACAATTGAATTTGTGGATGAATTGGGTTTTCAACAAGTTAAAAAAGATAAAAACGGACAAGTTGTAACTACGAAACTAAACGAAGAGGTATTACAAAAAATTGCTTCAGAAACCAATGGAACGTATTGTAATGATTCACAAATATCAAAAGTGGTAGCTATAATAAAATCGGCATTAGCATCGGTAAAACAACAAGAATTTAAAGCCCAACAATTGGCACAGAAACAATCGCAATTTCAGTGGTTTTTAGGCATTGCTTTTGTATTGTTACTATTAGAATTTTTTATAACTAACCAGAAGTTCAAAGGTTTTTTTATCAAAAATTGGTTTCAAAACAAACAAATTAGCTTAGTTTTTCTTTTATTTTTTGTGACTACAACTACTTTTTCACAGGAAAATAAGTCGGTGAATTTTCAACAAAAAGAAAAACGATTACGAGTAATAAAAGCCAAAGAAAAAACGCAAAAACAACAAGCAGAATACAATTTAGGCAATACTATTTATAAAAATAAAAAGTATAGTGAAGCCATAACAAATTATAAAAATGCCGCCCAAATTGCAAAAAATAATTTACAAAAACACAAAGCGTATCATAATTTAGGTAACGCTTACATGCAAGATAAAAATTATAAATTAGCAGTTGATTCATACAAAAATGCTTTAAAGGCCAATTCTAAAGATGAAAAAACTAGATATAATTTAGCATTAGCAAAAAAATTATTAAAAAAATATCCGCCAAAATCAAATCCAAAAAAGAAGAAAAAAGATAAGGAAAACAAACAGAAAAAAGACAAAGACAATTCAAATAAAAAAGATAAAAAAACACCAAAAAAACCAAGCGCCAACAAACAGCGAATGGATAACGTGCTAAAAGCAATTAGCAATGAAGAAAAAAAAGTACAAGAAAAAGTAAACGCAAACAAAACAAAAACAAACACTACTAGTACAGAAAAAGATTGGTAATATGAACAATAAAATAAAAATACTATTAACCTTCCTACTTTTCCCTTTTCTTTCCTTTTCACAGGTTAAATTAGATGTAAAAGCAGAAAAAACAAACCTTAAAATTGGTGAAGTGATTCAGGTTACTTATATTTTTAACGAAGAAGGCACAAACTTTACACCGCCTAATTTTAATGGGTTTAACAAGGGTGGTTCTTACGTTTCATCTAATCAAGAATACAGTAATGGAAATTACGCCATACAACAAGTGTATACCTATGTAATTCAGGCTGCTAAAGCGGGAAGATTAGTTATTTCTCCCGCAACAATTAAATTTAACGGAAAAACATTTGCATCAAAATCTGTAGCGGTTTCTGTTTCCAATGAAAAAGCTACTGATGCCATACTGAGAAACCAAAATTCAAATAACATACCGAAACCGGCCACTGTAAATAAATCCATTTCGGGCGCAAATAATTTATTGTTTATTGATGTAGAAGTTAGTAAAACCACCGCCTTTGTAAATGAACCAGTTGAGGTGCTTTATCGTATTTATTTGGCACCCAATTTAGAGATTGAGCTAAACAAAAATATAGTTACTAAATTCAACAACTTTTGGAGTCAAACAGAAGATGTACAAGGCGGATGGGAGCGAAAGGTTGTAAATAACAGAGTATTCAAATCTAAAATTTTCAAAAAAGCCATATTGTACCCGCAAAAAATAGGAAAATTAGAAATAACACCCATCACATTAGATTTAAATATCAGTTATCCAACAGGAGATTTTGATTTTTTTGGTGATCCAGAATTTGATGTAGCCAGAAGAGAAATTGTTTCCAATTCTAAAAATCTTCAAGTACTTTCTTTGCCTGAAAAAGGAAAACCAGATAATTTTACAGGCGCAGTTGGCACCTTTGAATTTAAAGCAAATGTTACAAAAAACGAATTAAAATCAGGAGAATCTTTACAGTTAGATTTTATTGTTTCAGGAAAAGGAAATTTAAAATTATTTGAAATTCCTAAACCTAATTTACCATCTAATTTTGAAATTTACGAACCAAAACATCAAGAATTTATAAACGAAAACATAAACGGAATTTCAGGGAAAATTGTAGATAGTTATACCATAATCCCTCAAGATAAAGGTAATTTTAAAATAAAATCACAAAATTTCTCTTTTTTCGATATAACATCAAAAACATATAAAACCATTTCATCTGAAGCTATAAATTTAGACGTTTCACAAGGCATAAATCAAGCGAATGATACTTCGGTTTCAACATCTAAATTAGCTGAAAAATCCCAAAAAACAGCACCAGCACCAGATTTTGAATTTACATTTTTTCATTTTATTGGGTGTGTAACTTTAGTTGGTTCTGCTTTATTGTTTTTTATTTTAAAAAGAAACCAATCAGATGTTTCTGAAGCGATAATTACAGAAATAAAACCTGAAAAAAAGGAGTTTTCTGTAAATGATATGCAACAATTTATAACAAATAAAGAAGTGTTTTACCAAGAAATGGAACTCAAAATGAATGCTTTTTTACTCTATAAATTTGGATTAGAAAAAGCGGACTTGAATAAAGAAAACATCATTCAAAAATTTCGGGAAAACCACATTTCTCAAGAAACCACAAACGATTTTGTCAAGCTGTTACAAAATTGTGAAAAAGCAAGATATATGCCAACATCTGATGGAAATATGCAAATGGATTTTGAAAAACTACAACAGTTAGTTCAAATTATAAACGAATAAAGACAATAATCGTTATATAATTTTGTTTAGTGTATATTTGTAGTTCAACTTATTTTATGAAATCGCCATTAACAACTAGTTTGCGCAAGCAAACACCGATAAATAAAAAAGCGATACCATATATGACTGCTAAAAAATAAATTTTACATATATGAAAAAAATACTTTTCTATTTATGCTTTTGTTTTTCGATACTTTCTTTTTCACAACAGAAATTATGGAAAGGTTATTTTTCATTTAATGAAATTACAGACATTTGTATTTCAGATCAGAAGGTATATTCCAGCACTAAAAATTCAATTTTTAATAAAGACGTTTCTTCAAATATTTTAACCACTTTTACTTCAATAAACGATGTAAAACCTGATGAAATTACTGCTATTTTACACACATCAAATAATTGTACTTTAGTTGGAAATAAAAACGGATTAATTATCCTTATAAAACCAGATGGCACTACGTTAAATAAAGTAGACATCATTACCGATGTGCCCGTACCGCCCAATAGTAAAAAAATTAATGATTTTTATGAACATGAAGGTAAAGTATACGTGTCAACACAATACGGAATTAGCGTAATTAAGTTGTCAAATTTTGAAATTGAAAACAGTTTTTATATCGGAAATTCAGGCGAATTTACAGATGTTTTACAAACCACAATTTTTAACAATGAAATTTTTGCAGTAACCCGAACACAAGGCATAAAAAAAGCAAGTGTAACCAATCCTTTTTTATA
>NZ_JBBALR010000020.1:0-5100 GCF_040402895.1 Flavobacterium sp.
AAATGAATATCTTTAAGCAATTAAGTGATATTTGCGACCATAATGTAATTTTAGCGAGTAATACGTCTTCAATTTCAATTACTCAAATTGGTGCTCAAGTAGTGCATCCAGAACGAGTTATTGGAATGCATTTTATGAATCCAGTGCCAATTATGAAATTAGTTGAAATCATCCGTGGGTATTCTACCTCTGATGAAGTAACTAAAATTATTATGGATTTATCTATAAAATTAGGTAAAACACCAACAGAAGTAAACGATTATCCAGGTTTCGTTGCCAACAGAATTTTAATGCCAATGATTAACGAATCCATTGAAACGTTATATAATGGTGTGGCGGGCGTTTCTGAAATTGATACCGTGATGAAATTAGGAATGGCACACCCAATGGGGCCTTTACAACTAGCAGATTTTATTGGTCTTGATGTTTGTTTATCCATCTTAAACGTAATGTATGATGGGTTTAAGAACCCCAAATATGCACCTTGTCCGTTATTAGTAAATATGGTTATGGCTGGGAAATTAGGTGTAAAATCTGGTGAAGGTTTTTATGATTATTCAGAAAGTAAAAAAGCAGAAAAAGTTTCGAAACAATTTAATTAGTCTTAAAGTCTAATGTCGAAGGTCTTAAAGTGACTGCTTTCGACTTTATGACTTTCGACTTTCGACTAAAAAATGAGCAAAATAATCCCTTTTAAAGCAGTTCGTCCAACGGCAGATAAAGTTGCTTTGGTAACTTGTAGAACCTATGAAGATTATAGTTCTGCTGAACTTGCGGCTTGGTTGAATTTCAATCCGTATTCGTTTTTACACGTGATTCATCCTGCGTATGCGAATACTCAAAAAATTACTTTAGACAAGCGTTTTAAAGGTGTTTTGCATAAATATCAAGATTTTAAAAACGAAACTATTTTAATTTCAGAAGAACAACCTGTTTTTTATTTGTACGAAATTCAAACGAAGAACCAAACATTTACTGGAATTATTGCAGGAACTTCCGTGGAAGAATATCAGAAAAATCAGATTAAAAAACACGAAGACACCTTACAATATCGTGTGGAATTATTTAAAGATTATTTACATCAAACCGGATTTAATACAGAACCCGTTTTGATTACGTATCCTGATTCTGTTGAAGTAAATACTTATATTTCATTACGAAAAAAGAGTGAACCTATTTATGCATTTGCCACTTCAAATAAAGAAAAACATACGTTGTGGAAGATTGAAACACAATCAGAAATAGAATGGTTACAAGAACATTTTGAAAACATTCCGAATTTATATATAGCGGATGGGCATCACCGATCGGCTTCTGCAGAATTGTTATATGAACAAAATAAATCGCTAAATAACAAGAATTTAAATCATTTTATGAGTTTTTTAATTGCCGAAAGCAATTTGAAAATTTATGAATTTAATAGAATAATTAGAGATTTAAATGGTTTATCAAAAGATGATTTCATTACTAAATTATCGGATAATTTTATTATCAAAGCCAAAGATCAAGAATTATGGAAACCGCAAAATAAATTTGAATTTGGCATGTATTTAGATGGCCGTTTTTATGCTTTGTTTTATAAGCAAAATCAAAAGGTTACTTCTGTTTTAGAAAACTTAGATGCACAAATTTTATACGATACGGTTTTGCATCCCTTATTAGGTATTGAAGATTTGCGAAACGACGAACGTATTGATTACATTCCAGGAAAACAAAGTGTTTCTGTTATTAAAGATTTAGTTGATGAAGGCGAATATGAAGTGGGTTTTATGCTCTACCCTACTAATATGGCAGAAATTAAAACCATTGCCGACAACAATTTAATTATGCCACCAAAATCAACCTACATTGAACCAAAGTTTAGAAGTGGTTTGGTGGTGTATGAATTGTAAATTTTATTTTGATAAAAAATATTAATAACACAGATTTAAGAAATTATTAAAATTTCAAAAATTTCCTAAATCTGTGTTTTAAAAAAACAGAAAATAATGTCAATAGCTAAAAATCTTATCCAAATAAAATCCCAACTTCCAACTCACGTGACTTTGGTTGCGGTTTCAAAAACCAAACCTGTAGCCGATTTGATGGAAGCCTATACTGCTTGTCAGCGCATTTTTGGAGAAAATAAAATCAAAGAAATGACTGATAAATGGGAACAAATGCCAAAAGATATCGAATGGCATATGATTGGTCACGTACAAACCAATAAGGTTAAATTTATGGCGGAATATGTGAGTTTAATTCACGGTGTAGATAGTTTAAAATTGTTGCAAGAAATTAATAAACAAGCCAAAAAACACAATAGAATAATTGATTGTTTATTACAAATTCATATCGCGGAAGAAGAAACCAAATTTGGTTTAAATGAACTTGAATTAGAAGAAATTCTAAAACAAATTCAGCATGACAAAAGCGAATTCGAAAACATCAGAATCGTAGGATTAATGGGAATGGCAACCTTCACTGAAAACACTACTCAAATTGAAAAAGAATTCAACCATTTAAAAACGCTTTTTGATAAAATAAATAAATTATCAATTATCAATTATCAATTATCAATTCTTTCTATGGGAATGTCTGGCGATTATCAACTTGCCATTTCGTGCGGAAGCACAATGATTCGAATTGGAAGTAGTATCTTTGGAAATAGAAATTATCAATAAGGCAATTTTCAATGCGCTAATTATTGAAATCAAATTACTAAAATTAAAAAAAGAAAGCATATTTATACTATTATCGACATAGAAACCACGGGCGGACAATACAATGAGGAGGGTATTACAGAAATTGCCATTTATAAATTTGATGGTCACGAAGTGGTTGACCAATTTATTAGTTTGGTGAATCCTGAAAAACCAATTCAGCCATTTGTGGTAAAATTAACGGGTATTAATAGTGCTATGCTTCGAAGTGCGCCAAAGTTTTACGAAGTGGCGAAACGAATAATCGAAATTACTGAAGGTACTATAGTTGTAGCTCATAACGCCAGTTTCGATTACCGAATTTTACAAATGGAATTTAGACGTTTGGGTTTTGATTTTAAAAAACCTACACTTTGCACTGTTGAATTAGCAAAGAAAATTATTCCTGAAATGCCGTCTTATAGTTTAGGAAAATTAGTGCGTTCATTAGGGATTCCTATGGCAGACAGACATAGAGCAAGTGGTGATGCAATGGCTACGGTTAAATTATTCAAGATGCTTTTAGCAAAAGATTTGACTAAAGAAATTGTAAAAAGTTATGTCAAAACTGAAATAAAAGCAGGACTATCACCAAAACTATTAGATATTATTGAGAAACTTCCATCAAAAACTGGTATCTATTATATTCATAATGAAAAAGGCGATTTAATTTACATTGGAAAAAGCAAAAACATTAAAAAACGTGTCAATCAGCATTTTACAGGTGTAAATGCTAAAAGTAAAAAAATTCAACGTGATGTATATGCCGTTACATTTGAAGAAACAGGTAGCGAATTAATTGCCTTATTGAAAGAATCGGAAGAAATTAAAATTAATAAACCTATATACAATAGAGCACAACGCAAAAGTATTTTTAATTTCGCTATGTATTCAAATATAAATAAAGAAGGATACCTAGCAATAACTATTGAAAAAGCAGACGGACGAAAAAAAGAAATCACCTCATTTGTAAGTCTACAAGAAGGTAAAAATTTTCTTTTTAAATTAACATCTGAAAATCAATTATGTCAAAAAATAAACGGCCTTTTCGAAACAAAATCTGCTTGTTTTCAATACAAAATTAAAGAATGTAATGGCGCTTGTATTCAACTTGAAAGCCCAGAAACATATAACAAACGTGCTCAAGATTGTATTCTTAATTTACAATTTGAAAACAACAATATGGTGGTAGTCGATAAAGGTAGAGGAATTGAAGAACGAAGTGCGGTTTTAATTGAAAATGGTGTTTATAAAGGATATTGTTTTTTCGATTTAAACTATCAAATTACGAATATTGACATCTTAAAAAACATCATAATTCCGATGCAAAATAATAGAGATACAACGTCCATTATAAAAAATCATATTAGAAAAAATAGGGTAATGCGGATTTTAAAATTTTAGAATTTCTTTATCCTAACCAACCTTCTCTATCCAAACTTCTATACTGAATGGCTTCTGCAATATGATGTGAAAATACATTTTCTGCATTTTCCAAATCGGCAATGGTACGGGAAACCTTTAAAATTCGATCATATGCTCGTGCCGACAAATTCAATCGTTCCATAGCTGTTTTTAATAATTGTAAAGAAACATCGTCTAAAGCACAATATTCACGAATTAATTTACTACTCATTTGTGCATTATAATGAATGTGATTATACTTTTCAAAACGTTTTGTTTGGATATTTCTCGCTACAGTTACTCGATTTCTAATTTCAACACTACTTTCTGCCTTGCGAGATTCCGATAATTTTTCAAAAGGTACGGGCGTTACTTCAATATGAATGTCAATTCGATCCAAAAGAGGCCCTGAAATTTTACTTAAATAGCGTTGCATTTCCATTTGTGAAGCGGCATTTGAATTTTTCGAATCGTTAAAAAAACCACTCGGACTTGGATTCATACTGGCTACTAACATAAATGATGAAGGATAAGTAATCGTAAATTTAGCTCGAGCGATTGTTACATCTCTATCTTCTAAAGGTTGGCGCATCACTTCTAAAACTTCACGTTTAAACTCGGGTAATTCATCTAAAAACAACACGCCATTATGCGCTAAAGAAATTTCTCCTGGTTGCGGGTAACTTCCTCCACCTACCAAACTAACCGAACTTGCCGTATGATGTGGAGCTCGAAAAGGCCGCTGTGTGAGCAAACCCATATCTTTAATTCTTCCTGTAACCGAATGAATTTTAGTTGTTTCCAACGCTTCTTGCATACTCATTGGTGGTAAAATACTTGGCAAACGTTTGGCTAACATCGTTTTACCAGCGCCTGGAGGTCCAATTAAAATAATGTTATGACCCCCTGCTGCTGCAATTTCCATACATCTTTTTATGGATTCCTGACCTTTGACGTCTGCAAAATCGAATTCTGGAAATTCAAGGTTTTTAGAAAATTCTTCTTTCGTATCAAT
>NZ_JBBALR010000021.1:0-4529 GCF_040402895.1 Flavobacterium sp.
GCGCAATATTGCACTCCTTTTTACTATTTATTTATAATTTTATATTGATTTTCAAGGCTTTAATTATCAAAAATAATAGCATCATTAAATCTGATACATTACCATTTTAGTTTTACTTTTTATTTTATTTCGAAATATAATTTATTTTCAGTACGAATATAAGTTACTAAAATATTTGTCTCTTTAAAATACTCCCCATAAATTTGAATATCTTTTGTATAAACCCTAGAAGAATCATTAATTCTTTTTATATTCCACTTTTCAACCAGAGCAATATTATCTAGTTTAAATATTATCCCCTTAGAATTTTTAACATAATAGTCAAATTTCATAATTCCGCTATCAATATTATGTATACCCTCCAATTCATTATTAATTTCAATTACAAATGGTTTTATCCAATCATGTTTTATGACATCTTCTTTCTTTAATTGAACACTATCATTACAAGAAAAACAAAGAAAAACAAAGAACAAAAAAGTATTTTTAACTACATTCATATTAATGTTTTTTAGGTAAGTTAATTGGTCTATATTTAGTGAGAACGTCTTTATAAGACAAGTTATAGTTTCGAAAGTAAGAAAGTTTTTGTGCTTGTAATCTACCATAACTATTAGCTTTCTGATCTGCAACCGAACTCGCTCTTGAATCTCCTTTTAAATACTGGTCTGATATTTCTCTTAAATTACTTAATTTTACAGCAGCATATCTACCGCCTGGACCACGAAGTGAAGCTTTAAAATTTGCTTTACTATGAAAATATTTGTCAGAATTGACCCAATTAGCATCACGCATTTCAGAAAATGTGTAAACAAAATCACTAACTCCGCCTGCAAAGTCAGTTATAAATTCTTTTGCTTCCGATAATTTGTCTACAAATGCAGTAGCCTTATCTTTAGCTTTCTCAAAAACTCCTTTTTCTTTCTTTGGATCACCACCTCCATCTTCATCCTTATCTTCTACAGTTTCTCCAAGAGTGTTTCTAGTATTATTTTCTTCTTTCCAATCTAAAAATTCTTCATCTCCAAAAGATTTTGAAAGCATTCCATCTGGGTCAATAAATATAATTGGGTTATTATAACAGTAATTATATGGTGTCCATCTTCTAGACATTTCAGCCAGCGGGTCAATATTCATCCATCTACCTAATGCAGGGTCATAATTCCTTGCTCCATAGTCGTAGAAGTTTAGTCCCAACTCCTCTTGTAATTCTTTTCCATTAAATTTGACATTGTATGAAGCTTCGCTACAGCAGGAGAGACTATCTTCTCTTTACCCTTCTCATAGAACCATCTGGTGAATCATATTCATAGGTAAAATCTCTATCTTTTATTGGATTATAATATTTTTTGTACTCTTTTTTATTTGTATTATATACATACATTATAAAATAATAGTTATTTAACCATCCTATTTTAAAATCTTCTATGTCAAAATGATAATAATTAATGTCATCCTTGCACACTTCATTATAAGATACACTCAAAGTATAGTTGTAATTTTCTTGCATACTAGTAATCTCATTAAAACTTAAACTATCAATTTTTAAGCTACCTGGGGAATATAACAAACTGTATTCTTTTATTAATTTATTCTCTAACTTTCTTTTTAATTTGATTGAAGATATACTTGGATTAACATTTTCGTTTATTACAAAAATAAAATTTAGATCATAATCTTGTGAAAATAATTCAGTACAAGATGTGAAAAAGAAAACAGAGAGTAAAAGTTTTTTAATGATATTCATATTTATATTTATAAATTAATTAATTTCCAATAATTCTTTCTACTGCTTTTTTAGATAAAGATAATGGAGTAGTACTATTACCTTGATATATACTCACACCACTACCAGGTTGACTAATTCTAACAGTACCATCTGCTTGACTTTGTCCAGTTGCTTGACCTAAAGGACCAACAATAATATTTACGTTTAGTCCATATGCTCTATTAGCACCGAAAGTCCTTACGTCTCTATTAGATGGTTTTTCAGCATTATGGCTATAAACTTGATTATTTTGAACTATCGTTCCAGTAACATGTGAGTGTATAGTAGCTTCTATGTCACTAATAGTTTTACCTTCTGGAAGGTTTGGTAGAGTTTCATTTGCTGTTAATTGATTATTATTATCAATATAAGCTTTATCTCCTGACTGACCATTAACTACTGTTCCATCTTTAAAAACTAAAGATGACTCCCCATGTAAACCTCCTAAAGGGTCTTTTTCTGTTTTTGCTTCAGTTCTCTTCAATGCATCTAAAGATGCTTTTAATGCTACATCACTAGGTAAAACAACTGCTGAACTTACATCAGACAAAGCTGTAGTTCCCCCAGATTTATCTGTCTTTTTTATTGCATTAACTTGATTATTATCTGTAACTACAGCTTTTCTACCATCACTTATCCCGTCAGTTCCTATTTTTTTACCATCATCATTAAAATAATCTAATGGAGGTGTCGCAAACATCCCATCATAATCAACAAAGACTAAAGGGTTGTCATAACAATAAGTATAAGGACTAAATCTTCTAGACATTTCAGCCAGCGGGTCAATATTCATCCATCTACCAATTGCTGGGTCGTAATTTCGAGCTCCATAGTCGTACATGTTAAGCCCTAACTCCTCTTGCAGCTCCTTTCCGTTGTACTTATAGTTGTAACTTGCATTCGCCACAGCTGGTTAGCATCACTAAATCTGATATAATACCATTGTTATCGTTTACTAATTTTTATTAAATAATCATTATGGCCAATATATTTTATAAAACCCAACTCTATCAACTCAATATCTAAAACATTTCCTTCTGAACAAGGAATTTCGTTCTTCTTATATTGTAAATCTTTTTGTTGTTTACAATTGTATAAAACAGAGCCATATATTTTATTACCTTCCTTTGACATTATTGTAATAAATACATTTTTACCGAGTATTTTATTCTCTAAATAATTCTTAGCCAAATTATTAAGGTTATCGTCATCAAATAAGGCTGTATCATTCAAAACAACCTCAAAAGTATTTTTTTCTTTGTCAATCGCCTTGAATGAATTTCCTCCTGTAATAGTTATTACGCTTCCATCTAAATTGGTTTGTGCAAATAACAAATTTGCAATCATAAAAAATAATATTAAAAAAAAATTATTCATTATTTTTGCCGTTTTTGTCCCATTCGCTTGACTCAAGCCATTTGTATTTCCATTCAATAGGAAAGTTTTTATTATTTCGTGTTTCATAAGAAATTTTTGTAAAAAAGAAAGCCAATTTTTTTTTATTTTTTTTTATTAAATATATTCGATTCTCATTTTTAGGTTTAATTAAGGAATCGCCTACATCTGCCTCATTTACTAAATACTGATTCGGTGAAATATTAATTATTTTACCATTTGTTAAGACAACTTTTAAATGCGTTGGAAATGTTTTTTTAGTTGCATAAATTCTAACTATTTTTCCTTTAAATTCGGATTTTATTTTTTCAACTTTCAATTTTACATTACCCAATTGGCTAAATCGATTAATAGTATAAAACATAGTAAAAATAATAATTATACCAAAAATTATCCTTAAATGGATTTTATTAATTAAGTGGTTTGCCATTATTCATAATTGTTGCAGTTGTTGAAAACCATTTTACACCAAATTCGCCTCCTATTCCACCTCCAACGGAATAAGATTTCCAAGTTGTCTGACTTCTTTGTCCTGGGTATAGTTCTGGTATATTAGCTTCATTGGACCATGAAACCGAACCCGATATTCCAAAACCTCCAGATAATCCATATGAAGGTCCAGCCATCCCCGCCGCAGTCTTTTGTGAAGGGTCTGCTTCTTTATTAAAAATAGAACCCGTTGCAGCTACTCCAATTTCAGCATCAAATCCAACACCTCCTCCTATTTTAGTGAAGCCAAACATTTTACCTTTATCTTTGCCAGTAAGCATATAATTAAAATCCACTCCTCCAACAAGGCCACCACCTACTACTCCAGAATAATCAATTGAAATACCTACTGCATCAAGGGTTTCTCCTAATTTTTTAGCTATCTCCGTGGGGTCAACTACTATTGGCGAAGGTGGGGCAGTTACATTTCCTACGTTAATTAACACATCTTCCCCAGGTGCAATAATTCTACCTACTTCTCGCCCACCATTATTTTTAAAAATAATATCATCATTATCTACTTCCGTTTCTCCAAGAGTGTTTCTAGTATTATTTTCTTCTTCCCATTCTATAAATTCTTCATCTCCAAAAGATTTTGAAAGCATTCCATCTGGGTCAATAAATATAATTGGGTTATTATAACAGTAATTATATGGTGTCCATCTTCTAGACATTTCAGCCAGCGGGTCAATATTCATCCATCTACCTAATGCAGGGTCATAATTCCTTGCTCCATAGTCGTAGAAGTTTAGTCCCAACTCCTCTTGTAATTCTTTTCCATTAAATTTGACGTTGTAACTCGCATTAGCTACAGCTGGCAAAGGCACTAGCTCTACACCTGTTTCAGGATAATATTTAAAATTTAATCTTGTAACAT
>NZ_JBBALR010000022.1:0-3861 GCF_040402895.1 Flavobacterium sp.
GCACATTGCCTAAATGGTCGGTGTAATTAAACACATAATTAAACGAACCCAATTGGCTATTACTCAATGGTCTAGTATAATGTACATACCCTTCTGCATGTGGAAAAAATTGTAAAGTTGTGTTTAGATACTGAAAACCACTTAAATAATCGGTTGTGGTAGTAATATGCGCTACGTTATCTTCAACTACTTTTTTTACTTTTCCTCCTATCGCATTATAAAGATAATAAATATTTCCTTTTGCTCCAAAATTTATTTTTATGGGTAAATTTAAATGGTTGTAGGTTATATCTTCAACCCCTTTATTTGTGTCGGATTTCATATTGCCGTTAAAATCATAGGTGTAATCCTCAGTATGGTCAACGTTGTTAGCATCTACATCGCCAGATGCTACGTCATTGGCTTGGTTAAAACCTTGTGGGCTAGGATTTAAATCGTTTACTTTTAGTAATTGGTTTTTGTTATCTGGGTTTATAAAAAAAATGCCACAATTACGTGGCATTTTTTGTTTTATTTAGTTTTTGGGCACGGATTGCAAATCCGCGCTATCCGTTACGAGACATATCCGAGCCATCGGGTCATCTTCCGTCAGGGTCTGTATATTTTATTGGATTATTCCAAAATGCACTATATGGCGATTTATCAATTTGGTTCGGATTTTTTAAGATTAAAAGTTTCAATTTTAGTTTTATTTATTTTTAAAGTAATACTGCTGTCATTTTTTTTAATAATTTGATAATAAATTGTATTTGAAAAATCTTTCATCATTAAGAACTCTTTCACTTTATCTTCTTCATCTTTAGTTTGATAAATGGAATCTAGTATTTTATACTCATATATATCATCTGATGTGAACTTCATTTTTTTAAAAAACGCTATTTTATTTTCCCTAATACTTATACCAGATGAACTATCTAAATTACTTATCCATTCTCCTTTTTGGAATATTTGTTGTTTATTTAATTTGGAAGATTTAATAATGTTCTCTTTTATATTTAAATATTTAAAGTACAAAATAGGAATTAGAATTATACCAAAAATTACTATTAAAATTGTTGTTTTTTTCATGATTATTATTTAAAAAAATATTTAGAGATGCTTTTATTTAAACCAAAACATTTACTTTTTCCCCCAAGATCGAAGCCAAGCTGATTTATCATCATTTCTAGCATTATTCTTATTCTTAATAGAATCTATTTGCCTTTTTACGTTTGATGCTTTTCCTTTAAAATTAACTACATTAGTACTCTGTGTAACAGTACTGTCGTTTACATGATAAGTATAAGTAACTACTTTAATAGAAGAAGTTACTATTGGTTCTGTATTTTGCACTTCCATCGTAGAAATATTTCCATTTTTCTTTACAGCTTCTTGTAAAGTAGTTGCTTGTTGATAGGTATCAGTAGCGTTTTTAAATAAACTTAAAACCCATTCCCATATTCCAGTTGTTTTATTCATCAAAGATCTTGAAAGTTGTGGTGCAATAAAATCGCTTGACTCTAAAGAATGTGTAGTGGTTCCTTTCCAACCAGAAGTCCATCCACTTCTGTCAATACCCCATATAGTCATCCATCCAAAACTTGATGAAGATTTTTGCTTTGCGTTTCCTTTTACAACAACTTCTTCAATTTTAAAAGAAGCAATTCCTTTATCTTCAAGTATTCTGGTATTATTATTAGAATCTATTACCTCCGTACCAATTGCATTAAATTCATATCCTTTACCTTTGTATATTCTATTGACATCATCTTGGTTGTTTACATTTTTATCCCAAAATACTTCATCACCAGTATTTACCCACCCATCTTCTCTTAATCCTGATGGGTCCATAAAATAATTAGGATTGTTAAAAGCAAATCTATAAGGCGTTATTGAATATCCTAACTCTGCCAAAGCATCAATCGAGTTAAATCTACCTAATGCATTATCATATTGTCGATAATCCATTGCTGTCATGTTCAATCCCAACTCCTCTTGCAGCTCTTTGCCATTGTATTTATAATTGTAACTCGCATTCGCTACAGCGGGTGCTGGCACAATTTCTACACCTGTATCTGGAAATTCTTCAAAATTTAGTTTTTCTACATTATAGTTTTTGTGTTTTAATCCAAAAGCATAATAATGGTTTTCTTCTAAAATTTTAATCCTGTTTCCTACAAGTGGGTCTTTGGCATAAGATAATCTTACGTTGCCTAAATGGTCGGTGTAGTTAAATACATAATTAAAACTTCCCAATGCACTATTTTCTCCGCCTTGTGCGGCTAATGGCTTGGTGTAATGAACGTACCCTTCGGCATGTGGAAAAAATTGTAAAGTTGTGTTTAGATACTGAAAACCACTTAAATAATCGGTTGTGGTAGTAATATGCGCTACGTTATCTTCAACTACTTTTTTTACTTTTCCTCCTATCGCGTCATAAAGATAATAAATATTTCCTTTTGCGCCAAAATTTATTTTTATGGGTAAGTTTAAATGGTTGTACGTTATGCTTTCGATTTCTTTGTTAATATCTGCGGTCATATTACCGTTGTTGTCATAAGTAAAATCATTTTCATTAGAGGTATAGTTGTCTTTAAACCCTTGTGGGCTGTTACTTAAATCGTTTACTTTTAGTAATTGGTTTTTGTTATCTGGGTGGTAACTGTACTCTAAATTGTCTATTTGATTTACTGGAGTACCACCGCTCGGGTCTAAATTTCCATTTCTCTCTAAAGTTAAAATGTTACCAGCTTTGTCATAACTTAGTTTTTCTAAGTAATTATCTAAAGTATTTTGGTCTTCTGGTTTGCTATAATTGGCTTCTAACAAACGGTTTATATTATCATAATTATAGGCGTATTTTCGTTTTGTGTTATCAGCACTTGTGCGCCAAAGGGTTTCGGATATGTTGCCGTTAAAAAGTCCTGCTGTGTCGTCTTCTTTTTTGTTGTAATTTATTTTAAAAGCAAATAAATCCCTATCCGTTGCCGATGGCATTAAATTATTTACGTCATTAATCGCCGTAAGCCAGCCTCTAATATTGTACTTGTAATTTACTTTTTGTAAAGCTAGTGCACCAGTAACATCTGTGCCACCTACATTTTTAGCAACTAATTGCCCTAATTCATCATAGGTATTTAAGGTAAGTAATTGTTCGGGTAAAGCCCCTACAATTTCATGGGTGTGTTTTAGTAATCGGTCTTGTTCCGTATAAGTAAAACGTTCTTTTACTGTAAACAATTGCCCTGGAGCGGTTCTTTTATGTGAGGTTAAGGTATAAAGTGTTTTACCTGACCAATCCAATTTACTGTCTACTTGGGTGTAACCGCCTAAATAGTTTTTGGTGTAACTTCTGATAGGTCTGTATCTGGTGTCATAAACGATATAGGTGGTCTCGTTTGTGGTGGTATCAGCATCATCCAAAACACGCACCCAAGAACCAGTTGGCAATCCTTTTAGTTGGGAGCTTTGCGTGTTTTGACCTTCTATTTGTGATGGAATAGATGGCGCGTTAGGATACTCATAACTGTCGTAATAATTTACAGTTAGTAGTTTAAAGTTAGTTGGAAAAACCGAATTGGTATATTTAGTTGTTATTCCGTCAATGGTAACGGTTTCAGTAGATTTGTTTTCTGAAATTATTTCGTTGCCATCAATAATATCTTGCAAGCTCTTTCTATCTGAACTTATGGCTGTTGCCATGCCGTTGTACCAACCTGTGTACACAGGACGGTTGAACGCATCATATTTGGTGATTAGCCAACCCTTATCAGAATCACTACCACCCCAAGGGTTATATGCAGGACCTGTAGCCACAACCCTGTCTAATTTATCATATACAATGTATTCCCACTGCTTGCCTGGTAGTTTCTTTTCTACTAA
>NZ_JBBALR010000023.1:0-2491 GCF_040402895.1 Flavobacterium sp.
CAGTAACCCGAACACAAGGCATAAAAAAAGCAAGTGTAACCAATCCTTTTTTATATGATTTTTCGCAATGGTCAGTTTTTAACTCGTTAAATTGGTTAAGTATTGTTACGTTTAGCAATCAATTAGTTGCTATGAACACTAATGGAATTACTTATAAATTTTCTGGTAATATTGCAGTTCCTTTTTCGCAACAGGTAACAAATGGGTTAAAACTTAGAACCGATTCCATTTATTTAACAATTACCAACCAGTGGCAAATTTTACTTTATAATCAAAATTTTACATTGGTAAATAATATTTATCAAGTGCCTAACTTCCCGGATTCGTTTACTTGCGCCCTTACTAAAAACGAAAAATTATATGTTGGGACCACTAAAAACGGATTGTTTGAAACCACTTGTTCTAATTCTGTTGTTTTTACAAACATATCACCAAACGGGCCTATTGAAGATTTAGCTTTTAAAGTAACCAAAACCAAAACCGATATATGGTTAACTCACGGGAGTTATGATAAAACATATACACCAGATAATAAATTACAAGGAATTAGTATTTTTAATACCAATACGGGCTGGACTAAAATTCCAAACACCGGAGTAGCAGGTGCTGTTACGCTGGCAGCAATAGTAGAAAACCCAAGAAATAATAGTGAAGTTTTTATAGCTTCTGGACAAAGCGGATTATTAAAATTTACAAATAAAACCAACCCTTTTTTATTCAATCAAACCAATTTTTTAGAATCGGTAACGCTACCGCCACCAAACCAAAACTATGTTTCGGTGAGAATTAACGGAATGAAATATGATAAAGAAGGCAATTTATGGCTCACAAACGCATTAGTTAACAATGGATTAAAAGTATTAAAAAGCAATAATACTTGGCAGTCGTATAATTTAAGCGCGGTAATTCAAAACTCTACAGCATTACATTATGGCAACATAGACATCGATAAAAATGGCACAAAATGGACGGCAACGTATGCCGGCGGGGTACTTGCTTTTAATGAAAAATACAATAATAAATTCATAATCATTAATGAAGAAAATGGAAATTTACCAAACAATGACGTGCGATGCGTGGCTGTGGATAATAAAAACCAACTTTGGATTGGAACGTTTAAAGGATTAAGAATTTTAAATAGCGTAGATAGATTTATTTCCGAAACAGCACTAACAACAACAAATATTGTCATTCAGGATGGCGATTTGGCACAAGAATTATTTTACCAACAAGTAATTCAAGATATTAAAGTAGATGGCGCCAACAACAAATGGGTAGCAATTGCTGATGCTGGCGTTTTTCAGGTTAGTTCAAATGGACAAACAACTTTACGAAGATTTACAAAAGAAAACTCGCCTTTACCAAGCAATAATGTGTTGGATATCGAAATTGATGAGGTTTCAGGCGAAGTGTTTTTTGCTACAGATAAAGGACTAGTTTCCTTTTTAGGAGCGGCCACAAAAGGAGACGATGATTTACAAAACGTATACATATATCCAAATCCGGTACGCCCTGAATATTCAGGAACAGTAAAAATATCTGGATTGATGGACAAAGTCAATTTAAAAATCACAGACATTGAAGGAAATTTGGTTTTTGAAACAACCTCTTCTGGCGGAACCGTAGAATGGGATACCACAGCGTTTGGAAAATACAAAGTAGCGTCGGGCGTATATATGGTTTTTGTTTCTTCTAGCGATGCAGCTGAAACTACAGTAAAAAAAATAATGGTAATTAGATAATGCAAATAAAAACCAAAGCCATTGTTTTAAGTACCATTAAGTACCAAGAAAAAAGTTTAATTGTTAAATGTTTTACGCAATCAGATGGGTTAAAATCGTATTTCATAGCCAGTGCTTTTTCTTCAAAAAAATCCAATCAAAAAATAGCGTATTTTCAGCCTTTAACTATTTTAGATATTGAAGCCAATCATAAAAATAAAGGCACCTTAGAGCATTTTAAAGAAGTAAAACTCGCGTATAATTATCAAAATATAAATACAGATATTGTAAAAAGCGCAATGGTTTTTTTCTTGTCAGAAGTAGTGCATAACAGTGTTTTTGAAGAAGAAAAAAACGAGGATTTATTTTTATTTTTAAAAACGTCTTTGTTATGGTTAGATGCGAATGATTCGGTTTCAAATTTCCATCTCATTTTCCTTTTAGAACTCACCAAATTTTTAGGGTTTTATCCACAAATACAAGAAACAGATTTTGCTTATTTTGAAATGATTGACGGTGTTTTTTCACACTTTCAAGGCACAAGCTGTTTAAATGAACACGAAACAAAGTTGCTTAAAAAAACCTTGCAATTAAAATATGACGACAATCAAAAAGTGTTTGCAGGGGTAGAGCGTCAAATAGTATTAAAAATTCTTTTGGATTATTATGCCATTCACTTAGATGGCTTCAAAAAACCAAAATCGTTAGAGGTCTTAAAAGAAGTTTTTTCTTAACCTACAACTTTTGCCTTATACCTTTTGCCTTTTCTC
>NZ_JBBALR010000024.1:0-2476 GCF_040402895.1 Flavobacterium sp.
TTTTTGAAAAACAGCATCTAGGTCTTCGATATGTTCGAGCATTAAACTAAAAGTAACAAGGTCATAAGTTTGGTTTGTAAATGTCCAGTCCTTTGTGATATCAACTTCGATAAAATTTACTTTATCCGACTGGATTTTATTTTTTGCAATATCAAGCATGCCCTTAGATAAATCAATGGCAGTGATTTGATCACAGATGCTTAAAAGCCAGGCAGTATTCTTACCAGTGCCACAACCAATTTCTAAACAATGCTTGAATGATTTTCCTACAAGTATTTTTTGTAGGGACAAAGCTTCAAGGTCTCTTGTTTTATTGTCATTGGTATCGTATTGAGATGACCAACTATTGTATGCATTTGCTATATCCATTATTAAATCATTCTAATTATAATAAAGATAATACTATAAAGCCTTTATTGCAATTATGTCAAAATCAATTTATGGTACCAAATTATTCTTTACAAATTCTGCACAGTAATCTTTGATTAAATTTCTCACTGAATCAAAAGCGGCTTCAATTTCCTGCTCTGTTCCTGTAGCCTTTGCTGGATCGGGGAAATTATAATGAAATTTTTGCGCCTTTGTTGGAAAGTAGGGGCAACGCTCTTTGGCATTATCGCATACGGTAATCACATAGTCAAATTCAATACCAGTATACTCTAAGATATTGTTAGAAGTATGATTGGAGATATCAATGCCATCCTTTTGCATGGTGGCAATTGCTTTTGGATTCACCCCATGTGTTTCTACACCAGCGCTATACACATTGGCTTTGTCGCCAGCAAAATATTTTAAATAACCTTCTGCTAATTGACTGCGGCAGCTATTGCCTGTACATAATACTAAAATATTTTTCATAGTCTAATAATTTAACAACAACCTCCACCTGGCACACATTTATTTTCTGTCAATGGTTTTTGTGCAAAAACAGTGACACTAAAAATGCCTGTTGATCCGGTTTTAAATTGATTGATTTCGTCTTGAGATAAATAATTGATTAAAATATCATCAGGAATCACGATTGGTTTTTCTTTTTGAATTGTTATATTTTCAAATCCATTTGCATGAATCAATTCCATGTAAACTTCTTTTTGAATCGCACCTGCAACACAACCCGCATACATCTCGGCATCCTTTCTTAACCCCTCTGGTAATGCGCCTACTAAGACCACATCAGAAATACTAAAATGACCGCCAGGCTTAAGTACCCTAAGAATGTCTTTGATAACAGCATCTTTATTCGGTACTAAATTCAATACACAATTACTCACTACCACATCTGCGGTATTTGCAGTAATAGGCATATGCTCAATATCTCCTTGTCTAAATTCTACATTATTGAATCCTCTGATCTCTGCATTGGCTCTTGCTTTATCAATCATGGCAGGTGTAAAATCAACACCAATCACTTTGCCTGTCTCGCCAGTCTCATGGCGTGCAATAAAGCAATCATTTCCGGCACCACTTCCTAAGTCAATCACAACATCCCCCTTTTTAATTCTTGCAAACTGCGTTGGCAAGCCGCAGCCAAGACCTAAATCGGCATCGGCATTGTATCCTTCTAAAGTTGTATAATCTTCGGACATGATATTGTACACTTCTGTAGAACATCCACCAGCACCACAGCAAGAAGCCATATTATCGGCTTTGTCTTGTAGCGCAATTTCACTGTACTTTTGTCTTACGATTTCTTTTAATTGTTCTTCGGTTTGCATAAATTTTATTTTAATTTTTTTTGAATTTTTTTAAACTTGAGTTCAACAACATTTGCTGGCAGGCAAAGTCAATTTGTCTAATAATAGCCCTAACTGATTTTTTACTTTCGCCCATTCTTTTTCGTCAATACAATAACATACAGAAACACCATCGATATCACCTTTAATGAGGCCAGCTGCTTTCAATTCTTTTAAATGCTGAGAAACAGTACTTTGAGAAAGTGGCAGCTCATCTACAATAGCACCACAGATACAAGACTGGCGTTTTAGTAATACATTCAAAATGGCCACCCTAGCAGGATGAGAAAGGGCTTTAGCATATTTTGCAATGCTTAATTCCTGAGCTGAATAGTCTTTGGTTTTAGTAGTTCCCATATTAATCGTAAAATTACGATGAATTTGGGAAATGAAAAAATAAACTTAAATTGAAGGATGAAAAGAATACTTCAAACCACCCTATTGACTGGCTTAATGCTGGTTTCGGTAAATCAAGCATTTGCGCAATCGGAAAAAGCAGAAGCTGCTATTCAGTCCATCATGCAATCCAGCCCTGTGGTTGGGCTATCTGTTGCTGTGGTGAAAAATAATAAAGTCATCTACAATCATTCCTTTGGTTTTAAAGATGTTGAAAAACAATTGCCATTGACCAATGCGTCCATATTTAGAATCGCATCCATCTCTAAATCTTTCACCACCACTGCTATTATGCAATTGGTTGCAGAAAAGAAAATAAGATTAGACCAAGATATCAGTGAACTTGT
>NZ_JBBALR010000025.1:0-2457 GCF_040402895.1 Flavobacterium sp.
TCCCTCTTTCTCCGCAACAAAACCTGAAACGTAAGTTTCGGGTTTTTTTATGCATTTTTATTTCTCATTTCAAATACTGTTCTCTCTTTTTAGCAATTACCACTTTATTTTAAGCAGATCCACTCGAAGATTTTTTTGATTATTATCTACAACAATTTAGTTATTATTTTAACAAAAAAACCTTCAAACCTCAATAAAATAGTAACAAAAGTCCAATCATAACAAGAAAAAATCTGTTAAAAACTTAGTCAAATTATAATTTGATTACTTTCATTTCGGTTACATCATTGGCGACATATACCTTTATAAAATACATTCCAGAAGGAATATTTTCCATATCAATTGGATTATTTGCATCAGTTGAGGTCATGATTAATAATCCATGACTTGTAAAAAATTCTACTTTTTCAATATTTTCACCCGCACTAAGATGTAATTGATTTTTTACAGGGTTAGGAAACATTGAAATTTGTCTTGCAGATGAAGTACAGTTAGAAACGGTTGAGTTATAACCCAGAATATTGCAATCATTTTGAATGTATACAATCTCGTTTGCATCACAACAAATCGATGCTAAATTTGGATTTCCACTAAAATCAATTGATTGCTCGATGGTTCCGTTTTCTAAAAATAAATTAGTTAATAGGTTGTTTTGACAGTTAATAAATTCTAAATTAAAAAAATTATTTGCGTTTAAAGAAGTCAATCTATTATTTGGTACAAATAAATACCTAACATGTTTTAGATTCCCTAAATTTAAGGTTTGCATTTCACCATTTGATACTTCAATTATTTCAAGATTTAGACATGCACTAAGGTCTAAATTTGAAAATGTAGTACCAGCAAGATTAATATTAATTAATTTGGTATTGTTGCTTAAATTAAGAGAATTTAGTGGGGCAGAAATATTTAAAAACAATAAATTTTCTGAATCATTTATATTCAAAGATGTAAAATTACCATACAACGTAAGGTTGGTTAACTGGGTTAAATTACTTAAATTTATTGTGTTTGCATTTGTATAACAAGAAACTGTTTTTAAATTTATATTACTTGAAAGATTGATAGTAACTAAATTGCTTTGTCCGGTTACCGCATTTGATAATGTTAGGTTTTCAAGGTTAATTAAACCAGGAAAATTAAAACTTGATCCGTTAAAAAATAACGAGTCAAAACTTCTTAGGTTAATAAAAAATTGAAGACCCGTAAGGTCGTTTAGTTCTGCATAAGAAAGGTTTAATTTTTGCACTAATTGTGCTTCGGCTTGTGTAATTTCATCGTCATTATTTAAATCAATCATTGGAAAAATGGTACCATTGGAATCGTAATTAATTGGTAAGTCCAACAAGGCATTTTTAAAATTTAAATCAGGAAAATTAATGATTTGAGCGCTTGATATTTGAAATGTAACTCCAATAATAAATAGTACTAATTTTTTCATATTTTATTTTTTATAATCCAATTAATTAATAGAATACACTTTAACAAAAGTAATTTATCACATTACAATTATGTTAATTTTAACATTTTAAATAAAAATTATAACGTTTGTTTATGTGTGACAAGATTTATGATTTGAATGTCAATTATTAATTAAATTCTTTTTAATTTCATTTTATAATTGTCGCAATCTCTACACGTGTAGCTTGATTGCCAGGTTAAAGAAAGTTCATGTACACCTTGACCATTTCCCAATTTTGAAGTATTTAAGTCATAGGAATACCCCAATTTGAATTCGCCAGCTCGCATAGAAACAAAGGGATTTAATGAAGTTAAAACATGACTATTTGGGCTTTTTCCTTCTGGATTGGTAGAAGCAATTATTCCAAAAGCAAAAGTGTTCATTTCTAATGAAGTACTAAAATCTAACCTGTTATATTGTGATTGTCTCATGTAATTGAACGAAAATAATAGATTGGAATCTTGTGGTAATATCATGAAAGGGGTATTATTTAATTCAAAGAAATACCCGCCATGTAAGGTGAAATACAAATCTAAAGGTACATTGCCATTTTCAGTAAAAGAAATATCTGGTCTACCGAGGTGTTTCAATGTGGCTCCAAACCAAGCGTTTTCTTGGTCTACTAATACACCAGCTGAAAAATCTACAAAATTAATATTGTTTTTGTTTTTTTGATATCCAGGGTCGATACTGCTTCCAGAAATGGCACCTGTATTGATGTTAATTTGGTCTTCTAATAGAAGATTGCCAAAATTAAAATCTTTTCTTCCATATCCACCTTCTATACCCAATCTAAGTCGCCAATCCCTATTGATGTCTACTCGGTATGAAAAAGCGCCGTTAATTTGAAAAAAATTATAATCTGTAAATACTTCTCTATGATTTAATACAGTAAGTCCAATCCCAATATTGTCATCTACTAAATTATTTGCAAATCCGTATTGGGTGTCAATTCTTCTGTTTCCATCAGGCCATTGACTTCGGTGGAGTAGCCC
>NZ_JBBALR010000026.1:0-2313 GCF_040402895.1 Flavobacterium sp.
GCTAAAATTACATTATGGTCGCAAATATCACTTAATTGCTTAAAGATATTCATTTTAAGTGCTACATTTTCAGTAGCGGCTTCCACAACCAAATCGCAACCCACCACACCATCTTTGATATCCGTGTAGGTGATAATATTTGAAATGGTTTTATGTTTGTCAGTTTCTGTGATGCTTCCTTTAGTAACCATTCTGTCTAAGTTAGCGGCAATAGTTGCCATTCCTTTTTCTAATGATTTTTCAGAAATATCAATTAATTTCACGGTAAATCCTGCTTGTGCAAATGTATGAGCAATTCCGTTGCCCATGGTTCCTGATCCTATTACGGCTATTTGTTTCATTTTGTAAAAATATATTTTTGTTAATTTGTCTAATTTACTTTCCGATTGAATCAATAATCTGATACGCAACTCGCAACGCTTCTGTTCCGTCTTCTAATGTTACAATAGGAGTTGTATTATTGTTAATTGCATCTGCAAACGATTCTAATTCATCTAAAATAGCGTTGTTTGGATGTACGTTTGGATTATCGAAATAAATTTGTTTTTTCACACCCTCTGCATTTTGCAAAATCATATCAAAATCACCTGGTGTTTCTGGGGCGTTTTGCATACGAACTACTTCGCAAATTTTATCTAAATAATCTACAGAAATGTAAGCGTCTTTTTGAAAGAAACGTGATTTACGCATGTTTTTCATTGAAATTCTACTCGCTGTTATGTTTGCTACACAACCGTTTTCAAATTCTAAACGCGCATTGGTAATGTCTGGAGAATCTGAAATTACGGCAACGCTACTGGCATTAACCGTTTTTACTTTCGATTTTACCACGCTCAAAATCGCATCAATATCGTGAATCATTAAATCTAAAACCACTGGAACATCTGTACCGCGCGGATTAAACTCTGCCAAGCGATGCGTTTCTATAAACATAGGTTTGTCAATTTTATCTTTCACAGCTGTAAAAGCTGGATTGAAACGCTCCACGTGACCCACTTGACCTTTTACATTATATTTAGTAGCTAAAGCAATAATTTCTTCTGCTTCTGAAACCGTTGTAGCGATTGGTTTTTCTATAAAAATATGTTTTCCAGCTTCGATTACCATTTTGGCACATTCGAAGTGTTGAATAGTTGGTGTAACAATATCTACCACATCAACTGAGGCAATTAAACTTTCTATAGAATCAAATTTTTTATAACCGAATTCAGCAGCAACTTTAGTAGCATTTTCCTCAAAAGGATCAAAAAAACCAACTAATTCGTATTTTTCAGACTGATTTAGTAAACGTAAATGTATTTTTCCTAAGTGACCAGCACCTAAAACTCCGACTTTTAACATAAAAATAAATTTCATCAAAAATAGTAATAAAATAAGAAATACCAATTAAGAAATCTCAATATTAAAAATTTCAAATTCAAATATGGTAACGATGAATATTAGTTTAAATTTTTTTAAAATATATTGGAATTTTATTTTTGTTTTTGATAAAATTCCATCTAATTTTACATCACTAATTTACACCATAAATTGAAAGATACTAATAAACATCAAGGGCTTAGAAATCTGCTAGTAAAACAATTAAAGGAAAAAGGAATAACGGATAAAAATGTTTTAGACACTATTGCTAAAATTCCCCGTCATTTGTTTATTGACTCTAGTTTTGAAAATTTTGCCTATCAAGATAAAGCGTTTCCGATTGGAGCGGACCAAACCATTTCACAACCTTATACAGTAGCTTTTCAGACGGAATTATTACAAGTAGAAAAAGATCATAAAATTTTAGAAATAGGAACGGGTAGTGGATATCAAACAGCCGTTTTGTGTTTATTGGGAGCTAAAGTATATTCTGTTGAACGACAAAATGAATTATTTAAAAAAACCAAAAACCTACTTTCTAAATTAAGCATAAATGTTATTCCAAAATTGCTATCCTTTGGCGATGGTTATAAAGGTTTACCAGATTATGCCCCGTTTGATGGTATAATTGTAACGGCAGGTGCGCCATCAGTTCCACAAGCATTAATGTCGCAATTGAAAATAGGTGGAAGATTAGTTATTCCAGTAGGAGAAAACGAACAAATAATGACTTTATTAGTAAGGAAAAACGAAACACAATTTGAAAAAACCGAATTTGGAGATTTCAAATTTGTACCCTTATTAGAAAATAAAAATTAAACATTTAAATTTATATAAAATGAAAAAACTGATTTTAGGATTTTTAGTGTTCAGTACTTTTTTAAATGCACAAGAAAAACCAAAATTAGTGGTTGGAATTGTGGTAGATCAAATGAAAATGGAATACTTGTATCG
>NZ_JBBALR010000027.1:0-2160 GCF_040402895.1 Flavobacterium sp.
AAGTTTTTTTTCGCTAAACGCGTAATTACTTCTTCTTTGTTTTCTCTAATAAAATGTATTTGTAACATGTTTGTTTGTTTTTGGAAAGCAAATGTAAGAAATTGTTGTAAATTTTTTAGAAAAGAATGTGTAGAAATGTAAACTGTGATTAAAGATTAAAAAAAAATAACTATTTTCGTGCTTTTAAAATAATAATAATGAAAAATATTATTCAATTCATTTTTGTTTTATCTACCACTTTCAGTTTTTCTCAAACTACGGAATTAGAATTTGATAAAATGGTGGAATCCGAATCAAAATCGGCAGCTTCAACGATGAATGTTCAAGTAAATCCGAACACACAAAACTATGATGTTACCTACCATGAATTACGTTTTACAGTTAACCCGAACAATTCTCCAGCTGCGATTAGTGGTGTAGTAAAAACTACGTTTACTGCTTTAGCAAATATGAGTTCTATTACTTTTGATATGGCTACTCAGTTAGTAGTGAGTTCCGTTACCATGAATAGCACGAATTTAACTTTTTCTCAAAGTAATTACGAATTAAACATTACTTTTCCGAGTACCATTTCTACAGGAACTAGCGCCTCAGTAATAATTACTTATGCGGGTATTCCGCCAACTGCTGAAGGTGCATTTACAAGAAGTACACATAATGGGACGCCTATAATTTATACCCTTTCAGAACCTTTTGGTGCTAGAGATTGGTGGCCATGTAAGCAAGATTTAAATGATAAAATCAATAGTTTTGATATGTATATAACGGCGCCTTCTGCTTTCAATAGTGTTTCGAACGGGCTACAACAGAGCAGAATTGTAACAGGTGCCAATGCCACTACACATTTTAGGCATTTATTTCCAATTCCTGCCTATTTAATTGTTTTAAACATAACCAATTATGTAGTATATAATCAGCAAGCAGGTTTAGGAACGGTGGCTTCCCCTTATTTTCCAATTATAAATTATTTATATCCAGAATCTAATACAACTACAATTCAAAACCAGTTGGATGTAACTCCTGGAATTATGAATTTATTTGAAAGTTTGTTAGAACCTTATCCATTTAGAAATGAAAAATATGGTCATGCTCAATTTGGTTGGGGAGGCGGCATGGAACATACAACGGTTTCCTCAATGGGAAGTTTTGGGAGGGACTTAATTTCACATGAATTAGCTCACCATTGGTTTGGTAATAAAATCACATGTGGCACTTGGAAAGACATTTGGTTAAATGAAGGATTAACAGAATATATGTCTGGTTTGGTTCATGAGCAAGACGGGGCTACTAATTTTGTAACTTGGAAGAATAATAAGATAAATAACATAACATCTTCACTTTCTGGGGCTACTTATTTAACAGATTTAGAAGCATTAAATGTAAATCGAATTTTTAGTTCCCGATTAACATACAATAAAGGCTCGATGATTACTCATATGTTGCGTTGGAAATTGGGAGATGTGAAATTTTTTCAAGCATTAAAAAGTTATTTAGCGGATCCTGCTTTAGCCTACGGATATGCCGTTACAGCGAATTTAAAATCGCATTTAGAAGCAGCCGATAATGGCAATAGTTTAACGGAATTTTTTAACGATTGGTTGTACAATCAAGGGTATCCCACTTATACTATTACAGCTCAAAATTGGGGCGCTGGACAAGCAAAAATTATTGTAAATCAAACGCAATCCCACGCTAGTGTTTCTTTTTTTGAAATGCCTCTAGAGATTAGATTAACAGGAAGTGGCTCACAAGTAGTAGACGTTGTAGTAAATAATACCAACAATGCTCAAGAGTTTATAGTATCGGTTCCGTTTGTAGTAACTGGCGTTGCTTTTGACCCAAACAAACATATTATTTCTAAAAACAATACGGCTACATTAGGTACTGAAAATTTTGATATGAACTCCGCGATTTCTGTTTATCCAGTTCCTTCAGAAAACGAATTAACCATACAATTCCCGAATAATGTTACGTTATACAAAGTGGAAATTTACAATAATTTAGGGCAACTTTTAAAAACAGATTTCAAAAATATTCTTGATATTTCTGGACTTTCAAGTGGTGTTCATTATTTAAAACTTGAAACTTCAGAAGGCTTATTTCATAAAAATTTCATAAAAAAATAGGGTAACCATAAAATAATATTAAAAAGTAAGGCGA
>NZ_JBBALR010000028.1:0-1612 GCF_040402895.1 Flavobacterium sp.
ACCTTACTTTTGCTTTTTAAATACAAATCAAAATTACAATGATTCAAGTAGCACAAATACTTTTTATATTATCGGTTTTAGTAATTCTTCATGAATTTGGACACTATATAACAGCAAAAATGTTTAAAATGCGAGTAGAAAAATTCTATTTGTTTATGGACGTTGGCTTTTCATTATTGAAGAAAAAAATCGGCGAAACCGAATGGGGAATTGGTTGGTTGCCATTAGGTGGTTATGTAAAAATTTCTGGAATGATCGATGAAAGTATGGATGCCGATCAAATGAAACAGGAGCCGCAACCTTGGGAATTTCGTTCCAAACCAGCTTGGCAACGTTTAATTGTGATGCTAGGTGGGATAATTGTAAACATACTATTAGCTTGGTTTATTTATACCGTAATGTTTTCTACAGTAGGACAAAAATATATTTCTACAGAGAAAATTCAGAAAAACGGATTGGCTTTTGGCAAAATTGGACAAAGTGTAGGGTTTAAAAACGGAGATAAAATAGTGTCTATTGACGGTACCTTACAACCAAAATTTAATTGGGCGGTAATTGATGTTTTATTGAGTGATGAAGTGATTATAGACAGAAACGGAACCGAAGTTAAATTAAATTTAACTGATGAACAAAAAGGTGAAATTTTAGGTGGCGAAGGGAAAAATTTTATACAACCAAGAATTTCAAAGATTGCTGTCGATTCTGTTACTCCAAAATCTGAAGCGGCTAATGCTAAATTAGCAAAAGGCGATGTAATCCAATCTGTAAACGGCAAACAATTTAGTTATTTTGATGTTTTTGCAGAAGACTTAAAAAGTTTAAAAAACGATTCGATTAATATAGTTGTTGAAAGAAATTCTAAGTTAGTAACGCTAAGAGCAAAAGTTAATAGTGAAGGTAAATTAGGGTTTGTACCTAAAATTCAAGATAAATTTGATTTTCAAATTACAAACAAGCTTTCTTTTAGCGAGTCGGTTTCGGCCGCAGTAAAAGAATCGTATCAACTGTTAGTTTATAATGTGAAACAATTTAAATTGATATTAAAACCTGCAACGGGTGCTTACAAACAGGTTAAAAGTCCAATTGGAATTGCACGTCAATTACCTGATTCGTGGGATTGGGAATTTATTTGGAATTTCACGGCTTTGTTTTCAATAGGTTTAGCCTTTATGAACTTATTACCTATTCCAGGTTTAGATGGCGGACATGCTTTGTTTACTATAGTAGAAATGATTACTGGTAAAAAATTATCAGACAAAGCGGCGGGTTACGTGCAAACGGGAGGAATGATTTTTCTACTCTCCTTAATGGCATTAACGTTTGGAAAAGACATTTATCAGTTGATTTTAGACAAATTAGTAAATTAAAACAAAAAAGTGTTTAAATATTTTTGATAGAATAAAAATTCAATTATATTTGCACTCGCTAAAATAAACATGCAACTTCCTTCTTAGCTCAGTTGGTTAGAGCATCTGACTGTTAATCAGAGGGTCCTTGGTTCGAGCCCAAGAGAGGGAGCAAAAATTTTAGCAAAAACATACTTAACCTATTAGGTTATTCCTTCTTAGCTCAGTTGGTTAGAGCATCTGACTGTTAATCAGAGGGTCCTTGG
>NZ_JBBALR010000029.1:0-1505 GCF_040402895.1 Flavobacterium sp.
TAAGGACCATATCAGTTAAAGTTCTTTACTTTCCTTTATTAATTTGTTCAATAGTCTCGCTCCTTAATTACACAGATTCTTTGCTTGGTTTGTCTTCAAAGTTGAGATCCTTGACTTTCTTTTTCGACCCATCAGTTTGAAATTTTTTTTACAAAAATGCGCCGTCTTGCTTCGAATTTCTCCGCTTTTTTATTCCGCCATTGCCTTTGATCATCTGTTGAACAACTGTATCATCAATAACTATGTCTTTTAGATATTTTTAAGTCGTATTTAATTTTTTATGTCCCAAATAATGCATTATCTACTGCAGTGGAACTTTTTGTTCCGACATGTGGGTGGCTTTGGAAACCCTAAAATTATGCGTGTGAATATTTCCTCTCTCATCAAAATTTTATAAATGTTTTTTAAATGCATCGTTAAATCGCTTCTCAAGGGTATGTGTATTGAAGATGTCAGGAAATAGTCGACCATTTGGTAATTAATCCTTTAGTTCTTTGCTTATGAACACAGTTCTTTTTGCTGAAGTTTTCAAGGGGGGTAATTCAACAATCCATGCATTTTCAACTTTCGGATGTTGTCGTATAATTTATTTCGAATCAAAAAATGCCAAATCTTGCAGCCTACCAGCGATTTCATACTAAAGACGTGCTGCAATTGAAAGTTTTGGTGGAAGTTTTTCAAATATCTAAGAAAGTTGCTCGTGTGAATATGCGAAATGGGGTCGTCTATTTTCTCCTCCTCTGTATTTTGCGGCTTTTAATGTAAATTTGTTTTCAACTTCACCAAAGCGAAAATTCAGAGCAGCCACAGAAAGTTCTAGTTTTGACTTGCTTAATCTTTTATCTATAATTTCTTCAAGCAAATAGTTTTCAGCATTGAATTAAGTTGCAGAATCCTCAGAAATATTTTTATTATTCAGCCAATTATTAAAAGAATTTATTTGAGATGAATAGTTGTCTCTTGTACTTTTTGAGTTTGCATATTTGTATTTTAATTTGTGCTTCCAGTCCTGATTTTAATTTATTGGTATCAATAGAGATTATTAAATGCTAGGTGATGATATTAAATCCGATGCTTTAGAAGTTTGAGTTTGGGATAGCGATTTATGAAATAAGGATGTCTCGTAACGGAGTTCCTTAATTTCCTTTTGCATTAAATCAACCTTTTCGTTTAAATATTAAAAAGAATGTTTTCCTGTTTTAATATGCTGAAGAAGCTTCGATTTTTTCGTCGCAATAACATCGCAATTGCATAACTGGCATCTAAAGACGTGATCATCGCTTAGGATGAAGCATCGATACTAGGGATCTCTCACCAAATAATTGAAAAGTTTTCGAGACATTTTATTAATATGATTAATATAAAATTTGTCAACACCAACTAAAAGTGAAGGTTACAGGCTCAAAAGCATATCAACATACAAGAAACTAAATCTGATATAGTACTATAAACTAATGGCTATCTTATTAACTTAATTTAATAAACTGTGCTCTTATATCTTGAGC
>NZ_JBBALR010000030.1:0-1434 GCF_040402895.1 Flavobacterium sp.
CCCCAAAACCCCAAAACCCCATAATAGTGATACAATTCTTGAAAATAAATAATCATCTCAATTAATTAATATATTCCAATTACAAATTATCAACAATTTTAACCCTTAGAATTCAACGGAGGGGCATCGACCGGCCTTGGGGTCAAAGACAAATAAAATTCGCATTTGCGCCTTATTAACATAAATTAACAACAGCTACATTAATACACCGCCGAATTTTTATACAATGCTCTAAATTGACAGTTAATTTAATCAGAAGTATCAACTTAATAGTACCAATACTTGTTTGTTTTCTTTAGACGAACAAGAGTACTATCAAGCAGCCGCTCGCACGGGGCCTGTTACTCTGAAATAAATTTCAAATATTATTCTTTTTCTAGTTTCAAACTAGCTATCTCTTTAGCTTGTTGTTCTATCAAGCGTTCGTTTTTAAGAGATTCAGTTTTTAAACTTTAAATCTCATTGAAGCAGTTTAGGTTGCTGCAAAACACAACACGTTGGCTTTCGTTTTTTACCCTTATTTGTTTATCTGTTTCTTCTTTTTTCTTAACTTTAAGAAGCTTCATTGCAATACGCTCATTCATTCTCCTTGATAATTTGAATTTCTTTCTTCTGGGTGCTGTAAATGGAGCACCAAGATCAAATGTTCTATTGCTGTTGCGAACATGCTTTACTATGTATTATTCATAGTTTTTTTCAAGCTCTTTAGTAATGATATCAAATCGTCTGTCAATCTCTTTCTCTGTTGTAAAGATTTTATTTATAAGAGAAACACCTTTTTTGGTTGAATCCTTTTTTTGCGCAGCTTATGGGCGGCTGCGCTGTATTGTTGTCCTTTTGGTTGACATATTCTGGCTTTCTTTTATTTAGGTTCTGCAAAAAACCAAACTGCTACCACAACTGAGGCTTGAAGACTCATCTAATTGCTTTTCCATATCAGAATATGCTAAATCTTTGTTTGGTAGCAATAGTTTCTAGGTACTTTACTCTTTCATCTTGGTGGGTTCTGTTGTCTTTTCTGCTGAAAACATTAAATTTCACTAAACAAACAAATGTTAATTAATTAGGTTTAAAATTTCAAATTTCAAACAAACCCAAAGGATTCAAATCCTTCCCACCTAATTAAAAGATGCGCGCTTTCACGACGAATCTAACTAGTATGGTTAGAGTTAACTTTAATAAAGTTTTAAAAAAAATTCCCATTTGTGAGCCAACTCATACCTTAACTGATGATTTCACGACATTTTTGTGGTGTGGAGTGGCGTGAAATTGGATCCACGCCACCAAGAAAGTGGCATGAAATTGCTCCACGCCACTTTTATGTCGAAAAACTGAGCAAGAATAATTATTATAAATGGTTAATTTTTATGTGCCCAAATTGATTATTTATTTTCAAGAATTGTATCACTATTATGGGGTTTTGGGGTTTTGGGG
>NZ_JBBALR010000031.1:0-1387 GCF_040402895.1 Flavobacterium sp.
ATGTATGATTTTATAAGATAAAAAAAAACCGTTCCAAAATCAATTGGAACGGTTTGGTATATTTAAGGTTTATATTATAAAGTAGGTTGTAATACTTTATCAATGATGTGCGCTACACCATTTGTCCCTTGAATGTTTATTGTTTTAATAGTTGCATTAACTGTTGTGATATCAGCAATTTTAACCGTTCCAGCTGCAATAGCAATAGTTTGTTGTGGACCAGTTAATTGTGTGTTAATTATTTGAGCAGTTGAAGCAAATGATGTTGTTGAACTAGCTCTAAGATTATTATTTACTAAATGGTATCTTAAAACTTTTGTAATATTTGCGTCCGATTGTCCTGTTAAAAACGAAGCACTTGTAAATGCAGCATTAGTTGGTGCAAAAACCGTACGTGATAATGCTGAAGTAGCTCCAGTTGCAGTTGTAGTCACATCAGTTAATATAGCTGCTTGTGGCGCTGATGTTAATACACCTACTAAACTTGACAAATCTGGATTGGCAATAATTAAGTTGTGTACTTTTGGAATACTTAACACATGACTAATTACATGTATTACCCCATTACTTGCATTAATATCCGCCTGTAAAACAGTTGCGCCCCCATTAGCATTTCCTCCATTTAGCACCACACCATTTGTTTTGTTAGTGTGTAAACTGATAGTAACTGAAGTTGATGTTCCATAAGGAGAAAAAGAAGAAATATAACCATTTGATGGAAAATCAGTAGAAAGTGTTCCAACTGATAATACGTGGTATTGTAATGTTCTTCTTAATGCAGCAATGTCAGCAGCTGCTGTAGTAGCCGCAATTGTACCTTCCGTTATTCCTGCCGCAATAAAAGCACTGTTTTTAGGAGCAAATACTGTGTATGATCCTGGATTTCTAAACGTATTTAGTAAATCTGTTTTTACTAAGGCAGCTTTTAAGATACTGAAATTTCCAGCATCAGCGTCAAGTATCTCTACTATTGTAGGATATTTTTCAATTAAATTTTCTTTATCACTTTCACAAGAAAATGATAATAAAGCTACAGTTACTACTGCAAATACTTTTGATATTTTATTAATTAGTTTCATGTTTAAATTGTTTTATTTATTACTATTATTTTCCGAATGTATATCTTAATGTGAATTGTGCTTGCCAAACATCAAAAACGGATGAATTGTTAGACAAGGTATCTTTTGTTAAATATCTTTTTCCATTCTCATCTGTTTGTTGTGACATTTGAAAACCTGGAATAAAATTATTTGCAGCACTTGGTGCTTGACTTACCGATAATATTTGTGTATTTGTTACTCTTTTTGAAACACCCCAATTATGATTTAATAAGTTTGTGAAGTTTAAGATATCTGCTCTAAATTGAAAAGATTGTTTTTTACCTTTA